>CAVZOA010000043.1:0-150796 GCA_963776705.1 uncultured Alphaproteobacteria bacterium
GTGGCTAGCATGACATTCGCCTGGCTGAAACGCTCCATCCCGAGGTCGCTCTACGGACGCGCGGCGCTGATCCTGCTGCTGCCCGTCCTCACCCTGCAGGTCGTCGCCTCGGTGGTCTTCATCCAGCGTCTCTTCGAGGACGTGACCGAGCAGATGACCGCCAACGTCGCGCTCGAGCTGCGCTACCTCGCCGGGATCGTGGAGGCGGCGCCGGACGCCCGCGCCGCCCGCGCCGCCCTCGCCCCGGTCGCCGATGCGCTCGACGTCGTCGCCGCGCTGCCCGATCCCACGCCCGTGGGCGGCACCGCGCGGATACGCTCGACCTCTCCGGCCGGCTCGTCATCCGCACGCTGGCCGCGGAGGTTCCGGGCTTTCTCGGCGTCGATCTCCGCGGCGGCGACGACCTCGTCGACCTCACCGTGCTGACCGACAAGGGACCGCTCGGCCTCAGCCTCGACCGCGACCGCGTCTCCGCGCAGAACCCCCACCAGTTCCTCGTCATCATCATGGCGACCGCGCTGCTGTTCACCCTCGTCGCCTACATCTTCCTCAAGAACCAGCTCCGCCCGATCAAGCGGCTGGCCAACGCCGCCGCCGCCTTCGGCCGCGGCCGCTCGGTGCCCTACCGGCCCGCAGGGGCGGCCGAGGTCCGCGCCGCCGGCGCCGCCTTCCTCGACATGCGCCAGCGGATCGAGCGCCAGATCGAGCAGCGCACCACCATGCTCTCGGGGATCAGCCACGACCTGCGCACGCCGCTCACCCGGCTCAATCTGGGCCTCGAGATGATCGACGATTCCGAGGCCGAGGCGATGCGCGCCGACGTGGCGGAGATGCGCCGGATGCTCGACGCCTTCCTCGACTTCGCCCGCGAGGGGGCCGTGGACGAGCCGGAGGCCACTGACCCCGCCGATCTCGTCCGCGACATCGCCGCCAAGACCAGCCGCGGCACCGACGCGCTCGAGGTCGCCGCGCTGCCGGCGGTCGGCCCGGTGATGATGCGCGCGCTGACGGTTTCGCGCGCGCTCGACAATCTCGTCGGCAACGCGCTCCGACACGGCCGCCACTGCCTGCTGACCCTCGCGGCGACCGACCGCGCGGTGATATTCCGGGTCGAGGATGACGGGCCCGGCATCCCCGAGCCCGACCGCGAGGAGGCGATGCGCGCCTTCACCCGCCTCGATGCGGCGCGCAACCAGGATCGCGGCGGCGGCGTCGGCCTCGGGCTCGCCATCGCCCGCGACGTCGCCCGGCAGCATGGCGGCACCCTCCGCCTCGACCGCTCCGAGCGTCTCGGCGGGCTGATGGCGGAACTCGTCCTGCCGCGCTGACGTCCCGATCCGGGGACCGGACCGCGATCCGGCGCGTTGATCCCGGCGCCGCGGCGGAGCGCGGGAGCGCCCGCCGGGCGCTGATCCAGAGCGGGGGGCCGGCCAGATGAGTGAGGGCGTTCCGGGGGCCGCCCCGTGACCGGCGGGGCGGAGGCCCGCAACCGCGCCGGCGGGGCGCTGATGGCCTGCACGCTCCTGCTCTCGGTCGGCCGCGAATTCACCGGGGCGGCGCCCTTCGCCTTCCTGGCCGGCCTGACCACCGTGATCGGCCTTCTCTGCTTCGCGCCCCAGATCCGCTTCGCGCGGCAGGTCTTCCTCATCATCGGCATCGGCCTCGCCGGACTCGCCGCGGCGACCCTGCAAGACCCGGGCACCGCCCTGCTCGACGCCCTGGCGCGCGCCAGCTTCATCGCCGGCCTCTTCACCGCGCTGACCGCGATCCGCAGCGCCGCCGCCACCGATCCCGGCATCGTCGAATGCGGCCGGTTCCTCGCCGGCCAGCCGCCGGGACGGCGCTATCTGGCGCTGACCATCGGCGGCCATCTCTTCGGGCTCGTCCTGCTCTACGGGGCGATCTCCCTGCTCGGCGGCCTCGCCACCGAGAGCGTCGCGACGAGACCGACCCGCGGATCCGCCGCATCCGCATCCGCCGGATGCTGGTGGCGATCCAGCGCGGCTTCGTCGGGACGATGATGTGGTCGCCGCTGACCTTCTCGCTGGCGATCACCCTCTCCGTGGTGCCGGGCGCGAGCTGGTCCGGCGCCCTGCCGCTCTGCCTCCCGGGCGCGCTGGGCCTGGTCGGGCTGGGCTGGGCGCTCGACACGATCTTCAAGCCGGCGCGCTCCGGCGCCGCGCCCGGCCCGGCCCCTCGGGCGGAGGGCGGCTGGGCCGCGCCACCTGCGTCCGCTCGTCGTGCTCCTCGCCGTGATCCTCGCCGCCTCGGCGGCGGTCTATCTCCTCGCCGGAACCCACATCTTCGGCGCGGTGATGGCGGTGGTGCCGGTCGTCGCGCTGGTCTGGACGGCGCTGCAGCCCGACGCGGCGGGGCGCGCGCCTCGCCGCGCCCGCCCGCCGCGCCGCCGCCTTCGCGCTCCGCGACATCCCCGATCTGCGGGGCGAACTCACGCTCCTCGTCATGGCCGGCTTCATCGGCACGCTGGGCTCCGCCGTCGCCGCGCCGCTGGTCGCCGCCTCGGGTCTCGACCTTGGCCGGGTCCCGACGCCGCTGCTGCTCGTCGCGGTGTTCTGGGCGGTGCCGATCACCGGCCAGATCGGCATGAACCCGATCCTCGCCGTCTCCCTCTTCGGCCCGCTCCTGCCCGCGCCGGAGGCGCTCGGCATCGCGCCCGCCGTCATGGTCTTCGCGATCACCGCCGGCTGGGCGCTGAGCGGCGCGAC
This sequence comes from uncultured Alphaproteobacteria bacterium, assembly GCA_963776705.1. GTDB lineage: Bacteria > Pseudomonadota > Alphaproteobacteria > Rhodobacterales > Rhodobacteraceae > Palleronia. The sequence continues at coordinate 2,727 of CAVZOA010000043.1, forward strand.
CTCGCCCTACACCGCCTCGGTGCTGCTCGCCGGCGTCTATGCCGGCGCGAGCCCTCTCAGGGTCGGCCTCGTCTGGAACGGCGCCTACGCCCTCACCTTTGGCGCGATCGTCTCGCTCGCCCTGCCGCTGATGGCGGCCCTCTCCTGAAGCCTAGCCCCGGAACCCCCGCGCGACGACGAACTTCTCCGAACTGTCCGGCCGGCTCGCCGGCGGCTTGACGTTGGCGACACTCTCGAAGCGACGCTTCAGCTCCGCCTGCAGCGTGCCCTCGGCGCCGCCCTCCAGCACCTTGGCGACGAAGGTGCCGCCGGGATCGAGGACGTCGAAGGCGAACTCCGCCGCCGCCTCGCAGAGCGCCACGATCCGCAGGTGATCGGTCTGCTTGTGCCCCGAGGCGGATGCGGCCATGTCCGACATCACCACGTCGGCCGGCCCGCCGAGCCAGCCCTTCACCGCCGCCTCGGCGCCCTCCTCCAGGAAGTCGAGCCGGTGCAGCTCCGCCCCCGCGACCGGCTCCATCTCCTGCAGGTCGATGCCGAGCACGAAGCCCCGCGCGCTGCCCGCCTTCGCCCAGCGCGTTCACCCGCGGCACCGCCACCTGGCACCAGCCGCCGGGCGCGGCGCCCAGATCGACCACCCGCGCGCCGGGCACGAGGAAGCCGAAGCGGTCGTCGAGCTCCATGATCTTGTAGGCGGCGCGCCCGCGAAAGCCCTCGTCCCTGCGCGCGCTTCACGTAGGGGTCGTTGAGCTGCCGCTGCAGCCAGCGGGTCGAGCTCGGCTTGCGCCCCCGCGCTGTCTTGACCGGACCGTCAGGTCCCGCTGCCCGCGTCCGCTCGACTTCCGTGCCATCGCAACCTCCTGGCCAGCGCCCGCCGGGACTCCTCGCCAGGAATTCGGACGGGAATCCGACCGCCCCTTTCGCCTCAGATAGGGCCCGTCGTCGAGCACCCCGTCGGCCGACATCTGGGCGTAGAGCAGCCCCTCCCGCAGCCCCCTGTCGGCCACCGAGAGCCGGTCCGTGGGCCAGACCCGAAGCAGCGCCTGCAGGATCGCCGAGCCCGACATGATCAGCGCGTGCCGGTCGCGCCCGATGCGCGGATCGGCCCGCCGCCCCTCCGGCCCCAGCGTCAGGTATTCGCGGATCACCGCGTCGATCTGGTCGGTGGTCATCCTGAGCCCGTCGACCCGGTTGCGGTCGTAGCGCCTGAGCCCAAGATGGCTCGCCGCCACCGTCGTCACCGTCCCGCTCGTGCCGATGATCTGGAACCCCTCGCGGCACTGCTCTCGGGCGTAAGGGGCGAAGTTCACGAGGTTTTCCTCGAAGAACCAGCTCATCAGTGCGAACCGCGCGGCGTCGTTCTTGACATCGTCGAACTGCTCGCGGAGCGTCGCGACGCCCAAGGGCACGCTGATCCAGTCCACCACCCGCGCCGTCGGGAAGGGCGAGCCGTCCGCCGGCTTGAACCCCGCATGGAGCCGCATGATCGCCCGCGGCCGGTCGTGGCGCGGCACCCGCGTCAGGTCGATCCAGACCAGCTCCGTCGAGCCGCCGCCGATATCCACCACGAGGAGCTGCTCGGTCTTGGTGGAGACCAGCGGCGCGCAGGAAATCACCGCCAGCCGCGCCTCCTCCTCGGGCGCGATGATCTCCATCGCCAGCCCGGTCTCGGCCCGCACCCGCGCCACGAACTGCCGCGCGTTCCGCGCCCGCCGGCACGCCTCCGTGGCCACCAGCCGCATCCGGCTCACCCGCCGCTGGTCGATCTTCGAGCGGCAGATCCTCAGCGCGTGGACCGTGCGGTCCATCGAGACGGGAGAGAGCAGCCCCGTGGTCTCCAGCCCGGTCCCGAGCTGGACCGATTTCGAGAAGCTGTCGACCACGTGGAACTGGTTGCCCTTCGGCTGCGCGACCAGCATGCGGCAGGAATTCGTGCCGAGATCGAGCGCGGCATAGAGCGATGCCGGGTCTGGTCTGGCGGTGCCGGGCGGCTCGACCGGTATCGGGAACGCGCCCGCACCTGTGGGACGCCTGGGCGCCATTTCGTCGCCCTCCATTCAGTTGCGCGGAGCGTAGGGGGTCGCCGCGGGACTGGCAAGCAAATCCGCGGCGCCCCACATGATCTTAATGAAGAATGCTCGTGCCCGGCAGCATGGTGGTCGCGGCCGCAGGCCACTACGAACAGCGTCGCGACCACGCGCCGAGATGTCGATATTCGGCATTGCCGGGGCGCCGGTCGCCTGTATCGGCTGGGGAACCGGAAAGGACGGATCGATGACCGAGATCACCATCGTCTACTGGCGGGACATTCCCGCGCAGGTGATCGCGGGACGAGGCCGGCGCGGCGTGAAACGCCCGCTGCCCGAACGGTTCGAGCAGGCGATCGACCGGGCCGCGATGCGGTCCGGCGCCGCCGGAACCGACGATTACCTCGCCGCCTGGCGCAAGGCGCCTGCCGGCGAGGTCGAAGGCGCCGACGAGGACGCGGCCGAGGAGATCGCCGCCCGGCTCGACGCCGAATACGACACCGAGCGCCTGAAGGCGCTCATCGCCAACGATGGCCGGGCCTGACCGGCCCGTTTTCCCCGGAGATTCCATGTCGATCCTGTCCTTCCGCCGCCCCTCCCCCGCGCCCCGGTACCGCGACGACACCGTCGCCCGCTTCCTCGACGGCTATTCCGTCGAGGTGATGCCCCGCACTGCGGCCAAGGTGGAGGATTTCCGCGCGCTGCTGCCGCAGGGCACACGGGTCTACATCGCCCATATCGACGGCACGCCGATCGAGGAGATGGTGGCCACCGCCGCCCGCATCGCCTCCGAGGGCTTCGACGTCATGCCGCATTTCCCCGCCCGCATCATCCGGGACGCGGCGGAGCTGGCGGACTGGATCGCCCGCTACCAGGGCGAGGCCGGCGTCACCCAGGGGCTGCTGCTCGCCGGCGGCGTCACCGAGCCCCGCGGCGAATTCGACAACTCGATGCAACTCATGGAGACCGGCCTCTTCGACCGGGCGGGTTTCACCCGCCTCCACGTCGCCGGCCATCCGGAGGGCAACCGCGACATCGACCTCGACGGCAGCGACGAGAACGTCTCCCAGGCGCTGGCCTGGAAGCAGGCCTTCTCCGAGCGCACCGATGCCGAGATGGCGATCGCCACGCAATTCTGCTTCGAGGCCCGGCCGGTCATCGACTGGGCCGAGGCGCTGCGCCGCAACGGCATCCGCCTGCCAGTCCATATCGGCATCGCCGGGCCGGCGAAGCTGCAGACGCTGATCAAATTCGCCATCGCCTGCGGCGTCGGTCCGTCCCTGCGCGTGCTGCAGAAGCGGGCGATGGACGTGACCAAGCTCCTGCTGCCCTACACGCCCGACGACGTGGTCGAAGGGCTGGCACGCCACAAGGCGCTGAATCCGGATTTCGCCGTCGCCCAGGTCCATCTCTTCCCGCTTGGCGGCATCGCCGCCGCGGCGGACTGGGCCAACATCCGCCGGACGCCGTCGAAGGTGCGCCTCAGCCGATGAGCCCGGCCCTGCTGTTCGATCTCGACGGGACGATGATCGAATCGGACCCGATCCATGCCGCCGTCTTCAGGGAGGTCTTCGCCGAGCGCGGGCGCGAGATCGACGGGCAGTTCTACACCGACCGCATTCAGGGGCGGCTCAACGAGGACATCTTCACGGAGTTCTTTCCCGGCGAGGATGCGGACGCTCTCGCGGACGAGAAGGAGGCGCGCTTCCGCGACCGTCTCGGCGGCAGCGCCGACCCGATGCCGGGCCTCCTGACCCTGATGGACCGGGCGCGCGGGGACGGCCTGGCGATCGGCATCGTCACCAACGCGCCGCGCCTGAACGCGGAGGCCATGCTGTCCGCGATCGGGCTCGACGGCCGCTTCGACACGCTCGTCGTCTGCGAGGACTGCCCCGCGGCAAGCCCGACCCCCTGCCCTACCGCACCGGGCTCGAGCGCCTCGGCGCCGCCGCCGCCCATGCGCTGGCCTTCGAGGACAGCCGCTCGGGGATAGCCTCGGCCTCCGCCGCCGGCATCGCGACGATCGGCTTGCGCTCGTCCCTCGGCCACGACGCCCTAATCTCTGCCGGGGCGTCCGACAGCATCGCCGATTTCACCGATCCGGGGCTCGGACCCTGGCTCGACCGACTCACCGAGGAGACCCGATGACCCGCACCGTTCTGGAGTCCAAGTCGAAGACCGTCGACCATCGGCTTCGACGAGCCGTTCTGCGTGATCGGGGAGCGGATCAATCCGACGGGTCGCAAGAAGCTCGCCGCCGAGCTGGAGCGCGACGACTTCTCCACCGTCGAGCAGGACGCGCTGGAGCAGGTCGCCTGCGGCGCGATGGTGCTCGACGTCAATTCCGGCGCGGTCTTCACCAACAAGATGGCCGAGGATCCGCGCTACGCCGACAACAACTTCGTCGAGCCGCCGCTGATGCCCGAGCTCGTGAAGCGCATCCAGTCGCTGGTGGACGTGCCGCTCTGCATCGACAGCTCGGTGCCCGGTGCGCTGAAGAACGGGCTCGAGGCGGCGGAGGGCCGTCCGCTGCTCAATTCCGTGACCGGCGAGGAGGAGCGGCTGGAGCTCGTCCTGCCGCTGGTGAAGAAGTACAACGTGCCCGTGGTGGCGATCTCCAACGACGACACCGGCATCTCCGAGGATCCCGAGGTCCGCTTCGCCGTGGCGAAGAAGATCGTCGAGCGGGCGCGGATTTCGGCATCCCCGCCCATGACATCGTCGTCGATCCGCTGGTCATGCCGATCGGCGCGATGGCGACGGCGGGCCAGCAGGTCTTCACGCTGGTGCGGCGGCTGCGCGACGAGCTGGGCGTCAACACCACCTGCGGGGCCTCCAACGTCTCCTTCGGCCTGCCCCACCGCCACGGGATCAACGCCGCCTTCCTGCCGATGGCGATCGGCGCCGGCATGACGAGCGCGATCATGAACCCGATCCGACCCGTCGAGATGGAAGCGATGCGCGCGGCGAACTTCCTGATGAACCACGACCGCAACGGCTCCGAATGGATCAGCTTCTCCCGCATCCTCGACGCGGTGGAGGCGGGCGAAAGCTATCCCGAGGCCTCGAAGGCCGCGATGGCCGCCGGCGGCGGCCGTGGCGGACGGCGACGGAGGCGCGCCTGACCCGCCGGCGGGACCGGAACGGGATTCCGACGGGACTCCGACAGCCATGACCGACCCCCTCGTCATCTTCACTCCCTCCGGCAAGCGCGGCCGCGTGCCCGCCGGCACCACCGTGCTCGCCGCCGCCCGCCGCCTCGGCGTCGATCTCGACAGCGTCTGCGGCGGCCGCGGCATCTGCTCCAAGTGCCAGGTCTCGCCGGGCAAGGGCCATTTCCCGAAGCACGGCGTCACCGTCGCCGGCGACGCGCTCTCGCCCTGGAACGCTGTCGAGGCGCGCTACGACGAGAAGCGCGGCCTGAAGCCCGGCCGCCGCCTCGGCTGCCAGGCCGAGATCCACGGCGACGTGGTCCTAGACGTGCCGCCCGAAAGCCAGGTCCACCGGCAGGTCGTGCGCAAGGACGCCGCCGAGCGCACCATCGCCATGGATCCCGCGACGCGGCTCCACTACGTCGAGGTCGCCGAGCCCGACATGCACGAGCCCGCGGGCGATCTGGAGCGGCTGAACCGGGCGCTCGGGGAACAGTGGAGCGTCGGCCCCGTCGAAGCGAGCCTCCCCCTCCTGGCGAAGTTGCAACCCGTTCTCCGCAAGGAGGGGTTCCGCGTCACCGTGGCGATCCACGCGGCCCATCGCGGCCCCGCGCGGCTGATCGACGTCTGGCCCGGCTTCTACGAGAACGGCCTCTTCGGCCTCGCCATCGACCTCGGCTCCACCACCATCGCCGGCCATCTCTGCGACCTCGACACCGGCCGCGTGCTGGCCTCCTCGGGCATCATGAACCCCCAGATCCGCTTCGGCGAGGATCTGATGAGCCGGGTCAGCTATTCGATGATGAACGAGGGCGGCGCGGCGGAGATGACCTCCGCTGTGCGCGAGGCGATGGACGATCTGACCGGCGCCATCGCCGCCGAGGCGGGCATCGACCCCGCCGCCATCGTCGAGGCGGTGGTGGTCGGCAACCCGGTGATGCACCACCTCTTCCTCGGCATCGACCCGGTGGAGCTCGGCCAGGCGCCCTTCGCGCTCGCCACCTCCGGCGCGATCGACTGCGCCGCCGCCGAGCTCGGCCTGACCCGCCTCAACCCCTCGGCGCGCGCCTACATCCCGCCCTGCATCGCCGGACACGTGGGCGCCGACGCCGCCGCCGTCGCGCTCTCCGAGGAGCCTTGGGCACAGGAGGAGCTCACCCTCGTCGTGGACGTGGGCACGAACGCGGAGATCCTCCTCGGCGACACCACACGCGTGCTGGCCTGCTCCTCGCCCACCGGCCCCGCCTTCGAGGGCGCGCAGATCAGCTCCGGCCAGCGCGCCGCCCCCGGCGCCATCGAGGCGGTGCGCATCGACCCCGAGACCCGCGCCGCGCGCTTCCGCGTCATCGGCGACGACCGCTGGTCCGACGAGGAGGGCTTCGACGCCGAGGTCACCGGTATCTGCGGCTCTGGCATCATCGAGGCTGTGGCCGAGATGCGCATGGCCGGCATCCTCGACCCCTCGGGCCTCATCGGCTCCGCCGAACAGACCGGCTTCGACCGGGTCGAGCCCGAGGGCCGCACCCATGCCCTCGTGCTCCACCGCGACGGCGACCGCACTATCTCCGTCACCCAGGGCGACATCCGCGCCATCCAGCTCGCCAAGTCCGCGCTCTATGCCGGGGCGCGGCTCCTGATGGACGAACGCGGGGTGGACAAGGTGGAGCGCGTGGTCCTCGCCGGTGCCTTCGGCGCCCATATCAGCCCCAAACACGCCATGGTGCTCGGGATGATCCCCGACGTGGCGCTCGAGAAGGTGACGAGCGCCGGCAACGCCGCCGGCACCGGCGCGCGGATCGCGCTGCTGAACCGCGCGTCCCGCGCCGAGATCGAGGCGCGCGTGCGCGAGATCCGCAAGGTCGAGACGGCGATCGAGCCGCGCTTCCAGGAGCATTTCGTGGCCGCCAACGCCCTGCCCCATGCCGTCGATCCGTTCCCGACGCTGCGCGCCCTCGTGCCGCTGCCCGAGGTCTCCTTCAACCAGGGCGGGGAGGATCGCGGCCGGCGCCGCCGCCGGCGCTGAGCCCCCTTGACCGCCCCCGCCGGCCGCGCCTATCTGGGCGCCGCGACGCGGGTGTAGCTCAATGGCAGAGCAGGAGCTTCCCAAGCTTAAGACGAGGGTTCGATTCCCTTCACCCGCTCCACTCGCTCCGCCCGATGGCTCGCCGTCGCGTCTCCTCACGACATTCGCCCTCCCCGTGGGCCCGCCGGCTCGATAGAACTCCCTCCCGGGAGGGTTCCGGCCATGCGCCCAGAAGATCGTCTCGCGACCCACGACGTCCTGAACCAGCCCGAGACCGGACCGATGCCCGACCCCTGGGCCGCGGACCCGGTCCTCCGCGCCCAGGTCGCGGCGCAGGGCGGCGACGCGGCGCATCTCGCGCGCTTCGCCGCCGCACTCATCGCCGCCGACGCCCGCGAGCTCGGCGAGCGCGCCCGCCGCAACCGGCCCGAGGCGCGGATCTTCGACCGCCACGGCCGCCGCCTCGACGAGGTGCGCTTCGACCCGGCCTATCACGATCTCCTCGCGCTCGGCCTCTCCCACGGCTACGCCGCCCTCCCCTGGACCGGCGGCAGCCACGTCACCCATGCCGCGATGGTCTACCTGATGAGCGGCGTGGAGCCCGGCACCTGCTGCCCGATGACGATGACCTTCGCCGCGATCCCGGCGCTCTCGGACCTGTCCGATCTCGCCGCATGGGCCGACAAGCTCGCCACGCCCGCCTACGACCGCGCCGTCGCGCCGCTCTCGACGAAGCGCGCCGCCACGCTCGGCATGGCGATGACGGAGAAGCAGGGCGGCTCGGACGTGCGCGCCAACTCCACCCGCGCCGCGCCCGAGGGCGGCAGCTGGCGGCTCACCGGCCACAAGTGGTTCTGCTCCGCACCCATGTCGGACGGCTTCCTGACCCTGGCCCTGACCGACGACGGCCTCACCTGCTTCCTCGTGCCCCGCTGGCTGGAAGACGGGACGCGCAACGCCATCCGCCTGATGCGGCTGAAGGACAAGCTCGGCAACCACGCCAACGCCTCGGCCGAGATCGAGTATCACGGCGCCCTGGCCCATCTCGTCGGAACGCCGGGCGAGGGCGTGCGCGCCATCATCCGCATGGTCCACCACACCCGTCTCGACACCGCCATCGCGCCCGCCGGCCTCATGCGCGCCGCGCTGATCGAGGCGGTCGGCTGGTGCGAGGGGCGCTCGGCCTTCCAGCGCCGCCTGATCGACCAGCCCCTGATGCGCGTCGTCCTCGCCGATCTCGCCCTCGACTGGGAGGGCGCCACCGCCCTCTCGCTGCGGGTCGCGCGCGCCTTCGATGCGGACGATCCCCTTGCCCGCATCGCCGTCGCTGCCGCCAAGTTCCTCGCAAACAAGCGCTGCCCGACGGTGATCGCCGAGGCGATGGAGGTGCTGGGCGGCATGGGCTACGTCGAGGACACGCCGCTGCCCATGCTCTACCGCGAGGCGCCCCTGAACGGCATCTGGGAGGGCTCGGGCAACGTCATCTGTCTCGACATCCTGCGCTCGCTCGCCCGCGACGCGGCCGCCCGCGACGCCGTGGCGGCGGAGCTCGACGCCGCGGCCGGCGCCGATCCGCGCTACGATGCCGCGCTCGCCGACTTCCGCACCCGCTGGCCGCGCGGCCCTGCGGAGCCGGAGGCCCGCGCCTTCGCCGAGACCCTCGCCCATCTCCTCACCGCGGCGACCCTCCTCGCCACCGCGCCCGCCGCCGTGGCCGAGAGCTACGTCGCCGGGCGGCTCGCCCCCCGCGGCCTCGTCCCGGGCGCGGTCGAGGGGCTGGCCACCGACCTGCTGCTCGACCGCCTCGCCGGACGCGGGTGAACTTGTATCCCGGGCCCCGATCGCCACATGCTCCGGAGATAAAGTTGCAGGGAGGGATAGCAGATATGTCGATGAAGAAGATGGCGCGTCAGATGGCGTTCGCCCTCGCCGCGGCGAAGGGCGTGCAGATGTTCCAGAAGGCCGGCGGGATCGAGGGCATCCGCAAGAAGCTCTCGAGCTCGGGCGCCTCCCGCAAGGGCGGCATCGCGGGCATGCTCGGCGAGCTCGGCATAAACGACCGAGGACGGCGGCGGGCGCTCCGGCATCGGCGGCCTGCTGACGGGCCTCGCCGGCGCCTCGGGCGGATCCGCCGCCAGCGACCGGATGCGCGGCCTCCTGGACACCACGCGCGAGACCCCGGAGGACACGCCGGAGGAGGAGCAGGTCTCGGGCCTGATGATCCGCGCCATGATCCAGGCGGCGCGCGCCGACGGCGAGATCGACGCCGCCGAGCGGGAGACGCTGATCGAGGTGATGGGCGAGGCCGATCCGCAGGAGGAGGCCTTTCTCGCCGACCAGATGCGCGCGCCGGTCGATCCCGAGGCGCTCGCCCGCGACGTGCCGGAGGGCCACGGGCTGGAGATCTACACCGCGAGCGTCATCGCCATCGAGCCCGACAACCGCGCCGAGGCCGAGTATCTCGACCGCCTCGCCCGGGCCCTGAATCTCGAGCGGCGCATCGTCAACGAGGTCCACGCCGCCCAAGGCAAGCCGCCGCTCTACACGCTCTGATGAGCCGCTATCTCGTCTACGACGTCTTTACCTCGACCCCGTTCGGCGGCAACCCGCTGGCCGTCGTCCCCGACGCCGCCGGCCTGCCGGAGACCGCGCTGCAGCCCCTCGCGGAGGAGTTCGGCTTCTCCGAGACCGTCTTCGTCTACCCTCCCGAGGCCGGCGGCACGGCGCGGCTCCGCATCTTCACGCCGCGGCAGGAGATCCCCTTCGCCGGCCACCCCCTGATCGGCACCGCCCTGGCGCTGGCCGAGGAGGGCGGTCCGGCGGAGCAACGGCTCGAGACCGGCGCCGGCGAGATCGGCTGCCTCGCCGAGAACGGCGGCGCGGCGTTCGAGCGGCGCACCGATCTCGAGGTCCTGCACCACCCCGATCCCGCCTTCGCCGCCGCCTGTCTCGGCCTGCCGGAGATGGCCGTCCGGACCGAAGGTCGCGCCCCCGCCATCGCCTCCGCCGGCCTGCCCTTCTGTCTCGTCGAGCTGGAGAGCCAGCGGCAGCTCGCCAAGTGCCGGCCGCAGATCGAGATGTTCCGCCGCGGTCAGGCCGAGTACGCGCTGTCCTTCGACTTCGCGGTCTATGCCTATATCCGCGACGGGGACCTCATCCGCGCGCGCATGTTCGCGCCGCTCGACGGCGTCCCCGAGGACCCCGCCACCGGCAGCGCCGCCGCCGCGCTCGGCCTCTTCCTCGTCGATCTGGAGGGCCGCGACCAGGCGGCCACGATCGCCCAGGGCGTCGAGATGGGCCGCCCCTCGGTAATCTCGATGATGGCCGAGCCCGGCGGCGTGACGATCTCGGGCGCGGCCGTGCGGGTGATGGAGGGGCGGATCGCGCCCGCCGCGCTGGCCCCCGTCTCCGCCATCGGATAGGGCGCGGGCACGGGCGGGCCGCGGCGCCCGCCGCCCAACGGAAGAGCACCATGGAATCCGACAACCTGCGGGCCATCGCGCTGATGGTCGCCGCGATGGCGGCCTTCGCCGTCCTGGACTTCCTGCTGAAGCTGGCCTCGGCCGCCATGCCGACGGGGCAGGTCCTCGTCGCGCTGTCGGGCGGTCTCTGCCTCGTCTTCGCGGCCATCTGCGTCCGGCGCGGATCGCCCCTGGCCGACCGCTCCCTGCTCGCGCCCCTGGTCGTCACCCGCTGCGCCTCCGAAGTCGGCGCGACGACCTTCTTCGTGACCGCCCTGACCCTCAACCCGCTCTCCCTCGTCTCCGCCGTCCAGCAGGCGACGCCCATCTTCGTGACCATGGGCGCGGCGCTCTGGCTGCGCGAGCCGGTAGGCTGGCGGCGCTGGGCGGCGGTGCTGGCCGGGCTCGCAGGCGTCCTCGTCATCATCCGGCCCGGCCTCGCGGGGTTCGAGGCCTCCGCCCTCCTCGCCGTCGGAGCAGCGGTCTGCCTCGCCATCCGCGATCTCGTCTCCCGCCGCATGCCCGCCGAGATCGGCTCGGACCAGCTCTCGCTCTGGGCCTACGCCCTGCTGCTGCCCTTCGCCCTCGTGCTGATGCTCGCCGGCCCGCCCATGACCCCGGCCACGCCCGCCGCCTGGGGCCTTCTCGTCTGCGCCGTGGCCATCGGCGCCGTCGCCTATCTCACGCTCCTCGGCTCGACGCGGATCGGCGATCTCTCGGTCGTCATCCCGTTCCGCTATTCGCGCCTCATATTCGCCCTCCTGCTCGGCATCGGCCTGCTCGGTGAGCGGCCCGACGCGCCCACCTATGCCGGCGCCGCCATCGTCGTCGCGAGCGGCCTCTACACCTGGCTCCGCGAGCGCCGTCGCCGCCATGCCCTTTCCATGACCCGCCGATCCGCCTAGGTCTTCTGGCGACAATCCGTCCCAGGGGGAGAGACAGATGAGCGCCATCCTCGAAATCGTCGGCCGGGAGATCCTCGACAGCCGGGGCAATCCCACCATCGAGGTCGACGTCGTCCTCGAAGGCGGCGCGATGGGACGCGCCGCCGTCCCGTCGGGCGCCTCCACGGGCCAGCACGAGGCGCACGAGCGCCGCGACGGCGACAAGGGCCGCTATCTGGGCAAGGGCGTGACCGAGGCCGTGGCGGCGGTGAACGGCGAGATCGCCGATGGCCTCCTCGGCATGGACGCGACCGAGCAGGAAGCCGTCGATGCCACGATGATCGAGATGGACGGCACCGACAACAAGGGCCGCCTCGGCGCCAACGCCATCCTCGGCGTCAGCCTCGCCACCGCCAAGGCCGCCGCCGAGTACACCATGCAGCCGCTCTTCCGCTATGTCGGCGGCACCGCGGCGCGCACCCTGCCGGTGCCGATGATGAACATCGTGAACGGCGGCGAGCACGCCGACAACCCGATCGACTTCCAGGAATTCATGATCATGCCGGTCTCGGCGCCCGATATCCGGGAGGCCGTCCGCGCCGGCTGCGAGATCTTCCACACCCTGAAGAAGGAGCTCTCCGCCGCCGGGCTCGCCACCGGCATCGGCGACGAGGGCGGCTTCGCCCCCGACATCAAGTCGACCCGCGACGCGATGGATTTTATCATGAAGTCCTGCGAGAAGGCGGGCTACGCGCCCGGCGAGGACATCATGCTCGCCCTCGACTGCGCCTCGACCGAATACTACGAGAACGGCCGCTACGAGATGAAGGGCGAGGGCGCCTCGCTCTCCTCGGAGGAGAATGTCGACTATCTCGAGAAACTCGTCTCCGACTACCCGATCCTGTCGATCGAGGACGGCTGCGGCGAGGACGACTGGGACGGCTGGAAGCTCCTGACGGAGCGCCTGGGCGACAAGGTCCAGCTCGTCGGCGACGACCTCTTCGTGACCAACCCGACGCGGCTGAAACAGGGCATCGACCGCGGCATCGCCAATTCGATGCTCGTCAAGGTGAACCAGATCGGCACCCTCTCCGAGACCCTCCGCGCCGTCGAGATGGCCCACCGCGCCGGCTACACCAACGTCATGTCGCACCGCTCCGGCGAGACCGAGGACGCGACCATCGCCGATCTCGCCGTCGCCACCAATTGCGGGCAGATCAAGACCGGCTCGCTCAGCCGCTCCGACCGCCTGGCAAAGTACAACCAGCTCATCCGCATCGAGGAGATGCTCGGCGAGACGGCGCAATTCGCCGGAAGGTCCATCCTGCGGTGACGCTGCAGGAAGGGCATTATTCCGTCCCCGAGGGGCATCTCGGCGTCGTCGTCACGCATCTGATCTGCCGCGCGCCCGTCGCCCTGCCGGAGCGTCCCGCCGGCGTCGAGCTGCGGCTGGAGGATTGCGTCGCGCCGGAGACCTACCGTCGGCTGTTCCGGATGATCGGGCGAGACTGGCTCTGGACCTCGCGGCTGATGCTCGAGGACGACGCCCTCGTCGCCACCCTCCTCGACCCGGACGTCGCCCTCTACACGCTGCGCTCGGACGGCGAGACGCGCGGCATGGTCGAACTCGATCTCGGCCATGCCGGCGTGCCGCGCATCTCCTTCTTCGGTCTCACGCCGGAGGCCTCGGGGCGCGGCATCGGCCGCTGGCTGATGGCGCATTTCCAGAAGATGCTGTTCGACGGCGGCGCCGAGGCCATCGGGCTCGACACCTGCACCCTCGACAGCCCCGGCGCGCTCAGATTCTACCTCCGCAACGGCTTCGAGGCGGAGCGGCGGGAGGTGCGGATCTTCCCCGACCCCCGCTGCCTCGGGCTTCTCGACGCCGAGGCCGCGCCCTTCGTGCCGCGGCTCTGATCACTCCTCCATCTCGAATTCCGGCAGGTCTTCGAGCTGCTGCTGGTTCAGCCGCGTCACCACGGTGATCTCGTCCAACTCCGGATCCGGCTGCGCCAGGCGCATGTCCCCGAGCGGGATCAGCACCGCCTTCGTGCCGATGCCGAGGAAGCCGCCGACATCGATCGTCAGCCCCTGCACCTCGCCGCGCGGCGACAGCACGATGTCCTGCACGTGGCCGATCTCGGTCAGGTCGGCGATCATCGTGCTGAGCGGGGCGCGGTCCTGCCAGACATCCTCGTCGTACTGCCCTTCGAGGGAGACGACGGTGGCGTCCTGCAACATGCTCGCGGTGATCATGTTCTGCGCCGATTGCGCCTGCCCGGCCTCGGACCCCGACGATTGCGAATCCGACGATTGCGACTGTCCCGACGGGTCGGAGCCGCCCGACTGGCCCAACTCCTCCTGTGCGGAAAGGGAGGTCGCGGTCAGGGTCAGCATCGCCGCGACGGCGAGAACGTTGCGTATCATGGAATCCTCCGGTTTGAGCTCGAAGGGCGAACAAGACGCCGCTGGCCTGAGTTCCCATCAGCGAACGGATGGCCCGGCCTCCGCCCCTCTGCCGGGTCGCCCCAAAGCGGTCCCCCGCCACGGAACGAAGTTTCCCGCGCGAGAATTGTCTGTATCTGTAAGGGGTGCGAGCATGGGGCGAAGATGACCGACGGCAATCCGAACTGGGGCGCGAGAAAGATCGGGGCGGACCGCTGGCGGATCGCGCTCTGGAGCCCGGAGGCGCGCGAGATGGGCCTCGCGCTGGGGAACCGGTCCCTCATCATGGACCGGGACGCGGAGGGCTGGCACAGTCTCGAGGTGGAGGCCCCGCCCGGCACCACATACGCCTTCCTTCTCGACGGGGAGGAGAAGCCCGACCCCGCCGCCCGGTATCAGGACGGCGGCGTCCATGCCCGCTCCGTCCTCGTCGATCCCGCCGACCTGCACCAGCGCCCCGGATGGGAGGGCCGGAGCTGGGAGAGCGCGGTGCTCTTCGAGCTGCATGTCGGCACCTTCACCGATGCCGGCACGCTCGACGCCGCGCGCCACCGCCTGCACGCGCTGGCCGATCTCGGCGTCACCGCCATCGAGCTCATGCCCCTCGGCCATTTCCCCGGCGAGCGCGGCTGGGGCTACGACGTGGTCCTGCCCTTCGCCATCCATCCCGCCTATGGCGGACCGGCGGAGATGGCCCGCTTCGTCCAGACCGCCCACGATGTCGGCCTGATGGTGCTGGTGGACGCGGTCTACAACCATTTCGGCCCCGACGGGGCGGTGCTGACCGAGCTCTGCCCGCCCTTCTTCGACGCCGAGCGCCACACCCCCTGGGGCGCCGCGATCGACTTCGACCGGCCCGAAGTGGCGGAATACTTCCTCCAGAACGCGACCATGTGGCTCCGCGATTACGGCGTCGACGGGCTGCGCCTCGACGCCGTCCACCAGATCGGCCGCGAGGGCGAGACCCGCTTCCTCGAGACCCTGGCCGATCGCGTCGCCGCGCTCGATCTCGGCCACCAGATCCACCTCGTCACCGAGGACGAGCGCAATCTCGTCGGCTATGTCGAGGCCGGAGGCCCGATCCGCGCCCAGTGGAACGACGATTACCACCACGCCGTCCACTGCCTCCTGACCGGGGAGAGCCAGACCTATTACGCGCCCTTCTCCGCCGATTCCTTCGGCGATCTCGTCACCGCCCTGCGCGACGGCCAGGTGGACCAGGGCCAGGACCGTCCGCGCACCGAAGCGCGGCGCGGCGAGCCCTCCGGCCACCTGCCGCCCACCCGCTTCGTCAACGCCAACCAAACTCACGACCAGATCGGCAACCGGGCCTTCGGCGACCGGCTGGTGACGCTCGCCGATCCGGGCACGGCGCGGATCGTCCACGCCCTCCTGCTGCTCTCGCCCTTCATCCCGATGCTCTTCATGGGCGAGGAACAGGGCTCCCGCGCGCCGTTCTGCTTCTTCACCGATTTCGACGGCGATCTGGCGGAGGCCGTGCGCGCGGGCCGCCGGAGCGAGTTCCCCGAATTCGCCGGCCTCAGGCGCGAAATCCCCGATCCGAACGCCCGCCGGACGTTCCGCAATTCCCGGCCCTACGGCGCGCTGCCCGACGATGCCGCGGAATGGGAGGAGCTCACCCGCCACTGCCTCTCGCTGCGCCGCGATCACGTCATCCCGCGGCTCAGGAGCGGCTGGCAGGGCGAGACCGTCGAGCGGCTCTCGGACCGGTCGGTCTGGGCGGAATGGCGTTTCCGCGACGGCGCGCTGGAAATCGCCTTCACCCTCGAGGGGCCGCCGCCCTCCCTATCGCGGGACATGCGCGAGATCTTCTACGAGACGCAGGACAGCGGCGCCGCGATCCGCGCCGGAATCGGAGAGCCGCGATGACCCGCACCGCCACCTATCGCGTCCAGCTCCGCGGGGGCATGGATTTCGCCCGCCTCGGGAGCCTGCTCGACCAGATCGCCGATCTCGGGGTCAGCCATCTCTACCTCTCCCCGATCCTGACCGCCGCGCCGGGCTCGACCCACGGCTACGACGTCACCGACCCGACGGAGATCGACCCCGCCCTCGGCGGCGAGGCGGGCTTCGCGGATCTGGCCCGGGCCGCCCATGAGCACGGCCTGAAGCTCGTTCTCGACATCGTGCCGAACCACATGGCCTTCACGCTCGAGACGCCCTGGCTCCGCGACGTGCTGCGCAGGGGGCAGCATTCCCCCCATGCCCCCGTCTTCGACATCGACTGGGAGGCGGGCCCCGTCGCCCTGCCCTGGCTCGCCGCGCCGCTCCCCGAGCTCCTTGACCAGGGAGAGGTGCGGGTGGAGAACACCGACCTCCGCGTCGGCGATCTCCCCCTCCCCCTCGCCCCCGGCACCGCCGCCGGGATCGACGGGCCGATGACGGCGGAGGATCTCGACCGGCTGCATTCCCGCCAGAACTGGCGTCTCCTGCCCTGGCAGCTGGAGCGCGACAGCATCACCCATCGCCGCTTCTTTTCCGTCACCTCGCTGATCGGCGTCCGGGTGGAGGATGCGGGCGTCTTCGAGGCCACGCATCGGGCGATCTTCGACCTCGCCGACCGCGGGCTGATCGACGGCCTCCGCATCGACCACGTGGACGGGCTGGTCGATCCCGCCGGCTATCTCGAGCGCCTCGCAGCGCGGCTGCCCGACACGCCCCTCTGGGCCGAGAAGATCCTCGTCACCGGCGAGTCGCTCCCCGCCTGGCCGATCGCCGGCACCACCGGCTACGAGGCGGCGGCGGTGATCGCCCGCGCGCTGACCGATGCGGAGGGGCTGGCGCGGATCGACGCACTGTGGCGCGCCGAGACCGGCATCGAGGGCGATTTCCACGACGCGGTCCGGGAGGCGAAATACGAGGTGCTGACCGACGAGCTCGCCGCCGAGCTGCGCCAGCTCCGCGGCATGGCCGAGGATCTCGCCGGGGAGGAAGGCCGCCCCGTCGGGCCGGAGATGCTGCGCGAGGCGCTGACCGAGCTTCTGGTCGCCTTTCCCCGCTACCGCTCCTATATCGGCGCCGCTGCTTCGGCGGAGGATGCCGCGCTCTGGCGCGGTAGCGCCGACCGGGCGGCGGAGGCGGTTCGCGACCGCGCCGTCATCGACTGGATCGCCGAACGCATCCTCGCCGCCGACAGCGACGCCGCGCGCCGCCTCGGCCGCCGCATGGAGCAGGTCACCGGCGCGCTCATCGCCAAGGCGCACGAGGACACGGCGGGCTTCCGCTTCAACCGCTTTCTCGCCGCCAACGAGGTCGGCGCCGATCCCGACCGGCCCGTCGCGGAGACCGGAGAGGTGCAGGCGCATCTCGACGCCCGCCGCGCCGACTGGCCCGCCGCCCTGACCGCCGGCTCCACCCACGACACCAAGCGCTCCGAGGACACCCGCGCCCGCCTCATCGCCGCGAGCCACCTGCCGGACGACCTCGAGGCGCTCTGGCGCGACGCCGCCGCCCTCCCCGGCAGCGACGGGATCGAGCCCAATTCCCGCTTCTACGCGCTCCAGGCCGCTCTCGGCCTCTGGGGCGAGCCCGAGGCCGCCGACCGGCTCGCCGACCACATCGTCAAGGCGCTCCGGGAGGGCAAGGAGATCAGCTACTGGACGGCCCCCGACGAGGACCGCGAGGCGCGGGCGCAGGACTGGCTGCGCGGCCTCGTCGCCCGGTGGGACGCCGGCCGGCCAGAGGCTCTCCTGCGGATCCGCGCCCTGGGCGAGACCGTCGCCCTCGCCGAGACCGCGCTGCGCCTCGCCTGGCCCGGCATGCCCGACATCTACCAGGGCGGCGAGGGGGCCCTGTTCCAGCTCACCGACCCCGACAACCGCCGCCCGCCCGACTGGGAGGCGCTCGCCGCCCTGCCGTCGGGTGACGGATTCGCCTCCCGCAAGGCCGCCCTCGTCCGCGTCCTTCTGGGCCTCCGCCGCGCGCATCCCGACCTCTTCGCGCACGGCGAGGCGGAGTGGCGGCGGGAGGGCGGCGAGCGGTGCCTCACGCGCCGCCTCGGCGGCGAAAGCGTGTCGATCCGCATCGGTCCGCATCCGGCTCCGGAGGCGGCGCTGTGGGTCTCGCCCGCCGGTCCGGGCCCCTTCGGCGTCTGCGTCGCGCAGGGCTGAGGGGCGGCCGCAGGGAACCGGCACGACCCGACGGCGGTTGACCGAGGCCTGGGGTTGTCGCCTGGGAGCGCGACATGCATGTATCGAGTAGCCTTTCGTATCGATCCTCCTGGGCGGGAACTCCAGGCGACCCCGGTCGGGCGCGCGTTCTGCCGATCCTCCTCGCCGGCGGCCGGGGCACCCGGCTCCACGAGTTGACGGCGCGGCTCTGCAAGCCCGCCATCCCGTTCGTCGGCAACAGCCGAATCGTCGATTTCACCCTCGCCAATCTCGAACGCTCGCGTCTGCCCTCGGTGATCGTCGCCACCCAGTACTGCGCCCTCCCGCTCGAACGGCATCTGCGGGGCGTCTGGGCGGACCGGCTCGACCTGAAGCTTCGCCACGCCCCGACCCTCACCGGCCGGGCGGAGGGGTCCCGCGGCACCGCCGACGCGGTCCGCGTGGTCCTGGACGAGATCGACGCCATCGACCCGGACGAGCTGCTGATCCTCGCCGCGGACCACATCTACGCGATGGATTACCGCCCGATGCTGGCCTCCCATCGCGAGCGCGGCGCCGTCCTGACCGTCGCGGCGGATCTCGTTTCCCGCAGCGAGGCCCCCGCCTTCGGCATCATCGAGGCCGACCGGGGGGACCGGATCCGCCGCTTCGTCGAGAAGCCTCAGACCCCGCCGCCGAGCGCCGGCGACCCGGCGCGATGCCTCGCCAGCATGGGGCTCTACGTCATCGACTGGCCGTGGCTCCGGGACTGCCTCCTCGACCATCCCGAGGCGCTCGATTTCGGCCACCACGTCCTGCCCATCTCCGTCGCGGAGGGGCGCAGCTTCGTCCACGCGCCGGGCCGGACGGCGCCGCTCTACTGGCGCGACGTGGGCACGCTCGACGCGCTGCGTCGCGCGGCGCTCGATTTCGCCGGCGACGCCCCCCCGATCCCGATCCCCGGCCCGCCGCGCCGCCGCGCCGATCCCGAGGGCCTCATCGACAGCTTCGCGATGGAGGGATCGCTGGTCTCGCGCGGGGCGCTCCTGTCCCGCTGCGTCGTCGCGCCGGGCACGGTCGTCCCGTTCGGAACCCGGATCGGCGTCGACCCGCGCCGCGACCGGCTGAGCTTCCGTCGCAGCTCCGAGGGCACCCTCCTCGTCACCCCGGAGACGCTCGCCGCGAGCCGGCCGGCGCAGCACTGGAACTTCCCGCTCTGAATCCCTTTATCTCGCAGGTGCAGCAACCACGCGAGGAGACCGCCTTGACCTCTCGAACCTTCGACCGCGATGCGGCGTCGAACGCCCATCTCGGCGCCCACGTGAACGGCGAGGGCACGAATTTCGCCCTGTTCAGCGAACACGCGGAGGCCGTGGAGCTCTGCCTCTTCGACGGCGACGGATCGGAGACCCGCCTCGAGCTGCCGGACATGGAGGGCGGCGTCTGGTTCGGCTACCTGCCGGGCGTCCGGCCCGGGCAGCGCTACGGCTACCGGGTCCACGGGCCGTACGAGCCCGAGCAGGGGCATCGCTTCAACCCCAACAAGCTGCTGATCGACCCCTATGCAAGGCAGCTCGACGGCACCGTGACATGGAACGACGCGCTCTTCGGCTACGAGGTCGCGACCGGGAACGACACCACCTTCGACACGCGCGACAGCGCCGCCTTCGTGCCCAAGTGCTACGTCACCGACCCCGCCTACGACTGGGACGCCGACCGCGCCCTCTACACCCCCTGGCGCGACACGGTGATCTACGAGGCCCATCTCCGCGGCCTGACCATGCTGCATCCCGACGTGCCGAAACAGGACCGCGGCACCTTCGCCGGCCTCGCCTCGCGGCCGGTCATCGACCACCTGCGCCATATCGGCGTCACCGCGATCGAGCTCCTGCCGGTCCACGCCTTCCTGCAGGACAGCCACCTCCTCGAGAAGGGGCTGACGAATTACTGGGGCTACAACACGCTCAATTTCTTCGCCCCCGAGCGGCGCTACCTGAAATCGGGCGAATGGGGCGAGCTGAAGGACGCCATCCGCCGCTTCCACGAGGCCGGGATCGAGGTCATCCTCGACGTCGTCTACAACCACACCGCCGAGGGCTCGGAGCTCGGCCCGACCCTGTCCTTCCGCGGCATCGACAATGCCAGCTACTACCTCCACGGCGAGGACAAGCGCCATTGCTACGACGTCACCGGCACCGGCAACACGGTGAATGTCGCCCATCCGATGGTGCTCCGCATGGTGCTCGATTCCCTGCGCCACTGGGTACAGGAGATGCATGTCGACGGGTTCCGCTTCGACCTCGCCTCGACGCTCGGCCGCGAGGCCACGGGCTTCGAGCGCGAGGGTGCCTTCTTCGCCGCCATCCGCCAGGATCCGGTGCTCTCCAGCGTCAAGCTCATCGCCGAGCCCTGGGACATCGGCGACGGCGGCTACCAGGTCGGCGGCTTCCCCTGGCCCTTCCGGGAATGGAACGACAAGTTCCGCGACGACACCCGCGCCTTCTGGGCGCGTCGCGACGGCCTGAAGGGCCGGATCGCGGAGCGGCTCTCGGGCTCGCCGGTGCAGTTCGACCACTCGAACCGCCCCGCCACCTCCTCGATCAACTTCGTCGCCGCCCATGACGGCTTCACCCTCTGGGACGTCGTCTCCTACTTGGAGAAGCACAACGAGGCCAACGGCGAGGACAACCGCGACGGACACGACCACAATCTGAGCGACAACATGGGGCTCGAGGGCGAGACCCACGACCCCGACGTGCTGGCCGCACGCACCCGCCGCGTCCGCGCCATGCTCTCCACCCTCATGCTCTCCCGCGGCGTGCCGATGATCCTCGGAGGCGACGAGATCGGCAATTCCCAGGACGGCAACAACAACGCCTATTGCCAGGACAACGAGATCGGCTGGAATCCGCTGGGAGGCCGCCCGCCACGGCCTGACCGACACGCTCTCCGCCCTCGCCGACCTCCGCCGCGAGATCCCGATCCTGCGCGAGACCCGGTTCGCCTCCGACGTCGCCGTCACCTGGCGCAACGCCGCCGGGGCGGAGATGGAGGAGGGCGACTGGGCGCTGGACGACGACCCGGTGCTCATGGATGTCGAGGGGCCAAATTCGCGGGTCCTCGTGGTCGTCAACGGCGGCGACGATGCCGAGGTCGGGTTGCCGGACGGCGCCTGGCGTCTCGCCTTCGTCTCCGAGCCCGACACGGCGGATTCTCGAGGGCGCCACGCTCTCGGTCGGCTGGCAGACGGTCGCGGTCCTCGAACCGTCCTGATCCTCAGGTGACGCCGAACAGGTCGAGGAACATCTTCGCCGAGGTCACCAGCAGGAAGATCCCGAACGTGAAACGCAGCGCCCGCCGCGGGATGCGGTGGGCGATCGCCACGCCCGCCCAGGAGAAGCTCATCGTCAACGGAACGATGATCGCGGCGATGGCGAGGTTCACGTAGCCGAGCGACAGCGGCAGCAGCCCCGCGTGCCCCCAGCCGGTGACGACGTAGGTGATCGCCCCCGGCAGGCCGATGATGAAGCCGATCGCCGCCGAGGTGCCCACCGCGCGGCGGATGTCGTAGCCGAGAAAGTTCAGCAGCGGCACGCAGACCGTGCCGCCGCCGATCCCCATCATCGCCGAGAGCCCGCCCGCGACCACGCCGAGCACCGCCCAGATCCACCGCGAGAAGTCCCGCGCCCGCTCGGTCCCGCCGCCGGCCCGCAGGATCATGTCGAGCCCGACGACGAGCACCACCGTCGCGAAGACCGCGATCATCACCAGGCCCGAGACCAGACCGCCGAGGAGCGCGCCCGCCAGCACGCCCGCCAGCAGCGACGGCCCCCAGAGCTTCAGCAGATCGAAGTCGATCGCCCCCTTGCGGTAATGCCCCCAGGCCGAGCTGATCGAGGTGAAGACGATGGTGGCGAGCGAGGTCCCGACCGCGACCTGCATGATCTCTCCCCGGTCCATCTCCGTCAGCGACAGCGCCACGTAGAGCGCCGGCACGATCACCACCCCGCCGCCGATGCCGAGAAGCCCCGCCAGCACCCCGCCGAAGATGCCCGCCGCCACCGCCGGACCGCCGATGGTCCAGAGGAGCCCGCTGTCCAACGTCTCGAGCATGGGCGGCCTTTCAGCGGGAAGCGGACGCGGCTCGACCTATCGCGCGCGACGACCTCTGCAAGCGGCCTGCGCCCCGCCGTGCTTGCCCGTCGCCTCCCGCGGCCCAGCTATCGCCCGAGAACCGAGGACACCCCATGCCCGAACTGCCCGAGGCGGAGGCCAACCGCCGCCGCATCGAGGCCCAGTGCCTCAACCGCACCATCGCCTCCGTCCGCCTCGGCGCCGACACCGAGCATGTGGGCCTCCCCGACGCCGCGGCGCGCGAGAGCCTGACCGGCCGGCAATTCACCGAGGCCCGGCGCCACGGCAAGACCATCTTCGCCGGCTCGAAGACCGGCCCCTGGATCGCCGTCCATCTCGGCATGACCGGCTCGCTCCGCCCGTTCGACGAAGCCGACGACCCGCCCGACCATGCCCGCATCGTCTTCGCCTTCGAGGGCGCCCGCCGCCTCGCCTTCCGCTGCCCCCGCAAGCTCGGCTGGGTCCGCGTCGTGGACGATCCCGACGCCTGGATCGCGGAGCAGGGTCTCGGCCCGGACGCGATGGAGATCGACCGGGAGAGCTTCCGCGACCGCGTCGGCGGCAGCCGCGGCGCGGTGAAATCGGCGCTGATGGACCAGTCGAAGCTCGCCGGCATCGGCAATCTCTGGTCCGACGAGAGCCTCTTCCGGCTCGGCATCCATCCCGCCGCCATTGCCGCCGACCTCGCCCCCGACCGGATCGACGCGCTCCGCGAGGCCATGCGCGCGGTGCTCGAGGCCGTCTCCGCCACCGACATGGATTATTCCCGCCTGCCCGCCGACTGGCTCATCGCCCACCGCGAGGAGGGCGCCGAATGCCGCCGCTGCGGCGGCACCATCGCGAAGGAGAAGGTCGGCGGCCGCTCGGCCTATTTCTGCAGGAACCACCAGCCCGGCTGACCGCCCCCCGGACGACAGGCGAAAGCCGCGCCCCGGCCTCCCGGAGCGCGGCTTTTCGAGCGTCGCCGGCAGACCGGCTCAGGCCGCGGCCTGGCGCGCCTCCAGCACCGTGTCCACCTGCCGCTGCGCGGCGTCCTCGGCATCGCCGGAGACGGCGGCGATCTCCCGAATCAGGCGCTCGAGCGCCGCCTCGTAGAGCTGGCGCTCGGAATAGCTCTGTTCGCGCTGCTCGTCGGTGCGGTGCAGGTCGCGCACCACCTCGGCGATGGCGATCAGGTCGCCGGAATTGATCTTCTGCTCGTATTCCTGCGCCCGGCGCGACCACATCGCCTTCTTGACCTTGGCCTTGCCCTTCAGCGTCGTCATCGCCTTCGTCACCACGTCGGGCGAGGAGAGCTGGCGCATGCCGACCTCGCTGGCCTTGTGGATCGGCACCCGCAGGGTCATCTTGTCCTTCTCGAAGGAGATCACGAACAATTCAAGTTCGAGACCGGCGACCTCCTGCTTCTCTATGTTCAGGATCTGCCCGACACCGTGCGCGGGATAGACGACGTAATCGTTCGGACGGAAGTCCAACTTCTTCGCTTTGCTCATTTCAAGACCAGTTCTTCTCCGGGACCCACAGGCAACCGCACGAAAAAATCGGCCGGGAACACATGTATCCTCCCGAACCGGTGGCCGCGTCGCGCTGACCTTTCGTTGGCTGACGAGTATATATCACAAAACCGGCCCAGCCGCCAGTGGGGCGCCGGGGTCGCCGCGGGTGATACCCTAGCCGCCCTCGCCGGGGGCCTCGGAGAAGAGCTCCATCTTGCCCGGCTTGCCCTCCATCTCCTCGGCGTTCGGCAGCGGATCCTTCTTGGTGACGATGACCGGCCAGGCCTCGGAGTATTTCCGGTTGAACTCGACCCACTTCTCCGCTTCCGGGTCGGTATCGGGCAGGATCGCCTCGGCGGGGCATTCCGGCTCGCAGACGCCGCAATCGATGCATTCGTCGGGATGGATCACCAGCATGTTCTCGCCCTCGTAGAAGCAGTCCACCGGGCAGACCTCGACGCAATCGGTGTACTTGCAGGCGATGCAGTTGTCGTTGACGATATAGGTCATGGGGAGCGGTCCAGTCGGGTTCCGATGGGCACCTAGACGAGCCACAGCGATCATTCAAGCGTCCGCCGTCACTCCCTCCGCCTCTCGTGAGCGTCCATCTCGCGGCGGTCCTTCTTGGTCGGCCGCCCGCCCCTGTCGTAGCGGGGGCCCGCGGGCGCGGAGGGGGCGGGCGCGGGCGAGCGGTCCTCGTAGAGCAGCTCCGCCTCCGCCGCCGGCCCGCGCCGCGCGCCGGGCGCGCGCACCACGACCACGCGGGTCTTCCGCCCCTGCGAGAAGGCGAGCGTGTCGCCGGCCCTGACGGTCGCGGCGGGCTTGGCCGCGCGCACCCCGTTGACCCGCACCCCGCCGTCCGAGACGATCCGCGCGGCGAGGCTGCGCGTCTTGAAGAACCGGGCGAAGAACAGCCACTTGTCGATCCGGACGGACTGCGCCTCGCTCATCGCGGCGCGCGCACGACGCCCGGCCCGCCGAGCACACGCGGATCGCGGCCGAGGAGTCCCGGGCAGTCGCCCGGGCACCGGGACCGCGGACAGCCCCTCAATCCTTCCTCAAGCCCATCAGCGCGGCGGCGAAGGGGTTGTCGGGATCGATCGCCTTCTCGCGTCTGGGCGGACGGGCGCTGGCCTGCTTCGGCTTCGCCCCGCCCTTCTTCGCCGCCTTCTCGGGCCGGCCCCGCCCGGCACCGCGGGGGCCCGCGCGCTCGCCGCGCGCCTTGCCGCCGGGGCGGGCGACCCAGGTGAAGGTATAGAACACCTCCGTCTCGGGCTCCGCAGACGTCGCGGCGGGCTCCACCGGGCCGGCATCGCCGGCGCCGGCGGCCTCCGGTCCCTCCATCATCGGCGTCTGTCCCGGCCCGCCGGGCTGCGGCACCTCCGAGGGCGGTCCGGGCGGCGCCTCGCCGGGCGTGTCGCCCGGCGTTTCCGGCGGCGCTCCGGGCGGCGTCTCGGTCGGCTCGGGATCGGGCGGGTTCGGCGGCTCGGCAGGCGGCGTCTCGGGCGCATCGGGCGACCGGGTCGGAAGCCGGGCCCGGATCCGGCGGCGTTTCCCCGGGCCCCGGCGTGTCCGGCGCGGGTGGCGTTTCGGGCTCCGCCGGCGTCTCCGGCCCGGCAGCGGAGGCGACCGCCTTCGGCGTCTCCTTCGGCCCGGAGACCTTCGCCCGCTCGCCCCGCTCGCCGTGATAGCCGAGCCCGCGCATCAGGTCCGCGAACTGCTCCAGCGTCATGCCGGTGATCGACAGCATGTCCGGGCTCGCCTCGAAGCCGCCGCGCGTATCCTGCGCCCGGAGGAGGTCGGCGAGCCGCTCCAGCATGTCGATGCGGATCGCCCGCTCCCCGGCCCGCCGGTAGCCCGCCATCGCGTAGCTGCCCTCGGGCGCGGCCTTGTCGACGGGGATCGTCACGAGACCCGGCGGCGGGCTCTCGGGGAAGGTGTCGAACCCCTCGGCGAGCGACCAGAGCACCAGCCGGAGCCGCGTCGGCGCCGGTTTCAGGAGCGCCGGCAGGAACACCGTGAACTGCCCGAAGCGCACGCCGTGCTTGCGGAGCGCGCCGCGCGCCGGCTGGTCGAGGTCGCGCACCTCGCGGGCGACCTGTCCGCGCGGGATCACCCCCATCGATTCGACGAGGCGGTAGGCGAAGCCGCGGGCCAGCCCCTCGAGCGCCTCGTCCTTCTGCATGGCGAGGAGCGGCTCGAAGAGCGCCGCCACCTTGCGGTCGATGAAGTGCTGGAGCCGCCGCTCCACCTTCTGCACCACCTCGGGTCCCGCCTCCTCGTCGACGAAGGCCACGATCCCGGGCTTCAGCGGATCGTCCCCCCGCGCGAGCCGGCCCACCGCCTGCTCGCCCCACATCAGGCCGCCCTGCTCGGTGAAGTCGATCTCGGTGTCCGGCGCGTTGTAGAACCGGTCCGCCCGCAGGTGGAAATGCGGCGCCAGCGCCGCCACGCTCGCCTGGCGCAGGGTCTTCGCCTCGTCGGGCGAGGACGCCTTGTCCTGGCGGAACCGGAACGCCTCGATTCGGCCCACGATACTGGCCCTCGACGCTCACCTCGTCCTTGTCGTTCACCTCGGCCACCATGGCTTCCTTCTCTTTAGCCGGCGCATGAGCACGCTCGTGCGCCGGTCCACGAATCTCTGCGTCAGCGCCTCGTGCAACGCGTCCGACAGGCGGTCTTCTACCGCGCGGGTCGATTCGCGCCAATGACGTTCGTCATCGACCCATCCCCGGCGCTGCGCCACGTATGTCCATGTGCGGATATACGCCAGACGCTTCGACAACGCGTCGATGTCGCCGTCGGTTCGGTCGATCCGCTTCACCTGCCGGGCGAGCCAGTCGTCGGGCACCCGCCCCCATTCGTGCAGGAAGCCGAAGATCGTCTCCAGCATGGCGGCGTGTTCGGAATGGCTGATGCCGCGGAAATCGGGGATGCGGCACACGTCCCAGAGCAGCCGCACGGCCGTCGCGTCGCGGCAGCGGATCGCGGATCTCGGGTAGTCAAGGCCAGCGTCTTCAGCGCGGCCAGGTCGTCGGCCTCCCGCGCCCGGGCCAGCCGCTCGGCGACAGGTTTCTCCTCGAGCGCGGCGACGAGCGCCTCGGGCGAAGCGAAGTTCAGCCGCGGATTGCGCCATTGCAGCTGCCGGATCGGGGCGAAGCGATGCTCGCAGATCGCCTCGGCGACGCCGTCCTCTAGGGGCGGCGCCTCGCCGGTCACGCCGAAGGTGCCGTCGCTCTGGTAGCGGCCGGCGCGGCCGGCGATCTGCGCCAGCTCGTTGGGCTGCAGATCGCGCATCCGCCGCCCGTCGAACTTCCGCGTCGCCGAGAAGGCCACATGGTCGATGTCGAGATTGAGCCCCATCCCGATCGCGTCCGTGGCGACGAGGTAGTCCACGTCGCCGGTCTGGTACATCTCCACCTGCGCGTTGCGCGTGCGGGGCGAGAGCGCCCCCATCACCACCGCCGCGCCGCCCTTCTGCCGCCGCAGGAGCTCGGCGATGGCATAGACGTTCTCGACCGAGAAGCCGACGATCGCCGAGCGCGGCTTCATCCGGCTGATCTTGCGGCTGCCGGTATGCAGGTAGCGTGGAGAACCGCTCCCGCTTCATGAATCCGCGCCTCGGGCACCAGTTCCGCGATCGCGCCCCGCATCGTCTCGGCGCCGAGGAACAGCGTCTCGTGCAGTCCCCCGCGCCCTGAGCAGCCGGTCGGTGAAGACATGGCCGCGCTCCGGGTCGGCGCAGAGCTGGATCTCGTCGACGGCGAGGAAATCGGTGCCCATCCCCTCCGGCATCGCCTCGACGGTGCAGACCCAGTATTGCGACCGCTCCGGCACGATCCGCTCCTCGCCGGTCACCAGCGCCACGACCGAGGGGCCGCGAAGCGCCACCAGCCGGTCGTAGATCTCCCGCGCCAGCAGCCGCAGCGGCAGGCCGATGATGCCGGTGCGATAGCCCAGCATGCGCTCGAGCGCGTAATGCGTCTTGCCGGTATTGGTGGGGCCGAGGACCGCGGTGATCCGTCCCATAGAGCCTCGTCCTTGCCGTCCGCCCCTAGATGACGTCGCCCGCGCCCGGACTCAACCCCCGCCCAATCCGCCGGGGATCAGGTCCAGAAGCCCGCGCCGGTCGAAGACGGCGCCCTGCCCCGGCCCGAAGGTCACCTTGCCGCGCACGGCCAGAAAGGTGTCGTCGCGGTCGCCGAAGCCCGCGACGTCGGTGTTCGACATGCCGAACTCAGCCTCCACCTGGGCCGCGGGCGTCAGGTCGTAGGCCGCCGTCACACCCACCCGGCTGACATCCACCGCGTCCCCCAGGCTCCCGACATTGAGCCGCCCGCCGAGCCTCACCCGCAGCGTCACCGCCTGCGACCCGTCGAGCCCGTAGACGAGTCCGGTCGAGCCGCTGTCCATCTCGGTGGCGGCCATGACGTAGCCCTCGATCTCCGTCACCCCGGTATTCACATCGAACTCGCCGCCCCAATAGGCGACCTCGGCGCCGCCGTTCTCGTAGCCGGCGAAGCCGCCGACCCGGGTCATCGGACTGATGGAATAGAATCCGTGCACCCCGAGCGCCGCTCCGTAATCGTCGTCGAGGTTGAACCGGTCGAGGGCGAGATCCACCTGGCTGCCGAACTGCGACCCGAAGCCGAAGACCATCGAGGCTTCGAGCGCGGTGGTCGAGGCGACCTCGTCGGCCGGACCGTAGGTGTCGCTCAGCCGCGCGTAGTCCAGCCGCAACTCGCCCCCCGTCACTTCCGTCGACTGGGCATGGGCCGCGCAGGCGCCGCCGGCCGCCAGAAGGCCGGCCGTCCAGAATGTCCGCATGATGTCCTCAACTGCTCGTTGCCGTACTATTATTATTCTTTTGCGCCCGCGATTGGATCACGGAAGCGGGGCGAATGGCAGGGCGGGGCGCGAAAGCCCCGCAACGTCGTAGCGCGCGGGCCACGACCTCAGAGCACGCTGCCCTCCGTCTCCCGCTCCAGCGCCGGGATCGCCTTCCGCGCTTCGGGGCTGGCCGGATAGAGCCGCTCGACCTCGCGCCAGACGGCGAGCGCCTGCTGCGGCCGGTCGATCTCCGACAGCACCATCGCGAGCCCGGTCATCGCCCCGAAATGGCGCGGATTGAGCGCCAGCGTCGTGCGGATGTCGTCGAGCGCCGGGCCGAGTTGCTGCGCGCCGAAATAGGCCGTGGCGCGGGCATTGTAGCCTTCCGCGAAGTCCGGCGCGTGGTCGACCACGGCGGTGAAGTGGCCGATCGCGGCGTTCGCGTCCCCCGCCTCCAGCGCGTCGCGGCCGCGCGAGAGCAGGAAGTCGATCGCCGGAGATCCCGATTCCGCCCATTCCGACGCGATCTTGCCGACGATCTGCTCGGCGTCGTGCCCCTCCGCCCCGCGCAGGGCCGCGAAGAGATCGTCGAGCCGCGCATCCTGCGCCTGTGCAGCGCTGCCACAGATCGCACATGCCGCGACGAGAGATTTGAGAAAGGCGCCCGGTCGTATCATATCAGCCGCAGTATAGCCCGGGTCCGCGCGTGGTGCACCCCCGGGCGGACACTTTGTCAGGAGGCAGGCGCGATGAGCGAGATGATCGACCAGGCGGTCAGGGAACTGAACCGGAAGACGGGCGGGAGCTTCGACGGCTCGGCGAAGTTCGTGATCACCAACGAGGGCACGATCATGCTCGACGGCGAGGGCGCGCGGGCCGCCGCCGAGGATTCCGAGGTGACGCTCACCGCCGATGCCGACACCTTCCGCGAGATCTTCGAGGGCGATCTCGACCCCACAGCGGCCTTCATGACCGGCCGCCTGAAGGTGGACGGCGACATGGGCCAGGCGATGAAACTGGCCTCGATACTCTAGTGATCATGGACGCCGCATCAAAGACCCTGGGCGACGCGCCGCTCTTCGAGGATGTCGCCGCCGCGCCGCCGGGCGGCCGCGCCGTCTGGATCACGGCGTCCGACGGCGTGCGCCTCCGCATCGCGTTCTGGGCGCCGGAGGGCGCGCGCGCCACCGTGCTGCTGTTCCCCGGCCGCACCGAATACATCGAGAAATACGGCGAGCTCGCCACCGACTTCGCCGGGGCCGGCCTCGCCACCGCCGCCATCGACTGGCGCGGTCAGGGCCTCTCCGACCGCCTGCTGGAGGACCGCAATTCCGGCCATGTGGGCCGCTTCGCCGATTACCAGCGCGACGTCGAGGCGTTCCTCGCCCATCTCGACCACACCTCCCTGCCAGCGCCGCGCTATCTCCTGGCCCATTCGATGGGCGGCGCCATCGGCCTGCGCGCCCTCGTCGGCGGCCTCGCGGTGGAGCGCGCCGCCTTCTCGTCGCCGATGTGGGGGATCACCATCTCCGCCGGCCTGCGCCCGGCCGCCTGGGCAATGGCCTGGACGGCGGAGAAGCTCGGCCTCACGCATCTCTACGCGCCCGGCACCTCGGGCAGCGCCTACCCGAACGCGACCCCCTTCGAGGCCAACCTGCTGACCCATGACGAGGCGCAGTACATCCGCCTCGCCCGGCAGACCGAGGCCCATCCCGAGCTCGCCCTCGGCGGCCCCTCGCTCGGCTGGCTCGGCGAGGCGCTGACCGATTGCGAGGAGCTGGAGAAGATGCCCTCCCCCGCGATCCCCTGCGTCACCGTGCTCGGCACCGAGGAGCGCATCGTCGACCCGGCGGAGATCGAGCGGCGCATGGCCGACTGGCCGGGCGGCCGTCTGGTGATGATCGAGGGGGGCTCCCACGAGAGCTTCATGGAGGCGCCGGATCGGCGCGCCCTCGCGCTCCGCACCGTGCTGGAGCACTTCGCCGGCTGAGCGCCGCGCCGGCGGCGCGCTTCCTCAGCTCTCCTCGTCGAGGATCTCGACGGATTCCACGCTCATCCGGTCGCCCCGGATCTGGCCGGAGACCCAGATGTTGCGCCCCTCCGGCGCGTCGCCGAGCCCGGCCCCGGCGAGTCCCGGCGCGATCACCGCCGTGAGCGCCCAGCCGTCCGGCTGGCGGATATCGACCTCCGTGCCACCCGCCAGGAACCGGACCGTCTCGATCCGTCCGAATTTCTGTTCGCGCTTCGCCACGGGCGGCGCTCCGGCCGCCAGGGGCCTCGTCATCGTGTCCGTCATCGCCGGTCGTCCTCCCGGTTTAGCGTCCCTCTCACGTCGTCTTCGGGAGAATTCTGAAAATATAAGGACTTAAAGAAGGGTAAAGATTGCGCCCCGACGCCCGCCGGCCGCGCCGCCGCGCCGCCGCGCCTGTCGCGAAGCGGCGGCAGCCGTCCGGTTCCGCCGCGGCCGTCGCCGAAGCGCGCGAACTTGGCCTGCTTGTGGTTTGGCGGCGTTTCCCGCCCCGCCAGCGTCGCCAGAGCGGAACCTCCTGCACCGCGACGGCGGTTTAGCGGCTGTCCATGAAGGAGAAGCGCGATGTTCCACCATTCTTCCGAGCTCCAGTACGAGGTCCGCGTCGACCGTCCCGACCCGGTCTTCGCCAAGTATCTCCAGCAGGCGATCGGCGGGATCGAGGGCGAGATCCGCGTCGCCATGCAGTATTTCTTCCAGGCGATGGGCGCCCGCGGCGACGCCAGGTACCGCGACATGCTGATGATGACCGCGACCGAGGAGCTCTCCCATATCGAGTTCCTCGGCCACGCGGTGGCGCTGAACCTCGAGGGTGCGCCGGTCTCGGCCCAGGAGGCGGCGGCGGAGGACCCGGTGGTGGCCGCGATCCTCGGCGGCGCGAACCCGCGCCACATCCTCTCCTCCGGCCTCTCGGCGATGCCGGTGAACGCCAACGGCGTGCCCTTCGACATGAGCCACGTCTACGCCACCGGCAACCTCGCCGCCGACATGATGGCCAACGCCACCGCGGAATTGGGCGGCCGCGTCCTCGCCTCGCGGCTCTACAACATGACCGAGGACGCGGGGATGCGCGACATGCTGTCGTTCCTCATCGCCCGCGACACGATGCACCAGCAGCAATGGCTCGCGGTGATCGAGGAGCTCGGCGGCTGGGAGGCCCAGCTCCCGATCCCGAACTCCACGCCCGAGGCGCACGAGCGCCTGCAGGACAGCTACTACTTCCTCAACACCTCCCTCGACGAGCCGACGCCGGAAGGCCGCTGGACCTCCGGCCCCTCCCTCGACGGCCGGGCCGAGTTCTCGGTCGAGGAGACGTCGAAGCCCTACGGCCAGAAACCCGATCTCGGCCGCGCCAGGCCCGGCAGCGGCGCCCAGAGAGAGCAGGAATAGCGCCCACGAGCGCCCGCGCGCCCGGCGCGCGGGCCTCAGACGGAGATGCCGCGGAACGCCTCCTTCAGCGCCTTCGACCAGGCCGCGCTCATCTCGTGGAAGGTCTCGTCGTCGGCCTCGATGCGGCGCTGCTCGGCGATCGCCTGCGTGTCGGTCTCGATCACGCAGAGATCGAGCGGCATGCCGACGCTCAGGTTCGACCTGAGCGTCGAATCCATCGACAGCAGCACCGCCTTCCTGGCGTCGGTCAGCGAGGTCTCCGGCCCCACCACCCGGTCGAGGATCGGCTTGCCGTATTTGTGCTCGCCGATCTGCAGGTAGGGGGTGTCGGGCGTGGCCTCGATGAAGTTGCCCTCGGGGTAGACGTGGAACATCCGCGCCGCCCCGCCCTTCCGCTGTCCGGCGACGATCAGCGAGGCCCGCGCCGAGGCGGCCCGCTCGCCCATCTTCTCGGCGATCTGGCGCGACACGGCGGAGAGCGTGTCGCCGACGATTTCGGCCACTTCCAGCATCGTCGCGGCGGACATGATCGAGGCCGCATCTGGGTCGGCGATGGCGTCATCGAGCTTGGCGAGCGTCGTCTGCGTCACCGACAGCGAGCCGGCCGTCATGATCGCGATCGCCCGTTCTCCGGGATCCACGAAGGTGAACATCTTGCGGTAGCTCGAGATGTTGTCGACCCCGGCATTGGTCCGCGTGTCCGACAGGAGGACGAGCCCGGCATCGAGCAGCAGTCCCACGCAATAGGTCATGGCGATCGTCGCGATCTTCGTGGTGCGGTTGCGGGCCCTCCCTACCGGCTGCGCACGGTCCGGGCAATGGCGGCACCGGCGGGGTGCGGCCTTCCGGCCCGCCGGAGGCCATGCGCGTCGCCGGGATCGACCGCGCCCGCAACGAAAAGGGCCCGGCGCCAGGCGCCGGGCCGAAGGTCCTGAAATCTCCGTTCGTCAACCGACTCGGGTGCCCGGGGGGAAACCGTCTGGCCGAGCCGCCGCCACTTCGCCTCCCTGCCGCGGGTCCGTGCGGCGTTCCGGAAGGCCCGGACCCTGTAATGCGTCCTCGTGGCCTGCATCCCCATATGGCCCGAGTCGCGCCGCCCGCGCTTCACCCAAATGGGTTAAATCGACGCGCGCGGATCGCCGCTCATCCCTGCCTCTGGCTCTGGCCGCTTCCGTTCTGGGACTGGGATTGCTGGGCGTGCTGCTGCGCGTCCATCACCCGCACGTCCACGTCGAGCGTCTCCCGGCCGCCGCCCTGCGCCCGGCCGCGGATCGGCGCAGCGGCCTCGGCGTCGAGCCCGCAGCCGATGCGGATGTAGCGCTCGTCGGGGCAGCAGCGGTTGGCGGCGTCGAACCCCACCCAGCCGAGCCCCTCGACCCAGATCTCCGCCCAGGCATGGCTGGCCTGGTCGACGGCGCCGTCGGCGGAGGAATGCAGATAGCCGGTCACGTAGCGTCCTGGCATCCCCGCCGCCCGCGCCATCGCGATGGTGGCGTGGCTCTGGTCCTGGCAGACGCCCTGCCCCAGCGCCAGCGCCTCGGCGGCCGTGGTCTCCGATTCGGTCGATCCGGGCGTGTAGACGATCGCGTCCGAGACCGCGCGGCTGATCGCGTGGGCGCGGTCGAGCGGCGCATCCGTGCCCGCCGTCGCCTCCTCGGCCAGCGCGCGCAGGGCCTCGTCGAGCCGCGTCGCCCTCGTCGGCCGGAGATAGGCGATGGGCGGAACCTTCTCGCGCAGGCCCCGGACCACGCCCGAGAGGTCGCGGGTCTCGATCTCGCCCTGCACCACGATCGCCATGGCGGAGACGTTGCGCATGGTCACCGTCTCCACCCAGTCGCCGGAGCCGTCGCGGAAGGCGGCGCCGCGCTCGGCGGGGTGCCCGTCCACCGCGATCGCCCAGGTCGAGACGGTCTGCCCCTCGAACTCCGTGGGCCAGAGCCGCAGCGACTGCACCAGATGCGCGCGCGGCCGGTCGTAGACATATCCGGTCCGATGGGTGACGTGCAGTTTCATCGCGGATCCCCGCTGGCCAGTGTCATCGCGCTTCCCCGCTGAGATAGCTGGCATGGATCTCGCTGCCCAATCCCAGCACCTCGCGCAGGTGCCGCTGCAGGAACTCGTGCAGCCCCTCGTCGAAGATGTCGCGCACCTCCAGGTCGCGGAGTTCCGCCTCCATGCCGCGCGCCTTGGCGGTGGCGGAGGAGGTCCGCCCGTAGGTGCGCGCCAGCCGCTCGAGATGGTGCAGAACGCCCGAGGCGGAGGCGGTGAGCGAGCGCGGCGCCTTGTCGTTCAGCACCAGGAAATCGACGATCTTCGAGGCCGTCACCTCGCCGCCATAGACCCAGGCGAAGGCCCGCTGCGCGTTCATCGCGTGCAGCACGGTGCGCCACTGGTAATTGTCGAGCCCCGACCCCACCATCGCCACGTTCGGCAGCAGCACGTAGTATTTCACGTCGAGGATGCGGGCGGTCGAATTGGCGCGCTCCAGGTAATGGCCGATATTCATGAAGTCGTAGCCGTCGTTCCTCAGCTGGTTGCCGAGGATCGCGCCACGGATCTGGGCCGTGTGCCTCAGCACGAAATCCTTCAGGTCCGAGGTCGACAGGGAGGTCCGCTCCTGCCGCGCCAGCTCGCGCATCTCCGCGGCGGCGGCGTTCAGCGCCTCCCAGACCTGCGTGGTGAGGGCGGTGCGCACGATGCGCCCGTTCTCCCGCGCCTGGTGGATGCAGGAGGCGACCGAGGAGGCATTGTCCTGGTCGAAGAACAGGTGCGTCTCGACGTTGCGCTGCACCGGATCGCCGTATTTCGCGTCGAAGCTGGCCTTGGTGCCGCTGGCCAGAAGCACGCTGTCCCATTCGTTGCGCATCCCCCCACCGGTATCGGGCAGGAGCGCGTTGCGCGCCGCCATTTCCAGCAGCCGCGCGTTGGTCTCGGCGCGCTCGATGTAGCGCGCCAGCCAGTAGAGGTTCTGGGCGGTCCGGCTCAGCATGTTCTCACTCCCCCGCCAGAACCCAGGTGTCCTTCACGCCGCCGCCCTGGGACGAGTTGACGACCAGGCTGCCCTCCTTGAGCGCCACCCGCGTCAGCCCGCCCGGCACCAGCGTCACGTCCTGGCCGACGAGGCAGTAGGGGCGCAGGTCCACGTGACGCGGCGCCACCCCCTCGGCCACGAAGGTCGGGCAGGCCGACAGCGCCAGCGTCGGCTGCGCGATGTAGCCCTCGGGCTTCTCGGCGATCTTGGCGCGGAACAGCTCGATCTCGTCCGCGCTCGCCTTCGGGCCGACGAGCATCCCGTAGCCCCCCGATCCGTGCACTTCCTTGACGACGAGATCGGGCAGGTTCTCGAGCACGTGGCGGCAATCCTGCTCCTTGGCGCATTGCCAGGTCGGCACGTTCTTGAGGATCGGTTCCTCGCCGAGATAGAAGCGCACCATCTCCGGCACGAAGGTGTAGATCGCCTTGTCGTCGGCGACGCCCGCACCCGGTGCCGAACAGATCGTCACGCCGCCCGAGCGATAGACGTTCATCAGCCCCGGGACGCCCAGCATCGAATCGGGGCGGAAGCAGAGCGGATCGAGGAAGGCGTCGTCGATCCGGCGATAGATCACGTCCACCTTCTTCGGGCCCTCGGTGGTCTTCATCCAGCAGAAATCGCCCTCCACGAAGAGGTCCGATCCCTCCACCAGTTCCACCCCCATCATGTCGGCGAGGAAGGAATGCTCGTAATAGGCGGAGTTGAAATGCCCCGGCGTCAGCACCACCACGCAGGGCTGGCCCTCGCATTTCTTCGGCGCCACGCTGTCGAAGGTGCGCTTGAGCTGCGCCGGATAGGTCTCCACCGGCGCGATCCGCTTCTGCTGGAACAGCGACGGGAACATCCGCATCATGATCTCGCGGTTCTCCAGCATGTAGGAGACGCCGCTCGGCGTGCGGCAATTGTCCTCGAGCACGTAGAACTCGTCCGGCCCCACCCGCACGAGGTCGACGCCGACGATGTGGCTGAAGATCCCCTGCGGCGGGGTGAAGCCCGACACCGCGATCTCGTAGGCGTCGTTCTGGTAGACGAGATGGGCCGGGATGCGCCCCGCCCGCACGATCTCGCCGCGGTCGTAGACATCGGCGAGGAACGCGTTCAGGGCCCGCGCCCGCTGCTTGATGCCGCGTTCGAGCTTCGCCCATTCGTCGGCGCCGAACACCCGCGGGAACATGTCGAAGGGGATGAGACGGTCCGGGCTCCCCCCCTCCCCGTAGACCGCGAAGGTGATGCCGATGCGGCGGAACAGGGCCTCGGCCTCGGACTGTTTCAGCCCCCTGAGCTCGGCGGGCATGTCCTGCGCCCAGCGCTCGAGCCCGCGATAGGGCGCGCGCACCTCGCCGTGCTCGTACATCTCGTTGAAATTTTCGGGCATCTTGCCGGGTGTCCCTCGATCTTTGGTCCGAGACTAACCGGCGGCCCCGAGACTTCAACTCGTCACCGGTTCGTCGGAAACGAAACATTAATCAATGCCCCGATATTCAGCGCACGGCCCGAAACAGGCGGGAAAGGCCCATGCTGCTCCAGACCATCTATGTCAGCAACCGGCTCTGCGGCGATGTGGACGGCGATCTCGCCGACATCCTCCGCGCCTCGCGCGGCAACAATCCCGACATCGGCGTGACCGGCCTGCTGGTGGTGACCCCCGAGCGCTACGTCCAGGCGCTCGAGGGGCCGGCGCAATCGGTCGAGCCGCTGCTCGACTTCATCGCCGAGGACGACCGCCACGGCGGCATGCGCGTCGTCGCCCGGCTCACCGCGGGGCACCGCTCCTTCGCGCGCTTCGCGATGGCCGAGTTCAGGCCCGACGAGGCCCGCGCCGCGGCGCTCGACGCGCGGATCGACGCGCTCCTCGCCGGGGGCGACCCCGACGCCGCGCGCACCCTGCTGGACGATCTCGCCCGCGACGCCGTCGCGGCGAACGCGCCCACGCCCTGAGGCCCGCCCGCTCCGCGCCTCACCCCCGGTCGTCCTCGCCCGACAGCGTGTGGCCGCATTTCGGGCAGGTCCGGCGCTCCATCTCGCGTCGCTGCAGGCGGATTCTCGTCGTAGGTCGTCCGCGCGATCTCGCGGCTGATGCCGAGCTCGCGGCGGAGCCGCTCGATCTTCCGCCCCTCGGCGAGGTCGATGCGGTCGTCCTCGAGCGCGAGTCGGAACCGGTCGCGCAGGTTCTCCCGCCGCCGCCGCAGGTGGTCCGCGAGACCGCTCGCCAGGATGCCGGCGGGGAGCGCGGCCATGCCGAGCCCGAGCACGGTGATGAACCCGCCGAAAAGCCGCCCCGCCACGGTGACCGGGACCACGTCGCCGTAGCCCACGGTCGTCAGCGTCACCAGCGCCCACCACATCGCCGCCGGGATCGAGCCGAACGCCTCCGGTTGCGCCCGGTGCTCGACGTAGTAGGCCCCCGTTGCGGCGAAGACGAGCAGGATCGCGAGGATCGAGAAGGCGGCGCCCAGCGCCGAGCGCTCCTCGCGGATCACCGCCGTCAGGATCGACAGGGCCGGCGAGTGGCGGGTCAGCTTGTAGACCCTGAGGAGCCGCAGGACCCGGAGGGCCGCCAGGTCGATCGGGAAGACGAGCGACAGGTAGAAGGGCAGTATCGCGGCCAGGTCGACCAGCGCGATCGGCGTCACTGCATAGCGCAGGCGCGCCGCGCCGGCCGGCCGCTTCGGCTCCCGCTCCGGGCTCGCCCAGAGGCGCAGCGCGTATTCGACCGTGAAGACCGCCACCGAGATCGCGTCGAAGACGCGGAACGCGTCATGCCACCGCGCGTCGATCTCGCGGACCGTCTCGAGCGCGACCGCGGCGACGTTGGCGACGATGAGCAGCACCAGGCCCATCTCGATCGCCGTGGAGAGCCGGTCGGCGCGGCTCGGCCGTTCGAGCAGCTCGTAGACCCGTTCCCGGCGCCGGCGGCTCATGCCGCGGCGCCGCCGGGCGGGGCCGGGGGGAAGGCAACGGGCGAACGCAACAAATCCTCTCCAGCACGCGCGATCCGGTCACGCCGGAGCCCCGAGTGATGCATTCCCTGGCCGGGGGAGGCAACCGCGCCGCGAGCGCACGCCGCTCGGCGCGGTGCCGCGGGGCCGCTCCGGAGGTGCCGACGAGGCCGCGAGGGGACGGGTTGGCCGCGATCCTCTTCGCGACCGTCAGGAGGCGATCGTCTCGGCCCTTCCGACGCGGGTCGCGATCGCGCGGAGGTGCCGCAGATCGGTCCCGCAGCAGCCGCCGAGAACGCGCACGCCCGGACGGGCGCGGAGCAGCGCGGCGAGCTGGTCGCCGAGGTCCTCCGGGTCGCCGTCGTCGAGGATTCGGACTCGTCCAGTTCCGCATGGCTCTGGCGCGAGGCGTTGGCGACGAACCCGGCGAGCCGGCCCTCCCACGGCCCGCCGTCGAGACCCCGGGCGATGTGATCGGGATGGGCGCAGTTCACCAGGATCGCCGCCGGGTCCGCCGCCTCGGCGAGCTGGCGGACGGCCCCCGCGAGCGGCGTGCCGTCCGCCAGGCGGCCATCGGTCTCGACGGTGAAGGACACCAGCGCCGGGATGCCCGACCGCCGGGCGGCAAGCGCGATGCCGATCGCCTCCCCCGCCGCGCCCATCGTGTAGGCGCTGACCATGTCGGCGCCGGCCTCCGCGGCCGCCGCCACCTGGGGCGCGTGATAGGCGGCCGAGGTCTCGGCCGCGGCGATCCCGGCCTCGTAGCCGTCGCCCCGGGGCCCGATCTGGACGCTGACGCGGCTCGCGACCCCGGGATGGGCCTCGGCGACCCCGCGCGCGAGCGCCACCGCCTCCCGCGTCACCCGCGGCAGGTCGTCGGCGGCGTAGCCCGCGCTTTCGGCCCGGTCGGGGTTGGCCATCCAGGTCGGCGTGTCGAGGATCATGCCGACCCCGGTGTCGCGACCGATCCCGAGCAGCTTCTCGTAGTAGTCGACCAGCCGCTCCCGCCCGGTGGCGTCGTCGATCATGGGGAAGGCGGCGAAGCCGGGCAGGTCCACCCCCCGATTGAAGATCAGGTCGGTCTCCATGCCGGTCCAGGCGATCCAGGTGCGATCCGTCGAAAGCGGTGCGGTGTCGTGCATGCCTTCCCTCCCTTGCAGCCGGTCCGCGGTTCCGCGGCAGGCCGGAGCGACTTACCCCTCCATCATGCCGCGACCGACCCCGATCTCCTACACGAAACCGCCGGGGCTGCGCCTGCGCGCGCGCGAAGCCGCCCCGCCGCCCTCCCTCCGGTCGCCTCGTCGCGCCGCATGGCGCCCTCTCCGCCCCGGCCTATCTCCCCGGCAATGGCCGATCCCGTCCTGACCTTCACCGAACGCGGCATCTACTGCCCCGCCGCCGACGTCTTCATCGACCCCTGGCGCCCCGTCGACCGCGCGCTGATCACCCACGGCCATGCCGACCATGCCCGCCCCGGCATGTCCCGCTACCTCGCCACCGAGGGCGCGGCCCCGGTGATGCGCCACCGCCTGGGCGAGATCGCCCTAGAGACCATCCGCTACGGGGAGGTCCGCCGGATCGGCGGCGCCGACATCTCCTTCCATCCCGCCGGCCACGTCCCCGGCTCGGCGCAGATCCGCGTCGAGGTCGGCGGCGAGGTCTGGGTGGTCTCGGGCGACTACAAGGTCGAGGCGGACGGGCTCTCGGACCCGTTCGAGCCCCTGCGCTGCCACGCCTTCGTCACCGAATGCACCTTCGGCCTGCCGGTCTTCCGGTGGGACGCGCAGGAGGCGGTGGCGGACCGGATCGACGCCTGGTGGCGGGGGAACGCCGCCGAGGGCCGCGCGACGATCCTCGGCGCCTACGCCCTCGGCAAGGCCCAGCGCCTGCTCGCCGCCATCGACGCCTCCATCGGCCCGATCCTGACCCACGGCGCGGTGGAGAACACCAACGAGGTGCTGCGCGCGCAAGGCTTGCCCCTGCCGGAGACGATCCGCGTGACCCCCGAGACCAACCCGAAGGACCATCCCGGCGCGCTGGTCCTCGCCCCGCCCTCGGCCCTCGGCACCCCCTGGGCGCGCCGCTTCGGCCCGGCCTCGACGGCATTTGCGAGCGGATGGATGGCGCTCCGCGGCGTCCGCCGCCGCCGCGCCGCCGACCGCGGATTCGTGCTGTCGGACCATGCCGACTGGGAGGGGCTCAACCGCGCCATCGCCGAGACCGGCGCGGCCCGCGTCTTCGTCACCCACGGCTACACCGCGATCTTCCGCCGCTGGCTCGCCGAGCAGGGCTACGACGCCGCCGTGGTCGAGACGCAATACGAGGGCGAGAGCCTGGACACCGACGAGCCGGAGGCCGTGCAATGAGCGTGCCGAGCGCCGGTAATGCGAACGTTCCCCGTTTGTGCCCTCCGACGGGACTCCGACAGGATTCCGACAGGATTCCGACAGTGCTTTCCGGGCCGGGTTGACGATGAAACGCTTCACCGCCCTCTTCGCCCGGCTCGACCAGACCACGCGCACCAACGCCAAGGTCGAGGCCCTCGCCGCCTACTTCACCGAGGCCCCCGAGCCCGACCGCCTCTGGACCATCGCGCTCCTCTCCGGCCGCCGCCCCAAGCGCAGCCTGACCTCCGGGCTACTGCGCGAATGGGCCGCCGAGTGCGCCGCCATCCCCTTGTGGTTGTTCGAGGAATCCTATCCCATCGTCGGCGACCTGGCGGAGACCATCGCCCTCGTCCTGCCCGACGCGACCCGCGCCTCGGACCTCTCCCTCGGCCACTGGATCGACGTGATCCGCGGCCTCCCCGCCCTGCCCGAAGCCGAGCGCAAGCGCACCGTCCTCGACGCCTGGGACCAGCTCGAGTCCAACGGAACGCTTCATCTTCAACAAGTTGCTCACCGGCGGCTTCCGCATGGGCGTCAGCCAGAAGCTCATGACCCGCGCCCTCTCCCGCGCCACAGGCATCGAGGAGTCCGACCTCGCCCACCGCCTCATGGGCGAGTGGCGCCCCGAGACCACCAGCTTCGACGCGCTGATCCGCGCCCCCGACCCGCTGACGGACCTGTCGAAGCCCTACCCGTTCTACCTTGCCTATCAACTGGATGACGGGCCCTGGGAGCTCGAGACGCCGCCCGCCGACTGGGCCGCCGAGCGCAAGTGGGACGGCATCCGCGGTCAGCTCGTCCTGCGCGGCGGAAGCCATTTCCTGTGGTCCCGCGGCGAGGAGCTGATGACCGACCGCTTCCCCGAACTCGCCCGCCTCACCGATTTCGTCCCCGACGGCACGGTGATCGACGGCGAGGTCCTCGCCTGGTCGGACGGCTCTCCCATGCCCTTCAATGCGCTGCAGAAACGGATCGGCCGCAAGACCGTCCCGAAGAAGCTCCTGACCGAAGCTCCGGTCCTCCTCTACGCCTACGACCTGCTCGAATGGCAGGGCGAGGACATCCGCGCCCGCGCCCTTCGCCGAGCGCCGCGCGGCAGCTCGACGCCCTCGTCGCCGACCTGCCCGCGGACGCGCCGCTCCGCGTCTCGCCGCTCCTTCCCTTCGCCGACTGGGACGATCTCGCCGCGGATCCGCGAGGCCAGCCGCGAGCACAACGCCGAGGGCATCATGCTGAAGCGCAAGGACGCCCCCTACCGCGACGGGCGCCGAAGGGCGACTGGTGGAAGTGGAAGGTCGATCCGCTCGACCATCGACGCGGTGATGATCTACGCCCAGCAGGGCCACGGCCGGCGCGCCAACCTCTTCACCGACTTCACCTTCGCGGTCTGGGACGGCGACGAGCTCGTGCCCTTCACCAAGGCCTATTCCGGCCTTACCGACGCCGAGTTCCGCCGCATCACCGCCTGGGTGCGCGAGAAACACGCTGGAGCGCTACGGCCCGGTCCGGCAGGTCACGCCGGAACATGTCTTCGAGATCGCCTTCGAGGGCATCCAGGAAAGCCCGCGCCACAAGTCCGGCGTCGCGCTCCGCTTTCCCCGCATGGCCCGCTGGCGCCACGACAAGCCGCGTCCGGAGGCGAACACGCTCGACGACCTGAAGGAGATGCTGGCCGCCTATGGATGACGACCGCGACCTCCCCGACGCCACCCCGGACCGCGACTACGACACCGTGTCGGAACTCCCTTCGGGCATGGCGCCGGCCGACCGGCCCAAGGTCCCCTCGACCCTGCCGCCCCAGGGCGCCTGCGACGCCCATCTCCACCTCGTCGGCGGCAGGAAGGACTTCCCGCTCTGGGAGAACCGCAAGGAGGACCCCGCCCCCGGCCGCGGCTTCGACGACTGGCTGGACCTGTTGCGGATGCACATGACGACGCTCGAGATCTCGCGCGGGATCATCGTCCATTCCACCCTCTACGGCGACGACAACCGCGTCACGATCGAGGCGCTCCGGCGTCTCGGACCGGGCTATCGCGGCGTCGGGCTGGTCAGTGACGAGGTCAATGACGACCTGCTCGACCGCCTCCGCGACTCCCGCATCCGGGCCGTGCGGGTGAACGAGGTCTTCGACGGGCCGCTGTCCTTCGAGGGCGCGCAGAGCCTCGCCCCGCGCCTGGCGGACCGGGACATGCATCTGGAGATGCTCCTGACCGCGGATCGCATCGCCGCGCTGAAGGACGGTATCGCCGACCTTCCCTGCCCGGTCGTCCTCGACCATCTGGGATGGCCCGACATCGAGGCCGGTCCCGAGGCCCGGGGCTTCCGCGCGGTGCGCGACCTGTTGGCGGAGGGCAAGGTCTACGTGAAGCTGACCGCTCTCTACCGGCTCGCCCGCGCACCCTACGACGCCGCGGCGCCCTTCGTGGCGGCTCTGGCCGGGGAGGCGCCGGAACGGTGCCTCTGGGGCTCGGACTGGCCCCATCTCCTCCTGCCGAACGACGACGTGCCCGATGCAGGCGCTCTCCTCGACACCTTCTTCGACACCGTGACCGGGTCTGAGGCGCGGCAGAAGATTCTCGTCGAGGCGCCCGAACGGCTCTACGGCTTCTGACCGGGACGGGGCGGAACGCCGCACGGTGCCAGCGTGTCGCATGATCCGCGCGCCGCTCCTGCCTAGTTTGCATGTCACAAGACAAATCAAAAGGGAGACAGACATGCTTCGCACCGCCCTCATCGCCACCACGGCCACGCTCGGCCTTGCCGGCACCGCCGCGCTCGCCCAAGACGAGATGGGCACCATCGTCGAGATCGCGCAGGGCTCGGACGACTTCTCGACGCTCGTCAGCGCGGTGGAGAGCGCCGGCCTCGCGGAGACCCTCTCCGGAGAAGGCCCCTTCACCGTCTTCGCGCCCACGAACGAGGCGTTCGAGGCCCTGCCAGAGGGCACGCTCGACGAGCTGACCATGGAGGAGAACAGCGACCAGTTGACGTCGATCCTGACCTACCACGTGGTGCCCTCCGCCGCGATGGCGGCCGATCTGAGCGACGGGCAGGAACTCGAGACGGTCAACGGCGAGACGCTCACCGTCTCGATCGACGGCGACACCGTGATGATCGGCGACGCGACCGTGACGCAGGCCGACATCGAGGCCTCGAACGGCGTCATCCACGTCATCGACACCGTGCTGATGCCCTCCGGCGATATGTAGTCCTCGAGACACTCCATACGACGAAAGGGCCGTCCCTAGGGGGCGGCCCTCTTCATGCGCGACGGGGTCTCCGGCTCGCCGGCACGCAAGGCTTGGCGGGACCGCCGGGAACCCATATGTCGGACCGGACCAGAGACGAGGAGAGAGCATGTTCCGCCAGCGCCAGCCGCTCCACGACGCCAATGCCGCAGCCGGGGGCAAGGATCTCGGCGACCTGCCGGAGTGGGACCTGACCGACCTCTACGCCGCCCCCGACGCGCCGGAACTGAAGCGCGACATGGACTGGCTGGAAGAGGCCTGCGCCGACTTCGCCGGGACTACGAGGGCAAGCTGGCCGAGCTCGACGCCGCGGGCATGCTCGAAGTGCGTGCAGCGCTACGAGAGGATCGACACGGGTCGCGCGGGCGGATCATGTCCTTCGCCGGCCTGCGCTACTACCAGCAGACGACCGACGCCGACCGCGCCGCGTTCCTGTCCGACTGCCAGGACCGGATCACCGACTATCACCACGCCGCTGG
Source organism: uncultured Alphaproteobacteria bacterium (assembly GCA_963776705.1). Lineage (GTDB taxonomy): Bacteria > Pseudomonadota > Alphaproteobacteria > Rhodobacterales > Rhodobacteraceae > Palleronia. The sequence continues at coordinate 46,793 of CAVZOA010000043.1, forward strand.
TGTTCTTCTCGCTGGAGGTCAACCGCATCGACGACGACCGGCTGGACGCGCTGTTCGCCGACAACGCCGAGCTCGCCCGCTACAGGCCGGTCTTCGACCGCCTGCGCGCGATGCGGCCCTACCAGCTCTCCGACGAGCTGGAGAAGTTCCTGCACGACCAGTCCGTCGTCGGCGCCACCGCCTGGAACAAGCTCTTCGACGAGACCATCGCCGGGCTCGAATTCGACGTCGACGGCGAGGTCCGCGGGCATCGAGGGCACGCTGAACCTGCTGACCGAGCAGGACCGCGCCAAGCGCGAGGCCGCCGCGCGCGAGCTGGCCGCGTCTTCGGCCAACGTCCGGACCTTCGCCCGCGTCCACAACACGCTGACCAAGGAGAAGGAGATCGAGGACCGCTGGCGCAAGATGCCCACGCCCGCAGACCGGCCGGCACCTGTCGAACCACGTCGAGCCGGAGGTCGTCGAGGCGCTGCGCAACGCGGTCGTCGGCGCCTATCCGCGCCTCTCGCCACCGCTACTACGAGCTGAAGCGCAAGTGGCTGGGGCTCGACCGGATGCAGGTCTGGGACCGCAACGCGCCCGCTGCCGATGGAGGACGACCGGTCGGATCGGCTGGGACGAGGCCCGCGCGACGGTGATGGACGCCTATGCCGACTTCGTCCCCGAAGATGGCGCGAGCTCGCCGAGCCGTTCTTCGACAAGGGCTGGATCGACGCGGGCGTCGAAGCCCGGCAAGGCGCCCGGCGCCTTCGCCCATCCGACGGTGACGGACGCGCACCCCTACGTGATGCTGAACTATCTCGGCAAGCCGCGCGACGTGATGACGCTGGCCCACGAGCTCGGCCACGGCGTCCACCAGCGGCTGGCCGCCGGCCAGGGCGAGCTGCTGGCCTCCACGCCGCTGACCCTGGCCGAGACGGCCAGCGTCTTCGGCGAGATGCTGACCTTCCGCAGGCTGCTCGCCGACGCGCCGAGGACCAGACACGAGCGCAAGGTCCTGCTCGCCGGCAAGGTCGAGGACATGATCAACACGGTCGTGCGCCAGATCGCCTTCTACGATTTCGAGTGCAAGCTGCACGACGCGCGCCGCGAGGGCGAGCTGACGCCGGACGAGATCAACGCGCTCTGGATGTCCGTCCAGGCCGAGAGCCTCGGCCCGGCGTTCGACTTCATGGACGGCTACGAGGTCTTCTGGGCCTACATCCCGCATTTCGTCCATTCGCCGTTCTACGTCTACGCCTACGCCTTCGGCGACGGGCTGGTGAACGCGCTCTACGCCGCCTACGAGGAAGGCGCGCCGGACTTCCAGGAGAAGTATTTCGAGATGCTCAAGGCCGGCGGCTCCAAGCACCACAAGGAGCTGCTGGCGCCCTTCGGCCTCGACGCCTCCGACCCGGCCTTCTGGGACAAGGGCCTGTCGATGATCGAGGGCATGATCGACGAGCTGGAGGCGATGGAGTGAGCGCGGGCGGGGGCCCGGCCCGCGAGCTGCGGCACCGGTCGCCCGCCCGTGGCAGGTTGCCGTAACGTCATGATGCACAAAGGATAAAATGCGACGGAGATGGTCGCTTCCGGCGTCGGACATGTCGAAGTCGGACCGTCGCAGGGGCCGCCATCGGATAGATGGGGGCCATCATCGCCCCACCCGCTTCAGGACCCGCACGCCATGTTCGTCGAGATCGTCACCTACGCCATCATCGCAGCCTCGCTCGTCGCCGGAGCGGCGATCATCCGGGACGCGCTCCGCAAGCGCCGCAAGAACTCCTAGGAGGGAGCCCGCCCGGGCGCAGGGCGACCGCCCCATCTACGCCTGCCGGGACAGGCCTGCGGCGAGCGCCATGTCGATCATCCGCTGGGTGCCGCGCGCCTGTTCCAGCGTCCACGTATAGGGCGCGCCGGTCCGGGCGGCTTCGCAGAACGCCTCGGCCTGCAGCACGTACTGGTTCACGTCCGGCCAGCGCTGGATCGTGCGGCTGTTGAACTCGGTCTCCAGGACCAGCTCCGCCTGATCGACCTTGCCGGCGTTGAACGGCGCGGTCAGCTCCATCGTCCCCTCCTCGCCGTGGAACACCACCCGCTGCCGCGGCGCGATGCGGGTGGAGACCACCGCGTGATAGCCGAAATCCGGAAACGCGGCATTGATGTCGGCGAAGGTGTCGAAATCCTGCTCCATCTCCAGCCGGGCCTCGAGGCGCGCGGGCTCCTGCCCGGTGGCGAAGCGCACCGACCCGAAGGCGTAGACGCCGATGTCGCGCAGGCCGCCGCCGCCCATGCCCGGCCGGTTGCGGATGTTCCCGGGATCGGGGTTGTTGAAGCTGAACACCACCTCCGCATGCCGGAGCCGGCCGATCCGCCCCTCCGCCAGGAGGTCGCGCGCCGCCTGCCACTGCGGATGATGCACGATCATGTAGCCCTCCGCGGCGAGCCTTCCGGCGGCGTCGCGCGCGGCGATCAGCCGGTCAAACTCCCCCTCCTCCATCGCCACGGGCTTCTCGCACAGCACGTGCTTGCCGGCCTCGAGCGCCTTCACCGTCCAGTCCACATGCAGGTGGTTGGGGAGGGGAACATAGATGGCGTCCACGTCCCCGGCAGCGAGCAGCGCGTCGTAATCCCGCTCCACCCGGAGATCGTCCACCATCGCGGCGAAGGGCGCCGCCTTCTCCGGCGAGCGCGTGGCGAGCGCGACGACCCGCGATCCCCTCGCCAGATGAAGCGCGGGCAACATCGTGGACCGGGCGAAGTTCGACGCCCCGAGAATGCCCCAGCGGATCGGATCTGTCATTGTCGTGCGCTCCCGTCATTGCTCCCCGGTGTCATGCCAGATCGCGGCGGGAACGGAAACGGCCCCGGAGAACCTCCGGGGCCGGTCGGGTCGATCCTCGTGCGGTTTCGTCAGGCGCTCTCGAAGAGCCCCTTCTCGCCCGCAAGCTCGTTCATCCGCTTCTGCAGCTTGTCGAAGGCGCGCACCTCGATCTGGCGGATGCGCTCGCGGCTGACGTTGTAGACGCCCGACAGCTCCTCGAGCGTGATCGGCTGATCCTGCAGGCGCCGCTGGGTGAGGATGTCCTTCTCGCGGTCGTTCAACACGTCCATGGCCCGCGCCAGAAGCTCGCGCCGGATCTGGAGTTCGTCCTTCTCGGCGTAGTCGTCGGCCTGGTTGGCGTCCTCGTCCTCGAGCCAGTCCTGCCACTGGGCCGTGCCCTCGCCGTCGTTCGAGATCGTCGCGTTGAGCGAAGCATCCGACCCCGCCATGCGGCGGTTCATGGAAATCACCTCGTCCTCGGTGACGCCCAGATCGTTGGCGATCTGCTTGACGTTCTCGGGGCGCAGGTCGCCGTCCTCGAGCGCGCCGATGCGGTTCTTCGCCTTCCGCAGGTTGAAGAACAGCTTCTTCTGGGCGCTCGTCGTGCCGAGCTTCACAAGGCTCCAGGACCGCAGGATGTACTCCTGGATCGAGGCCCGGATCCACCACATGGCATAGGTGGCGAGCCGGAAGCCCTTCTCGGGATCGAAGCGCTTCACCGCCTGCATCAGGCCGACATTGGCCTCGGAGATCACCTCCGCCTGCGGCAGGCCGTAGCCGCGATAGCCCATGGCGATCTTCGCCGCGAGCCGCAGATGGCTGGTGACGAGCTTGTGGGCGGCCTCGGTGTCCTCGTGCTCCACCCAGCGCTTGGCGAGCATGTATTCCTCGTCCGGCTCGAGCATCGGAAAGCGCCGGATCTCCTGCATGTAGCGATTGAGCCCCTGCTCCGGAGACGGAGCCGGTAAATTGGCGTAGCTGGCCATGTGTCCCTCCAGTCAGCCGGTAACGGCGTCGAGACAGAATTTGTGAACCGTTCGGTTCAGTTCAAGCGATAGAGTCGTCTACCTAACGAGGCTTTAACGTGACGGGTCCCCGTTTCCGTCGCCACTGCGACGATCTCGCACGGACATATCATCTGCCTCACCGTCGAGCACGGCAATGAGCGCCCGCAAATCGCCGGGAAATTCCGCCACCAGGCTCATCCGCTGCCGGCCGACCGGATGCACGAAGCCGAGCGTCGCGGCATGGAGCGCCTGACGCGGGAACCCGTTCACCGCCGCGGCGCGGCCGGCGCCGAGCCGCGCTGCGGAGACCTTGCGGCCCGCGCCGTAGACCGGGTCGCCGACGAGCGCGTGCCCGGCATGGCGCAGATGCACGCGGATCTGGTGCGTCCGCCCGGTCTCGAGCCAGCACCGGATCAGGGCGGCGCCCTCCCAGTGCCGCTCCACCCGGAACCGCGTCACCGCGCGCCGCCCGCCGGAAAACGTCACCCCCTGGCGCTGCCGGTCCCCCGGATGCCGGTCGAGCCGGGTCTCGATCCTCAGCACGCCGCCGGGCTCGGCGCCGACCCCCCGCGTGCCGAGAAGCCGCGGATCGCCGGCATGGGGCACGCCGTGGCAGATCGCGAGGTATTCCCGCTCGACCGCGTGGGCCGCGAACTGCTCCGCGAGGCCGTGATGGGCCCTGTCGGTCTTCGCCACCACGAGAAGGCCGCTGGTGTCCTTGTCGATCCGGTGCACGATTCCGGGACGTTTCACGCCGCCGACGCCGGACAGGTCGGGGCCGAAATGGTGCAACAGCGCATTGACGAGGGTCCCGCGCGGACTCCCGGGTGCCGGATGCACGACCATGCCCGGCGGCTTGTTCACCACCACGAGATTCTGCGTCCTCGTGGAGCACCGCCAGCGGGATCGCCTCGGGCGCGGTCTCCGTCTCCGCCTCGGGCGGCACCGCGATCTCGATCACCTCGCCGGCCGCGACGGGGCTCTTCGGCACCCGCAGGACCTCCCCCGAGCGCGAGACGGCGCCCGCCGCGATGAGCCGCGCCAGCCGCGACCGGGACAGATGCGCCTCCTCTGGCACGTCGCGCGCCAGTGCCCTATCGAGGCGCGGGGGCGGGTCCGCCCCGATGGTGACGACGAGGCGCCGCGAGCCCATGAGTGACGCTCCCCTCCGCGATCCTGCCCTGGTCGCGCTGAAATGGCTGGTCGTGGCGCTGACCGCAACCATGACAGCGGGAATCGTCGCGCTCGTCCTGCTCTTCTGGGCACGCCTGCCCGCGCCCCTGCCGCCGCTGCCGGAGGCCATCGCCCTGCCCGAGGGCGAGACGGCAACGGCCTTCACCCGCGGCCGGGGCTTCCTCGCCGTGGTGACGGCGGACGACGAGAATCCTCGTCTTCGATCCGTCCGGCCGAACCCTCCGCCAGCGCATCGCGCTCGGAGACTGACCCCCGCCCGGTGGCGCCGGCCGCAAGCGATCCTGGAACCGGCCGGCGCTTGACGCGCCCCGTCGGGAAAACACCTGCGAGCGATGCGCGGCCCGTTTCCGATACCGACGATCCTCGCCCTCGGCCTCGGCCTCGCGGGCGCCGGGGTCGCGACGCTTCTCTCGCTTCCGGCCGGGCCGCTCGTCGGAGCCGCCCTCGCCACGGGGGGCGGGGCGGCCGCCGGCTTGCGGCTCGATCTCCCGGCCCGGCTCAGGAATCTCGGCTTCTGCATCATCGGCATCACCCTCGGCGCCGGAATCCAGCCCGGCTTCCTCGACGCGCTCTGGCGCTGGAGCCCGAGCCTCGGCCTGCTGATGGTCGCCCAGGTGGTCACCATCCTGTCGGGCGCACGGCTGCTGTCGCGCCGCGCGGGGCTCGACCGCGAGACCGCGCTCCTCGCGGCGAGCCCCGGCGGCCTCTCCACGGCCATCTCGCTGGCGCTCGAGGGCGAGGGCGACGCGACCCCCGTGCTCGTCCTCCAGGTCATGCGGCTCCTCGTCCTGGTGACCCTGACCCCGCCCCTCGCGCTGATGCTCTCCACCCCCGTCGCGCTTCCGACGCCGCCGACGCTGGCTTGGACGGCCCTCCTCGTCCTCCTCGCCATCGCCTATCCGATCGGCATCCTCGGGGCGCGACGGGGCCTGCCGGCCGCGACCCTCCTTCTCTCGATGATCCTCTCGGGAACGGTCCACGGTCTCGACATCGTGCACGGCCGCCCGCCCGCTCCGGCGGTCTTCCTCGGCTTCGCGCTGGCGGGGATCGCCCTCGGCACGCGGCTGACCGGCGTCAGGTTCGGCGACCTGTCCCGCTATGCCGGGGCGACCTGCCTGCTGCTGGGAAACGCGATCCTGGTCTCGCTCGCCTTCGCCGCCGCGGCCTCTTGGCTCGCCGGGCTCGATCCGGGCGCGACATGGATCGCCTTCGCGCCGGGCGGGGTCGAGGCGATGGCGGCGATCGGCCTGGCGCTCGGCTACGACCCCGCCTTCATCGCCATCCACCATGCCAGCCGGATCCTGTTCCTGACTCTCTTCGTGCCGATCCTCGTCGCGCGCCGGCGGCGAGCGGCCCCCGGCTCCGCGGATCACGCACCGTAGGCGAGGCGGACCGTCCTCCACCGCGTCGCCCGGTTCAGGAGGTCCCGCCCCTGCCCCTGCGGCCCCGTCCAGTCGCGGGCCCCCTCGGCCTCCGTCCAGACCTCCTTCAGATCTTCGGCGCAGGCGGTCTCGACCTGTCCCGCCGCCGGACCGACATACCAGAGCGCACCGATCCCCCCGTGCCGCGCCATCGCGCCGGCCAAAGCCTCCGAGTCCCCGGTGACGAGGCCCAGCGCGTCGGCCGGCAGACCCGATCCGCCGACGCCGTCGCGACATGCCCGCGACGCCCCGCCCGCCACGACCGCCCGGTTTCCCGCGGCGAGGGCGGGAAGCGCGAGCGAGAGCGGGCCGAGAAGCGGCGGATCGGCCGGACCCAGAACCCCGACGATCCCCACCGGCGCGCGAAGACGCAGAACGAGGCGGGACGGGCAGTGCAGGCCCGCGCAGCCCGCGGCATGGTACGCCCAAGCGACGTACCACCGTGCCCGCCGGACCGTCGCCTCGACCTCGCGCGCCGCCGCATCCGCCGCCGCCCCGTCTTCCACGAGCCGCGCGGCGAGGTCGGCCTTCCTGTCGGACAGGCTCTCGGCGAAGGCGCGAAGCGCCGCGGCGCGGTCGACGGAGGACAGGGCGGACCAGCCCCCCGCCGCCGCCGCCGACGCGACCGCCCGCCGCACGGCCTCCCGCGCCTCCGGCCCGGCCGCAGCCGCAGCCGCGGGTGGACGGCCCGCCCCGGCCGATCCCGCCGGGGGGGAGACGACCGCGCGCAGATACCCCTCCGCGTCCGCCGCCTCACCGCCCTCGAAGGGGCTTGCGGAATTGATGCCGACGTGCGGCGCCCGGAGCCCCGCCGCCGCATCGAGGCAGAGATTCACGTTCTCCGACCAGATCGCGGCGAGGGGCGTCTCCCGCGCAGTAGCGGCCAGATCCAGCGCCTCGCCGGACGTGCGGAACGAGGTGACCGTCACCACCGCCTCCAGCGCCTCCGCCGACCAGAGCGGGTTCGCGGGCGCCACGTTGGCGGCCAGGACGAGGGGCCGGACCGCGCCCGCGGCTGCCCCAGCCTCGTGGAGGACCGCCCCCTCGGACGCTCCCTCTTCGAGCAGGCGGCGGATAGTCTCGACCCGCTCGGGCCGGATCGTCACCCCCGCTTCGCTGTTGCGGTCCAGCGGATCGCCGGCGCGGGTCCGTCCCATCCGCGCCTCGAGCCGTTCGACGAAGGCCGTCTCGACGCCCTCCGCCACCAGAACCCGGAGGCCGGAGATCCCCGCCTCCGCGCCGCCGCTCCAGGCCGCCTCGACCACGCCTTCCACCGCCGCGTCGAGATCGGCGTCGGCGAAGACGAGGAACAGGGCGCGCGCCCCGGGATCGGGGGCCAGCCGCTTGCCAGTGCCCGCGCTCCCGAGCGCCGCCGCCCGACGGATCTCCGCCGGCCCGGCGACGTCGAACCGGTCGACGCCCGGATGACGGGCGAGCGCCCCGACCGTCGCCTCGTCCCCGGCGACGAATGTGACCAGCCCGTCCGGGAGCCCGGCCTCGCGACAGAGCTCCGCCAAGGCCAGCGCGGTGAGCGGCGCCTCGCGCCCCGGCATCAGCAGCAGAGCGTTCCCCGCCGCGAGCGCCGGCGCGACCTTCCGCGCCATTCCGCAGATCGGCCGGGAGGGTGCGAATGCGGCGGCGCAGACGCCCCACGGGAGCCGATCCGGCGCCGCGTCCTCGCCGACCTCCGCCCATCCGCCGAACTCGCGCAGGCATCGAGCGGCCCGCGCCACCCCGTCGAGCGTGGCCCCGACCGGGATGCCGTGCTGCAGGGTCTCCAGAACGGCGAGAAACTCCGCCCGCTGCCCGACGAGATCCGCGAGAGCGCGCAGGTGTCGGCCACGTTCCCCGCCCGGGAGCGCGCTCCACCCGGTCTGCGCCTCGCGCGCCGCCGCGACGGCCCGGTCCAGATCCGCCGCCGTGCCGCGTCTCACCTCCGCGAGCGCGTCGCCGCGGGCCGGATCGCGAACGCAGAGCACCTCTCCGGAATCCCGATCCCCGCCCCCCGCCTCGCGGTCTCGCAGCCAGGCGCGGACGCGCCCCATCTCCGTCGGTGCGGGGCCGTACTCCATGTCTGTCAGAACCTCCCGGACGCTCATGGCGTGCTCACGACGGCGCGAAGCGGTCGGGCCGCGCGATCCGGCCGGTGACGGCCTCGTCGAGCCGCGCCTCGAGCGCCCCGAGCATCGACGAGGCGCCGAAGCGGAAGAGCTCCGGCTCGAGCCAGGCGCGGCCCAGCTCCTCCCGCATCAGCACCTGCCAGGCGATCGCGTCCTCGGCCGACTTGATCCCGCCCGCCGGCTTGAAGCCGATCCGGTGGCCGGTCGCCCCCCCGTATTCACGGATCGCCCGCGCCATGACCAGCGAGACGGGCAGCGTCGCGTTCACCGCCTCCTTCCCCGTCGAGGTCTTGATGAAATCCGCCCCCGCCTGCATGGCGACCATCGACGCGGCATAGACGTTGGTCAGCGTGCCGAGCTCGCCGGTCGCCAGGATCGCCTTCATGTGCGCCGGCCCGCAGGCTGCGCGCATCGCCGCGATCTCGTCATGGAGCGCCCGCCACCGGCCGGCGAGCACGTGTTCGCGGGTGATGACGACGTCGATCTCGGCGGCGCCAGCTGCCACGGCCCATTCGATCTCGCGCAGGCGCAACTCGCGCGGCATCAGCCCGGCGGGAAACCCCGTGGCGACGGAGGCGACAGGGAGGCCCGAGCCTTCGAGCGCCGCCACCGCATGGGGCACCATCGTCGGGTAGACGCAGACCGCCGCCACCCGGGGCGCCATGTCCTCGATCCCGAGGCCGGAGAGGATGCGCGGCGCCAGCGGCCGGCGCGCCTTGGCGCAGAGCCGCCGCACCCGGCCGGCCGTATCGTCCCCGGCGAGCGTGGTGAGATCGATGAGGCGCACCGCGTTCAGAAGCCAGGCGGTCCGGTGATCGCCGCGAAGGATCCTCCTCGGGAACGACCCCGCGCGCCGCTCCGTCGCGATCCGGTTCACCCGGACGCCCGCGAACATCGCCGGATCGAACCGCTGGCCGGGATTGCGGACCGGGGTCGCCTCGGCGGCATGGCTGGTGTCGGGCATCGCGCCCTCCCCTCGGCTTCGGGGCGAAACATCGGCCATCGGGCCCGCGATGTCGACTAGAGACCGCCGAGCCTCTCCAGATGCCGCGCCACCTCCGCCGCGCCCTCGCCCCGCCGGAGGCTCGCGAAGACCACCGGCAGCGCGCCGCGCATCCGTGCCGCGTCCCGCGCCATGACGTCGAGGGAGGCGCCGACATGGGGCGCGAGGTCGGTCTTGTTGATCACCAGCACGTCCGACCGCGTGATCGCCGGCCCGCCCTTGCGGGGGATCTCCTCGCCCGCCGCCACGTCGATCACATAGACGGTGATGTCGGCGAGTTCTGGGCTGAAGGTCGCCGAAAGGTTGTCCCCGCCCGATTCGATCAGCACCAGGTCGAGATCGGCGTGGCGGCCCCGCATCTCCTCCACCGCCGCGAGGTTGATGGAGGCGTCCTCCCGGATCGCGGTATGCGGACAGCCCCCGGTCTCGACGCCGAGGATGCGGTCGCCGGGGAGCACCTGCATCCGCATCAGCGCCTCGGCATCCTCCTGCGTGTAGATGTCGTTGGTGACGACGCCGATGGAGCGGGCGGGATGCCAGAGCCGCGCCAGCGCCGCCGTCAGCGTCGTCTTGCCGGCTCCGACGGGACCGCCGATGCCGATCCTCAGGGGGCCGTTCGCGCTCATGTCCGGAACACCTTCACCGCTTTGCCCTCGTGCCGCATGGCGGCGATGTCGGACAGGAAGGCGGCGCCCGCAAGCCCGTCGAGCCCCGTCTCCGCCGCCCGCGCCGCGACGTCACGGCAAAGCGGCGCGAGCCCGGCCAGGACCCGCATCGCCTCGGTCTGCCCGACCGGCGCGAGCCGCTGGACGGCGGCGACGAGATTGCCGGCGAAAGCCTGCAGATACATCGCCGCGGTGAGCCCGGCCGGCAGGCCGAGGCTCCGTGCTGCCCGCCCCACTGCCACCGGGTAGGCACAGGGCTCCGCCTCCGCGCCCCAGACCGCGCCGGTGACGCGCGCGAAGGCCGCGCCCTGCTCCAGCGTCTCGCGCAGCCGCCCGGCGGAGGCGGCGAAGGCCCGCGCGACCGCGTCGGCTTCCTGATCGCCGGCATGGGCGGCGTGGAGCAGGACCGCGTCCGCCCGCCCCGCCCCGTGCTCCAGCACGTCCCCGAGCCACGCCGCGAGCGTCGCGGCGTCGCGGACGCGGCCCTCCGCGGCCGCCTGTTCGAGACCGTGGGAATAGGCGAAGGCCCCCACCGGATAGCCCGGCGAGAGCCATTGCTGGAGCGTCAGGACGGCCTCATCCATGGGAATGGTCGTGGCCGTGCGTCCGACCGTGCCCGTAGGCGCCGCGCTCCGGCGAGAACGGCTCGCGGATTGCCGCCACCTCCATGCCGAGCCGTGCCAGCATGTCGGCCATGATCGGGTCCTGCCGGATCAGCAGCCGGTCCGCCTCGATCCGGCACGGCGCGTGCCGGTTGCCGATATGCCAGGCCGCCCGCGCCAGGTCGCCGGTGACCGCGAGCAGCGGCTCCGCCGCCGCCCGGACCGCGACCCGCGTCCCGTCGTCGAGCGCGAGGCAGTCGCCCTCCTCGAGCGAGGTCGCCTTCGGCAGGTCCACGAGGAAGGGGCGCCCGGAATCGGTCTCGAGGCGCTTGCGGCGCAGGAACCGTCCCGCATAGTCGAGCGTCACGCTTTCCCCGGCCTCCCCGGCCGCCGCGCCGCAATCCACGGCGGAGGCGACGGGAAGCGCCGCGCTCACGACGCGCCCCGGGCCGCGCTGCGGCAGCCGGGCGCGCCGCTCAGAGGAAGAAGCGGTCGCGGAAGACGTGGCGCACGATCTCGTCGCGGCGCAGGCCCATCTCGGCCAGTTCCGCGTCGCTCTTGGCGCGCAGCCGCTGGACGCTGTCGAGCCGGCTCTGCCGCTCCATGAAGACCACCATGCCGTCGCCGATGGCGCGGAACATGCGGCGGGCGAAGCCCGGTTGCGATTTCGGTGCGAAGAATGTCGTCGAAGCCATTGGAAACCCTCGTGTCGTTCGGTTTCCTCCCTTGGTCCGACAGATAGCCGCACGAGCCGGCTCCCGCTACCGACACCTCGACAGTCCCGCGTTGCACTCTGCTCAACCCCTCAGAACAGGAAGTAGCGCTGCGCCATCGGCAGCACCTCGGCCGGCTGGCAGGTCAGGAGCTCGCCGTCGGCGCGCACCTCGTAGGTCTCGGGATCGACCTCCATCGCCGGCAGGGCGTCGTTCAGCACGAGGTCGCGCTTGCCGATGCCGCGCGTCTTCCTGACGGACACGACCTCCTTCGCCAGTCCCAGCGCCGCCCTGATCCCCGCCGCCTCGGCTGCCTGGCTGACGAAGGTCACGGCGGAGCGCTCCACCGCCCGCCCCATCGCCCCGAACATCGGCCGCGAATGCACCGGCTGCGGCGTCGGGATCGAGGCGTTCGGATCGCCCATCTGCGCGACCGCGATCGAGCCGCCGAGGAGCACCATCGCCGGCTTCACCCCGAAGAAGGCCGGGTCCCAGAGCACCAGATCGGCGCGCTTGCCTTCCTCCACGGAGCCCAGCTCATGGGAGACGCCATGCGCGATGGCCGGGTTGATGGTGTATTTCGCCACGTAGCGGCGGATCCGCAGGTTGTCGTTCTCGCCCGTCTCGCCCGCAAGCCGGCCGCGCTGCTTCCTCATCTTGTCCGCGGTCTGCCAGGTGCGGATGATGACCTCGCCCACGCGCCCCATCGCCTGGCTGTCCGAGGCGATGATCGAGAAGGCACCCATGTCGTGCAGGATGTCCTCAGCGGCGATGGTCTCGCGCCGGATGCGGCTCTCGGCGAAGGCGATGTCCTCGGGGATCGACTTCGACAGGTGATGGCAGACCATCAGCATGTCGAGATGCTCCTCGAGCGTGTTGACCGTGAAGGGCCGCGTCGGGTTCGTCGACGACGGGATCACGTTCTCGTCGCCGCAGATCCGGATGATGTCGGGGGCGTGGCCGCCGCCCGCGCCCTCGGTGTGGAAGGCGTGGATCGTGCGGCCCTTCATCGCCGCAACGGTCGATTCCACGAAGCCGCTCTCGTTCAGCGTGTCGGTGTGGATCATCACCTGCACGTCCATGTCGTCGGCGACCGAAAGGCAGCAATCGATGGCCGCCGGCGTCGTGCCCCAATCCTCGTGCAGCTTCAGCGCGCAGGCCCCTCCCTCCACCATCTCCACCAGCGCGGCGGGGCGGGAGGCGTTGCCCTTGCCGGCGAAGCCGATGTTCATCGGCACTCCGTCCACCGCCTGCAGCATTCGCGCGATATGCCAGGGACCCGGCGTGCAGGTGGTCGCCATGGTCCCGGTCGCGGGGCCGGTGCCGCCGCCCAGCATGGTGGTGACGCCCGAATGAAGCGCATCCTCGATCTGCTGCGGGCAGACGAAATGGATGTGGCTGTCGAAGCCGCCCGCGGTCAGGATCTTGCCCTCGCCGGCGATGATCTCCGTCGCCGGTCCGATGACGATCCCGATGCCGGGCTGGGTGTCGGGATTGCCGGCCTTGCCGATCTTCGCGATCCGCCCGTCCTTCAGCCCCACATCCGCCTTCACGATCCCGGCATGGTCCACGATCAGCGCATTGGTGATGACCGTGTCCACCGCGCCCTCGGCCCGCGTCGCCTGGGACTGGCCCATGCCATCGCGGATCACCTTGCCGCCGCCGAACTTCACCTCCTCGCCATAGGGGCCGGTCAGGTCCCGCTCCACCTCGACGAACAGGTCGGTGTCGGCGAGCCGCACGCGGTCCCCGGTGGTCGGACCGAACATCTCCGCATAGTCGCGGCGCGAAATCGTGACCGCCATGGACGCCCTCCCTCTCGACCGCCATCAGAGGGGAGGTGCGGGGCCGAGACAAGGCCGGGCGCGCTCCGCACGCGCCCGCCGCCCAAATTTCGGGCGCCGCGGCCTAGCGGCGCCGCGACAATCGCTTCTGGTTCGCCCGCGTCTTGCCGCCGATCGGCTTCAGCCAGGCCGCCATGATCCGGTCCGGCGAGGACCCGGTCATCATCGCCTGCCAGGCCGCGGTCTGCGCGGCCGCGAAGGCCGGCGCCTTCTCGAAGGTCATGCGCCAGGTCTCCGACGGCGTCGTCGGCCAGAACCCCGCCATCCCGAGAAGCCGGTACGCGATGACCGCCTGCGCCTCTCCCAGCATCCGCATCGTGCCCCAGGCCGTGTCGACGTATCCCTTGCCGAGCATCGTCGTCTCCAATTCCATCATTATTTTGCAGTTGCAGCATGATTTAGTGCTGCAACTGCAAAAGGAAAAGGTATGAGGCCGCCCGGCCCGCCGCTGCGGCTCGGAAATCCCACGACAACCGGATGGCGGAGGTTCGGCGCGGGACCGGCGCGTCAGAGCGGCCCCGTGACCTCGCCCCGGAAGCCGAAGATCCGCCTCTCACCGGCGAACGGGATCAGCCGCACCTCCCGGCGCTGGCCCGGTTCGAAGCGGATCGCCGAGCCCGCGGGCACGTCGAGCCGCCGCCCCCGCGCCGCTTCGCGGTCGAACTCGAGCGCGGGATTGGCCTCGGCGAAATGGTAGTGGCTGCCGACCTGCACCGGCCGGTCCCCGGTATTCGCCACCACAAGCGTCAGCGCCTCCCGGTCCGCGTTGAGCGTGATCTCGTCCCCGGCCGGCAGGATCTCGCCCGGGATCATCTTCGCCACCGGACCAGCACTGCCGCGTCGATCACGCCGAGGCCGGCGACCACCGCGAGCCAGGACCCTCCGTCATGGGGATGCAGGTGCGGCCCCGGATGGGCGAATGCCGGCGCCGCGGTCGAGAGGAAGACGAGAACAGGGCGCATGGGGCCTCCTAGCGGATGGGATTGTGGACGGTGACGAGCTTGGTGCCGTCCAAGAAGGTCGCCTCGACCTGGACGTCGGCGATCATCTCCGGCACGCCCTCCATGCACTGGTCCCGGCGGAGAATCTCGGCGCCGGCCTCCATCATGTCGGCGACGGAGCGCCCGTCCCGCGCGCCCTCGACCACCGCGTCGGTGATCAGCGCGACCGCTTCGGGGTGGTTCAGCTTCACCCCCCGCGCCAGGCGCCGCCGCGCCACCTCGGCGGCCATCGCCACCATCAGCTTGTCCTTCTCGCGGGGCGTGAGCTGCATCTCAGAATCCTCCAGACGGACGGCAGAGGACGGCCCGAAAGCCGCTCCAGAACCGGCAGCAGAATGCGGCGGAGCGCGAACCCGTCGGAGGCCACCGCGCGCAGGACCAGCAGGTCCGGCGCCGGGCAGGAGCACCCGGCTCCCTCCGGCAGCATCCGCCGCAGCGCGGCCAGATGGGCCTCCGCGCCCTCGGCGGCGAGCACCACGATGGCCATCGCCCGCCCGCCGCCGGCTATTGCCGGCCGGTCGAGCAGGCCCGTCACGTCGCCGAGGAAATCCGCCCCGTCCACGTAGATCGGCCGCCCCGCGCGACGGATCGTCACCCGGTCGCGGAACCGCGCGTCACGCAGAATCCTCCCCCCGCGCCAGCCGCCCGAAGAGCACCGCCTCGCACATCAGGAACCGCGCCGCCGGGGCCAGGTCGACGCGCAGGCGCCGGGCGAGGCGGCAGCGGTCGAAGAGGATCGTCTCCTGCGGCAGCCAGTCGAGCGCGCCGGTCACCGCGAGGCGCGTGTCGAGCCGCGCCATGCCCGCATCCCGCGTCGCCGCATAGGCCCGCTCGCAGGCCTGCGTGGTGACGCCGAGGCGAGCCCCTTCCGCCACCTCGACGCCGATCCCGAACCGGTCGCCGCCAGTGATGCCCCCCGCGGTGTTGACGAGGATCGCCTCGCTGGTTTCCCGCCGCGGAAACAGCACCTTCATCGCGCCGGACTGGCGCAGCGCCGTGAGGCCGATCCGCCCGACGCCGAGCCGCACCGCGCCCACGGCGCGGGGAAGCGTCTCCGTCGGGATCGGCACGGCATCCTGCATCGGCCCCATGAAGACAGGAGCCGGGGCGCGCTTCAAGCGCCCTCGCCTTGGCGTGCCGATCGGATTACGTTCGCCATTCAGCCATGCCCGGAAAATGAGCACCGAATGCCGAACCCGCTCCACGATGCCCTGCTCGCCCCCCACCTGAACAGCGAGAGGCCCTTCGTCACGCTCGCCGACGGCCGGACGTCGAGCTACGCCGACGTCCTCGCCCTCGTCGGCCGCGCCGCCGGCGTGCTGGAGGCGCATGAACTCGCGCCCGGCGACCGGCTCGTGCTGCAGGTCGAGAAGTCGATGGAGGCGCTCGCCATCTACGCCGCCTGCCTCGCCCGCGGGATCGTCTTCGTGCCGCTCAACACCGCCTATACCGCCACCGAGCTCGACTATTTCGTGACCGACGCCGAACCGTCCCTGTTCGTCTGCGACCCGACCCGCGCAGCCGACATCGACGCGCCCACCCTCACCCTGTCGGCGACCGGAACCGGCAGTTTCGCCGAGGCGATGGCGGAGGACGCCGGGAGCCTCGCCCCCGTGGACCGGCGGCCGGACGACCTCGCCGCCTTCCTCTACACCTCCGGCACAACCGGGCGGCCCAAGGGCGCGATGCTGAGCCAGGAGAACCTGCTCTCGAACGCCAGCGCCCTCGTCGAGGCCTGGCGCGTCACCTCCGGCGACACGCTGCTCCACGCCCTGCCGATCTTCCACGCCCACGGCCTCTTCGTGGCCGTCAACACCACGCTGCTGGCCGGCGCGCGGATGATCTTCCTGCCGAAGTTCGACGTCGCCACCGTTCTGGAGCACCTGCCCGACGCGACGACGATGATGGGCGTGCCGACTTTCTACACCCGCCTTCTCGCCTCCGGGGAGTTCACGCGCGAGCGCACCGGCCACATGCGCCTGTTCGTCTCCGGCTCCGCGCCGCTCCTCGCCGAGACTCATGCGCGCTTCGAGGAGCGCACCGGCCACCGCATCCTCGAACGCTACGGGATGACCGAGACCGGCATGAACTGCTCGAACCCCTACGAGGGCGAGCGCCGGGCCGGCACCGTCGGCTTCCCGCTGCCGGGGACCGAGCTGCGGATCGTGGAGGACGGAGCCGAGGTGCCGCGGGGCGAGGTCGGCCTCATCGAGGTGCGCGGGCCCAACGTCTTCTCCGGCTACTGGCAGAAGCCCGAGAAGACCGCCGAGGAGTTCCGCGATGGCGGCTGGTTCGTCACCGGCGATCTCGGCCGGATCGACGCCGACGGCTACGTCCACATCGTTGGCCGCGCCAAGGACCTCGTGATCTCCGGCGGCTACAACGTCTATCCCAAGGAGGTCGAGGAGGTGCTGGACGCCGCCCCCGGCATCCGCGAGGCCGCGGTGATCGGCGTGCCGCATCCCGATTTCGGCGAGGGCGTGGTGGCCGTCCTCGTGCCCGACGGCGAGATCGACCTCTCGGTGGTCCGGCAGGCCGCGTCGCAGCAGCTCGCCGACTACAAGCGCCCGAAGGTCTACGAGGTGGTGGACGAGCTGCCGCGGAACACGATGGGCAAGGTTCAGAAGGCCGCGCTCCGCGACCGCTTCGCCGGCACCTTCCGCTGAGGCGTACCCCTGGAATCCCGGAGCGGCCGACCCATCCTCTGCCCGGACCTCGGATCACGGCAGGGAGCGGGACGATGAGAGAGAGCTTTGCGGCGGAACCGGCGGAGGCCGCGCGATGATCGAGGCCGCCGCTCTCCTCCTCCTTTTCCAGCTCGGCGGCGAGGTCCTCGCGCGCGCGCTCGCCCTGCCGGTGCCGGGGCCGGTGATCGGCCTCGCCGCGATGTTCGCGGCCCTCGTGCTCCGGCCGGCGCTGAGGCCCCGGATCGAGCCGACCGCCCGGACCATCCTCGCCCACCTGTCGCTGCTCTTCGTGCCGGCGGGCGTCGGCGTCATCGCCCATCTCGACACGTTCGGCCGCGAAGGCCCTGCCCTCCTCGCCGCGCTCACCGTCAGCACCGCGCTCTCGATCCTCGCCGGCGTCTACGCCTTCCGCCTCGTGGCGCGGCTGACGGGGGCCGACGAGGATGCGTGACGCCGTCGATCTCTGGACCTATCTCGCGCAGGAGCCGCTCCTGTGGCTCACCCTGACGCTCGTCGCCTATCTCGCCGCCGACCGGGTGGCGGAGCGGCTGAGGCACCCGCTCGCCAACCCGGTCCTGATCTCGGTCATCCTGATCGGCGGCGTCCTCCTGGCGACCGGCACGCCCTACGACCGCTATTTCGAGGGCGCGCAGTTCGTCCACTTCATGCTCGGCCCCGCCACCGTCGCCCTCGCCTTCCCGCTCCACGAGAACCTGCCGCGGCTGAGGCGCACCGCCCTGCCGATGCTCGCCGCCCTCCTCGCCGGCTCGCTCACCGCCATCGGCGCGGCGGTCGGGGTGGCCTGGGCCTTGGGCGTCCGGGGCGAGACCCTGCTCTCGATCGCGCCGAAATCCGCCACCGCCCCGGTCGCGCTCGGCGTCTCCGAGCAGATCGGCGGCATCCCGAGCCTGACGGCGGTGCTCGTCATCATCACCGGCATCGTCGGCGCGGTGATCGCCACGCCGCTCCTGAACTTCTGCCGGATCACCGACTGGCGGGCGCGCGGCTTCGCGGTCGGCGTCGCCGCGCACGGGATCGGCACCGCCCATGCCTTCCGAGTCAACTCGACCGCCGGCGCCTTCTCCGGCATCGGCATGGGGCTGAACGCGCTCCTGACGGCGATCCTCGCGCCGCTTCTAATCTCGCTCTTCGTCTGAGCTACTCCGCCGCCTCCGCCACGGCGGCGGAGACCCGGGCGGCGCAGAACTTGAACTCCGGGATCTTGCCGTAGGGGTCGAGCTGCGGGTTGGTCAGCACGTTCGCCGCCAATTCCACGAAGCAGAACGGCATGAAAACCATGTTGTCGGCCACGTCCCGGTCGGTCCGGAGCGTCGCGGTGATCCGGCCGCGGCGGGTCTCGATGGCGATCGTCTGGCCCGGCACCAGGCCCATCCGGTCGATCTGCCTCGGATGCATCGACGCGATCCCCTCCGGCTCCAGATTGTCGAGCACGCTCGCCGTCCGCGTCATCGCGCCCGTGTGCCAGTGCTCCAGCAGCCGCCCGGTGGTCAGCACCATCGGGAACTCCGCATCCGGCACCTCGTCGGGGGGCAGGAGATCGGCCGGCACGAGCTTGCCGCGGCCGTCCCGCGTCGGGAAGCCGCTCTTGAAGATCACCCATTCCTCGCTGTCGCCCTTCATCGGATAGGTCACGCTGTCCCGCGCCTCGATCATCTCCCAGGTGATGCCGTCGAGCGAGGGCATGACCCGCGCCATTTCCTCATAGACCTCCGAGACGTCGGCATAGCGCCAGTCGAGCCCGCAGCGCCGTCCGAGATCGATCAGGATGTCAAGATCCTGCCGCGCCTCGCCCGGCGGCGCCATCGCCGGCCGGCCCATCTGCACCTGCCGGTTGGTGTTGGTGTAGGTGCCGCGCTTCTCGGCATGGGCGGAGGCGGGCAGCACCACGTCGGCGAACTGGCAGGTCTCGGTGAAGAAGATGTCCTGCACGACGAGATGCTCGAGCTTGCCGAGCGCCGCGCGGGCATGGGTCTGGTCGGGGTCCGACATCGCCGGGTTCTCGCCCATGATGTACATTCCCTTCACGCGGCCGTCGTGGATCGCGTGCACGACCTCCACCACCGTCAGCCCCGCGTTGGGATCGAGGCTCCGGCCCCAGACGTCCTGCATCCGCACCCGGATGTCGGGATCGTCCACGCGCCGGTAGTCGGGATAGCTCATCGGGATCAGCCCGGCATCCGACGCCCCCTGCACATTGTTCTGTCCGCGCAAGGGGTGCAGCCCGGTGCCGGCGCGCCCGATCTGGCCGGTGACCAGCGCCAGCGCGATCAGGCAGCGCGAATTGTCGGTGCCGTGGACGTGCTGGCTGATCCCCATCCCCCAGAAGATCATCGAGCGTTCGGACCGCGCGTAGAGCCGCGCCACGTCGCGGATCGTGCCCGCGTCGATCCCCACCACGTCGGCCATCGCCTCCGGCGGGAAATCCGCGACCTTCGCCTTCAGCGCGTCGAACTCGGCGACATGCGCCTGGATGTACTGCTCGTCGTAGAGCCGCTCCTCCACGATCACGTGCAGGAGCGCGTTCAGCAGCGCCACGTCCGTTCCCGGCTTGAACTGCAGGGAATGGGTGGCGTGGCGCATCAGGTCCTGGCCGCGCGGGTCGCAGACCACGAGCTTGGTGCCGCGCTTCGCCGCCCGCTTGAAATAGGTCGCGGCCACCGGGTGGTTCACCGTCGGCCGCGCGCCGATGACGATCACGCAATCGGCCTCGTGCGCGTCCATGAACGGCGCCGAGACCGCCCCCGAGCCGACGCCCTCGAGCAGCGCCGCGACCGAGGAGGCGTGGCAGAGCCGCGTGCAGTGGTCCACGTTGTTGGTGCCGAAGCCGGCGCGGATCAGCTTCTGGAACAGATAGGCCTCCTCGTTGGAGCCCTTGGCGGAGCCGAAGCCTGCGATCGCCTGGCCGCCGTCGCGGTCGCGCACGGCGGTCAGCCCGCCCGCCGCCCGCTCCAGCGCCTCCTCCCAGCTCGCCTCGCGGAACTGCGACATCGGGTCGTCGGTCAGGGCGAGAGCCTTCTCCGCATCGTCGCGGCGCACCAGCGGCACCGTCAGGCGCCGCTCGCTCATCGCGTAATCGTAGCCGAAGCGCCCCTTGACGCAGAGCCGGTTCTCGTTCGCCGGCCCGTCGCGCCCGTCCACGCGCACGACCCGGCCATCCGCCACGGCCATCCTGGTCTGGCAGCCGACGCCGCAGAACGGGCAGACGCTGTCCACCTCCCGGATCGTCTCCTCCGGTACCGCGCGCGTGCGGTTCGCGGTGTCGAGCAGCGTCTTCTCCATCAGCGCGCCGGTCGGGCAGGCCTGCACGCATTCGCCGCAGGTGACGCAGGTGGAGTGTCCCATCGGGTCGTGCTGGTCGAAGACCGGGATCGTGTGGTGGCCGCGCCCGGCCATGCCCATCACGTCGTTGACCTGCACCTCGCGGCAGGCCCGGACGCAGAGATTGCAGGCGATGCAGGCGTCGAGGTTGACGGCGATCGCCGGGTTCGTGGCGTCGTGCTCGGGCCGGTCCTCCCCGCTCCATTTCGAGGGCAGCCTGTCCCCCGTCACCCGCTCCTCGATTCCCATATTCCGCGCCCAGGTCCAGAACGGCGCCTCGCCGTCGGCGCTGGCCTCGGGCCTCCCCATGTCGGCCCCCAGCATCTCGAAGACCATCTCGCGGGACTTCCGCGCCCGTTCGCTGTCGGTCCTCACCACCATGCCGTCCGCGACGGCCCGCGCGCAGGAGGCGGCGAGCACCCGCTCGCCCTCCACCTCCACCATGCAGGAGCGGCAATTGCCGTCCGCGCGATAGGCCGGCGCGTCCTTCCAGCACAGATGCGGGATCGCGGTCCCTCTGGCCTTCGCCACCTGCCAGATCGTCTGGCCCGCGCGGGCCTCGATCTCGGTGCCGTCGAGGGTCATCTTCACGGTCTCGGCCATGTCACAGATCCTCCCGGAAATATGTCAGAAGGTGGTTCACCGGGTTCGGCGCCGCCTGACCCAGCCCGCAGATCGAGGCGTCGCGCATCACCTGCTCGAGGTCGCGGATCGTCCCTTCGTCGAGCGGATCGCGCCGGAGAAGCTGCGCCATCTTCTCAGTGCCGCCGCGGCAGGGCGTGCACTGGCCGCAGCTCTCGTGGGCGAAGAAGTCGATGAGGTTGAGAGCCACGTCCTTCATGTTGTCGTCCTGGCTGAACACGACGACGGCGTGGGATTCCACGAAGGCCTGCAGCTCCGCCAGCCGCCCGCCGAAATCGAGCGCCGTGTCCCCTTCCGAGGCCGGCAGGATGCCGCCCGAGGCACCGCCCGGCAGGAACGCCTTGAAGTCGTGCCCCTCCGCCATCCCGCCGCAGGCGGCGATCAGCTCGTTCGCGGTCGAGCCCGCCGGCGCCTCGACGATGCCGGGCCGCCTCACCCGCCCGGAGACGGACCAGGAGCGCTGGCCGGGATGGCCGGGCTTGCCCAGCCCCTCGAACCACTCGATCCCGTTCTGCAGGATCTTCGGCACCCAGTGCAGCGTCTCGACATTGTTGTTGAGCGTGGGCTTCCCGAAGACGCCGATCTGGCCGATGACCGGGGGCCGGAGGCGCGGCAACCCGCGCTTGCCCTCGATCGATTCGACCATGGCGCTTTCCTCGCCGCAGATATACGCGCCCGCGCCGCGCCTGAGCTCGATGAAGCCCGGGGCCGCGATCCCCGCCGCCTCCAGCGCGGCGATCTCGCGTCGGACGATCTCCGTCGCCGCCGGATATTCCGCGCGCATGTAGATGTAGACCCGCTCCGCCTCGACCACCTGGGCGCCGATCAGCATCCCCTCGAGGAAGGCATGCGGCGTCCGCTCCATGTGGTAGCGGTCCTTGAAGGTGCCGGGCTCGCCCTCGTCGGCATTGACGGTCATCAGCCGTGGCCCCGGATTCCTGCGCACCAGCTTCCACTTCGTGCCGCAGACGAATCCGGCGCCGCCGAGGCCCTTCAGGGCCGAATCCTCGAGCTGCGAGATCACCTCCTCGACCGGCAGCGCCCCCGACCGCACGCGCTCGAGCTGGCCGTAGCCGCCCTCCGCGCGGTAATCGTCGAGGCTCTGATAGGCCGGCAGGCCCACGCCGGTCTCGCCCGACTCCACCAGCGCCCGGAGCTTGGCGACACCGGCGAGTCCGACCTCGCGGTTGCCCACTCGCGCCGCCGGCGCCACGTCGCAGCCGCCCATGCAGGGCGCGCGGCTCACGCGGATCTCGGACGGGTCGCTCCCGGCCCGCATCTCCGCGATCAGCCGTTCGGCGCCCGCCATCATGCAGGCGACCCCGTCGCAGATCCGGATCGTCAGCGCAGGCGGCGGGGCCTCTTCCTCCTTCACCAGGTCGAAGACGTCGTAGAAGGTGGCGACCTCGTAGACCTCGGCCTGCCCGACCCGCAGGCAATGCGCGAGCGCGCGCAGATGCGCCGCCGAGACATGGCCGAACCCGTCCTGGATGGCGTGCAGGTACTCGATAAGCCGGTCGCGCCGGGGCTCCGGGTCGATCAGCGCGCGCACTTCCAGAAGCGCGGCGTCTTCCAGCATCCGGCCCTTCGTCGTGGCCACGGAACGCCCCTTGCGCGGCCGGCCGGGCGTCAACTCGTTCATGGAACCCTCCTCACGGGGTGAAGTCTACTCTCTCCGCTCAGGCCGTCAGCCCCTCCGGAGGTCGCAATCCGTTGCTGAGACAGCAGGCGGTGACGGTATTGGCCAGCAGGCAGGCGATCGTCATCGGCCCGACGCCGCCCGGAACCGGCGTGATCGCGCCCGCCACCTCCCGCGCGCCGTCGAACTCGACATCCCCGACGAGGCGGGTCCTGCCCTCCTCCTCCGCCGGCATCCGGTTGATGCCCACGTCGATCACCGTGGCGCCGGGCTTCAGCCACTCGCCCCGGACCATGCCGGGCCGCCCCACCGCGGCGACCACGATGTCGGCCCGCCCGATCACGGCCGGCAGGTCCTTGGTCCGCGAATGGGCGATGGTGACTGTGCAGTTCTCCCTGAGGAGAAGCTGCGCCATCGGCTTGCCGACGATGTTGGACCGGCCGAGGATCACCGCGCCGAGGCCGCTCATGTCGCCGAGGAAGTCGCGCAGCATCATCAGGCAGCCGAGCGGCGTGCAGGGCACCATCGCGCTCCGGCCGGTGGCCAGCCGGCCGACGTTCAGCACGTGGAACCCGTCCACGTCCTTCTCCGGCGCGATCGCCTCGAGGACCTTGCCCGCATCCACGTGGTCGGGCAGCGGCAGCTGCACCAGGATGCCGTGGACCTGCGGATCGGCGTTCAGCGCGGCGACGAGATCGAGGATCTCGGCCTCCCCCGTCTCGGCGGGCAGCCGGTGCTCGAAGCTTTGCATCCCCGCCTCCACCGTCTTGCGGCCCTTGGAGCGGACATAGACCTCGCTCGCCGGGTCCTCGCCCACGAGCACCACCGCCAGCCCCGGAACGAGACCGTGGTCGCGGCCGAGCCGCGCGACATGGTCGGCGACCTCGCCGCGGATGCGGGCCGCGAAGGCCTTGCCGTCGAGTATGGTGGCGGTCATCGTGCCGGGCTCCCGTGTCCTGCCGTCTTCGCCGGATGTCGTGCTGCGCATCGCATGCGTTTCGAGCTCCTTCCGCATGTCAGAACAGCCCCTCGATCCGGCCGCCCTTGTCGATGCGGATCGATTCCGCCGCCGGACGCCGGGGCAGGCCCGGCATCGTCATGATGTCGCCGCAGATCGCCACCACGAAGCCGGCGCCCGCCGAGAGCCGCACCTCCCGCACCGGCACCTCGAACCCCTCCGGCGCGCCGAGCAGCGCCGGGTCGGCCGAGAAGGAATACTGCGTCTTCGCCATGCAGACCGGCAGGCCGCCGTATCCGGCCTCCTCCCACTCGGCGAGCTGCTCCCGCACGCCGGAATGCGGCGTGACCGCCGCGCCGCGATAAATCCGCCGCACGATGCTCTCGATCTTCTTCATCAGCGGCATGTCGTCGGGATAGAGCGGCGCGAAGGCGGATTCGCCGTCCGCCAGCTCGACCACCCGGCGGGCCAGATCCTCGGCCCCGGCCCCGCCCTCCGCCCAGTGGCGGCAGAGGACCGCCTTGACGCCGATCCGCTCGCAATAGCGCGAGAGCGCCCCGGTCTCCGCCTCCGTGTCGCCGGAAAAATGGTTGACCGCGACCACCACCGGGACCCCGAAGCCGCGCAGGTTCTCCACGTGCCGCCCCAGATTGGCGCAGCCCGCCTCCACCGCGCCGGCATTCTCGGCGCCGAGATCGGCGCGCGCCACGCCGCCGTTCATCTTCATCGACCGCACCGTCGCCACCACCACCACGGCGGAGGGCCTGAGACCCGCCTTCCGGCACTTGATGTCGAAGAACTTCTCCGCCCCGAGATCGGCGCCGAACCCGGCCTCCGTGACCACGTAATCGGCGAGCTTCAGCGCCGTCCGCGTCGCGATCACCGAGTTGCATCCATGGGCGATGTTGGCGAAGGGGCCGCCATGCACGAAGGTCGGCGTGTGCTCCAGCGTCTGCACCAGGTTCGGCTGCATCGCGTCCCGCAGCAGCACCGCCATCGCGCCCTCGGCCTTCAGGTCGCGCGCGTAGATCGGAACTCCTGTCGCGCCGGGAGCCGACGATCATCCGCCCCAGCCGCGCCTCGAGATCGGAGAGGTCGCGGGCGAGGCAGAGGATCGCCATCACCTCCGACGCCACGGTGATGTCGAACCCCGTCTCCCGCGGGAAGCCGTTCTTCACCCCGCCGAGCGAGGTCGCGATCTGCCTCAGCGCGCGGTCGTTCATGTCGAGCGCCCGGCGCCAGACGATCCGCCGCGTGTCGAACTCGAGCCCGTTGCCCCAGTAGACGTGGTTGTCGATCATCGCCGCGAGCAGGTTGTGCGCGGCGCCGACCGCGTGGATGTCGCCGGTGAAGTGCAGGTTCATGCTCTCCATCGGCACGATCTGCGCGTAGCCGCCGCCCGCCGCGCCGCCCTTCATGCCGAAATTCGGCCCGAGCGAAGCCTCGCGGATGCAGATCGCCGCCTTCCTGCCGATCCGGGAGAGGCCGTCGCCCAGCCCCACGGTCGTCGTCGTCTTGCCCTCGCCGGCCGGCGTCGGGTTGACCGCGGTGACGAGGACGAGCTTGCCGTCCGGCCGGTCCTCTAGCCCGGCGATGAAGTCCTGGCCGACCTTCGCCTTGTCGTGCCCGAAGGGAAGGAGCGCTCCCGCCGGAATGCCGAGGCGCTCGCCGATCTCGGCGATCGGTTTCAGCCCCGCGGCGCGGGCGATCTCGATGTCTGTCTGCATGTCGTCTCTACTCCCCAATTCCATCCAATTCCATGCGACGGCCGCCCCTGCCGGGCTAGGTGCGACATACCTTAGCCCTCGACCGTCACCGAAGGACCCCCGACTTATGCCCAAACCGCGCATCCTCCTGACCCGCAAATGGCCTTCCGCCTGCGAATCGCGACTGGCCGGTGCCTACGAGGTGACGCTGAACCTGGACGACCTGCCGATGCCGGAACCCGCCATCGCGGCGGCCATGCGGCACCACGACGCGGTGCTCTGCACGGTGACCGACCGGATCGGGCCGGACACCTTCTCCGGATCGCCGCAGGCGCGGTTCCTGGGCAATTTCGGCGTCGGCGTCGACCATATCGCGCTCGACGCGGCGAAGGCGGCGGGGATCACGGTCGTCAACACGCCCGGCGTCCTGACCGACGCCACCGCCGAGATCGCGATGACCCTCCTCCTGATGGTCGCGCGCCGGGCCGGAGAGGGCGAGCGTGAGGTCCGCGCCTGCGGCTGGACGGGCTGGCGGCCGACCCACCTCGTCGGCAGCGGGCTCGCCGGCAAGACCCTCGGCATCGTCGGCATGGGCCGGATCGGGCAGGCGACGGCCGAACGCGCCCGCGCCTTCGGCATGCGGATCGCCTACTGGAACCGCTCCGCCGTGGAAACCGAGGCGACGCGCGCCGACACGCTCCGGGAACTCATGGAGATGTCGGATTTCGTCTCCGTCCACGTCCCGGGCTCGCCGCAAACCGAGAAGCTGATCGATCTGGAGATGCTCGAGGCGCTGGGACCCGGCGGCGTCCTCGTCAACACCGCGCGCGGCACGGTGGTCGACGAGACGGCGCTGATCGAGGCGCTCCGCCGCGGCCTGATCGCCGGCGCCGGGCTCGACGTCTATGCCCGCGAGCCCGACGTTCCGGGGCTCCTGCGCGAACGCGACGACGTGGTTCTGCTGCCGCATCTGGGCTCCGCCACGGCGGAGACGCGGGAGGCGATGGGCATGCTCGTCGCCGATGCGCTCGACGCCTTCGTCGAGGGCCGGGACGTGCCGAACCGGGTCGCCTGACCGCTCATCCCGCCAGCAGGGCGCGCGCCGCCGCCCGGGCCTCGTCGGTCACGGTATCCCCCGCCAGCATCCGCGCGATCTCGTCGAGCCGCTCGTCCGGCCCGAGAACGCTCACGCTGGAGGTCGTGCGGTCGCTCTCGACGCGCTTCTCCACCCGCCAGTGATGCGCCCCCTTCGCCGCCACCTGCGGCGAATGGGTGACCACCAGCACCTGCGCCCCCTCCGCCACCGCCGCCAGCCGCCGGCCGACCGCGTCCGCCGTCGCCCCGCCGACGCCGCGGTCGATCTCGTCGAAGATCAGGGTCAGCCCCTCGGCCCGCGTCGTCAGGCAGACCTTGAGCGCCAGCAGGAAGCGCGAGAGCTCGCCGCCGGACGCGATCCGGCCGAGCGGTCCCGGCGGCGCGCCGGGATTGGTCGCCACCACGAACTCCACCGCGTCGCGCCCCTCGGGGCCGGGCTGGGCAGGCTCGATCCGCGTCGTGAAGACCGCGCGCTCCATCTTCAGCGCGGCGAGCTCGCCCGCGATCGCCGGGTCGAGCCGCGCCGCCGCCTCCCGCCGCCGCCCGGTCAGCCGCGCGGCCGCCGCGTCATAGATCGCCTCCGCCTCCGCCAGCGCCGCGCGCAGCCGCGCGATGTCCCCCTCCCCGGCATCGAGCGCCGCGAGCCGGCCGCGGAGCCCCTCGGCATGGGAGCCCAGATCGTCGGGCAGCACGTCGTGCTTGCGGGCGAGCCCGCGGATCGCGAAGAGCCGCTCCTCGATCCTGCTCCAGCTCCGCGGGGTCGTAGTCGAGGCTCTCCAGCGCCTGCGCCACGCCCTGCTCGGCCTCCGCCAGCGCGTCCAGGCACCGCGCCAGCGCCTCGATCGGGGCGTCGAGCGCGCCCTCGACGCCCTCCGCCGCCGCGTCGAGCCGTCGCGCGGCGTCGCCCAGCATCCCCTCGGCGCCCTCGAAGCCCAGCGCCTGATGCGCCCGCGCGATGTCCTCCCGCACCCGCTCGGCGGCCTGCATCCGCCGCCGCGCGGTGTCGAGCGCCGCCTCCTCGCCGGGCTGCGGATCGAGCGTGTCGAGCTCGGCCACCGCGTGGCGCAGATATTCCTCCTCGCTCCGCGCCGTCTCCAGCGCCGCCTCCGCCTCGGAAAGCGCCTTCTCCGCCCCGCGCCGGCCGGACCACGCCACCGCAACCTCCTCCCGGAGATCGCGCGCTTGGGCGAAATCGTCGAGCAGGCCGCGGTGGCCGCGCGCGTCGAGCAGCCCGCGATCGTCGTGCTGGCCGTGCAGCTCCACCAGCGTCTCCGACAGGCGGCGCAATATCTCGCCCGACACGCGCCGGTCGCTGATCCAGGCGGTCTTGCGGCCGTCCACGGTGTTGACCCGCCGCAGCAGGATCTCCTCCTCCGCCTCGATCCCGGCCTCGGCCAGGATCTCCCGCGCCGGATGGTCGGCGGCGACGTCGAACGCGGCCACCACCTCGCCCCGTTCGGCCCCCTCCCGCACCAGCGCCGCCCGGCCCCGCCAGCCGAGCACGAATCCCAGCGCGTCGAGGAGAATGGACTTTCCGGCCCCGGTCTCGCCGGTCAGCACGTTGAGGCCCGGCCGGAGCTCCAGGTCGAGTCGGTCGATCAGCAGCATGTCGCGAATGCTCAGGGCTCGCAGCATCGGAGGACCCTATCCGTGGACAGGGTCCGCGTATCGCATGCCCCGCGCCGGGGGGCCAGCCGGTCTCAGAGCCACTCGCCCCTGACCACCTGCCGGTAGGTCGCCGAGAGCCAGTTGTCCCCGGCCGGCTCGACCGCCAGGCCCCGCTCGGTCAGCAGCGCGTAGGCGCGCCGGTACCACTCGGTCGACTGGTAGTTGTAGCCCAGGATCGCCCCCGCCGTCCGGGCCTCGTCGTCGAGCCCGAGCGCCAGGTAGCATTCGACGAGCCGCATCAGCGCCTCGGGGGTATGGGTCGTGGTCTGGAACTCCTCCACGACGACGCGGAACCGGCGAATCGCGGCGGCGTAATGGTCGTGCTTGAGGTAGTAGCGCCCGATCTCCATCTCCTTGCCGGCCAGATGGTCGAAGGCGAGATCGAATTGCAGCACCGCGGAGCGCGCGTATTCGGTGTCGGGATATTGCTCGATCACCTCGCGGAGCGCCTGCAGCGCCTGGAAGGTCAGCCCCTGGTCGCGGCCGACGTCGTCGATCTGGTCGTAATAGCTCAGCGCCAGAAGGTACTGGGCATAGGCAGCGTCCTCGCCGCCGGGAAAGAAGTCGAGATAGCGCTGCGCCGAGCTGCGCGCGCCCTCGTAGTCGCGGTCGCGGTGATAGGCGAGCGCCTGCATGACGAGCGCCCGCTTGCCCCATTCGCTGTAGGGATAGAGCCGCTCGACCTCGCCGAAATACTCCGCCGCCTGCTCGGGATCGTCGGTCTCGAGCTCGAGCTCGGCGCGCTGGTAGATCGTCTGGGCGTCGAGATTCTCGAGCGGCACGTCGCGCGACGCGAACACGCCGCCCCCGCATCCCGACAGCAGTGCCCCCGTCAGCGAAAGGCAGATCAACCGCCCGGCAGTCCCAGTCATCTGAAGCCTCGATCCGTGTCACCGCCGCGCCCGGCGGCGTCGGGCGCGGTGGTAGCATAGAAAAATCCGGGGCAAAACGCCTGACGGATCACGCCGCGAGGCGCGGTGCATCCGAGTGACTGAGGCCGGCCCCGGGCAGGCGCGACAGGAGATGCGCGTCGACCTCCACCAGCCGGCAGACCTCGGGGCGGGCGAACAGCGCGCGCAGCAGCGCATTGGTCAGCGCGTGCCCCGCCCGGACGCCGACATAGCGCCCGATGATCGGCTGGCCGGCCAGCGCCAGGTCGCCGAGCGCGTCGAGCATCTTGTGCCGCACCGCCTCGTCGGCATGCCTGAGACCGCCGGGGCTCAGGACCTCCGCCCCGTCCACCACCACCGCGTTCTCGAACGTGCCGCCGAGCGCCAGGCCGCGGGCGCGCATCGCCTCCACGTCCGATTGCCGGCAGAAGGTCCGGCTGTCGCAGAGCTCGCGCACGAAGGTGCCGTTGGCGAGGCTGAGGCGCTTCGCCTGCCGGCCGATCGCCGCGTCGGCGAAGTCGATGGAGAAGTCGATCTCGAGCGTGCTGGCCGGCTCCAGCCGCGCATAGGCCGGGCCATTGCGGACCTCGACGGTGTCGCGGATCTCGATGGCCCGGAGCGGCGCCTGCTGCTGCACGACGCCGGCGGCGAGGATCGCGCCGACGAAGGGCGCGGCGGAGCCGTCGAGGATCGGAACCTCCGGCCCGTCGACCTCCACGAGAAGGTTGTGGATGCCGCACCCGGCCACCGCGGCCATCAGGTGCTCGACCGTGGAGACGCGGGCTCCCTGCCGGTTGGCGATCCGGGTGCAGAGCTCGCCCTGCTCGACGGCGCTCCAGTGCGCCGGCACGAGGGCACGACCGCCCCGCAGGTCGGTGCGACGGAACCACAGGCCGTGATCGGCCCGCGCCGGAAGGAGTCTCCACCTTCGATGTCCGCCCCGAATGGAGACCGACGCCTTCGAACTCGACTGGGACCGCTAGTGTCGTCTGCATGACCTTGACCTTCTGCCTGCGCCGGTTTTTTCCGGTTTTTTCTGCTCGATGGTCAGCTAAGGGGCGGCCGGCGTCTTCACAAATCAACCATTGCAACGGCCTGTAATACCGCCCCGCGCAATCTCGGCGGTTTACCGCCACCACCCCGCCCGGTCATGCCAGGTCATTGTATGAAAAAGAAAAAGGCCGGCGCAGGGCCGGCCTTTCCACCTTAATCTTCGTGAACGGTCAGTTGGCCTGACGGCGCAGGAAGGCCGGGATCTCGATCTTGTTCTCGCCCGCGAGATCGTCCTCGGTCTCGTAGTCGGGCATCGGCGGCGCGGCCCGCCGCGCGGCCGGCGCGGGCGCCGGGCTGCGCTCGGGCGCCGGATGGGGCGCGGGGGCGGGCTTGCGCTCGGCCGCCGCGGCCTTCTGGTCGCCGGTCATCCGGTGGATGAGGTTGTTGATCGCGAAGCGCGGCCGCTCGGGCTGTTGCGGGACCGCCTGCGGGCGGCCGCCTGCGTTGACGGCGCGGGGCTGCGCCCGCTCGCCGGCACCGGAGGCGCCTTCCGGGCTCTTCCGCATCGCCTTCTCGAGGCGCTCGAGGACCTCCGGGCTCGGCTCGCCCCGCTTCGGAGCGCCCTCCATCCGCGCCCGCGGCTCGGCCAGCTCCGCCGGGCGCTCGTCCCGGCCGCGGCGGGATTCCCAGTCGGCGAAGAAGTCGGGCTCCTCGTCGGCGGCCTCCTCGGGCCGCTCGGCGGTCATCGCCGCGGCCGGCTTGTAGACGGGCTCGGGCGTCGCCTCGGACTCGGCGGCGGCCGTCTCTGCCAGCGGCTCGGACAGGCGGCGGCGTGCCACCGGGGCCTCCCGGCCCTCGGCGCTCGCGTCGATGCCGGTCGCCACGACGCTGACCCGCATCCGGCCGGCCATCAATTCGTCGAGCGTCGAGCCGACGATGATGTTGGCGTCCGAATCCACCTTCTCGCGGATCACGTTCGCGGCCTCGTCGAGCTCGTAGAGCGTCAGGTCGCTGCCGCCGGTGACGTTGATCAGCACGCCCTTGGCGCCGTTCAGGCTGATCTCGTCGAGGAGCGGGTTGGCGATCGCCTTCTCGGCGGCCTGCAGCGCGCGGTCCTCGCCCTCGGCCTCGCCGGTGCCCATCATCGCCTTGCCCATCTCGTCCATCACCGCGCGGACGTCGGCGAAGTCGAGGTTGATGAGGCCCGGGCGCACCATCAGGTCGGTCACGCCCTTCACGCCCTGGTAGAGCACGTCGTCGGCCATGCCGAAGGCGTCGGTGCAGGTGGTCTTCTCGTTGGCGAGCCGGAACAGGTTCTGGTTGGGGATGATGATCAGCGTGTCGACCATCTTCTGCAGCGTCTCGATCCCCTCCTCGGCCTGGCGCATCCGCCGCGTGCCCTCGAACTGGAAGGGCTTGGTCACCACGCCCACGGTCAGCACGCCGAGCTCGCGGGCGGCCTGGGCGATGATCGGGGTGGCGCCGGTGCCGGTGCCGCCGCCCATGCCGGCGGTGATGAAGCACATATGCGCGCCGGCGAGGTGATCGACGATCTCCTCGATCGATTCCTCCGCCGCGGCGGCGCCGATGGCCGAGCGGGCGCCGGCGCCGAGGCCCTCGGTCACCTTGATGCCCATCTGCACGCGGTTCTGTGCCGCCGATTGCGACAGCGCCTGGGCGTCGGTGTTCGCGACCACGAACTCGCAGCCGTCGAGCTGCTTCTCGATCATGTTGTTGACGGCATTGCCGCCGGCGCCGCCGACGCCGAACACGGTGATCCGCGGCTTCAGTTCGTCCAGGGACGGCATGGTGAGATTCAGTGTCATGTTAGGTTCCGCCTGTGTTGTCCCCGCATTTACCGGCTGCAGGTTTTCGCCCATTTTTCGCCGACACTAGTATGTGACGGCCCTTCCGTCACCAGAAAAACGGCCCGATCCGCACAAAATCGACCTCCGAAGGCTCCATTGTTCAGCGGCATCTTGCCGGTGCATCCACATGTCGCGTCACCAGTTGTCCGCGAACCATCGAAACGCCCGGCGCAGCGACCGCGCCGGATAGCTCTCGTTCGGGACCTCGAAATCCCACCACTCGTCCTGCGGGTTGGCGGCGAAGAGGCAGAGCCCCACGGCGCTCGCGAAGGCCGGCCCCGTCGCCCTGTCCGGCAACCCGGCGACGCGGACCGGGCGGCCGATCCGCACCTGCTGGCCGAAGAAGCGCGGCGCCAGCGTGTCGAGCCCCGGGATCTGGCTGCCGCCGCCGGTCAGCACGATCTGCTGCGAGGGCAGCGCCTCGAAGCCGGCGGCGTCGAGGCGGATCCGCACCTCGTCGAGGATCTCCTCGATCCGCGGCCGCATGACGCCGATCAGCTCGGCCCGGCTCCGGGTCCGGCGGTCGCGCTCCCAGTCGCCCGAGGAGCCGCCGAGCTCGATGATCTCGCGGTCGTCCATGGAGGTCGCCACCGCGCCGCCGTGCAGCGTCTTCAGCCGTTCCGCCGTGGCCAGCGGCACGCGCAGCCCCTCGGAGATGTCGCTGGTGATCTGGTCGCCGCCCATCGCCACCGCGTCGGCGTAGATCAGGTGCCCCTTCCAGAAGATCGACACCCCGGTCGCGCCACCGCCCATGTCGATGCAGGCCGCGCCGAGCTCCTTCTCGTCCTCGACGAGGCTGGCGAGTCCGGAGACGTAGGAGGAGGAGGCGAGCCCGGCGAGCTCCAGGTCGCAGCGCTTGATGCAGTGCAGCAGGTTGGCGACGACGTGCTCGTCCACGGTCAGCGTGTGCACGTCGCAGGCCAGCATCTCGCCCACCTGGCCGCGCGGATCGCCCATGCCGCTGCGGTGGTCGAGGGCGAAGTTCACCGGCTGGGCGTGCAGCACCTCGCGGCCGTCGCCGTAATCGGGCGTCTCGCAGGCGGCGAGCGCGCGCGCCACGTCGCGCTCGCTGACCGCCTCGCCGCCGACATCCACCTCGCCGGCGAGCCCGTAGCTCCGGGGCGCGCCGCCGGAGACCGCCGCGATCACGTGGTCGACGCGCACCTGCGCCATCTTCTGCGCCGCCTGCACCACCGTGCGGATCGCCCGCTCGGCCTCGTGCATGGTGTCGATCTCGCCGAAGCGCACCCCCCGCGAGCGCGTCGTCGCCGCGCCGATGATGCGGAAGCTCGACTTCCCGGCCATGCTGCCGACGCCGTCTCCCGGCGGGGTCGTCGGATCGAAGCGCAGCACCAGACAGGCGATCTTCGAGGTGCCGACATCGAGGATCGCGATGACGCCCCGCTGCATGGCGCTCTGGCGCATGGCGCGCATCGCGCGCTGAGATTCGTAGAGGTCGAACATGTCTCAGTCGTCTCCCAGTTCGGCGAGTTTCACCTGCCGCAGCGCCTTGGCCGCGCCGGGCTGCAGTCGCACCGTCGGCCGTCGCGGCAGCCGCATGTCCACCTGCACGACGTCGCGGGCGAAGAGGTCGTGCGCCGCGTCCACGGCGAGCACCCGGCGGAGCGCCTCGACGGCGCCGCGCTCCGGCAGCTTGATCTTCTGCCCCTCCGCCAGCACCACGTCCCAGCGCCGCTCGCCGATCCTGACGAGGCCGCGCAGCCGGAGCGCCAGCGGGTCGGCGGCGCGCACCAGCCCGATCGCCTCCGCCGCCGCGCCGTCGGCGGCGATGCCGATGACCAGTGGCAGGTCCGGCCGGTCGGCGCGGCTGCCGAGCGCCGAGACCCGCTGGCCGGTATCGTCGATCAGCGCCAGCCCGTCGGGCGACCGCCAGACCAGCGCCGGAACCCGCTCCTGCACCCGGATGTCGAGGCCGCCGCCGGGATTCATGCTCAGATCGGCGCGCTCCACCGCGTCGAGGCCGAGCACGGCCTCCTGCAGCGATCTGAGGTCGAGATCGAAGGAACTGACCGGGAAGTCGATGGCCAGCGTGTCGCGGATGTCGCGGGCGATGTCGTCGCTCGCGCCCTCGACATTCATCGCCTTGACCATGAACTCGTCGCGCGACTGGATCGCGACCTTGGCGTCCTCGACCGAGGCCCAGATCGCCTCCCGCCGGTCGGCGCTGGCGAGCGCCAGCGTGCCGATCACCATGAGCGCGAAGGCCGGCATGCCGAAGGTGAAGGCGCGCCGGAAGTTCGGGCTGAGCGCGAGGCGCTGCATCCGGTAGCTCAGCCGCGACGGCGCCGGATTCGGTCGCCCCGCGGGTCGGTCGCGGAACGGGGCTATCGGTCGCATGAGGCATCCTCCAGTATCCAGCGGCAGAACGCGCCGAAGCCGAAGCCCGCATGGGCCGCCTGCTCGGGCGATAGCGAAGTGGGCGTCATGCCCGGCTGGGTGTTGGTCTCCAGAAGCACCAGCCCGTCGCGGCCCCGCGCCTCGTCCCAGCGAAAGTCGGTGCGGCTGATGCCGCGGCAGCCGAGCGCGGCATGGGCGCGGACGGCGAAGTCCAGACAGGCCTCGGTGACCTCCTCCGGCAGCTCCGCGGGCACCACGTGGCGCGAGCCGCCGACCTGGTACTTCGCGTCGTAATCGTACCAGCCCTCGGTGAGGATGTCGGTCACCGCGAGCGGGCGGTCGCCCATCACCGTGACGGTCAGCTCCCGGCCGGGCGCGAAGCGCTCGACCATGACGGTCTCCGGCATCTCGGGCGAGAGCGCCGGCGGCGCGTTCGCCGCCCTGTGGACGAGATAGACGCCCACGGAGGAGCCCTCGTTGTAGGGCTTCACCACGTAGGGCGGGTCCATGACGTGCCGCGCCCGCACCTCCGCGGCGCTGGCGAGGCGCGAGGCCACGACGGGAAGCCCGTGGGCGCGGTAGATCGCCTTGGCGCGCTCCTTGTCCATGGAGAGCGCCGAGCTCAGCACGCCGGAATGGGTGTAGGGGAGGCGCATCCATTCGAGCAGGCCCTGGACGCAGCCGTCCTCGCCCCAGCGTCCGTGCAGCGCGTTGAAGACGGCCTCCGGCGCGAACTCGGCGAGCCGGGCCGCGAGGTCGGGCCCCGCGTCCAGTTCGATCGCCTCGTATCCCTCGCCCCGCAGCGCGGTGGCGCATTCGCGCCCCGATGACAGCGACACCTCGCGCTCGGCCGAGGGTCCGCCCATCAGTACCACAACCTTGGGGGATGCCCTGCTCGACATGCCCACTACTCTTTTCACCGGACCCTTGTCGCCGGGTCCTCCGCCTGCCTGTCGCGGCGTTTACGCCGTCACGTCTTGGGCGCCCGGTCTCCGATGCGCCGTATTTCCCACTCTAGACGAATACCGCTGTTTTGGAAGACCTTTTCTCGCACCAGCTCGCCCAGCCCCTCGAGATCGGCGGCCGTGGCGCCGCCGGCGTTCAGGAGAAAATTGGGATGCTTGTCCGACATCTGCGCCCCGCCGAGCCTGTGGCCGCGCAATCCCGCCGCCGCGATCAGGCTCCAGGCTTTCAACTCATGCGTGTCCTCGGGCCGTCCCGTCGAGCTGTATCCGGCGGGGTTGCGGAAGGTCGATCCGGCGCTCAGTTCCTTCGTCGGCTGGCTGGCATCGCGCCGGGCGACCTGATCCTCCATCCGCGCGGCCAGCGCCGCGGGGTCTCCCGCCCCGGCGCGGAAGGTCGCCCGCGTGATCACCGCTCCTTCGGGCAGGTCGCTCGAACGGTAGGCGAGGTGCAGCTTGTCGGCGGGGATCGTCGCCAGCCGCCCGTCGCGCAGCACCGCCTCGACCTCGACGAGGTGATCGGCCACGTAGGACCCGTAGCACCCGGCATTCATCCGCACCGCGCCGCCCACCGCGCCGGGAATGGTGCGCAGGAAGGTCAGGTCCCGCCCGGCGGCGGACGCCTTCCGCGCGACATGGGAATCGAGCGCCGCCGCCCCCGCGACCACCCGGTCCTCCTCGACTTCGATGGAGTTGAAGCCGCGCCCCAGCCGGACGACCACGCCCCGGATGCCGCCGTCCCGCACGATCAGGTTGGAGCCGACCCCCATCGGGAAGACCGGCACCGCCGGATCGAGACGGCCGAGAAACGCGGCGAGGTCGTCGGGGTCCGCCGGCTGGAAGAAGATCTCCGCCGGCCCGCCGACGCGCAGCCAGGTCAGTCCGGACAGGTCCCGCCCCTCGCTCAGCCGTCCCCGGACCTCGGGCAGATCGCCCCGCCGCTCCGCGTCCATGTCGCTCCCCCTTCATCCCTTCGGAAAATACTCAGGGGGTCTGGGGGCAGCGCCCCGATCCGTCAACCGTCCGGGCGCGCTAAAGCGGTTTGCTTTTAATACGACGCGTATCCCGCTGCTCTGAAGAAGCTCCAGCACTCCTCGGGCTCGAAGAGATCGCAGATGTCGCCGAGCGCCCGGATGAGCGTATCGTAGGTCCGCGCGCCGATGCGGCGGAGGTGGGCTTTCAGCTTGGAGAAGGCCATCTCGATCGGGTTCAGATCGGGTGAGTAGGCCGGCAGGTTTGAGGGATCGAAAGGCGTCCAGTGGACGTCTTTCCCCGAGAACGGAACCAGCAGCCATAGACGTTCAGGATCTCGGCGGCCTTCGGGCTCCTGTGGGTCGAGAGGTTGTCGAGGATGACGACGGTGCCTGGCGACAGGGCCGGTGCGAGCTGGGTCTCGACGTAGAGGTCGAAAGCGGCCCGGTCCATCGCGCCCTCGATCACCCAGGGCGCAATCAACGCGTCGCAGGTAAGCGCGGCGATGTAGCGCCAGATCCGTTCGCGAAGGTCCATCGAGTAGGGTTTGCCCATCCATCCACCTCCTTCCGGAAGTGAATCAGACCGATGATCTCAGGGGAATCCCCAACGATTCAGATCAGAGGCAAACCGCTTTAACCGCCCGGATGGCGCCTCCCCGCCCTCCGACGGGACTCCGACAGGAGTCCGACGGGAATCCGACACGGGGGCGTCGGAGGGTCGGGGCCGGATCGTGAACGCCCCGAACGCTGGTCGGGGCTCCGCCCGTTCGCGCCTCGATCGCACCACCGGAGCGATCGTCGGCCGCGCCGGGCCGGCGCTCACCCCATCCGCTCGGAGGCGAAGGAGCCCGGCGAGGCAGGAAAGACCACGGTCTTGTTTCCGTTGATGAAAACCCGGTGATTGGCATGGGCGTGGAGGGCCCGCGCCAGCACCTGCGCCTCCACGTCCCGGCCGAGCGAGACGTAGTCGTCGTTCGACTGGGCATGGGTCACGCGCACCGTGTCCTGCTCGATGATCGGTCCCTCGTCGAGATCGGAGGTCACGTAGTGCGACGTCGCCCCGATCAGCTTCACCCCCCGCTCGAAGGCCTGGCGATAGGGGTTCGCGCCCTTGAAGGAGGGCAGGAAGGAATGGTGTATGTTGATGATCTTGCCCGACATCTCCCGGCACATCCGGTCCGACAGCACCTGCATGTAGCGCGCCAGCACCACGAGTTCCGCGCCGCAATCCTCGATGATCTCCATCTGCCGCGCCTCGGCCGCCTGCTTGTTGTCCTTCGACACCTTCACGTGGTGGAACGGGATGTCGTGGTTCACCACAAGCTTCTGATATTCATGGTGATTGGAGATCACGCCGACGATCTCCACGGCAACGCCCCGATCCGCCAGCGATAGAGCAGGTCGTTCAGGCAATGGCCGAAGCGCGAGACCATGATCAGCACCCGCATCTTCCGCGACTCGTCGTGGAAGGCGTAGTCCATCCCGAACCGCTCGGCGATCCCGCCGAATCCGCCCTCGAGATCGGCCACGCTCGCCCCCGTCTCGGGCCGGACGCTGAGGCGCATGAAGAACCGCCCCGTCACCATGTCGTCGAACTGGGCGGAATCGATGATGTTGCAGCCCGTCTCGGCGAGATAGGACGAGATCGCGGCGACGATGCCGCGGGTCGAGGGGCAGGCGACGGTCAGCGCGATCGTGTCCATGTGCTTGTCCTTGGGAACGTCGATGTCGCGCCACGGGTGACAGGTTCGCCCCCGCCGGAATGGCGCGCTGCGACGCAGCGCGCACGTTTTCCGACCGGCCGCATGGCCCGCTCAGGCGAGCCGGCCGGGAAGGTTGTTCGCCCACTGGCTGATCGTGCCGGCGCCGAGACAGACCACCATGTCGCCCTCCCGCGCCTGCTCGCGCACGAGCCGTTCCAGGTCGTCCTCGTCGAGGATCGCGCGGGCATGGCGGTGGCCGTGACGGATGAGCCCGGCCACGAGGTCGTCGCGGCTCGCGCCTTCGATCGGGTCCTCCCCGGCGGCATAGACGTCCGAGATCGCCACCACGTCGGCCTCGTTGAAGCAGCCGCAGAACTCGTCGAAGAGCGCGGAGAGCCGCGAGTAGCGATGCGGCTGGTGCACCGCGATCACCCGACCCTGCGTGGCGTGCCGCGCCGCCTTCAGGACCGCGGCGATCTCCACCGGATGGTGTCCGTAATCGTCGATGATCGCCACCCCGTTCACCTCGCCGACGCGGGTGAAGCGGCGGTTGACGCCGCCGAACTTCTCCAGCGCGCGCCGGATCTCCTCGCGTGTCAGGCCCAGATGCCGCGCGACGGCGACGGCGGCCAGCGCGTTCGACACGTTGTGGTCCCCCGGCATCGGCAGGGCGCAGCCCTCGATGACTGCGTCCTCCGCCTGCAGCACCACGTCGAACCGCGCCACGCCCTTGTCGTAGGTCAGGTTCACCGCCCGCACGTCGGCCTGCGCGTTGAAGCCGAAGGTCACGACCCGCCGGTCGGTGATCCGGCCGACGAGATTCTGCACCTCGGCATGGTCCGTGCAGCACACCGCGAGCCCGTAGAAGGGGATGTTCGACACGAAGGCGTCGAATTCCGCCTTCAGCCGCTCGAAGTCGCCCCAATGCTCCATGTGCTCGGGGTCGATGTTGGTGACGATGGCGATGGTCGCGGGCAGGCGGTTGAAGGTGCCGTCGCTCTCGTCGGCCTCCACTACCATCCACTCGCCCTGCCCCATCCGGGCGTTCGAGCCGTAGGCGTGGATGATGCCGCCGTTGATCACGGTCGGATCGACCCCGCCCTCGTCGAGGAGCGCGGCGACCATCGTCGTCGTCGTCGTCTTGCCGTGGGTGCCCGCGACCGCGACGTTGGACTTCATCCGCATGAGTTCCGCGAGCATCTCGGCACGGCGCACCACCGGCAGGCCGCGGGCCCGCGCGGCGTCGAGCTCCGGATTGCCGGGCTTGATCGCCGAGGAGATGACGACGACCTCCGCCTCGGCCAGGT
The DNA here is from genome assembly GCA_963776705.1 of uncultured Alphaproteobacteria bacterium. Taxonomy (GTDB): domain Bacteria; phylum Pseudomonadota; class Alphaproteobacteria; order Rhodobacterales; family Rhodobacteraceae; genus Palleronia. The sequence continues at coordinate 85,955 of CAVZOA010000043.1, forward strand.
TCGACTCGGTCTGGCCGACGAAGATCCGCGCGCCGAGACGCTCCAGCCGCTCGGTGATCGGCGAGGCCTGAGGTCGGAGCCCTGCACATCGTAGCCGTGGTTCAGCAGCACCTCGGCGATGCCGGACATGCCGATGCCGCCGATGCCCACGAAGTGGATCGGGCCGATCTCCGTCGGCAGCTTCGTCGCGCGGGCGGCGTTCATCGCGAAATTCCGGTCGATCGTTTCGTGTTTCACGGGCTACTCGTCCTCTGCTCCATGTTTGTCCACCCCCGCGATCCGCTCGCCGAGATCGGCGAGCGCCTCCGCGGCGTTCGGCCTGCCGAGCTCCAGCGCCCGCCGGGCCATGTGGCTGGCGGCGTCGGGTTGCGACAGGATCGCCTCCATGTTCGCCGCCAGGGCCGCGGGCGTGAGCCTGGCCTCCGGGATCACCACCGCCGCCTCGGCCTCGGCGAGCGCGCGCGCATTGGCGCTCTGGTGGTCGCCCGCGGCGGCGGCGAAAGGCACGAGCACCGAGGGCCGGCCGATCACCGTCAGGTCGGCGATGCTCGAGGCCCCGGCGCGGCTCACCACGAGCTGCGCCTCGTCGATCCGCCGCGCCACGTCCGGGAAGAACGGCGCCACCTCGGCCGCGATGCCCCGTTCGGCGTAATAGGCTGCGACACGCGCCTCGTCCTCGCCGCGCGCCTGGTGGGCGACGCGGAGATTGCCGCGCAGCGGCTCGGGCAGCGCGTCGATCGCCGGCGGCACGGTCCGGGAGAGGATGCGCGCGCCCTGGCTGCCGCCGATCACCAGAAGGGACATGGGGTGGTCACCCGGCGGCGTGTAGGGGGCCCCGGCCCGCGCGTGGATCGCGGCGCGGACCGGGTTGCCGAGATGCAACCCGAACACGTCCTTCGGCAGATCCGTCGGCCAGGTGCCGCAGGCGACCGCCCCCACCCGCCGCGCCAGGCGCCGGTTCACGGTTCCGAGCACGCCGTTCTGCTCGTGGATCAGGGTCGGCCGCCGCAGGAGGAGCGCCGCCGCCATCGCCGGGATGGAGGGATAGCCGCCGAAGCCGGCCACCAGCGCCGGCGGGTCGCGCCGGAGCGCGCGCACCGTCTGCACGACGCCCCCGGCGATGCGCGGCAGCACCGACCAGCGCGCGCGCAGGCCGCCCCGCGCGAAGGTCGCGCTCGCGACCTCGGCGATCTCGACCTCTTCGGGGAAACCCTGGGTGTAGCGCGCGCCCCGCGCGTCGGTGGAGAGCGTCACCCGCCAGCCGCGACGCAGCAGCGTCTCCGCGAAGGCCTGGGCGGGGAACATGTGCCCGCCGGTCCCGCCGGCGGCGATGAGGCAGAGCGGCGCCGTCACGGCGCGGGCCGCAACCCGGCGCTCATCCGGGCCTCCCGCGGCCGAAGACGTCGCCGATCTCGCCCTGCGGCCGCGCCCGCGTGAAGGCCAGGAGCATCCCCATGCAGATGCCCGTGGCGATCACCGAGGAGCCGCCGTAGCTCACGAAGGGGAGCGTCATGCCCTTCGCCGGCAGCAGCCGGACCGCGACGCCCATGTTGATCATCGCCTGCACGCCGAAGCTGCAGGCGAGCCCGGTCCCGGCTAGGCGGATGAACGGGTCGCGCTCGCGCATGAGCCGCGCCAGCGAGCGCACGACGATGATCGAGTAGAGCGCGATGATGCAGAGGACGAGGACGAGCCCGTATTCCTCCGCGGCGACCGCGATGATGAAATCAGTGTGCGCGTCGGGCAACGACCATTTCACCTGCCCCCCGCCGACGCCGACGCCGAAGAACCCGCCCTCCTGGATGGCGTTGGTGGCGTAGCCGAGCTGGGTGCGCGGATCGAGCTCGGGGTTCAGGAACCCGTCGATCCGGCGCGCGAAGTGCTCGGAATTGGAATAGGCGAAGGTGCCCGCCATCGCCACGCCGCCGGCCATGAAGACCAGCAGCGCGATCGGCGCGCCGGCAACGAAGTAGATCACCCCCCAGGAGAAGAGCACCAGCGCCGCCTGGCCGAAATCCGGCTGCAGCGCGAGGAAAGCGACGATGACGATGGTGAGCGCGAGGCTGATCGACTTGCCCGGCGGCCCGTCGATCTCCTGGCTCGCGGCCATCATCCAGGCCACGACGACGACGAAGCCGGGCTTCAGGAACTCCGCCGGCTGGAAGCTCGCGAACCCGAGCGAGTACCAGCGCACCGCCCCCTTGCCGAAATCCGTGCCGAGGACCGGCAGGCCGACGAGTGCGACGAGGGACAGCAGGAACCCGATCACCGCCAGCCGCCGCACCAGCCGCGGCGATATCATCGTGGTGACCGTCATCGCGAGGAGCGCGACCGCGCCGAAGACCGCCTGCCGGCTCACGTAGTAGAACGGCTCGAACCCGTTCCGCGCCGCGAGCGGCGGCGAGGCCGCCAGCCCGAGCAGGAGCCCGGTGCCGAAGAGCAGCAGCACGCAGGTCAGCGACAGCTTGTCGACCGTCCGCCACCATCTGGGAAGAATCGGCTCGCCAGACGCCACGGGGGCGCTGCCGTAGACCATCTCGGTCATGGGATGACTGCCTTCGCCTCGATACGCCCGTTTTCCGGGTCTGACGGGAACAATAGCCTACCGGGGTCCCGGTTGGCCAGATATTTCGCGTCGTTCCGGGATCTCGCGCCCGCCGGTGGCGCCGCCGCACCTCAGCCCAGCGCCGCCACCAGCCGCACGAAGTCCTCTCCGCGTCGCTCGAAATCGGGATACTGGTCGAAGGAGGCCGCGGCCGGGGCCAGCAGCACCACCTCGCCCGGCCGCGCCTCCGCGGCGGCGCGGGAGACGGCCACCTCCATCGTCTCGCAGATCTCCACGGGCAGGTCCTTCAGCTGCACCGCGAAGTCGCGGGCCGAGTGGCCGATGAGATAGGCCTTCGCCACCGATCCAAGATATGGCTCGAGCGCGGCGATCCCGCCCTCCTTGCCGAGGCCGCCCGCGATCCACCGCACCCGCTCGAAGGCCTGAAGCGCCTTGGCCGCGGCCTCCGCGTTCGTGGCCTTCGAATCGTTCACGAAGCGGACACCGTGCCGGTCCGCCACGAGCTGCGAGCGGTGCGGCAGCCCGGCGAAGCTCGCCAGCGAGGCGCCGATCGCCTTCGGCGACAGCCCGAGTGCCCGCACGGCGGCATAGGCGGCGCAGGCGTTCTGGTGGTTGTGGCTGCCCGGCAATCCGGGAACCGCCCGGAGATCCACCGATCCGACCTGCCGCCCCTTGCGCCATTCCGACAGGAACCCCTTCCGCGCCACCACCGACCAGCCGGCGCCGGGGAGCCTGCGCTCCACGGCCACGCGAATCACCCGGCCGTCCCCCAGCCCCTCGGAGAGCTGGTTGGCCAGGAAGCGCCCTTCGGTCTCGTCGACGCCGATCACCGCTCGGTCCGGGCCGCCTTCCGCGAAGAGCCGCCGCTTGGCGGCGAAGTAGCCGCCGAGGCCCCCGTGCCGGTCGAGGTGGTCGGGCGTCAGGTTGGTGAAGACCGCCACGTCGGGCGTCAGCGACCGGGCGAGCTCGGTCTGGTAGGAGGAGAGTTCCAGCACCACCACGTCGCCCTCGCCGGGCGGATCGAGGTCGAGCACGCCGCGGCCGATGTTTCCGGCGAGCTGCACCCGCCGCCCCGCCTCCCCCAGGACGTGGCCGATGAGCGCGGCGGTCGTCGACTTGCCGTTCGATCCCGTCACCGCGATCACCCGCGGCGGCCCGTCCTCCCCGGCGCCGACCGAGCGGAAGAAGAGCCCGATATCGTTGTCGACCGGTATGCCGGCATCGAGCGCGGCGGCGACGGCCGCATGGGGACGCGGATAGAGATGCGGGATGCCGGGAGAGACGATCAGCGCGTCCACCCCCTCGAAGGCGCCGGGACGTCCGAGATCGGCGAGCCCGAACCCCTCCGCCGCGGCCCGCTCGCGTCCCTCCGCGCCGTCGTCCCAGCACAGGGGCTCCCCGCCCCCCGCCCGGATCGCGCGGGCTGCCGACAGGCCCGACCGCCCGAGCCCGAGCACCGCGACCTTGCGTCCGTTCACGCCCACGACCGGGATCATCGCGGCCTCCCGTCTTCTTTGCTTTCCCAAATACCCCGGCGGCCGGCCGGACTCCGGCGCGGCTCAGCGCAGCTTCAGCGTGGCGAGCCCGATCAGCGCCAGGATCAGCGCGATGATCCAGAACCGGATGACGATCTGCGGCTCGGCCCAGCCGCGCTTCTCGAAATGATGATGAATCGGCGCCATCAGGAAGACCCGCTTGCCGGTCCGCTTGAAGTAGAGGACCTGCAGGATCACCGACAGCGCCTCGGCCACGAACAGCCCGCCGATGATCGCCAGCACGAGTTCGTGCTTCGTCGCCACCGCGATCGCCCCGAGGGCGCCGCCGAGCGCGAGCGAGCCGGTGTCGCCCATGAAGACCGCGGCGGGCGGCGCGTTGTACCACAGGAACCCCAGCCCGCCGCCGATCAGCGCCGCGGTGAAGATCAGGATCTCCCCCGTCCCGGGCACGTAATGCACGTCGAGATAGGTGGTGAAGTCCGTCCGTCCGACCGTGTAGGCGATGATGCCGAGCGAGGCGGCGGCGATCATCACCGGCATGATCGCGAGGCCGTCGAGCCCGTCGGTCAGGTTCACGGCGTTGGCGGCGCCGACGATCACCAGCATGGCGAAGGGGATGAAGGCCCAGCCGAGATTGAGCAGCACGTTCTTGAACACCGGCAGCGCGAGCTGGTTGGTGAGTTCCGCCGGGTGGAACCACGTCGCCCAGAGCGCGGTCACGGCGGCGATGGCGAAGCCGATCAGCAGCCGCACCCGCCCCGACAGGCCGGCATGGGTGTTGCTCGTGACCTTGGCGTAATCGTCGAGGAAGCCGATCGTGCCGAACGCGCCGGTCACGAACAGCAGCATCCAGACATAGGGGTTGTCGAGCCGCCCCCAGAGCAGCGTCGAGACGAGGAGCGCGCCGAGGATAAGCACGCCCCCCATGGTCGGCGTGCCGGTCTTCGTCTGCAGGTGGGTCTCGGGTCCGTCCGATCGGATCGGCTGGCCGAAGCGCTGCCGCTTGCGCAGCAGCATGATGAGCGGCCGGCCGAAGACGAAACCGAAGACCAGCGCGGTGAAGAACGCCCCGCCCGAGCGGAAGGTGATGTACTGGAAGAGGTTGAAGAGCCCTCCGCCGTCGGAGAGACCGCTCAGCCAGTACAGCATCGCTCAGGCGTCCTTCAGCGCGGGTCGACGGGCGCGATGGCCCAATCGGCGGATGGCGTCAACGACCCGCGCCGTGCGCGCGCTCTTCGATCCCTTGACGAGCACGACGTCGCCGGTGGCGAGCTGGCCGCCGATCTCGCCGGCGAGTTCCTCGGCCGTCTCCCGCCAGAGCCCTCGCCGATCGGGCGCCAGGGCCTCCCAGGCGGCGCGGATGCGGGGCCCCGCGGCGTGGACGACGTCGATCCCCTCCATCGCGGGATGCCCGGCCAGCGCCGCGTGGAGCTTGATCTCGTCGGGGCCGAGCTCCAGCATGTCGCCCAGCACCGCCACCCGGCGGCCGCCCGGCCCCGGCCTGGCGGCGGCGAGCCGGTCGAGCGCCGCGGCCATGGAGGCGGGGTTGGCGTTGAAGGCGTCGTCGATCAGGTCGATCCCGCTCTCCTCCACCGCGTCGAGGACGATGCGCTCGCGGGTCCCGCGCCCCGGCGCCGGCGACCAGCCGGCGAGCGCCTGGGCGGTCACGTCCGGGTCGGCACCGAGGGGCTCGGCGGCGGCGATGATCGCGGCGGCGTTCCAGGCGTAGTGCCGCCCCGCCCCGCCGATGCGGAACAGCAGCGCGGTGCCGTTCTGGCGCGCGCGCACGATCGTCGTCTCGTCGTGCAGCTCCACGTATTCGATCCGCACCTGGGCGCGCTCCGCGCCGCCGAAGGTGACGACGCGATCGCCCGCCAGCGCGCGCAGCAGCGGCGTGGTCGGCAGGTCGGCGTTCAGGATCGCGGTCCCGCCCGGCTCCAGCCCCTCGAAGATCGCGCCCTTCTCCCGCGCGATCCCCTCGATGTCGTCGAACGCCTCGAGATGGGCCGGCGCCACGGTGGTCACGATCGCCGCATGCGGCCGCGCGAGCCGCGCGAGCGGCGCGATCTCCCCCGGCGCGCTCATGCCGATCTCGATCACCGCCAGATCCATGTCGGGCGGCAACCGCGCCAGCGTCAGCGGCACGCCCCAGTGATTGTTGTAGCTCGCCTCCGCGGCGTGGACGCGCATCTGCGCCCCGAAGGCCACCCGCGCCATCTCCTTGGACGTGGTCTTGCCCACCGATCCGGTGATCGCGAGCACCCTGCCGCCGAACCGCGCCCGACCGGCCCGGCCGAGCGCCTCGAGCGCCGCCATCACGTCGTCCACGACGAGGAGCGGGGCCTCCGCGTCGAGGCCCTCGGGCAGCCGCGAGACCAGCGCCGCCGCGGCGCCCTTCGCGAGCGCCCCGGCGACGAAGTCGTGGCCGTCGCGCGCCGCCTCCAGCGCCACGAAGAGGTCGCCCTCCCGAATCGTCCGCGTGTCGATGGAGACGCCCGCGGCCGACCAGTCGCGGGTCGCGCGCCCGCCGGTGGCGCGGGCCGCCTCCTCGGCGGTCCAGAGGCTCATGCCACGCGGCCGTCGAGTGCCGCGACGGCCACGCTCGCCTGTTCCGCATCGTCGAAGGGATAGACCGTGTCGCCGACGATCTGGCCCGATTCGTGCCCCTTCCCGGCGATCAGCAGCGCATCGCCCTCCTCGAGCGCGTCGACGCCCCCGAGGATCGCCGCCGCCCGGTCGCCGATCTCCCGCGCGTCCGGGTCGGCGGCGAGGATCGCGGCGCGGATGGCGGCGGGGTCCTCGGTGCGCGGATTGTCGTCGGTGACGATCCTGAGATCGGCATGCTCGCGCGCCGCCGCCCCCATCAGCGGCCGCTTGCCGCGGTCGCGGTCGCCGCCGGCGCCATAGACGACGACGAGCCGGCCCATCACGTGCGGGCGCAGCGCCACGAGCGCGGTCTCGAGCGCCGCGGGCGTGTGGGCGTAATCCACGAAGACCGCCGCGCCGGTGCCGCGCGTCGCGACCAGCTGCATCCGGCCGCGGACGGTGCGGAGCTGCGGCAGCGCCGTGAAGACCTGGGCCGGCTCGCCGCCGCAGGCGATGGCGAGCCCCGCGGCGAGAAGCACGTTCTCCGCCTGGAAGCCGCCGATGAGGTTCAGCCGCGCCTGCCGCGCCGTGCCGTTCCAGGTGAAGCGCAGATCCTGTCCCGTCGCGTCGAAGCGCTGACCGGCGATCCGGAGCGCCGCCTCGGACCGGCGCCCGACCGTCAGCACGTCCTGGCCCCGCGCCTCGGCGATCCGGCGCATCTCCGGCCCCTTGGGATCCTCGAGATTGACGACCGCGGTGCCGTCCTCGGGCAGGACGCGGTCGAAGAGCCCCGCCTTCGCCGCGAAATAGGCATCGAAATCCGGGTGATAGTCGAGATGGTCCTGGGAGAAGTTGGTGAAGGCCGCGGCGGTCAGGGTGACCCCGTCGAGCCGCCGCTGGTCGAGCCCGTGGGAGGAAGCCTCCATCGCCGCGTGGGTGATGCCCGCGCGCGACGCCCCCGCCAGGAGCCGGTGCAGCGTGATCGGCTCCGGCGTGGTCTGGGAGAGGGGCGCGTCCCAGTCGCCCTCCACGCCGGTGGTGCCGAGATTGACCGCCGGCTCCCCCATCGCCTGCCAGATCTGGCGGGTGAAGGTCGCCACCGAGGTCTTGCCGTTGGTCCCCGTCACCGCCGCGATCGTCCGTGGCGCCTCGCCGAACCAGAGCGCGGCGGCGAAGGCCAGCGCCGCGCGCGGCTCCTCGGCGATCACCAGCGCGGCGTCGTGGCCGGCGATCTCCTTGGCCGCGAGCCGCGCGCCCTCCCGGTCGGTGAGGATCGCCACGGCCCCGGCGCGCAGCGCGGCGCCCGCGAACTCCGCCCCGTGCGCCCGGCTCCCGGGCAGCGCGGCGAAGAGATGGCCGGGCCGCGACTGGCGGCTGTCGACGGACAGCCCCGTAAGGCGCAGATCCCGCCCTCCGGGCGCGGCGAGGCCCAGATCGGCCAGTGTCCTGATCTCGTCGGGCATGTACGGTCCCCGTTCAGTTCGCCGTCAGTGTTAGCTCGGATGCCTCCACGTGTTCAATCTTCGGTCTGAGACCGAGAAGCGGCGCGATGCGCCGGATCACCTCTGCGGCCACCGGCACCGCCGTCCAGCCCGCCGTGCGCCGCGGCTCCTCGCCGCTCGTCTCGGCGGCCTCGTCCATCGACACCACGAGCGCGTATCGCGGATCACTCGCGGGGAACACGCTGGCGAAGGTGTTGATATTCTTGTCGTCGTGGTAGCCGCGCCCGTTCTTCAGCGGCTTGTTCGCGGTGCCGGTCTTGCCGGCCACCTCGTAGCCGGGCACCGCGCCGAAGCTCGCCGTGCCCCGGATCACGACCTGGCGCAGCATCTGCGCCGCCTCCCGGCTGACCTCGGGGCTGACGAGCCGCGGCCCCGGCGCGACATGGTCGCGCTTCAGCAGCGTCGGCGTCACCTTCGTGCCGCCGTTCAGGAGCGAGGCGTAGGCGGTCGCGAGATGCAGCGGCGAGGCGGCGAATCCGTGCCCGTAGGAGGCCGTTATGGTCACGATCTCGGACCATTCCTTCGGCACCAGCGGCTTGGCCCAGGGCGCCTCCACCAACTCCACCTCCGTCGGCTCGAAGACGCCGAACGTCGACAGGAACGCCTTCTGCCGCTGGCCGCCGATCCGGAGCGCGAGATTCGCCGTGCCGACATTGGAACTCTTCACGATCACGTCGGTCACCGACAGCCGCGGCCCGTAATTCTTGTTCTGGAACTCGCGGATCGTGAAGCGGCCCCATTTCAGCGGTGCATCCGCGTCGACGAGCGTCGAGGGTCCGACGAGCCCGAGCTCCATCGCCTGCGCGACCGCGAAGATCTTGAAGGTCGACCCGAGCTCGTAGACCCCCTGCACCGCCCGGTTGAAGAGCGGGCTGTCCGCCGCCTGCCGCTTCGCCGGCAGCGGCGGCCGGTCGTTGGGGTCGAAATCGGGCAGCGAGACCATCGACAGGATCTCGCCCGTATGCACGTCCATCAGGATGCCGGCCGCGCCCTTGGCGTTCAGGAGCCGCATGCCGCCGTCGAGGATCTCGCGCATCGTGCTCTGCACGGAGAGGTCGAGGCTCAGCTCCAGCGGCGCGCCGCCGCGGGCCGGGTCGCGCAGCTCGGAATCCATCGCCTTCTCGATGCCCGCGGTGCCGATCACCTCCGCCGAGCTCACCCCCTCGCGGCCGAAGGTGGTGCCGCCGAGCACGTGCGCGGCCAGGCGGCCGTTCGGGTAGAGCCGCATCTCCCGCGGCCCGAAGAGAAGCCCCGGCTCGCCGATGTCGTGCACCGCCTGGCGCTGCTCGGGGCTGACCTTCTTCTTGATCCAGAGGAACTTGCGCCGGCCGGTGAAGTCCTTCAGCAGCCGCTCCGCATCGAGATCGGGGAAGATCGCGGCGAGCTGTGCGGCGGTCCCCTCCTTGTCGACCATCTGCGGCGGCTGGGCGTAGAGCGCGTAGGTCGAGAGGTTGGTGGCGAGGATGCGGCCGTTGCGGTCGGTGATGTCTGCGCGTTGCGCGACGATCGACTGCCCGGTGATCTCTGCGATGGGCTCGGTGGGCACGGCGGCGGCCAGCAGCCCCATCCGCCCGCCGATCAGCGCGAAGGCGACGAAGAAGCAGCCCGCAAGAACCACCAGCCGGCTCTCCGCCCGGCGCCGGGCGCGATCGCGCATACGCTCCTGGCGGAGCCGGCGGTTCTCGCGCTCGATCGCGTCCGGGCTCTGCCCGGTCGCGCGCGCCTCGAGGATGCGGGCCAGCGGCCGGAGCGGGGTGCGGATCACCGGGACTCCTCCCGCGACAGGGAGATCGGGGTGGATTGCAGCTCCAGCGTCGCGCCCGGATAGGGGATCTCGCCGGCGCGCCCGAAATGCTCCGGCATCAGCGGCAGGAGCTGGAGCCGGTCGAAGTTCATCGCCGCGAGCTCGCGCAGCCGGTCGGGCCGGTTCAGATAGGCCCATTCGGCCTTCAGGATTGCCAGCGTCTCGTGCTCGGCGCCGATCCGGCGCTGCAACTCGCTGACGCGCGAGAGCGACTTCTGGGTCTGGTAGTTCTCCGAATAGGCCCAGAACGCCAGCGCGACGATCGCGAGCGCGGGCAGGACATAGAGCAGCGTGCGCATTCAGACCCCTTTCATGTGCTTGAGAACCGGCAGGCCCAGCGTCTCCCGGTCGGCGGCCCCGGCGGGGGCCTCCGTCCGCCTTGCGATCCGCACCCGCGCCGACCGGGCGCGCGGGTTCAGGTCAAGTTCCACGGCATCCGGCGCGATCCCCTTCGAGAGCGCCTCGAACCGCGCCACGGGCGCCTCTGCCGCGGGCTGGTGCCGGCTCGGGGCCGCCACCTTGCCGCTGCGCTGCTGCAGGAACCGCTTCACGATCCGGTCCTCCATCGAGTGGAAGCTCACCACCGCCAGCCAGCCGCCGGGCTTCAGCGCCCGCTCCGCCGCCTCGAGACCGGCGGCGAGCTGGCCGAACTCGTCGTTCACCGCGATCCTGAGCGCCTGGAAGCTGCGGGTGGCGGGATGGCTCTGTCCCGGCTTGGCGCGCGGCAGGACCCCCTCGACGATCCGCGCTAGGTGCCCGGTGGTCAGGACCGGCGCCTCCGCCCGCGCCGCGACCACGGCGCGCGCGATCCGCCGCGAGGCGCGCTCCTCGCCGTAGCGGAAGAGGATCTCGGCGAGCGCCGTCTCGTCGAGCTCCGCCACCAGATCGGCCGCGCTCGGTCCCTCCGATCCCATCCGCATGTCGAGCGGGCCGTCGCGGCGGAACGAGAAGCCGCGATGGGCCTCGTCGAGCTGCATCGAGGAGACGCCGAGATCGAGCACCACGCCGTCCGCCGGCGCGCCGGCGAGCCGGTCGAGCTCCGAGAAGGTCCCCTGTTCGAGATGCAGCGCCGCGCCGTATTCGTCCGCCCAGGCCGATGCCAGCGGGAACACCGACGGGTCGCGGTCGATCCCGATCACCCGCTCCGCGCCGGCCGCGAGCAGGCCGCGCGCATAGCCCCCCGCCCCGAAGGTGCCGTCGATCCACAGGCCCGAGACCGGCGCACAATGGCGCAGGATCGGGTTCAGCAGGACCGGGACATGGGGCGCCGGAGCGGGATGTCGGGGCATCGCGGTCACTCCGGCTCCAGTTCGCTCTCGAGATACACGCTGGCGTCGAGATCCGGATCGTAGCCGATCGAGGGATCGGCCTCGAGCGCGCCGTCACTCGCCTCGTAGGTCTCGGGCTTCCAGAATCTCGAAGGTCTCGCCGCGCCCGAGGATCAGGGCCCGGTCGGTCAGGCCCAGCTTCTTGCGGATCACCGGCGGCACGACGATCCGGCCGGTCTCGTCGACCGCGAGCTGCACGGCGTTGATGTAGTAGAGCTTCTCGAGATCGAGGCGGCGCTTGTCCGCCTTGGCGAACCGCATGATCTGCTTGCGAATCTTGAGGATCTGGTCGATCGCCATGCCTTCCACGTAGTCGCGGTTGGATTCCGCCGATCACCAGGTGGAGGCGGGGATAGGCACCGGTCTCGCGATGCGCGTCGCCGCTATCGAGTCGTTTCCGGAACTCCGCGGGGATCGACATGCGTCCCTTCGCGTCGATCTTGTTTTCGTGCTGTCCGAAGAAGAAATCGAACACCGAAAACCCCTCTTGACCTACGCGCCCCCTTGAGATTCATCTGATTCCTGAAAGCGAGTGCGGCGATCCGAACCGCTGCCACAATCCGGATCGCCGCCTCTGCCCGTTGCCGGGTCGGCCCGTCCGCGGGAGCTATCTGGGGGGATACTTGCTCTTCCGCGAACCGGGCCTGTCATCGAAGATGCAGGAGGATATGCCTGTATGAATCCTACGCCTCTGTTTTTATTATTGGACTTTGCGGGTCTTCGTGCCCGTCTGTCCGCTGCCCTTCGATGTGAAAGGGATGGCATGGGAATTCATGGGCGGCAAGAAAAAATAGGTTAAAATATCCAGGTCGGCGGGTTTCCGTCGCCCGTCATCCACACGCAAAGGTGAGTTCATCTGGATTATTACGCTACATGCAGTAGCGTCGAAGCCCCGGAATACCATATCCGGGCAAACTTCTTAACGCACCGAAATACAACCTTAACGGTTTATCCTAAAATTTTTTTCTTCTGATGCGTGCACGAACCGCTGATCCACGCCGTGGAGGGCCCGAATCCTGCCCGGTGCCCACCAAATCCCATCCGTCCCAGAAATTCCCGTGGAAGGCCGCCCCTGGCCCTTCATGCGTCTGCTGCATAGCAGCATTGAGGACGCGGCGGATTGTGCGACTGCAGCAATCCTCTATCTGTGTAACGAAGCCGGCGCAACGATCCCGCCAACGGCACCCGAACGAGACGAAGAGACGACGACGATGGCACTCCTGAGTTCCAGCTACCCATCCGCCCACGAATACGGCCGGATCGACAATCTGCGCGGCAACGTCCGTGCGCGAACTCGAGGCATGGCGAGTCTTCCGGCGCACCCGCCGCGAGCTCGATTCGCTCTCCGATCGCGAGCTCTCCGATCTGGGCCTGAGCCGGGCCGATCTCCCGGCGGTCGCCCGGCGCGCCGCCTTCGGCGAATGACACCGGTTTCGGGGCGTTCCCACCTCCTCCCGGGGACGGTCCGATGACAGCGGCGGCGCCGACCTCCTCCCCGGCGCCGCCGCGCTAGAAACACCGAGTTGCGGGCGTCCTCCTCCTCCCTGGGCGTGCGTGAACCGGCGGCGGCGTCCACCTCCTCCCGGACGTCGCCGTCACCAGACACCGAGATGCGCGAGGTCCCTCCTCCCCGGGATCGCGCGTGGAGCGGTGGCACCGACCTCCTCCCCGGTGTCGCCGCACGAAATCCAGAGTTGCGGATGCCCTCCTCCTCCCTCGGGCATTCGCGAGACGGCGGCGGCGTCCACCTCCTCCCGGGCGCCGCCGTCCCGAACACCAGAGACGCGCGGGTCACCCCCTCCTCCCGGGAGCTCGCGCCAAGCGGTGGCGCCGACCTCCTCCCCGGTGTCGCCGCACGAAGTCCAGAGTTGCGGATGCCCTCCTCCTCCCTCGGGCATTCGCGAGACGGCGGCGGCGTCCACCTCCTCCCGGGCGCCGCCGTCCCCGGACACGCCACAACGCGGCGCCCGCTCCTCCTCCCTGGGGCGACCGCGTTTCGAGCGGCGGTGCCGACCTCCTCCCCGGCACCGCCGCTTCCCGTTTCCCGAGCGATCTCCTAGAACGGCACGTCGTCGGCCCGCTCCGCGCCGACGACGAAGCGGCCCACGACCTTCTTCGAGCCCGCCTTGTCGAAGGCGATGTCGAGCTTGTCGCCCTCGATCCCCGCAACCGTGCCGTAGCCGAACTTCCGGTGGAAGACGCGGTCGCCAACGCCGTGGGCCGGGACCGCCCCGGCATCGACCGCCATGGTCTTCGACTCGCGCGGCTGGCTCACCGGCCGCGATTGCGCGCGCGCCTGCATCCGCTTCCAGCCCGGCGAGTTGTAGACGTCGGCGCGGCTCGCCCGGTCGTGCAGGTCGGAGGACTGGCTCGCCATGATCTGCGGCGAGGACGCCGCCGTCATGCCGGCCGCGCCGTAGCCGCCGCCATAGAGCCCCGGCGGCGTCAGCACCTCCACATGCGCCTCGGGCAGCTCGTCGATGAAGCGCGAGGGCAGCGCCGATTGCCATTGCCCGTAGACCCGCCGGTTCGCCGCGAAGGAGATCGTCGCCACCTCCTCGGCCCGGGTGATGCCCACATAGGCCAGCCGCCGCTCCTCCTCGAGCCCCTTGAGCCCGCTCTCGTCCATGCTCCGCTGCGAGGGAAACAGCCCGTCCTCCCAGCCCGGCAGGAACACCGCCGGAAATTCCAGCCCCTTGGCGGCGTGCAGCGTCATGATCGAGACCTTCGGCCCGCCGGTTTCGGTCTCGTTGTCCATGATCAGCGCGACGTGCTCGAGGAAGCCCTGCAGGTTCTCGAACCCTTCCAGCGCCTTCACCAGTTCCTTGAGGTTCTCCAGCCGGCCCGGCGCCTCCGGCGTCTTGTCGGCCTGCCACATCGCCGTGTAGCCGAACTCGTCGAGGATCTGCTCGGCGAGCTCGATATGGCCGCTCTCGCCGCGCCTTCCTTCCGGCCCCGCAACCATGTTGCCGGCCTCGTCGATCACCGCGTCCGCCGCGCCGGGCCGCTCCGCCTGGCCGCGCGCGACCTCGTGCCAGCGCGCCACGGCGTCCACCAGCACCCTGAGTTCCGCCCCGCCCTTGCCGCCGAGCCCGCCATCGGCGAGCAGGATGCGCGCGCCGTCGAGGAGGCTCGTGCCGTTCTCCCGCGCGGTCACCTGGATCTTCTGCTGCGCCTTTTCGCCGAGGCCCCGCTTCGGCGTGTTGACGATCCGCTCGAAGGCCAGGTCGTCGTCGGGGCTGACGGCGAGGCGGAAATAGGCCATCGCGTCGCGGATCTCCATCCGCTCGTAGAAACGCGGGCCGCCGATCACCCGGTAGGGCAGCCCGATGGTCAGGAACCGGTCCTCGAAGGCGCGCATCTGGTGCGAGGCCCGCACGAGGATCGCGATCTCGTCGAGACCGATCTGGCGCAGGCCGCGGGTGCCGTTGCCCATCGCCTCGATCTCCTCCCCGATCCAGCGCGCCTCCTCGTCGCCGTCCCAGTGGCCGATGAGGCGCACCTTCTCGCCCGCCTCATCGGCGGTCCAGAGCGTCTTGCCGAGGCGCCCCTTATTGGCGTCGATCACGCCTCCGGCGGCGGCGAGGATATGCGGCGTCGAGCGGTAGTTCTGCTCCAGCCGCACCACCTTGGCGCCGGGGAAGTCGGTCTCGAAGCGCAGGATGTTGCCTACCTCCGCGCCCCGCCAGCCGTAGATCGACTGGTCGTCGTCGCCGACGCAGCAGATGTTGCGGTGCCCCTGCGCCAGCAGCCTGAGCCAGAGATACTGCGCGACGTTGGTGTCCTGGTACTCGTCCACGAGAATGTAGCGGAACCAGCGCTGGTACTGCTGGAGCACCTCCTCGCGGGTCCGGAAGATCGTCAGCATGTGCAGCAGCAGGTCGCCGAAATCGACCGCGTTCAGGGCCTTCAGCCGCTGCTGGTAGTAGTCGTAGAGCTCCGGGCCGCGATGGTTGAACGCCCCCGCCTCCGCCGCCGGCACCTTGTCGGGCGTCCAGGCGCGATTCTTCCAGTGGTCGATTAGCCCGGCGAGCTGCCGCGGCGTCCAGCGCTTCTCGTCGAGGTTCTCGGCGACGATGAGCTGCTTCAGCAGCCGCTGCTGGTCGTCGGTGTCGAGGATGGTGAAGTTCGACTTCAGCCCCACCAGTTCGGCGTGCCGGCGCAGGAGCTTCACGCAGATGGCGTGGAAGGTGCCGAGCCAGGGCATCCCCTCCACCGTCTCGCCGAGGAGCCCGCCGACGCGCCCCTTCATCTCCCGCGCCGCCTTGTTGGTGAAGGTCACCGCGAGGATCTCGTTCGAGCGTGCCCTGCCCTGCACCATCAGATGCGCGATTCGCGCGGTCAGCGCGCGGGTCTTGCCGGTGCCGGCGCCGGCGAGCATCAGCACCGGCCCGTCGAGCGCCTCCACCGCCTCCCGCTGCGCGGGGTTCAGCCCGTCGAGATAGGGCGCGGGCCGGGCCGCGGCGGCGCGGCGCGACAGCGGAACGGCGCCCTCGAACGCGCCGGATTCGTCGAAATCATTCATGCCCCGACCCTAACGTCTCCGGCCGGGAAACGGCAAGCGCGGCGTTCCCGATCCGTTCCCGCCTGTTCCTTCCGGCCCGGCCGGGCTAGCAAGGGGCCATGATCGACGCCCTGGCCTATGCCTGCCTCGCCGGTATCGCCATTCCGCTCGGCGGGCTCGCGGCCTACGCCCTCGGACAGGGGACGCGCGCGGTCGGTCCCTGGGCCCACGGGATCGTCGCCTTCGGCGGCGGCGCGCTCATCTCCGCGGTGGCGCTGGTCCTGGTGCCGGGAGGTATCGGGTTCCTCGGCCCCGCCGCGGCGATCCTCGCCTTCGGCTCGGGCGGGCTCGCCTTCGCCGGGCTCGACGCCTGGCTCGCCCGGCGGAAGGGGCGGCACGGACAGCTGGTGGCCATGCTGGCCGATTTCCTGCCCGAATCGGCCGCCCTCGGCGCGCTCCTGGCCTCCGGCGAGGCCGGCGGTCCGCTGCTCGCGGCGCTGATCGCGCTCCAGAACCTGCCCGAGAGCTACAACGCCTTCGGCGAGGCGCGGACCACCGGCCTGCGGCCGCGCCGCCTGCTCGCGATCTTCGCCGCGATCGCGCTCCTCGGCCCCCTGGCGGCGGCGCTCGGGCATCTCTTCCTCGCCGGGCACGAGGCGTCGCTCGGCCTCGTCATGCTCTTCGCGGCCGGCGGCATCCTCTATCTCGTCTTCGAGGACGTGGCCCCCGGCGCGCCGGCCAAGGGCTCGGTCCTGCCCCCCCTCGGCGCGGTCGCAGGCTTCCTGCTGGGCCTCGCCGGACATCTGCTGCAGAACGGTATCCGATGAGCGACCTCGACGACCGCTACCCCGCCCTTTCCGACCTGGCGCGCCTGGCCCGCCGCCGCCTGCCGCGCTTCGTCTGGGAATATCTCGACAGCGGCACCGGCAACGAGGCCGCGACGCGCGCCAACCCCGCCGCGCTCGACCGGGTCGGCCTCGTCCCGCGGGTGCTCGACCCGGGCCCCGCCGATCCCGCAACGCGGCTGCTCGGACAGACCTGGTCGCTGCCCTTCGGCATGGCGCCCGTCGGCATGTCCGGGCTCGTGCGGCCCCGGGCGGAGGCGATCCTCGCCGCAGCGGCGCGGCGGGCGGAGATCCCCTATTGCCTCTCCACCGTCGCCGCGATGACGCCGGAGGAGGTCGGCCCCGAGACCGGCGAGCGCGGCTGGTTCCAGCTCTACACGCCCCGCGACCCCGATATCCGGCGCGACATCCTGCGCCGCGCCCGGCGATCGGGCTTCGACACGCTGGTGGTAACCGCCGATCTCGCCGCCGCCTCCCGCCGCGAGCGCCAGCGCCGCGCGCGGCTGACCAACCCGATGCGCCTGACGCCGCGGATCCTGGCGGAGGCCGCCCTCGCGCCGGCCTGGTCGCTCCGGATGCTCGACGCCGGCATCCCCCGCCTCAGGACGCTCGAATCCTACGCGGCGAAGGCGGCGGGCGGCACCACCTCCCATATCGGCTACGCGCTCCGGACCGCCCCCGACCTCGACTATCTCCGCGCCTGCCGCGACGAATGGGAGGGGCCGCTGATCGTCAAGGGCGTCCTCGACCCGGAGGATGCCGGGATCCTCGCCGGGATCGCCGACGCGATCTGGGTGTCGAACCACGGCGGCCGGCAGTTCGAGGCCGCGCCCTCGGCCGCCACCGTCCTGCCGGCGATCCGCGCGGCGGTCGGGCCGGACGTGCCGCTCATCGCCGATGGCGGCGTCCGCTCCGGCACCGACTTGCTGCGCCTGATCGCGCTCGGCGCCGATTTCGTCATGCTCGGCCGCGCCTTCCACCACGGCCTCGCCGCCCTCGGCGCCGCCGGCGTCGATCACGCGGTGCACATTCTGCAGGCAGGTCTGCTGGCCGACATGGCCCAGCTCGCCGCCCGCCGCCCCGTCGACGCCCGCGCCCGGCGGCCCGACTAGGGCCGCCATTGCCACGGTTTCGGCGACGGACTACCGTTTGCTGCCATCTGCACAAGGGGTGGGCGACATGACCGAATTCAAGAAGATCCTGATCGCCAATCGCGGCGAGATCGCCATCCGGGTCATGCGCGCCGCCAACGAGCTGGGCAAGCGCACCGTCGCCGTCTACGCCGAGGAGGACAAGCTCTCGCCTGCACCGCTTCAAGGCCGACGAGGCCTACCGGATCGGCGAGGGGCTGGGGCCGGTCGCGGCCTATCTCTCGATCGAGGAGATCATCCGCGTCGCCAAGCGACTGCGGCGCCGACGCGATCCATCCGGGCTATGGCCTGCTGTCGCGAGAACCCCGACTTCGTCGATGCCTGCACCGCGGCCGGCATCGCCTTCATCGGCCCCAAGGCCGAGACGATGCGCGCAGCTCGGCGACAAGGCCAGCGCCCGGCGCGTCGCGATCGAGGCCGGCGTGCCGGTGATCCCGGCGACCGAGGTGCTGGGCGACGACATGGACGCGATCCGCAGCCGCGGCCGAGGAGATCGGCTATCCGCTGATGCTGAAGGCGTCCTGGGGCGGCGGCGGCCGCGGCATGCGCCCGATCATCGGGCCGGACGAGCTGGAGGACAAGGTCCGGGAGGGCCGGCGCGAGGCCGAGGCCGCCTTCGGCAACGGCGAGGGCTATCTGGAGAAGATGATCACCGCGCGCCCGCCACGTCGAGGTGCAGATCCTCGGCGACAGCCACGGCAACATCTACCACCTGTGGGAGCGCGACTGCTCGGTCCAGCGCCGCAACCAGAAGGTCGTGGAGCGCGCCCCCGCCCCCTACCTCTCCGACGCGCAGCGCGAGCAGCTGTGCAACCTCGGCAAGCAAGATCGCCGAGCACGTGGGCTACGAATGCGCCGGCACCATCGAGTTCCTGATGGACATGGAGACCGGCGAGTTCTACTTCATCGAGGTCAATCCCCGCGTCCAGGTCGAGCACACCGTGACCGAGGAGGTCACCGGCATCGACATCGTCCGCGCCCAGATCCTGATCGCCGAGGGCAAGACGCTGGTGGAGGCCACCGGCATCGCGCCAGCCAGTACGACGTCGAGCTCTCACGGCCACGCCATCCAGTGCCGGATCACCACCGAGGATCCGACCAACAACTTCATCCCCGACTACGGCCGCATCACCGCCTATCGCGGCGCCACCGGCATGGGCATCCGGCTGGACGGCGGCACCGCCTATTCCGGCGCGGTCATCACCCGCTACTACGACTCGCTGCTGGAGAAGGTCACCGCCTGGGCGCCGACGCCCGAGGCCGCCATCGCCCGCATGGACCGGGCGCTGCGCGAGTTCCGCATCCGCGGCGTCGCCACCAACATCGCCTTCGTCGAGAACCTGCTGAAGCACCCGACCTTCCTGTCGAACGAGTACCACACCAAGTTCATCGACGAGACGCCGGAGCTGTTCGACTTCAAGCCGCGCCGCGACCGGGCGACCAAGATCCTGACCTACATCGCCGACATCACCGTCAACGGCCACCCCGAGACCGAGGGCCGCCCGCAGCCCGCCGCCGAGGCGCGCGCCGCCGCGTGCCGCCGCAGACCGCGCGCCGACACGCCCGCCGCCGGCACGCGGCAGATCCTCGACGACGACGGGGCCGCAGGCGCGTGGCCGACTGGATGGCGGCGCAGACCGCAGCTGCTGATCACCGACACCACCATGCGCGACGGCCACCAGTCGCTGCTGGCCACCCGGATGCGCTCGATCGACATGATCCGCGTCGCGCCGGCCTATGCCGCCAACCTGCCGCAGCTCTTCTCGCGTCGAATGCTGGGGCGGCGCGACCTTCGACGTGGCCTACCGCTTCCTGCAGGAATGCCCCTGGCAGCGCCTGCGCGACCTGCGCGCGGCGATGCCGAACCTGATGACGCAGATGCTGCTGCGCGGCTCGAACGGCGTCGGCTACACCAACTATCCCGACAACGTGGTGCAGGGCTTCGTCGCACCAGGCGCGCCGAGACCGGCGTCGACGTGTTCCGCGTCTTCGACAGCCTCAACTGGGTCGAGAACATGCGCGTCGCGATGGACGCGGTGATCGAGGCCGAGCAAGGTCTGCGAGGGCACGATCTGCTACACCGGCGACATCCTCGACCCCGACCGCGCGAAGTACGACCTGAAGTACTACGTCGGCATGGCGCAAGGAGCTGAAGGCGGCCGGCGCCCACGTCCTCGGCCTCAAGGACATGGCGGGCCTGCTGAAGCCCGCCGCCGCCGCGCATCCTGGTCAAGGCGCTGAAGGAGGAGGTCGGCCTGCCGATCCACTTCCACACCCACGACACCGCCGGCATCGCCTGCGGCACCATCCTGGCCGCCGCCGAGGCCGGCGTCGACGCGGTCGACTGCGCGATGGACGCGCTGTCGGGCAACACCTCGCCAGGCCACGCTCGGCACCATCGTCGAGGCGCTGCGCCGACACCGACCGCGACACCGGGCTCGACATCGACGCGATCCGCGAGATCTCGAACTACTGGGAAGCGGTGCGCGGCCACTACGCCGCCTTCGAGAGCGGCATGCAGGCGCCCGCCTCCGAGGTCTATCTGCACGAGATGCCCGGCGGCCAGTTCACCAACCTCAAGGCGCAGGCCCGCTCGCATGGGGCTGGAGGAGCGCTGGCACGAGGTCGCCGCAGACCTATGCCGACGTGAACCAGATGTTCGGCGACATCGTGAAGGTCACGCCGTCCTCCAAGGTCGTGGGCGACATGGCGCTGATGATGGTCAGCCAGGGCCTGACCCGCGCCGAGGTCGAGGACCCGAAGACCGATGTCTCCTTCCCCGACTGCGTCATCGACATGATGCGCGGCAATCTCGGCCAGCCGCCGGGCGGCTGGCCCGAGGCGCATCGCAGAAGAAGGTGCTGAAGGGCGAGAAGCCGCTCGACCGACCGCCCCGGCAAGCACCTGAAGCCCGTCGACCTCGAGGCGACGCGCGCGGAGGCTCGCGAGAAGCTGGACGGCGTCGAGATCGACGACGAGGACCTGAACGGCTACCTGATGTATCCCAAGGTCTTCACCGACTACGCGCAGCGCCACGAGGAACTACGGCCCGGTCCGCACCCTGCCCACGCGCACCTTCTTCTACGGCATGGAGCCGGGCGAGGAGATCTCGCGCCGAGATCGACCCCGGCAAGACGCTGGAGATCCGCTGCAGGCCGTCGGCGAGACCAACGAGGACGGCGAGGCCAAGGTGTTCTTCGAGCTGAACGGCCAGCCCCGCGTCGTCCGCGTGCCGAACCGCAAGCGTCGCCGGCATCGCCGCGGCCAGCGGCCCAAGGCCGAGCTCGGCAACCCCGACCATGTCGGCGCGCCGATGCCGGGCGTCGTCGCCTCCGTCGCCGTCGAGGCGGGCAAGAAGGTCAAGCAGGGCGACCTGCTGCTGACCATCGAGGCGATGAAGATGGAAACCGGCCTCCACGCCGAGCGCGACGCCACGGTCAAGGCGGTCCACGTCACCGCCCGGCGCCCAGATCGACGCCAAGGACCTGCTGGTGGAATACGAGAGCTAGGGGCCGGAGACGATCCGGCCCCGCCTCTCCGCCTAGATGAAGTCGAGCCCGTCGGCGACGGAGCCCGTGGTCGTGTTCTCCACGATCCCGATCAGCGTTCCGTCATAGGTGAGCAGCACATCCGAGCCGGACTGATCGACTTCGAGGCGCGCTTCATCGCCCTTGACCAGGATGTCGTCCATGCCGTTGCCGTAATCGGTGATCGTGTCCGTCCCCTGCTGCGCCAGCTTGTTCGTCGCGAGCACGAAGTCGTCGTTGCCGTTGCCGCCGGTCAGGATATCGTTGCCGATGTCCCCCTGCAGCCAGTCGCCACCGTTGCCGCCGATCAGCAGGTCGTCGTCCCCGCCGCCGTAGAGCGTGTCATGGCCGTTGGCGCCGCGCAGTTCGTCGTTTCCATTGTTGCCGATGAGGAAATCGTCGCGGCCTCGCCCAAGCAGAAGATCGTTTCCGGCATTGCCCGCAATGGTGGTTCCGAGTCCCGGTACGGCCTCAAGCGTATCGTCCTTCGGTCCGCCCGAGATCCTGACCGGGATCGGATCGCCATCCGAATCCACGACCGTTGTCGAACTGGGGGTCCCGCCGGTGAATTCGATGCGCTGAGCGACCTCGTCCGCGGACGCGCCGAAAATGTCGGCGACCTTCTGACCGTCAATGGCGACCGCAACGAATCCATCCTCCTGCCGCAATTCGAAGGCCTGTCCCGACACGTTGGTGAATTCGAGCGTGTCGGTGAAGGTCATCTTGCGAAGGTCGCGATTGAAATCGAAGTCCTGGATGACATCAACATCGCCGGCATCGATCGCTTTCGGATTGATGACGAACGTATCGTTGCCGTTTCCGCCATTGAGCGTGTCGCTGCCCCTGTCGCCGGACAGCACGTCGCCGCCGTTGCCGCCGAAAAGCTCGTCGTCGCCAGCCCCGCCGAAGAGATCGTCATGGCCGTTTGCGCCGAACAGGCTGTCGTCGCCCTTTCCGCCAAGCAGCAGATCGCTCTTGCCGCGCCCCCTGATAACGTCGTTTCCGGAATTCCCGGCGATGGAACTGGATTCGCCCGGGTTTCCCTTCAACCGATCGTCGCCGGCATTTCCAGAGATGGTTGCCATGATCTTAACTCCCAATCGCACGCAAAGGCATCCGGCCGGAAAACGGACCCAGCTCGCCTAGTTCAAATTAACCATTAATTACCCCGGCCAATCTCGAATAGATTAGGGCCTCCTTCGCTGTAAAGTAGTGCGGACGCCAATAACTCTGCGCGAACACGAACAGACTGTGTGGATTTGAGAAACAATATACGCGGGACGATGTCTCGCCCCGCATGGCAGGGAACCGAATGCGCCACTGCGCGATTTTTTTCGTTGAGCGTCGATCCGACGCGACTGCGATTTTGGAGGTTCGCATGACCCTGATCAGAGTGTTTGCCATCGGCCTTGTCCTGATGGGGCTCGCCGCCTGCGGCAAGACGGCCGCCGGCCGGGCGGCCACGGGCGGCCTCGGCGGCGCCGTGATCGCCGGCCCGGCCGGCGCCGTGGTCGGCGGAACGGTGGGCGCCGCCACCGCCGAATAGGCGCGGCGGTCACGCGGCCGGCGGATGGTCCCGCCGGCCGCCGGCCCTGCCTCGACGCCTGGCGGAACCGGACCGGGCACCGGCAGCGCCGCGCGCCGCCCGCCGGGGGGATTTTTCCCTTGCAGCCCGTTCCCCGCTTGTCTAAGTCCCACCCCACCAATGGCGCGCGCGGGCGTAGCTCAGGGGTAGAGCATTACCTTGCCAAGGTAAGGGTCGTGAGTTCGAATCTCATCGCCCGCTCCATTGGGACCTACCGAAACAGTTGTAGACCAAGCACTTATCGGACCCCTCCTCGGGGGACCGTTGATCTTCAACTTCGGTTTCCGTGCAACTTGCACGGCAACCGAGCAAGAACCGGTAGAAGGCATGAAGCGCAACATCTCCAAGGTCCGTCTCGCAAAGCGGAAAACTGACGGAATCTTTCGAAGTTCGATGGGTCGAGAACGGGCAGCCCAAGCGCCGGTCAACCAGCACCAGAAACAGAGCGGAGGCTACTTCCGAGCAGGTTCGAATCGAGGCCGAAATACGTACACCCTGTGTACCGAAGAGTGTGACAGTCGGCTGTCCGCCGGGTCGAGGTGATCACCGGCGTCGCGCGGCGCCGATATTGGCCTGCCCACGAGAAGCTGCGCATCATCGAGGAGAGCCTGGTGCCCGGAGAGTCCGTCTCTGCCGTGGCCAGGCGAAACGGCGTGGCGCCGAACCTCCTGTTCCGGTGGCGCCGATTGATGGATGAGGACGAGCCTTTGTCCGCCATCGGTTCGCGGACGATGGCGAGTGCCATGGCCTTGGGATCGAACGAGCCGGTGGTCGGCGCCTCCGAAGTCCGCAAGCTCGAGGACCGCGTCCGCGACCTCGAGCGCCTCCTTGGCCGCAAGACGATGGAGAACGAGATCCTGCGGGAGGCCTTGGCCAAGGCGCAGGCAAAAAAGCAGACCTGGCATCTGCCGTCGCCGTCGAAGGACGGTTCCCGATGAGCCGGGTGGCCGAGGTCCTGGGCGTAAGCCGTTCCCAGCTCCATGCGCGGATCTCGGGACGGTCGAAGCCTCGGGGGTCGTATGCGAAGTCATCCGATGCCGAGTTGCTGCCCGCTCTGCGCCGTCTCGTCGATGCCCGGCTGAAGCGCGTCGATCAGGATGAGAATCCGTGCGCGTGTCGTAGGCACCGTCCGCGGTGACCGAGCCGATTTCCACATCAGGCGGGATCTGGCTGAGCAGTTCGGGCAGCATGGGCGCGTCACCGACGGTGCTCCCGGTGATCTCGAGGGCTCGGATCTCCAGCGTCTGTTCGTCGACGCCGATGTGGATCTTGCGCCATAGGCGGCGTTTCGCGCCACCGTGTTTGCGGGCGTGCCACTCGCCTTCACCTTCGGCCTTGATGCCGGTGCTGTCGATCAGCAGGTTCAGCGGCCCCTGCGAGCCGCGGTAGGGAATGGTCACGGCCAAGGCCTTCTGGCGCCGGCTCAACGTGCTGAAATCCGGCACCGCCCAGTCGAGGCCGACCAGGCGCAGGAGGCTTTCAACGAAACCGGTCGTCTGCCGGAGCGCCATGCCGAAGAGGACCTTCATCGTCAGGCATGTCTGGATCGCGGCATCGCTATATTGCGGCTGACGGCCTCGCTTGCCGGTCGGCGGCGGCACCCAGACCATGTCCGGGTCGAACCAGATCGTCAGGGAGCCACGCTGCTTCAGCGCTTCGTTGTAGGCCGGCCAGTTCTTGGTCTTGTAGCTCGGCGGGATGGGTCTGCTCATGCAGACCGGCTACCACGCTGGATTCACGAGATGAATCCCTCACCCGGCCTTTGCGCAACAGAGCCCTCCGCCTTCCTCAATTGGTTCAGTACGAGGCCGTGGAAGCCGTTCTCGACGTCGTTCAGCAGATGGTCGGATGAAGAGGCCGAGCGGCTGAAGAGGAGCGAGTAGTCTTCTGCCGGTATCCGGAGCCCCCGTCGGGTGGCATTTTCTCGATCTAGTCGTGTATCACCTGCTTTCTGCGCCACCGCGACGGCTAGCCAGGAAGTCCGTGCAACTTGCACGAGGACAAGCTATTGTTCTTCTTTCGTTCTTGGTTTACGCTTCTAGATTGAGTCGGCAAGGTCCTGAATTTAAAATTAAAATCCCAGAACCAGTTGCTTGCCAAGGTAAGGGTCGTGAGTTCGAATCTCATCGCCCGCTCCACCGGGTCTCGTGACGCCCGGCACGCCGAGTTGCCACATCTCCTGCACCTGCGCCGCGAGCCCGATCGGATCGTAGGGCTTGGCGATGATGCCGAGCGCCCCGAGTTCGTCGAGCCGCTGTATCTTCGGCGAGTTCGGTCGCGCGGTGACGAAGTCGATCGGCACCTCCGCCGCGCCCTCGATCCGCCGCAGCTTCTTCACGAACAGCAGCCCGTCGACCATCGGCATCATGATGTCGAGCAGGATCAGGTCGGGCAGCGCCCGGCCCACCTCCGACAGGGCCGCATCCGCCGTGGCGAAGGTCAGGACCTCGAAATCGGGCACCATCGTCAGCGCGACCTCCGTGAGCGTCCGGATGTCGGGCTCGTCGTCGACGCAATGAGATTCGCTTCAACTCGCTCATCAGGAGAATCCCGGCCCGGTGACGGGCGGCATTCATCCTCGCGACCCGTTCCGGAAGGGTTAAGCGCGCTCAACCGATGAGCGCGAACCGGTCCACGTCCACCATGCCCCGGTCGGTGATCTTCAGGTGCGGGATCACCGGCAGCGCCACGAAGGCGAGCTGCAGTAACGGCTCGTCGAGCCTGACCCCGAGCGACCGCGCCGCCGCCCGCAGCGCCTCGAGCCCGGACCGCACCTCCTCGAAGGGCGCGCGGCTCATCAGCCCCGCCACCGGCAGCGCCAGCTCGGCCAGGATCTCGCCGCCGCGGGCGACGCAGAAGCCGCCCTCGATCTCCGTCAGCCGTCGCGCCGCCAGCGCCATGTCGCTGTACTCGACGCCGACGCAGATCAGGTTGTGGTGGTCGTGGCAGACGGTGGAGGCGATCGCCCCCTCGCAGATCCCGAATCCCCGCACGAAGCCGCTGCCGACATTGCCGTTCCTGCCGTGCCGCTCGATCACCGTGACCCGCGCCAGGTCGCGGTCCGGGTCGGGCGGCCGGTCTCCGTCCCGCTCCGCCACCTCCTCGCGCAGATGGTCGGTCAGGATCCGCCCCGGCCGGATGCCGATCACCGGCTGCAGCGCCTCTCCCGAGGCGAGCCGGAAGGTCTCCGGCTCGATTGCCGGCGCCCGGACCGAGCGCCGCCCGATTTCCGGCACGCGGCCTTCCGCGAAGACATCCGGTACCAGCTCCACGCCCCCCGCCCAGACCGCCCGCGCGTCGCAGGCCGCGAGCGAGCCCAGCGCCACGATGTCCGCCCGCCGGCCCGGCGCGATCTGGCCGCGATCCCGGAGCCCGTGCGCCTCCGCGCCCGAGAGCGAGGCGACGCGGTAGGCCACCACCGGATCGACCCCGCCGGCGATGGCGTTGCGGATCATGTGGTCGAGATGCCCCTCTTCGCCGATGTCGAGCGGGTTCCGGTCGTCGGTGCAGAAGCCCAGATAGGGCGAGAGCCGCTCCGTCATCAGCTCCATGAGCGCCGCGAGATCCTTCGACACCGATCCCTCCCGGATCAGGATCCGCATCCCCTTCCGCAGCTTCTCCCGCGCCTCCGCGGCGCTCGTCGCCTCGTGCTCGGTGCGGATGCCGGCGGCGGCGTAAGCGTCGAGCCGCGCCCCGGTGAGGAGCGGCGCGTGCCCGTCCACCGGCCCGCCGCGAAACGCCTCGAGCTTGGCGAGACACTCCGCCTCGCCGGCCACGACGCCGGGATAGTTCATCATCTCCGCCAGCCCCAGCGCCCGGGGATGGCCCGCCAGCGCGGCCAGATCCTCCGCCCCGATCCTGGCGCCAGAGGTCTCCATCTCCGTCGAGGGCACGCAGGAGGACAGCATCACGCGGATGTCGATCGGGCTGCGCTCCGCCGCCCCGAGCGCCCAGCGCAGGGCCTCGACGCCCAGCACGTTGGCGATCTCGTGCGGGTCCCAGATCGCCGTCGTCACCCCGAGCGGCCCGACGAGCCGGGCGAACTCGTCCGGCGTCACGAGCGAACTCTCGATGTGCAGATGCGTGTCCACGAAGCCCGGCACCAGAACCAGCCCCGCAAGATCCCGCCGCGGCCCGTCGCGACCGGGCCCGACCGAGGCGATGGTGTCGCCCGCGATCGCCACGTCGCCCGCCAGCATCTCTCCCGTCACCACGTCGAGGATGCGGGCGCCGCCGAGCACCAGGTCGGCCGGCGCATCGCCCCGCGCCACCGCCACCAGCCGCTCGAGCGGCACCGGAGGCGCCATCAGAAGGCCCGGAAGGTGAGCGTCGTCAGGCTGCGCTCGATCCCCTCGACCGTCAGCAGCCTGTCATTGATGTATTTCCCCACATCCGCGTCCTCGGGGATGTAGAGCTTCAGCAGCAGGTCGTATTCGCCGGAGGTCGAGTAGAGCTCGGAATGGACCTCCCGGAGCACGATGCGCTCGGCGACCCGGTAGGTCTCGCCCGGCCGGCACCTCAACTGCACGAAGACGCAGGTCGTCATGGCTCGCGTTCCCCTCTTGCCGCTGGCGCCGAGATGACGCGCCGGAGCGCCGTCACGCAAGCGGCAATCGGCTCAGCCCCGGGCTTCCAGGGCCGCGATCCGCGCCTTCAGCGCCTCGTTCTCCTCGCGCGCCTTCTGCGCCATGGTGCGTACCGCGTCGAATTCCTCGCGGGTCACGAAGTCCCGGTCGGCGAGGAACCGGTCGACCATGCCCTTCATCGCGGTCTCGGCCTCGGTCCGCGCTCCCTGCGCCACGCCCATCGCGTTGGTCATGAGCTGCGACAGGTCGTCGAACATCTTGTTGCGGGTCTGCATGGCGGTCTCCTCGGGATCTGTGCCGTCCGGCGTCTCTGGGGATATGGCCGCGAAGGCCGCCGTTCTCAAGGTTGACTTCCCCGCCCCGCCCCCGCTTTCTCCCGCCCATGATTTTCGCCATCCCCTTTCCGGACATCTCGCCGGACCTCTTCTCGGTCGGGATCGGCGGAGTGACCGTCGCGCTCAGATGGTACGCGCTGGCCTATATCGCGGGCATCCTGCTCGGCTGGCGGCTGGCGGCGGCGGCCCTCCGCCGGCCCGCGCTCTGGCGCGACGACCGCCCGCCGATGACCGTGAAGGATCTCGAGGACGTCATGACCGCGGTGATCCTCGGCATCCTCCTCGGCGGCCGGCTGGGCTTCGTGCTGTTCTACCAGCCCGGCTACTACCTCGCCCATCCGCTCGAGATCCCGGCGATCTGGCAGGGCGGCATGTCGTTCCACGGCGGCATGCTCGGCGTCGCCCTCGGCCTTCTCTACTGCGCCCGGGCCCGGCGCATCCCGCTCCTCGGCATCCTCGACACCGCGGCGCTCGCCACGCCGCCGGGACTGCTGCTCGGGCGGATCGCGAACTTCATCAACGCCGAGCTCTGGGGCCGGCCGACGGACCTGCCCTGGGGCGTGATCTTCCCCGGCCCCGCGGCGCAGGACTGCCCCGCCGTCCAGGGGCTCTGCGCCCGCCACCCCTCGCAGCTCTACGAGGCGGCGCTGGAGGGCCTCCTCCTCGGCGCGCTGGTGATCGTGCTCGCCTTCCGCCGCTCCTGGCTGAAGCGGGCCGGCGCGCTCACCGGCGTCTTCCTCATGGGCTACGCGATCTCGCGCATGCTGGTGGAGCTCGTCCGCCAGGCCGATCCGCAATTCATCACGCCCGCGAACCCGATGGGCTACGTGGTGCAGCTCGGCGGGGCCGGTCTCAGCATGGGCCAGATCCTGTCGCTGCCCATGCTCGCCATCGGCGCCGGGCTCGTGCTGGCGGCCCGGCAACCGCGATGACGCCGCTCGCCGAGATCCTGCTGCGCCAGATCGGCGCCACCGGCCCGATGACGGTCGCCGACTACATGACCGCCTGCCTGCACCATCCCCGCCACGGCTACTACGCCACGCGCGATCCCCTCGGCGCGGCGGGAGACTTCACCACCGCGCCGGAGATCAGCCAGATGTTCGGCGAGATCGTCGGCCTCGCCCTCGCCCGGTCCTGGCTCGACCGCGGCCGCCCCGCCCCCTTCGCGCTCGCCGAGCTCGGCCCCGGTCGCGGCACGCTCATGGCCGACCTCCTGCGCGCCACCGCCAAGGTGCCCGGCTTCCACGATGCCATGCGCCCGGTCCTCGTCGAATCGGCGGCGCATTTCCGCATCCGCCAGCGCCAGGTGCTCGGCGAGGTGCCGGCGGCTTGGATCGACGGCGTGGCCGATCTCCCCGACCTGCCGCTGTTCCTCGTCGCCAACGAGTTCTTCGACGCCCTGCCGCCGCGCCAGTTCCTGCGCCAGGGGGCGGGCTGGCGGGAGCGGATGGTCGGCGTCCGGAACGGCGCGCTCGCCTTCGCGCTCGGCGATCCGGCCGCGCCGGCCCGGCTGGAGCCCCGTCTCGCCGATACCGAGGACGGCGACATGGTGGAGACGACCGCGCCCGCCGAGGCGGTCGCCGCCGAGATCGGCGCCCGGATCGCGGAGCGCGGCGGCGTCGCGCTCGTCGTCGATTACGGCAGCGCCGGGTCCCGCGGCGACACGTTCCAGGCGGTCCGCGGCCACCGCAAGGAGGATCCGCTCGCCAATCCCGGCGAGGCAGACCTCACCGCGCACGTCGATTTCGCCGCCCTCGCCGCCGCGGCCGCCGATGCCTGCGAGGCGAGCCCCCTTGTGCCCCAGGGCGTCTGGCTGGAGCGGCTCGGGATCACCGAGCGCGGCCGGGCGCTGGCGCGGCGTCTCGCCGGCCCGGCGCTCGACGAGCACATCGCCGCCCATCGCCGCTTGACCCACCCCGACGAGATGGGAGACCTTTTCAAGGTCATGTCCCTCCACGATCGCACCGGCCCCGTGCCGGGCCTGGAGCGTGCCGGATGAACCTGCCCCGTCTCACCTCCGAACTGCTCGCCCCGGTGCCCCACGGCTTCTTCACCCGCGTCGGCGGCGCCTCCTCGGGGGTCTTCGCGGCGCTGAATTGCGGCCACGGCTCGTCGGACCAGACGGAGATGGTGCGCATCAACCGGGGTCGCGTCGCCGCCGCGATGGAGGTCGCGCCCGGGAATCTCGTCACCCTGCAGCAAATCCATTCCGCCGCCGTGGCCGCCGTCGACGCGCCCGGCGCCGTGCCGACGGCCCCGGCCGATGGCGTCGTCACCGCCCTGCCCGGCATCGCGCTGGGCATCCTCACCGCCGATTGCATGCCGATCCTGCTTGCCGACCCCGAGGCGGGGATCGTCGGCGCCGCCCATGCCGGCTGGCGCGGCGCCCTCGGCGGCGTCATCGGCGCCACCGTCGCGGCGATGGAGGCGCGCGGCGCCAGGCCGGTCCGCATCGCCGCGGCCATCGGTCCGACCATCGGCCAGTCCTCCTACGAAGTCGGCCCCGAGATCCTCGAGGCCTTCCTCGCCGCCGATCCCGACTGGGGATGCTACTTCGCGCCCGGCGACGGCGACCGGCTGCATCTCGACCTGGCAGGGTTCGGGCTCGAGCGGCTGCGCCGGGCCGGCGTCGGTGCCGCCGAATGGATCGGCTGCTGCACCTACCGCGATCCGGCGCGCTTCTTCTCCTACCGCCGCTCGGTGCACCGCCGCGAGGCCGATTACGGCCGCCTGATCTCGGTGATCCGGCTCGCCTGAAGGCGTCCCCCAAAGGCCCGGCATTCGCCAGAAAATCGTCTAAATTGTTCGGCAATTGGTCCTGACCCACACCGGACAAGGACCGCGCCATGACCGACCGTCCCGCCCTCGACGCCCCCGCGGCGACCTCCCGCCCCTGGACGGTTCCCGGCGCGCCGACCCGCGCCGCCACGCGCCCCGCCGCGGTGCGCGTGCCCTCCGACACCCGCTACGTCGTCACCTGGCTCGACGGCGCCGGCGAGCTGCAGGAGCGGGTCCGCCTCGGTCCCTCCGACGCGCTCTTCACCGGGGCCTTCACCGCGCTCGCCCGCGGCGGCATCGTGCAGACGCCCGACGGCCCCGCGGCGGTCGAGGATCTCCAGCCCGGCGACCGGGTCGTCACCGCCGCCGGCATCGAGCGGCTGGTCTGGAAGGGCAGCCGCATCGTCGCCCCGCAGCACAGCGAGCTGCCACTCTTCCGCGTCTCCGCCGACGCCTTCGGCCCCGGCCGCCCGATGCCCGACCTCCTGCTCGGCCCGGCCGCGCACGTGGTCTCGCGCCGCAGCTCGATCGAGACGCTCGTCGGCGACAGCGCCGCGCTCATCCCGGTCTCCGCCCTCGCCGACGGGGAGGCGGTGATCCAGGTCCGCCCGGTCTCCGCGGTTCAGGTCTTCCATCTCGGCTTCGCGCGCCACACCACCTTCGCGGTGAACGGCGTCGAGATCGAGAGCGTCCATCCCGGCGGCGTGGACGCGGCGCCCTCGCCCGAGCATCGCGCGCATTTCCTGTCGATGTTCCCGCATGTCGCGCGGATGGACGATTTCGGCCGCCTCGCCATGCATCGCCTGCACGGCGATCACCTGAAGCGGCTCCACCTCGTGGCCTGATCCCGCGGGCGGTCAGGCCGAGCGCGCCAGCCGCGCCTCGAGGATCTCGAAGGGGACGCCCGGCGCCTCCTTCGCCGCCCGGATCACGAGCGAGGTCTTGACGCTGCCGACGTTGCGCGCCCGGAGCAGCTCCGAGGTCAGGAAGCTCTGGAAGGTGGAGAGGTCGGGGGCCACGCATTTCAGGACGAAATCCACCTCGCCGTTCAGCATGTGGCATTCGCGCACGAGCGGCCAGTTCCGGCACTGCGCCTCGAAGGCCGCGAGATCCCCCTCCGCCTGGCTCTGCAGCCCCACCATGGCGAAGACCTGCACCTCGAAGCCGAGCTGACGCACGTCCACCTGCGCGTGGTAGCCGCGGATGAATCCCGATTCCTCCAGCGTCCGGACCCGCCGCAGGCAGGGCGGGGCCGAGATCCCCACCCGGCGCGCGAGTTCGACATTCGTCATCCGGCCGTCCCGCTGGAGCTCGGAAAGAATCTTGCGGTCGATGGCGTCGAGCTTGTGTCCCGGCATGGTCTTCCTCGGCTGGTGAGCCGAAGCTTACGCCCGTCGGCGATTGCGCGCAATTATCTTTCGCCGCGGCGCAACACCCCTCCCGGGGTTTCGGGCAGCCCGCGCCTCGCCTATATCGCCGCAAAGTTCCACGGAGGGATACATGGCCGATACCCGCCCCGACACGCCCGCCCGGACCGGCGACGGCGCGCGACACGTCAAGCTCCTGATCGTCGGGTCCGGTCCGGCGGGATACACCGCCGCGATCTACGGCGCCCGCGCCATGCTGGAGCCCGTGCTCATCCAGGGGTTGCAGCCGGGCGGCCAGCTCACCATCACCACCGATGTCGAGAACTGGCCCGGAGAGGCCTCGATCCTCGGACCCGACCTCATGGTCCGCATGGAGGCCCATGCCCGCGAGACCGGCGCCGAGATCGTCACCGACATCGTCACCTCCCTCGACCTCTCGTCCCGCCCCTTCACCGCCACCACCGACAGCGGCGCGACCTGGACGGCCGATGCCGTGATCCTCGCCACCGGCGCCCAGGCCCGCTGGCTGGGACTGCCCTCCGAGGAGACGTTCAAGGGCTTCGGCGTCTCCGCCTGCGCCACCTGCGACGGCTTCTTCTACCGCGGCCAGCCGGTCGCCGTCATCGGCGGCGGCAACACCGCGGTGGAGGAGGCGCTGTTCCTGACCAACTTCGCCTCCAGGGTCACCCTCATCCACCGCCGCGGCGAGCTCCGCGCCGAGAAGATCCTGCAAAAGCGCCTCTTCGACAATCCCAAGGTGGAGGTTCTCTGGGACCACACGCTCGACGAGATCACCGGCACCGACATGCCGAAAGGGGTCGAGGCGGTGCGCGCCCGCCACGTCTCCACGGGCGAGATCACCGAGATTCCCGTGAAGGGCGTCTTCATCGCCATCGGCCACGCCCCCGCCTCGGAGCTCGTCGCCGGCCAGCTCGAGACCGAGCTCGGCGGCTACGTGGTCACGAAGGGCAATTCGACGGTGACATCTGTGCCCGGCGTGTTCGCCGCCGGCGACCTCACCGATCACGTCTATCGCCAGGCCGTCACCAGCGCCGGAATGGGCTGCATGGCGGCCCTCGAAGCGGAGCGGTTCCTGTCCGAGATCGGCGCCGACGCGGGCCGCGACGAGCGCGAGCCCCTGGGCTACGGCGCGCCCGTCGACGCGGCCGGGTGAGCGGCAGCGGAAGGGGGAAGAAGGGTGTGCCGCCCCTCAAATACACGAGGAGCGGCACGTCGTCCCGACCGGCCCTTGGGGAGATTCGAAAACCGGGCCGGCCGATCCGTTCGCGAGACGAGAGCTGTCCCGCCCGCTCCCAGGATTCACGAAAATCGTAACCAAATAGTTTCCGGCCCCGGCTCGAATTTCTCGCTTAAGGAGAATTGCCGTCGTCTCGGTCCGAATCCGCCCGGCTCCACGGCAAGCCTTGAGGCTGCCGCCCGGCTCGGGCTATGGGCCACGCGGCCGCCCCGCGCGGGCGTGATGCATGACGACAAGAGGCGAGACGGTATGAACTTCCCCAACTTCGCTCCGATGCCGGAGCTCTACGTGTCCTATGACAGTGCCCAGAAACTCAAGGCGGAGGCGGGGGACCTCGCAAGTCACGACCTGACGCCGCGCCAGATCTGCGACCTCGAACTGCTGATGAACGGCGGATTCGCGCCGCTCAAGGGCTTCCTCGGCGAGACCGATTACGACGGCGTCGTCGAGAAGATGCGGCTCGCGGACGGCTCGCTCTGGCCGATGCCGATCACCCTCGACGTCGGCGAGAAATTCGCCGAGGGCGTCGAGATCGGGCAGGACATCGCGCTCCGCGACCAGGAGGGCGTGATTCTCGCCACCATGACCGTCACCGACAAGTGGGTGCCCGACAAGGCGCGCGAGGCGGAGAAGGTGTTCGGCGCCGACGACGACGCCCACCCGGCGGTGAACTACCTCCACAACCAGGCCGGCCCGGTCTATCTCGGCGGCCCGGTGGTGGGCATCCAGCAGCCCGTCCATTACGACTTCAAGGCCCGCCGCGACACGCCGAACGAGCTGCGCGCCTATTTCCGCAAGATGGGCTGGCGCCGGGTCGTCGCGTTCCAGACCCGCAACCCGCTGCACCGCGCCCACCAGGAACTGACCTTCCGCGCCGCCAAGGAGGCGCAGGCGAACCTGCTGATCCACCCGGTCGTGGGCATGACCAAACCCGGCGACGTCGACCATTTCACCCGCGTGCGCTGCTACGAGGCGGTGCTCGACAAGTATCCCGCGGCGACCACGCACATGTCGCTGCTGCCGCTGGCCATGCGCATGGGCGGCCCGCGCGAGGCGGTGTGGCACGGCCTCATCCGCAAGAACCATGGCGTCACGCACTTCATCGTCGGCCGCGACCATGCCGGCCCCGGCAAGAACTCCGCCGGCGAGGATTTCTACGGCCCCTACGACGCGCAGGAGCTGTTCAAGGAGCACGCCGAGGAGATGGGCATCCAGATGATGCCCTTCAAACACATGGTCTACGTGCAGGAGCGCGCGCAATACGAGCCCGCCGACGAGATCGAGGAGGGCGTGACCGTCCTCAACATCTCCGGCACCGAGCTCCGCCGCCGGCTTCAGGAGGGTCTGGAGATCCCCGACTGGTTCTCCTTCCCCGAGGTCGTGCAGGAGCTGCGCCGCACCCGGCCGCCGCGGTCGCGGCAGGGCTTCACGGTGTTCTTCACCGGGTTCTCGGGGAGCGGCAAGTCCACCATCGCCAATGCGCTGATGACCAAGCTGATGGAGATGGGCGGCCGCCCGGTGACGCTCCTCGACGGCGACATCGTGCGCAAGAACCTCTCCTCCGAGCTCGGCTTCTCCAAGGAGCACCGCGACCTCAACATCCGCCGCATCGGCTACGTGGCGAGCGAGATCACCAAGAACGGCGGTATCGCCATCTGCGCGCCGATCGCGCCCTATTCCACGACCCGCCGGGCGGTGCGCGAGGAGATCGAGCAATACGGCGCCTTCTGCGAGATCCACGTCGCCACGCCGATCGAGGAATGCGAGAGGCGCGACCGCAAGGGGCTCTACAAGCTCGCCCGCGAGGGCAAGATCAAGGAGTTCACCGGCATCTCCGACCCCTATGACGAGCCGAAGGACCCCGAGCTCCGGCTCGACACCACCAGGGTGGACGTCGACAATTGCGCCCACCAGGTGCTGCTGAAGCTCGAGAGCATGGGCCTCATCGCCGCCTGAATGTCATTCCCGCGTCACGGAACCGGGGCATGGATGGCCCGGTCCCCGTGACCGGACGAATCGCCACTGGGGCACGCGAATCACCCGCGTGCCCCCTTTTCGTCAGCCGGGCTCGCCGACGAGGCCCCGCCCCTTCAGGAGCGCCTCGACCCCCGGCATGCGGCCGCGGAACGCCGTGTAGGCCGCCTCCGCCTCCTGCCTGCCGCCGGCGCTCAGGATGTGCTCCTCGAGCCGCTTCGCCACCTCAGCGTCGAACGGCCCGCCGGCCTCGCGGAACGCCTCGAAGGCGTCGGCATCCATAACCTCCGACCACATGTAGCTGTAATAGCCCGACGAATACCCGTCGCCGGCGAAGACATGGGCGAAATGCGGCGTCGCGTGCCGCATCCCCACCGCCTTCGGCATGCCGAGCTCCTCCAAGAGCTCGGCCTGCATCTCCATCGGGTCCTGCGGCGCCTCGCCGGCATGGAACTCCAGATCGACGAGCGCAGAGCCCAGGTATTCCACCGTCTGGAACCCCATGTCGTAGGTGGAGGCGGCCAGCAGCCGGTCGCGCATCTCGTCGGGCATCGCCTCCCCGGTCTCCACATGGGTGGCGTATCTCGTGATCACTTCCGGCACCTCCAGCCAGTGCTCGTAGAGCTGCGAGGGCAGCTCCACGAAGTCCCGCGCCACGCTCGTCCCGCTAATCGATTCGTAGGTCACGTCCGACAGCAGCTGGTGCAGCGCGTGGCCGAACTCGTGGAACAGCGTCCGCGCGTCGTCGTAGCTCAGCAGCGCCGGCCGCCCCTTCGGCGGCCTGGCGAAGTTGCACACGTTCACCACGATCGGCCGCACATCCGCCTTCTGCGACCGGATCGTCGAGCACCAGGCCCCCGACCGCTTGCTTCCCCTCGCGAAATAGTCGCCGAGGAACAGCCCCATGTGCCGCCCCTCCCGCGTCACCTCGAAGGCCCGCACGTCCGCGTGGTAGAGCGGCACCTCCGCCGCCTCGAACTCGAGCCCGAAGAGCCGGTTGGCGCAGTCGAAGGCCGCATCGATCATCCGCTCGAGCTGCAGGTACGGCTTCAGCCGGGTCTCGTCGAGGTCGTGCTCCTCGACCCGCCGCTTCTCGGAATAGTAGCGCCAGTCCCAGGGCTCCAGATCGCCGTTCACCCCGTCATTGTGCATCATCGCGGCGAGGCGCAGCCCGTCCTCCTCAGCGCGCGCCCGGGCCGGCTCCCAGACCTTCATCAGCAGGTCGCGCACGGCCCCGGGGGTCTTCGCCATCTCGGTCTCGAGCTTGAACTCGGCGAAGCTGTCATAGCCCAGAAGCCCTGCCCGCTCCTCGCGCAGCTCCAGGATCTCGGCCGCGATCGCGCGGTTGTCGGTCTCGCCGCCGTTCGCGCCCCGCGCGGTCCAGGCCCGGTGCGCCCGCTCGCGCAGGTCGCGCCGGGGCGAGAATTGCAGGAACGGCACGATCAGCGACCGCGACAGCGTGATCGAGGGCGCCCCGGTGCCGCGCTCCTCGCCCGCCGCCCGCGCGCCGTCGACGACGAAGTCGGGCAGCCCCTCGAGATCGGCCTCGTCGAGCACCATCTGCCAGTCGCGCTCCTCGGCCAGCAGGTTCTGCGTGAACTCCACGCCGAGCCCCGAGAGCCGCTCGGTCACCTGCCGGAGCCGGTCCTTGGCGATACCCTCGAGCTGCGCCCCCTGGCGCACGAAGTTGCGCCGGGTCAGGAACAGCAGCCGCGCCTCATCCGGCCCGAGATCGAGCTCCTCCCGCCGCTCCCAGACCGCCTCGATGCGCCGGAAGAGCGCCTCGTTCATCGCCACGTCGGAGGCATAGGCCGAGAGCATCGGCGAGAACTCCCGTGAGAGCGCCTGCCGCGTCTCGTTCGAATCCGCGCCGACGAGGTTGTAGAACACGCCCAGTACCTTCGACAGCGCCGCATCCGCCTCCTCCAGCGCCTCGACCGTGTTGGCGAAGCCCGCCGGCTCGGGATTCTCGGCGATCCGCTCCACCTCGGCCCGCGCCTCGGCCAGCGCCGCCTCGACGGCGGGGCGGAACTGGTCGTCCGCGATCCGGTCGTAGGGCGGCATCCCGAAGGGCGTCTCCCAGGTCTCCATGAGCGGGTTGGTCACGTTTGTCTCCTTTTCCATGGCCGGGAGCCTAACGCACGGGAAGGCCGGCGCCACCCTCCCTCACCCTTTCGCGAAACCTCCCGCGGAAGACCCCGGGCCGGCAAGGCCCGCCAACATGGCGCCCGCGCCCCGGGGCGCGCTCAACCCGCGCCGCAGACCGGGCAGTCCGACCGCCGCTTCAGCGCGATCTCCCGGTGCTCGCCCCAGAGCGCGTCGTGGATCGCCATGCGCCCGCGGTGCCCGCGCCCCGCCCCGGTCAGTTCCTTGATCGCCTCGGCGGCCATCATCGTGCCGAGGATCCCCGGCAGCGGCGAGAGCACGCCCGCCTCGGCGCAGCTCGGCGCCAGCCCCGGCGCCGGGGCCTCGGGGAAGATGCAGGCATAGCAGGGCGTGCCGTCGAAGGGCGCGTAGGTCGTCATCTGCCCCTCCCACTGGCTGAGCGCGCCGGAGACGAGCGGCAGGCGCGCCGCCGCGCAGGCTTCGTTCAGCACGTAGCGCGTGGCGAGGTCGTCGCAGCCGTCGAGCACGAGATCGTAATCGGCGACGAGCTCCGCCGCGATCTCCCCGGTCAGCCGCCGGTGATAGGGCCGCACCGTCACGTAGGGGTTGAGCGCCCGCATCGCCCGCTCGGCGGAGAAGACCTTCGGCATCCCGATCCTCGCATCGGCATGGATCACCTGCCGCTGCAGGTTCGTCGCGTCCACCACGTCGTCGTCGATCACGCCTAGGGTGCCCACGCCCGAGGCGGCGAGGTAGAGCAGGGCCGGCGAACCGAGCCCGCCCGCGCCGACGACGAGCACCCGCGCCTCCTTCAGCCGCCGCTGCCCGGTGCCGCCGATCTCGCGCAGCACGATGTGGCGGGCATAGCGGTCGAGCTCGCCCGGCGCGAAGCCGCCGGGGCGACGCGCCTCGGGCCGGCTCTCGGGACGGTTCTCGGGACGCACCCGCGCCCGCAGCCGGCCGAGCCCCTGGGCATAGACCAGCACCAGCGCCCCGAGCCCGCCCACGACCAGCCATTCCGCCGCCGATCCGCCCAGCGCCTCGCGCAGCGGATGCCCCGCGGGCAGCGCCACGTTCGCCATCAGCACGACCACGTAGAGAATCCCGAGCGCGATCACCCGCGCCTGCCGCGGCCAGCCGAGCCTTCCGCCGGCGAACCAGACCGCCGCGGCGAGCACCAGGACCAGCGCCATCAGCCCCGCCCCGTGGACCCGAACCCGCCCGACCCCCGCGGCGTGTCGGAGAGCCGGTCGCGGAGCGCGAACTCCGCCTGCGGCGCCGGCGCGACCACCCCCTGCGCGATCCGCTCGCCGTGGCCGACCGTCACCGTCTCGGTCCCGAGATTGATCACCAGCACGCCCACCTCGCCGCGATAATCGGCATCGATCGTCCCCGGCGCGTTCACCAGCGTCAGCCCGTGGCGGAGCGCCAGCCCGGATCGCGGCCGCACCTGCAACTCCCAGCCCCGGGGCAGCGCCAGCCTCAGCCCCGTCGGCACCACGGCGCGGGCCATCGGCGCCAGCGCGAGCCCCGCCTCCCGGTCCCCGGGTCTCAGGTTGGCGCGGAGATCCGCCCCCGCCGCCCCGGCGCTGGCATATTCGGGCAGCGGCACGTCTTCGTCCGCGCCCTCGACCCGCATCACCTCGACGATCACGCCAGCGCCTCCGCGATACGCTGGACGAGCTTCCGCGCCACCTCGTCCTTGCCCGCCCGCGGCCAGTCCTCGTGGCCCTCGCCCGTCACCAGCGTCACCGCGTTCTCGGCGCCCCCCATGATGCCCGTGCCCTCGGAGACGTCGTTCGCCACGATCCAGTCGCATCCCTTCCGCGTCCGCTTGGTGGTCGCGTTCTCCAGAACGTCGTGCGTCTCGGCGGCGAAGCCGACCACCAGCCGCGGCCGGTCCTCCCGCCGCCCGGCGATCCCCGCGAGGATGTCGGGGTTCTCCGCCAGTTCGAGCCGCGGCGGCCCGCTCCCCGCGCGCTTCTTCATCTTCCGCCCGCTCCGCTCCGCGATGCGCCAATCCGCCACCGCGGCGGCGAAGATCGCCGCATCCACGGGCAGCGCCGCCTCCACCGCCCGCTTCATCTCCTCCGCCGTCTCGACGCGGACGACCTCGACGCCCGGAGGCGGCGGCGTGCTGGCCGGGCCGGTGACGAAGACGACATCGGCGCCGGCCTCCCGCGCGGCCCGGCCGATGGCCGCCCCCTGCGCGCCGGAGGAGCGATTGGCGATGTAGCGCACCGGGTCGATCGGCTCGTGGGTGGGACCGCTGGTGACAAGGAGTCGTTTACCCGAGAGGATTCTGTTTACCCGACGGGGCTCCGACGGGAGTCCGACGGAAAACCGACGCCAGAATCTCGTCGGGCTCCGACATCCTTCCCGCACCGTACTCACCGCAGGCCATGTCGCCGACCTCCGGCCCGACCACGGTGATCCCGTCCGCCTTCAGCGTCGCGAGGTTCCTCTGCGTCGCCGGATGCTCCCACATCCGCACGTTCATCGCCGGCGCGATCAGCACCGGCGTGTCCGTCGCCAGCAGCAGCGTCGAGGCCAGGTCGTCCGCGTGGCCCTGCGCCATCTTCGCCATCAGATCCGCCGTCGCCGGCGCCACCACGATCAGGTCGGCCACCCGGCTGAGCTGGATATGCCCCATCTCCGCCTCGTCGGTCAGGTCCCAGAGGTCTGAAAAGACTTTCCTTTCCGCAAGAGAGGAGACCGAGAGCGGGGTCACGAACTCCGCTCCCGCGCGGGTCAGGACGGGCGTGACGACACCCCCTGCCCGGCGGATCTGCCGGATCAGGTCGAGCGACTTGTAGGCCGCGATCCCGCCGCCGATGACGAGGAGGATATGGGTGCCGGGCGCCATCTCGGGCGCGACCCTAGGCCCGCCCCGGCGCCCCGGCAAGGCGTCACCGGAGCGCGGCGCAGGGGTCCTCGTCCCGGTCCGCCGGCGCCTCGGTCACCACCCAGGCATCGTAGGGCGCGTCCTCGACCTCCGAAGTGAACTGCCCGAACGAGACCACCCCCACCTCCGGCCGCGCCCTTGCCAGCAAGGCCGGAACGCCCCAATCCACCCGCGCATGCCCGTTGCCGGTCACCACCGCCACGGGCCCCCCGGTGACGTCCAGCGCCTCGAGTGCAGCGGAGGCGAGAGCGGCGTCCCGCACCCTCTGCGACTGCACCATTCCTGCCGCGGCCTCCCCGGGCAGAAGGCCGCAATGGGCCTCGATCAGATCGCGCTCCCGGATCTGCTGCTCTTCCCCGGGCAGATCGGTCTCGAGACCGAACGGATCGGTCCCCTCGGCCCGGCCAATCGCGCCCTTTCCCCCGTCAAGGACGGCGAGATCGTCGCGCGAGATCTCCGCACCGATCACTTGCGCGCCCTCGGGAATGGCCCGGAAAACAGGTAGATAGATCGAGAAGTCCGGCCAGCCGCGGTCCTCCCAGCGCAGTGCCGCGCCGATCTCCGGATCAGGCCGGCCGAGCAGGCCCGGAACCCGCGCCGCGAGTTCGGGCGTCAGCATCTCGAACACCACAGCCTTCGGCGCGAGGCGGTCGATCCAGGTCGCTTGGTTCAGGTGGTGGGCCGGCGCGTCGTGCTGCTCGCCCATGACCACGATGGACGCGTCGAGCGGAACGTCGCGCGGATCGGTGCGGTCCGAAAACGCCGGAGCCGCCGCGAGACACGCGGCAACTCCGGCGACCAGCCCTGTGGCGACCAACCCTGTGGCGACGCGGGCGCCGTCACATGAGGAAATTGCGGACCTCCGCGCATTGCGTCTCGAGCGCCTTGCGCATCTTGCCGAACGCCGCGGCCTCCAGTTGCCGGACGCGCTCCTTCGAGAGCCCGAGTTCCGTGCCGAGGCTCTCCAGCGTCCGCGGCTGATCCCGGAGCTTGCGCTCGCGCACGATGAACCGCTCGCGATCGTTCAGCTGCTGCATCGCATCGACCAGCCACACGCGAAGCGTGTCGAGATCCTTCTCCTGGGTCACCGTCTCGTCGGCCTGGGCGCTGTCGTCCTCGAGCGCATCGATCCACTGCCGGCCTTCGTCCTCGCTCGACTGGGTCGCGTTCAGGGAGAAATCGGAACCGGCGAGACGCCCCTCCATCATCTCCACGTCGTGCAGCGGCACGCCGACCTCGGTCGCGATGAGGTGACGCATCTGGTGCTTGTCGAGCCGCTCCCCGCGGGAGGCGGCCTCGCGCTCGAGCCGAGCCTGGACGCGTCGCATGTTGAAGAACAGGGACTTCTGGCTCGACGTGGAGCCGGTCCGGACCATCGACCAGTTGCGCATCACATAATCCTGGATCGAGGCCTTGATCCACCAGACGGCATAGGTCGAAAACCGCACGCCGCGGTCGGGATCGAACTTGTCGGCCGCCTTCATCAGGCCGAGGCCGGCCTCCTGGATCAGGTCGTTCATCGGCGCGCCGTAGCGCTTGAACTTCGCCGCCATGGAGATCGCGAGCCGCATGTAGGCCGTGATCAGCCGGTGCAGGGCCGCCTCGTCGCGTTCGTCGCGCCAGGCATAGGCGAGTTGCAACTCGGTCTCGGCGTCGAGCAGTTCGGCCTGCATGGCCCGGCGTGACAATGTCTGGTCGGAGAACCCGTCGAATGCCATGTCGTATCTCCCAGGACTTCAGTTGGATCGCACGATTTGTTGGACGTTGGAGCGACTGTTTACCCTGCGCACTCTGGCTCCTTACGAACGACGGGGAGGAAAGTTCCCCAAAATTGTTGCTCGCGGAGCGACGCGGACTAGAGCGCCGTTGCGCGGAACCTTGCCCTGGCGCACCTTTCCGCAACGGTTACGGCTGACCCGCAGCGGCGGTGATCGGGCGCCACCGGACAGATCCCGCATCGCGCGAGCGGCCGCGGCCACGGCATTCGCCCTCCCGCCCGGGAAATCCGGCCTTAACGCCCCCGAAATCCGTGACCGGTAAGGGGACGGGCACCGGCCGAGGAACCCGCCAATGATCGCCCGCGCCCACACGCTTTCCTTCGAAGGAATAGAACTCGCGCGGTCGAGGTTCAGTGCGCAGTGGCACCCGGCCTGCCGAGTTTCTCCATCGTGGGCTTGCCCAACAAGGCGGTCAGCGAGGCACGCGACCGCGTCCGCGCGGCGCTCCAGGCACTATCGATCGCCCTGCCGTCGAAGCGGATCACGATCAATCTCGCGCCGGCGGACCTGCCCAAGGACGGCTCGCACTTCGATCTCCCGATCGCCCTCGCGCTTCTTGCCGCGATCGGCGTGCTGCCGCCCGACGCCGTCGAGCAGGTGGCCGCGCTCGGCGAACTCTCGCTCGACGGCGGCCTCGTATCCGTGACCGGCGCCCTTCCCGCCGCCCTCCATGCCGCGACCGACGGTCGCGACCTCCTCTGTCCGAAACCCTGCGGCGCCGAGGCGGCCTGGGTCGACGCGGCGCGCGTGATCGCGCCGGCGTCGCTAGCGGACGCCATAGCCCATTTCACCGGACAGCGGCCGCTCTCCGCCGCGGAGCCGGGCGAGATCGCGGAGGGAGCCGGACATCCCGACCTCGCCGACGTACGCGGACAGGAGCGCGCCAAGCGGGCGCTCGAGATCGCCGCGGCCGGGCGGCATCATCTGATCTACGTGGGCACGCCGGGATCGGGCAAATCCATGCTGGCGCGCCGCCTGCCCGGCCTGCTGCCGCCGCTTTCGGCACGAGAGGCGCTGGAGACCTCGATGATCCATTCCCTCGCAGGGCTGATCGAGGAAGGCGGGATCACCCGCGCCCGGCCGTTCCAGGAGCCGCACCACACCGCCTCGATGGCGGCCATCGTCGGTGGCGGGAAGGGGGCGAAACCGGGCCAGATCAGCCTCGCGCATAACGGCGTCCTGTTCATGGACGAATTTCCCGAATTCGCCCGGGCGGTGCTGGAAACGCTTCGGCAGCCCATCGAGACGGGCGAGGTCGTCATCGCGCGGGCGAACGCCCATGTCCGCTATCCGTGCCGGTTCCTGCTCGTCGCGGCGGCCAATCCGTGCCGATGCGGCTTCCTGCCGGACGCGGCGCGGGCCTGCGCCCGGGCGCCCGATTGCGGCGAGGAGTATCTTTCCCGCATCTCGGGACCGCTGATGGACCGCTTCGACCTGCGCGTCGAGGTGCCGCCGGTGAGCTTCTCCGATCTCGAGGGTCCGCCCTGCGGCGAGAGCTCCGCCGAGGTGGCCGCCCGCGTTGCAAGTGCCCGGGAACTGCAGGCCGACCGCTTCGACGGGATGGAGGGCGTGCGGGTCAATGCCGACATGTCGGGAGCCTGTCTAGACGGGGTCGCGGCGCCGGATGCGGAGGGCAAGGCGCTTCTCCTCCGCGCCGCGGACCGCTTCGGGCTCTCGGCGCGCGGCTACCACCGTGTGCTGCGCGTCGCGCGCACGATCGCCGATCTGGACGCCTCTGGGGACGTTCGCGCGCCGCACGTGGCCGAGGCTCTGTCCTTCCGTCTGACCGGCGCGGCCTGAGCGGGGCGCCTCAGCCCGCGCGGCGCCGCTCGATCGCCTCCCAGATCATTCCGGCGATGTTCGTCCCGTCGAACCGCTCCAGTTCCTGGATGCCGGTGGGCGAGGTCACGTTGATCTCGGTGAGCCAGTCGCCGATCACGTCGATGCCCACGAAGATCTGGCCCTTCTCCCGCAGGAGGGGGCTGATGGCGGCGCAGATCTCGCGGTCCCTGTCGGTCATCTCGGCCTTCTCGGCGGTACCGCCCACATGCATGTTCGACCGCGTCTCTCCCTTCTGGGGCACGCGGTTGATCGCGCCCACGGCCTCGCCGTCGACGAGGATCACCCGCTTGTCGCCCTTCGAGACCGAGGGGAGATACTTCTGGGCGATGAGCGGCTCGGGGCTCAGGCCCACGAACATCTCGTGGAGGGCGGCGAGATTGCCGTCCGCCTCGGGAAGTCGGAAGACCCCCGCGCCGCCGTTCCCGTAGAGCGGCTTCAGGATCATGTCGCCGTGCTCTGCCTTGAAGGCGCGGAGCGCGGCGAGGTCGCGCGCGATGAGCGTGGGCGGGATCAGGTTGGGGAACTGCAGGACGAGGAGCTTCTCGGGGTAGTTCCGGACCCAGAACGGGTCGTTGACGACAAGGGTGGTGTCGCGGATCCGGTCGAGGAGATGGGTGGTGGTGATGTAGCCCATGTCGAAGGGCGGATCCTGCCGGAGCCAGACGACGTCGAACCCGGAAAGGT
Organism: uncultured Alphaproteobacteria bacterium; assembly: GCA_963776705.1. Taxonomy (GTDB): domain Bacteria; phylum Pseudomonadota; class Alphaproteobacteria; order Rhodobacterales; family Rhodobacteraceae; genus Palleronia. The sequence continues at coordinate 130,462 of CAVZOA010000043.1, forward strand.
CAATCTCCCCGCGCTCGCCGAGCTCGGCATGGTCGCCCTGGACCCGCCGAACCTTCAGGGAGCGGCCGGTGGCGAAGACCCGCCCGTCGCGCCAGGCGAGGGTGTCGGGCGTGTAGTAGGTCAGGTCGTGACCCCGCGCCTGCGCCTCCTCGGCAAGGCGGAAGGTGCTGTCCGCCTTCACGTCGATCTTTTCGATCGGGTCCATCTGGATGGCGACCTTCAGGGGCATGGGCAGTCCTTCGCGCGGCGTCGCCCGGCTATCTGGCGCGGCAGCGGCACCGGGGCAAGTCAGAGAAACGCGTTCGGCAGGATCTCGATCCGGCCGGCGCCGTCGACGAGGGCGACGTCGAAGCGCGTCTCGGAAGCGGCACCGCCCGGCTCCGAAGCGAGGAATTCCTCGGCCGCCGCGTGAAGCCGCACGGCCTGTCTCCCGCCGATTCGCTCCGCGGCCGCTGCATGGGTGGCGGCGCGCTTGACCTCCACGAAGACCACCGTCACCCCCTCGCGCAGGACGAGATCGATCTCGCCGCCCCTTCCCCGCCAGCGCCGCGCGACGAGCGTGCACCCCTCGCGCAGGTAGCGCGCGAGCACCTGGTCCTCCGCAACGAGACCGCTCCGATGGGCCGTCGCGCCGCGAGCCGAGCGCTCACCCATCCCGCCCGAGCCCCAGCGCCATCTGGTAGACCTCGCGGCGGGGCGCGCCGACCGCCTCCGAGACGACCTTCGCGGCGTCCTTCACGGACATGGTCCGGAGCGCCTCCCGCAGGGCCGTCTCGACATCTTCGGCCGCGGCCTGCCGACGGTCGCGGTCGACTACGAGAACAATCTCGCCGCGGGGCGGATCGACCGCGATGCCGGAGGCGAGGTCCGCGAGCGATCCGCGCCGCACCTCCTCGAACCGCTTGGTCAGCTCGCGGCAGAGCGCCGCGGCGCGGTCGCCCAGCACCTCTGCCATGTCGGCCACCGTCGCGGCGACGCGCTGCGGCGCCTCGAAAATCACGAGCGTGGCCGGCACCCGGGCGAGTTCCTTCAGCGCGGCGATCCGGGCCGAGGAGCTCGGCGGCAGGAATCCCGCGAAGAGGAAGCGGTCGCTCGGCAGGCCCGAGAGGCTCAGGGCGGCGAGCGCCGCCGACGGGCCCGGCGCGGTGGTCACGGGGTGGCCCGCCGCCGCGGCCGCTCGGGCGAGAGCGTATCCCGGATCGGCGACGAGCGGCGTTCCCGCCTCGGAGGCATAGGCGACGGACTTGCCCTCCCCGAGAGCCGCGAGAAGACGCGGACGCGCCCTCTCCCCGTTGTGGTCGTGATAGGCGACGAGAAACCGGCGGTTCAGCGCGATGCCGTGTATCTCCATGAGCCGGCGCAGCGTGCGCGTATCCTCGGCGGCGAGGACGTCCGCCGCCCGCAGGATGTCGAGAGCGCGCAGGGTGATATCGCGGGCATTGCCGATCGGCGTCGCCACGAGATGCAGGCCCGGCGACACGGGCGCGTCGCTCATCGGGGCCTGTCCGATTTACAGCCCGCGCGGGCTTGACTAGAACGCGGCATGGTTTCCGTCATCGCAAGGACAAGTGGATGTTCGCCCGTCTGACCGCCCTACGCAAGCCGACCGCGCTTCTCGTCATGCTGGCCGCCTTCGCGGTGGCCTCCTGCGCCACGGTGCCCATGGTCGGCCAGCGCGGCTCCGGACCCCGCATCGATCCGTCGCGGCCGGTTCCGGTGGCGCTGCTCCTGCCGGAGACCGACGCCGCCGGCGGCGGCGGGGTCGCCCGGTCGATGGAGAACGCCGCCCGCCTCGCCGCCAATTCCCTGCAGGGGGCGGAGGTCGATCTGCGCGTCTACGACACGCTCGGGACGCCCGCCGGCGCCTCGGCGGCCGCAACCGCGGCGCTCGACGACGGCGCGCAGATCATCGTCGGACCTCTCTACAGCCAGTCGATCAGCGCGGTGACCCCGATCGTAGCCGGGCGGGACGTCAACGTGCTGTCGCTGTCGAACAACGCCGCAGTGGCGGGCGGAAACGTCTTCGTCCTCGGCCAGACCTTCGGCGACGTGGCCGAACGGCTGACGAGCTTCGCCCGCCGGCAGGGGCGGAGCTCCGTGGCCGTCGTCCACGGCGACGATGTGGGCGGAACTGCCGGCCGCGACGCCATCATCGGCGCCGCGCAGGGCGCCGGGATGCAGATCGCCACCGTGCAGGGCTATCCCCTCTCGCAGCAGGGCATCAGATCGGCCGGGCCGCGGATCGGGGAAGCGGTTCGTCAGTCGGGCGCCGATACCGTCTTCCTGACGGCAAGCGCCGACGCCGACCTGCCCGTGGTCGCGCGGGTCCTCCCCGACAACGGCGTCAACCCGGACCAGGTGCGATATGTGGGTCTCACGCGCTGGAGCGCGAGCGGCGAGGTGCTGCGGCTTCCGGGGCTCCAGGGCGGTCTCTTCACCCTGCCCAACCAGCAGGCGGTGGCGGCGTTCGAGAGCCGCTACCGGGCAGCCTACGGCGCGACGCCCCACCCGCTCGCCGGGCTCGCCTTCGACGGGATCAGCGCGGTCGGCGCCCTCGTCGCGACGGGGCGCTCCGACGCGCTCTCCTCGGGCTCGTTGACGAGATCTCAAGGATTCCAAGGGGCATATGGAGCCTTCCGCTTCCTGCCGAACGGCACCAATGATCGCGCCCTCGCCGTGGCGCAGATCCAGAACAACCAGGTCTCCATCCTTGACCCAGCCCCGACCAGCTTCGGTTCCGCCGGTTTCTAGCACCGCCGGACCGAACGATCTCCATCGCCTGCCGCCGGACCTGATCGTTCCGGCGGCCGAGCTTTTCGACGCCCCGGCGATCCGATCGCGGATCGAGGCAGACATCCAGGCCGGAGAAGGCCGCGGGGCGGTTCGCGCCGCGGCGGTCGCGCATCTGAAGGCGGCGAACGTCGCCGGGCGGGAGCGGATCGCCGCGGGCTTCACGGCGCATCCGCAGGCAGCAAGGGAGACGGTTTCGGCCTATTCGTGGCTGACCGACCGGCTCGTGGAGACCGTGTTCGACCTCGTGGTCACCCACCTGCATCCGCGGCCCAACCCGACTGAGGGTGAGCGCCTGGCCGTCTTCGCGGTGGGCGGGTATGGCCGGGCCGAGATGGCTCCCTATTCAGATGTCGACCTGCTGTTCCTCAGCCCCTGGAAGCTTACCGGCTGGGCGGAGAGCGTCATCGAGTCGATGCTCTACATCCTTTGGGATCTCAAGCTGAAGGTCGGCCATGCCAGCCGAACCCTGAAGGATTGCGTGCGTCTCGGTCGGGACGATACCTCGATCCGCACGGCGCTTCTCGAGCACCGCTTCCTGTGCGGCGAGGGCGCGATCGCGGCCGATCTCGCGGAGGCGCTCTGGACGGAGCTCTTCGAGGGCACCGAGACGGACTTCATCCGCGCCAAGCTCGCCGAGCGGAGCGAGCGGCACGAGAAGCAGGGCGGCCAGCGCTACGTCGTCGAGCCCAACGTTAAGGAAGGCAAGGGCGGCCTGCGTGACCTGCAGACACTGTTCTGGATCGCCAAGTACGTGAACCACGTGGAGGACGTGGCCGATCTCGTCGGCACGGGAACCTACAGCCGCGGGGAATTCGACGGGTTCGTTCGGGCGGAGAGCTTTCTCCTGGCGGTCCGCTGCCACCTGCATCTCATCACCGGACGGGCGATGGACCAGCTCACCTTCGATCTCCAGGTGGAGGTGGCGGAGCGGATGGGCTACAGCGACCGCGCCGGCCGCCGGGCGGTCGAAGTCTTCATGCAGGACTACTTCCGGCACGCGACCCGGGTGGGCGAGCTGACGCGGATTCTGCTGACCGCGCTCGAGGCCGACCACAAGAAGGAGGCGCCGCGGCTCGCGGGGTTCTTCCGTCGCCGCAGGAAGCTTCGCAAGGGCTACGCGCTGAAGCAGAACCGGCTGACCTGCGCCGATCCCGACATCTTCCTCGCCGATGGCGTCAACATCCTGCGCATCTTCGACGAGGCGCTCAGGACCGGATACCTTCTCCACCCGGTCGCCATGCGGACCATCGCCGCGAACCTCAAGCGGATCGACGACGTCGTGCGGAAGGATCCGGAGGCGAACCGCATCTTCCTCGACCTGCTCCTGAAGCACGGCAATCCGGATCGGGCGCTGCGGCGCATGAACGAACTCGGCGTGCTGTCCGCCTTCATCCCGGACTTCGAGCCGATCGTCGCGATGATGCAGTTCGACATGTATCACAGCTACACCGTGGACGAGCATACCATCCAGTGCATCCGCAACCTATCGGAGATCGAAGCGAAGGAGCACGTCGACGACCTTCCCGTCGCGACGGAGATCGCCGGTGGCGAGATCAACCGTAAGGTGCTCTATCTGGCCCTGTTCCTGCACGACATCGGCAAGGGGCGCGAGGAGGACCATTCAATCGTCGGGGCGCGGATCGCGCGCAAGCTCTGTCCTCGGTTCGGCCTGAGCCGGGCCGATTGCGAAACGGTCGAATGGCTGGTGCGCTATCACCTCCTTATGTCTGACATGGCCCAGAAGCGCGACCTCGCCGATCCACGGACGGTGCGCGACTTTGCCAAGGCCGTCCGGACCCGCAAGCGGCTCGACCTGCTCACGGTCCTGACCGTCTGCGACATCCGTGGCGTCGGTCCGGGCGTGTGGAACAACTGGAAGGGACAGCTCCTCCGCACCCTCTATCGGGAGACCGCCTACGCGCTGGAAAACGGACTCGAAGCGATCAATCGCGAGCATCGCGGCAACGAGGCGCGGCGCAAGCTGCGCGAGGCCCTGTCCGACTGGGACCGCAAGAATCTCAAGATCGAGACCGGGCGGCACTATTCCCCGTACTGGCAAGGGCTGACGGTGCAGAGCCACATCGCCTTCGCCCACATGCTCCGAGACATCCGGGACGACCAGATCCGGATCGACATCGAGGACGACGCGGACCGCGACGCCACACGCGATCTGCTTCGCGATGGTCGACCATCCCGGCATCTTCTCGCGCCTCGCGGGCGCGCTCGCGATGGTCGGCGCGAACGTCGTCGACGCCCGCACCTACACGTCGAAGGACGGCTACGCGACGGCCGTGTTCTGGGTGCAGGACGGGGACGGCCACCCCTACGATCCGACGCGCATCTCGCGGCTCAAGGCCACGATCGGCAGGACGCTGAAGGGCGAGGTGACGGCGCGACAGGGATTGGCCGACCGCGACAAGATCAAGCGGCGCGAACGCGATTTCCGTGTCCCGACGGCGATCGCCTTCGACAACGAGGGGTCCGAAATCTACACGATCGTCGAGGTCGACACGCGCGACCGGCCCGGCCTGCTGCACGACCTGACCCGCGTCCTGGCGAACAACAACATCTCCATTTCCTCCGCCGTGATCGCGACCTACGGCGCGCAGGTGGTCGACACCTTCTACGTGAAGGACATGTTCGGCCTGAAAATCTACACCGAAATCGAAGCAGAAGGCCCTCGAGCGCAAACTTCGGGAGGCTATCGACAAGGGGGCCAAGCGAGCGCGCGCCTGAGCGGCTTGCAGCGGCCCGCGCGGCGGACCATAGCTGCCGCGACCCGAGCCGAGGAACCGCGATGGCCATCGTGCCGCCCCGCCTGCTGACCAGCTTCGTGACCGTCGGGTCCTGGACCTTCGCCTCGCGAATCCTCGGCTTCGTGCGCGACATCATGATCGCCGCCTTTCTTGGCGCTGGGCCCGTGGCAGAGGCCTTCCTCGTGGCCTTCGCCCTGCCCAACATGTTCCGCCGCTTCTTCGCCGAGGGCGCGTTCAACATGGCCTTCGTGCCGCTCTTCTCCAAGAAGCTAGAGGGTGACGACGGCGCCGGCATCTTCGCGCGCGACGCCTTCTCCGGGCTGGCGAGCGTGCTTCTCGTCTTCACGGTCATGGCCCAGATCGCGATGCCGGCGCTGGTCTTCGCCATGGCCTCGGGATTCGTCGAGGATGACCGTTTCGATCTCGCCGTCCTCTTCGGGCGGATATGCTTTCCCTACATCCTCTTCATCTCGCTGGCCGCCCTCCTGTCGGGTCTTCTGAACGCCACGGGTCGGTTCATGGAGGCGGCCGCGACCCCGCTGATGCTCAACGTCGCCCTGATTGCCGCCCTGAGCTTCGGCGACTGGATGGGATGGCCCGCCGGGCTGACGCTCGCCTGGACGGTGCCGATCGGCGGCATCCTGCAACTCGCCATCGTCTGGATCGCAGCGGATCGCGCCGGCTTCCGGCTCGTTCCCGGCCGCCCGCGCCTGACACCCGAGATGCGGCGCCTCGCCGTCGTCATGGGGCCGGCGATGCTGTCGGGGGAGTCGTTCAGGTCAACCTCCTCGTCGGCCGGCAGGTGGCGAGCTTCTTCGACGGGGCGATCGCCTGGCTCAGCTATGCCGACCGACTCTACCAGCTTCCTCTCGGCGTCGTGGGCATCGCGATCGGCGTGGTCCTGCTGCCGGAACTATCGCGGCGCCTGCGGGCCGCCGACGCGATCGGCGGACGCCACGTCCTGAGCCGGGCCGGGGAGTTCGCGCTCTTCCTGACCGTTCCCTGCACGGTCGCGTTCCTGGTGATCCCCCTTCCCCTGGTGTCGACCCTCTTCGAGCGAGGCGCCTTCGATCCCGATGACAGCACCGCGACCGCGGTGCTTCTCGCGATCTACGGTCTGGGTCTGCCCGCCTTCGTCCTGCAGAAGGTCTGGCAGCCGCTCTACTTCGCCCGCGAGGACACGCGGACGCCCTTCCGGTACGCGCTCGTCGCGCTCGTTGTGAACGCGGTCGTGGCTGTCGGGCTCGCGCCGGTGCTGGGTTACCCTGCGGCGGCGCTGGGCACCACCGTGGCGGCATGGGCGATGGCGGTCCTGCTGATCCGCGGCGCGCGACCGATGGGCGAGGAGGCGCGGCCGGACGTCCGGTTCCGCCGCCGCCTGCCCCGCATCCTCGCCGCCTCGGCTCTCATGGGCGTGGCGCTATGGATCGCGGAAACCGCGCTGTCGCCGATCCTCTCCGGTCCGTGGCAGGGTCTCGCGCTCGCGGGATTGGTGGCGGTCGGCATGGTGGTCTATTTCGGCGCGGCGGCGGCCCTCGGCGCGATGGCGCTTCGCGAGCTCCGAGGTGCCGTCCGGAACTGACCTAGCGGCGGCGAAGCTTTCGCAGCACGCGCTGGCCGCCGCCCGGAGAGACGAGGAACGACAGGCCGAAACCGGCGGCGAAGCCCGCGATGTCGGCGATCCAGTCGAGCCCGCCACCGAGGAGGAGGCCGAAGGCGAGCTGGATGCCGAGGAGGAAGGCGATCAGCGTGAAGGCCCGGTACTGGTTGCCCCCCGTGGCCCCGAGGCCGACCCAGAGGATGAACGTATAGGCGCCGATGAGACCGTAGACGGCCGGATACCCGCCCACGAGCGCCGTCTCCGCCAGCGGCACCAGAGCGTAGACCAGCGCGCCGATGATGGCGGAACCGAAAAAGACCGCGAGCACGGCCCCGGCGGAGAAGGTCTCCGCAACCATCTTGCCGAGCGCCAGAAGGAAAACGAGCACGAAAAGGACATGGGTGAATCCCAGATGCACGAAAGCGTAGGTGACGAAGCGCCAGAGACCCGGCAGGGGGAACTGGCCGGTCGCCACCATCCGGTCGAAGAGCTGCGGGGAGAAGGCGAAGGCGTTCAGTGCCTCGATCCGCAACCCCACCCCCTGCGCGCCGCCCACGAGCCTCAGAGTTCCGGCCTGGAAGATCAGCTCCGGCACCGCGACGAGCGCGGCGAGGACGAGCACCACCGGCGGCAGGGCGTTGAAGGGGTTTTCCATGTGGTCGGGATGCATGGGCGCTTCCTTGACGGGTTCGGAGGGCATCGGTAAGCGGCAGCGGCGAATTGTAAAGGCACCACCCCATGTCAGACGAGTCCGCCCGCTTCACGCCGCGCGTCTTCTCCGGCATCCAGCCGTCGGGGAACCTGCATCTGGGAAACTATCTGGGCGCGGTCAAGCGGTTCGTGGACTGGCAGTCGCGCGACGTCGATACGATCTTCTGCATGGTCGACATGCACGCGATCACCGTCTGGCAGGAGCCCGCGGACCTCGCCCGCAGCACGCGGGAACTCGCCGCCGGGTTCATCGCCTCGGGAATCGATCCGGAGCGCTCCATCCTCATCAACCAGTCCCAGGTGCCGGAACAGGCCCAGCTCGCCTGGATCTTCAACTGCGTGGCGCGCATGGGCTGGATGCGGCGAATGACGCAGTGGAAGGAGAAGGCCGGCAAGAACGCCGAGGAGGCCTCGCTCGGGCTCTTCGCCTATCCCGCGCTTATGGCCGCCGACATTCTGGCCTACCATGCGACGCACGTGCCCGTGGGCGAGGACCAGAAGCAGCATATCGAGCTCACCCGCAACATTGCGGCAAAGTTCAACCACGATTACGGCGTCGATTTCTTCCCGCTCGCCGAGCCGGTGATCGAAGGGGCAGCGACCCGGGTGATGAGCTTGCGCGACGGGACCAAAAAGATGTCCAAGTCGGACCCTTCGGATGCCAGCCGGATCAACATGACCGACGACGCCGACACGATTGCGCGGAAGATCCGCAAGGCGAAGACCGACCCCGAACCGCTGCCGGAGAGTCCGGACGGGCTCGAGACCCGCCCCGAGGCGCGCAACCTCGTCAACATATACGCCGCCCTCGCGGAAGTGCCCGTGGACGTGGTGCTGGCCGAGCTGGGCGGCAAGGGATTCGGACAATTCAAGCCGCTGCTCGCGGAGCTCGCTGTGGAGAGGATGGCGCCGATCTCCTCTGAGATGGCCCGGCTGATGGAAGACCCCGCGGAGATCGACCGCATCCTCGCCCGCGGCGCCGAGCGCGCCCGCGCCATCGCCGCGCCTATCCTCGCGCGGACCTACCGCATTGTCGGCATGGTGTCCGGAAAATGAGATTCCCGCCTTCCCCTGTCGCACCTGCGAACGCCGCGCGATCCGACGGCTTCCACCTCCACTCGCCCAGAACACTGCCATGACCGTCGGCACCGACATCCGCACCTATTTCGACGGCGACTGGCACGAGGGCGACGCGTTCGTGATGCGCGCCGCGGATCACGGCGCGTGGCTCGGCTCCTCGGTCTTCGACGGCGCAAGATACGCGCGCGGGGTCGCCCCCGATCTGGCAGCCCATTGCGAGCGGGTGAACCGGTCGGCCGAGGCGCTGATGCTGACGCCGACGGTCTCTGCACCCAGGCTGGTGGACATCGTCCGCGAGGGGCTGGCCCTCTATCCGAAGGACACCCCGCTCTACATCCGCCCGATGTACTGGGGCATCGACGGCGATACCGGCGCCATCGCGCCGGCGCCGGGCCGGACCGGCTTCTGCGTCTGCCTCGAGTCGATTCCCCTCGCCCCCGACGATGCGACCACCACCCTGACCACGACGCGCTTCCGCCGCCCCGTCCTCGAGGATGCGGTCGTGAACGCGAAGGCGGGCTGCCTCTACCCGAACAATGCCAGGATGCTGCGAGAGGCGCAGGCGAAGGGCTTCGGCAACGCGCTGGTGGCCGACGCGATGGGCAATGTCGCGGAGACGGCGACGGCCAACGTCTTCGTGGTGCGCGACGGCGTGGTGCAGACCCCCGTCGCCAATGGCTGCTTCCTCGCCGGCATCACGCGCAACCGTCACATGGCCCTACTTCGCGCCGACGGCGTGCAGGTGGAAGAAGTCGTCCTCACCTTCGACGACGTACGCGCGGCCGACGAAGTGTTCCTGAGCGGAAACATGTCGAAGATCACGCCGGTGGCCGCCTTCGACGGGGTGACCTATTCCACCGGTCCGGTCTCCCGGCGGGCGCGCGAGCTCTATTGGGACTGGGCCTTGTCGATATGACACCGGACAACTGGACAGGGTCGGCGGCCTGACCCATCATGCACGGCGGGAGGCCATCCGATGCGCAAGTTCCTGGTCGTCCTGGACGACACCCGAGAATGCCTGAACGCCATGCGCTATGCGGCGATGCGCGCGGCCAAGACCGGCGGCGGCGTCACCATCCTTTCGATCATTCCGCCGGAGGAATTCAGCCATTGGCTGGGTGTCGGAACCATCATGCGCGAGGAGGCGCGGGAGCGGGTCGAGGCGCATTACGAGGTGTTCGCGAAGTGGATGCGGGACCGGCAGAAGATCGATCCCGAACTGGTTATCCGCGAGGGAGAGATCGTGCCTCAGATCCTCGACCTGATGAATATCGATCCCGAAATCGGCGTGCTCGTGCTCGGAGCGGGCGAAGACAAGGGTGGACCCGGACCGATCGTGTCGCAATTGTCGAAATCGCTCGGCAGCCTGCCGGTGCCGCTGACCATCGTGCCCGGCACGTTGAGCAAGGACCAGCTGGAAGCGATATCTTGATCGCCGGCGCCTTCCCGCCTTGACGGAACCGCTCTCTCCGGCGCCGCCGCAGCGGGTCGCCTGGATCGATCGCGCCCGCGGCGTGGCGCTCCTGACGATGATCGTCTTTCATTTCAGCTTCGATCTGCAGCTGCTCGGGCTGGTCTCGTGGCCGGTTGGCAGCCATCCGCTCTGGCGCGGCTTCGCGATCGCGATCGCGGGCAGCTTCATCGCGCTCTCCGGCCTGTCGCTACAGCTGGCGGCGTCGAACGGTCTGAACTGGCGCGCATTCCTCCGGCGGCTGGCGATGCTGGCGGGAGCGGCCGGCCTCGTCACCCTCGGCACCTGGGCGGCGATGCCGGTGCCGGTGGTCTTCGGCATCCTGCATGCCATCGCCGTCTTCTCGGTGCTCGCGCTGCCGTTCCTCCGGGCTCCCACATGGCTCGTGGTCGCGATGGCGGCACTCGTTCTCGCCGCCCCGGCCCTTCTCACATCCGAAACCTTCTCGCACCCCCTGCTCTATCCGCTCGGTCTCGACCCCGACCCCCGGCCCTCCTTCGACTACGAACCGATACTTCCCTGGTTCGCGCCGATGCTCGCGGGCCTTGTCCTCGCGCGCATCGCCCCCGTGCCCCGGAGCCCGGTCGCCACCGACCTTCTCGCGCGGGTGGGCCGGCACAGTCTCGTCATCTATCTCCTTCACCAGCCGATCCTCTACGGCTCGCTGCTCGCCCTGATCCGCATCGGGCCAGTTTAGAATCGTTCCAAAACTTGACAGCGCGCCGCCCGCCCCGCATATCGAGTGCGCTACCCGAGGAGTGCGCCGATGTTCATCCAGACCGAGTCCACGCCCAACCCCGCGACGTTGAAGTTCCTGCCGGGACAGACCGTGCTCGACTCCGGCACCGCGGACTTCCCGTCATCCGAGACGGCCGGCGTCTCACCGCTTGCGACCCGCATCTTCGCGGTCGACGGAACGTCCGGGGTTTTCCTCGGAAACGACTTCGTCACCGTGACCAAGGCCGAGGCGGTGGAGTGGGACCATATCAAACCCGCCATTCTCGGCGCGATCATGGAGCATTTCCAGTCCGGTCAGCCGGTCATGGCGGCAGATGCGCAGGCGTCGACGGGCCATGCCGACCACGAGGGGCCGGACGGCGAGATCGTGGTGCAGATCAAGGAGCTTCTCGACACCCGTGTACGGCCGGCGGTGGCCCAGGACGGGGGCGACATCACGTTTCACGGATTCGAGCGCGGCGTGGTCTACCTGCACATGCAGGGTGCCTGCGCGGGATGCCCCTCCTCCACGCTGACGCTCAAGATGGGGATCGAGAACCTTCTGCGGCATTACATCCCGGAGGTGGTCGAGGTCCGGCCGGTTGCCTGACAAACTCGTCCTCGGCTTTGATACGTCGGCCGCGCATTGCGCGGCCGCTTTGCTGTCAGGCGAGCGCATCGTCGCAGAAATGCACGAGGAGATGGCGCGCGGGCAGGCGGAACGGCTGTTGGTCCTTGTTGAGGAACTCCTAGAGGCCCGCGGTGCGGGATGGGGCGATCTCGACCGGATCGGCGTGGGGGTCGGTCCCGGCAACTTCACCGGCATCCGCATCTCGGTGGCCGCCGCGCGGGGCCTCGCCCTCGGCCTCGGCATCCCGGCGATCGGAGTTCTCGACGCTCGACGCGCTCGCCTTCGGCACCGAAGCGCCGGTGGTGACGAGCGTCGATGGGAAAGGCGGGCGCCTTTATCTGCAAGCGGATGACGGCGCCCCGATCCTCGCGGACGAGGCGGCACTCCCGCGCCTGCCCTCCGGCGCGCATTGCATCGGCGCCGCGGCGGACACGCTCGCCGCGGCCTGCGGCGGTCGGGCGACCCCCCCGGCGCATTCGCTCGCCGTTGCGATCGCCCGAGTTGCCGCCCGGGTCGCTCTGCAGAGCGGTGTGAGGCCGGTGCCACTCTACCTGCGCTCTCCAGATGCCGCCCCGGTTCGGAACGCCCTCCCCGTCAGATGACCGACGAGGACCTCCATGCGATCCATGCCGCGTCGATGCGGTTCCCCCGTCCGTGGAGCGCCGCGGAAATCGGTGCCCTGCGGCGGACGGAGGGAATCTTCGAAATCACGCGCGATCGCGGATTTGCCCTCGCCCGCCTCGCCGTCGAGGAGGCCGAACTTCTGACGCTCGCAGTCCATCCCATAAACCGCCGCCGTGGGATCGGCGCCGCCATCGTCGAGGATTTCCATGCGGCCGCCCGGGAAAAGGGCGCGAGACGCAGTCTGCTCGACGTCGCAGAGACGAACGGTCCGGCGAGGGCGCTCTACGAACGGCTCGGATATTCTGTCGTCGGACGGCGTCCTGCCTATTATACCGAAGCTGATCCCGCGGCTGACGCCCTCCTCATGGCCCGCGATCTCTGACCTTGCGTCATAGTGGCGACGAGGGGGAAATTGGCGGCCAGAAGCCAATCCCCCCTCCGGATCCCTTGACCATGCCGGGACGGTCCGGCCTTATCGACGGAGCGAAATCGGGTGGATCGGCCGCCCGCGACCGGCTTTCGCGACTGACAGGGAGACAGCCACGCGATGATTTCGACGAGATACCTGCTGGCCGGCGCCGCGATCGCCACGCTGGCCGCCGGCTCCGCGGCCGCCGAACCCGGCCTGATCATCGATCTGGGCGGCAAGTTCGACAAGTCCTTCAACGAAAGCGCCTATACCGGCGCCCAGAGATGGGCCGAGGAATCCGGCGGCGACTACATGGAGACCGAACTCGCCTCTGAGGCCCAGCGCGAACAGACCATGCGGCGCATGGCCGAACGCAGCGCGAATCCGGTGGTCGTTCTGGGTTTCGCCAATGCCTCGACACTCGAGACCGTCGCGCCGGACTATCCGGACACCGATTTCGTGATCGTCGATTTGGTCGTGGAGCAGCCGAACGTCCAGTCGATCGTCTTCGCCGAGCACCAGGGCTCCTATCTCGTGGGGCTGATGGCGGCGATGGCCTCGGAGACCGGCACCGTTTCCTTCGTCGGCGGCATGGACGTGCCCCTGATCCGCAAGTTCGCCTGCGGCTACGCCGAGGGCGCGAAGGCGACCAAGGAGGATGTGAACGTCATCGCCAACATGACCGGCACGACGCCGGCGGCCTGGAACGATCCCGTGAAGGGCGGCGAACTGACCCGCAGCCAGATCGGCCAGGGATCGGACGTTGTCTTCGCCGCGGCAGGAGGAACCGGGGTCGGCGTGTTGCAGGCCGCGGCGGACGAGGACATCCTGGCGATCGGTGTCGATTCGAACCAGAATTACATGCATCCCGGCACGATGCTGACCTCGATGGTCAAGCGGGTGGACAATGCCGTCTACGACGCGTTCGAAGCGGCGGAGAACGGCAATCTCAAGACCGGGATCAAGGTGAAGGATTCCGAGAACGAGGGCGTGGGCGTGGCGATGGACGAGCACAACGCCGATCTGGTTACCGAGGAAATGAAAACGGCCGTCGACGAGGCCAAGCGGCAGATCATCGCCGGAGAGATCGAGGTTCACGACTACACCGAGGACGACAGCTGCCCTTCCCTCCAGTTCTGATCCGCTCCGGGGCGCGCCGCGCGCGGGCCTCGACCCACATGCGCGAGGCCACATGACGGCGCCTGCCATCGAACTCAGGGGGATATCGAAGTCCTTCGGCGCCGTTCGGGCGAACAGGGACATATCTCTCGACGTCCGGCCGGGAACCATTCACGGCATCATCGGCGAGAACGGCGCGGGAAAATCCACGCTGATGTCGATCCTCTATGGTTTCTACAAGGCCGATGCGGGCGAGATCCGCATTCGTGGCGAGAAGACCGACATTCCCGATAGCCAGGCGGCGATCCGGGCCGGGATCGGCATGGTCTTCCAGCACTTCAAGCTCGTGCAGAACTTCACCGTTCTCGAGAACATCGTGCTCGGCGCCGAGGGCGGGGCTTTGCTCTCCACCTCTCTTGAACGGGCCCGACAGCTACTGAAGCGTCTCTCGGACGAGTACGAACTGCATGTGAACCCTGACGCGCGCATCGAGGATCTAGGCGTCGGGATGCAGCAGCGGGTCGAGATCCTCAAGACGCTCTATCGCCAGGCCGATATCCTGATTCTCGACGAGCCGACGGGCGTGCTCACCCCGAGCGAGGCCGACCACCTCTTCCGCATCCTCGGCGGGCTGAAGCGGGAGGGAAAGACGGTCATCCTCATCACCCACAAGCTTCGGGAGATCATGCAGGTGACCGACACCGTCTCCGTCATGCGGCGCGGCGAGATGACGGCCACGGTGAAGACCGCCGGAACCAGCGCCGAGGAACTCGCCGAGCTGATGGTGGGGCGGAAGGTACTGCTCAGGGTCGACAAGGCTCCCGCCGCGCCGGGCGAGACGGTGCTCGCCGTCGAGAACCTCGAGGTAACCGACGCCTCCGGCGTCCAGCGGCTCCGCGGCGTCTCCTTCACCGTCGCTCGCGGCGAGATTCTCGGCATCGCTGGAGTTGCGGGGAACGGCCAGTCGGAGCTTCTCGAGGTGTTGGGCGGAATGCGCGAGGCAACGGGTCGCGTGACTCTGAATGGGCGCGAGCTCGCCTTGGCGGGGCCCGGGTCCGACGCCCGCCGCCGGCGCCGGGCCGGGATCGGCCACGTGCCCGAAGACCGCCAGCGCGAAGGCCTCATCATGGGCTTCCACGCTTGGGAGAACCTGGGCTTCGGCTATCAGGACGATCGGCGCTACAACCGCGGCCCGCTGATGAATGGCCGGGCCCTCCGCGACGACGCGCGAGCCAAGATGCGCAAGTTCGACGTGCGCCCGGACGATTGCTGGCAGACTGCGAAGAGTTTCTCGGGCGGCAACCAGCAGAAAATCGTCATCGCCCGGGAACTGGAGCGCGGACCCGAACTCCTGCTCGTCGGCCAGCCGACCCGCGGCGTCGACATAGGGGCAATCGAGTTCATCCACGAGCAGATCGTGGCCTTGCGGGATCGGGGCAAGGCGATCCTGCTCGTCTCGGTGGAGCTCGACGAGATCATGGCGCTCTCGGACAGGATCGCGGTGATGTTCGATGGTCGCATCATGGGCGAACGCCTGCCCTCGGACACCGGCGAGCGGGAGCTCGGCCTCCTGATGGCGGGGATCGGCGATACCGGGCGCGACCATTCCTTCGAGGAGGTCGAGGAGAACCTCGCGACCCGGTCCGGAAAGCTTCGATGACGATCCCGCGATCAAGGAAGAAACGCTGATGCAGAAGCTTCCCCGCTGGGCCGACATCGTGCTGATTCCCGCAATCAACCTCGTCCTCGCGCTCGTCGTCTCCGGGATCGTCGTGACGTTCATCGGCCAGGATCCCTTCGAGGCCATGAAAATCATGGTCACGGGGTCGGTCGGGTCCACCTATGGATGGGGCTACACGCTCTACTATGCCACCAACTTCGTCTTCACCGGCCTCGCGGTCGCGGTCGCTTTCCACGCGAAGCTGTTCAACATCGGCGGCGAGGGCCAGGCGCAGCTCGGAAGCCTCGGCGTCGCCCTCGTCTGTCTCGCTTATCACTGGCCCCACTGGTCGCTGGCCCTTGCGGCCGCGATTCTAGGCGGCGCCGTCTTCGGTGCGGCCTGGGCGGCGATCCCGGCCTATCTCCAGGCGAAGCGCGGCAGCCACATCGTCATCACGACGATCATGTTCAACTTCATCGCCTCCGCCCTTCTCGTCTATCTCCTCGTCGACACGCTGAAGGCCCCCGGCATGGCGCCGGAGACGGTGCGCTTTCCCGAAGGCGCGCGCCTCCCCACCGCCGCCGACATCCTCGCGCTCGTCGGCCTGCCCTTCTCGCGCACGCCGCTCAACGTCTCGTTCCTCGTGGCGCTCCTCGCCTGCTGGCTCGTCTGGCTGATGCTCTGGCGCACCCGGCTTGGCTACGAGATCCGGGCCTTCGGCCAGTCGGAGCCGGCGGCGCGCTATGTCGGCATCTCGCCCGTGCGGATCACCATGCTCGCCATGCTGATCTCCGGCGCCCTCGCCGGCCTCATGGCGGTGAACGCGGTCATGGGCGAGCAGGAGCGGCTTCTCCAGGACAACGTGCTCGGCGCGGGCTTCGTCGGCATCGCGGTCGCCCTGATGGGCCGGTCTCACCCGGTCGGCGTGCTGATCGCCGCAATCCTCTTCGGCGCGCTCTACCAGGGCGGCGCGGAGCTCGAATTCGAGACCTCCGTTCCGCGCGAGATGATCGTGGTCATCCAGGCGCTCGTCATCCTCTTCACCGGCGCGCTGGACGGCATGGTCCGCGCGCCCCTCACGCGCGCCTTCCTGCGCTACAACCGAAAGCCGGCCGCCGGCGTGCCGGCGGAATGATCGCATGACCCCCGCGGACGCGATCCAGATCCTCGACTCGACCGTCCGGCTGGCCACGCCCCTCCTCCTCGCCTGCCTTGCGGGTCTGTTCTCCGAACGCGCCGGCGTTTTCGACATCGGCCTCGAAGGCAAGATGCTGGTCGCGGCCTTCTTCTCGGCCGCGGTCGCCGCCCTGACGGGATCGGTCTGGATCGGCCTGGCGGCAGGGGTCGCCGCATCCGTGGTCTTCGCCCTGATCCACGGGATCGCCTCGATCACGTTCCGGGGCGACCAGCTCATCTCGGGCGTGGCGATCAACTTCCTTGCCGCCGGCATGACCGTCCTGCTCGCGCAGGACTGGTTCCAGCAGGGCTCCCGCACCCCGGCCCTCACCGGTGGCGCCCGGTTCGGCAACATCGACCTGCCCGGCGCGGACGCACTGTCGGCTGTGCCCCTCATCGGGCCGGTCTACGCCCAGGCGCTGTCGGGCCACACCATCCTTGTCTATGCCGGGCTGCTCGCCGTTCCGGCGACCTGGTACGTGCTCTTCCGAACCCGGTTCGGCCTGCGGCTCCGCGCGGTCGGCGAGAACCCCGGCGCTGTCGACACGGCCGGCATCTCCGTGGCCCGCCTGCGCTTCTCCGCCGTGCTGATCTGCGGCGCCCTGTGCGGGCTCGCGGGGGCCTACCTCTCCACCGGGCTCGCGGCGGGCTTCACGAAGGACATGACCGCCGGGCGCGGTTTCATCGCCCTCGCCGCGCTCATCTTCGCCAAGTGGCGGCCGTGGTACGCACTCGGGTCCTGCCTGCTGTTCGGTTTCCTGCAAGCTGTCTCGAACCGCTATTCCACCATCGACCTCGCCGTGTTCGAGATCCCCAGCGCCTTCGTGCTTGCGCTGCCCTATATCCTGACCGTCGTGATCCTGGCCGGCTTCGTCGGCCGCGCCGTGCCGCCACGAGCGGGAGGAGAGCCCTACGTGAAGGAGCGCTGATGGACCGCGCCGCGACGGACCTCGTCCGCTTCATACAGGATCGCGTGGGGAGCGAGCCGGTCCGCATGGGGCTCGTCCTGGGGTCGGGGCTGGGGCATCTCGGGCGTTCGGTTGAGGGCCTGGCGATCGGCTACGACCAGTTGCCGGGGTTTCCGCAGACCGGCGTCTCCGGCCATTCGCCTGAGCTGACGATCGGCCGGTTCGAGGGTCAGCGCGTCGCGGTGCTTGGTGGTCGCGCCCATTACTACGAGAACGGCGACCCGGCGGCCATGCGGCTTTCTCTGGAGATTCTCAAGGGACTCGGAGCGGAGATGCTGATCCTGACCAACGCCGCCGGCTCGCTCGACCCTGCGATGGCGACGGGGTCGGTTATGCTCGTCGAGGACCACATCAACTTCTCCGGCCTCAATCCCCTCATCGGCGAACGGAGCGAGGCGCGCTTCGTCCCGATGGCGGATGCCTACGACTGCGTCCTGCGCCACCGGCTCGAGCAGGCAGCCGCGGTGACTGGAACGCCGATGAACTGCGGCGTCTACGCATGGTATTCGGGTCCGTCCTTCGAGACGCCCGCGGAGATACGCGCGATCCGAACCCTGGGCGCCGATGCGGTCGGCATGTCGACGGTGCCCGAAGTAATCCTGGCGCGCTTTCTCGGTCTGCGCGTCGCCGCACTCTCGGCGATCACCAACATGGCCGCGGGCCTCTCGGACGAAAAGATCGGGCACGACCACACGAAGGAGATGGCGCCGTTGGGTGCCGCCAAGATCGAGACGATCCTGCGCGCGACGCTGGCGACGCTCTAGGGCCACCACCCGGCCGGACTGGCCTTGACCTGCGCGAAGTGTCAAAAGACTGGAGGCGGTGAAGGGCGGAGGGCGACCTGTGCAGATCTATCTTCCGATCGCAGAAGTCTCGGTCAACGCGATCCTCCTTCTGGGAATCGGCGGCGTTGTCGGCGTGCTGTCGGGAATGTTCGGCGTCGGGGGGGGATTTCTCATCACCCCGCTCCTTTTCTTCGTCGGGATCCCGCCGGCAGTCGCCGTTGCGACCTCGGCGAACCAGATCGTCGCCTCCTCGATTTCCGGCGTCCTGGCACATCTCAGGCGGCGAACCGTCGATCTGCGGATGGGTACCGTTCTGCTCGTCGGAGGTCTCGTGGGCGCGGCGTTCGGGATCTGGATATTCAACATACTTCGCGAGATGGGTCAGGTCGATCTGCTCGTTAGTCTTTGCTATGTGGTCTTCCTCGGCATCATCGGCGGTCTCATGTTCATCGAGAGCCTGAACGCCATCCGGAAGGCGCGATCCGGGAAAAGCGGACCGCGTCGCCGGCACAACTGGATTCATGCCCTCCCCCTGAAGATGAAGTTCCGCACCTCGGGACTCTACATCTCCGTTTTTCCGCCGGTCCTCGTCGGTGTCCTCGTCGGAATCCTGGCAGCAGTGATGGGTGTCGGCGGCGGGTTCATCATGGTTCCGGCGATGATCTACCTTTTGGGAATGCCCACCAAGGTTGTGGTCGGAACATCCCTCTTCCAGATCATCTTCGTAACCGCCTTCACCACGCTCCTTCACGCCACAACGAACTACACCGTCGATCTTCTGCTAGCCGTCCTGCTTCTCGTCGGGGGCGTGATCGGTGCTCAGATCGGCACCCGTATGGGCGGTTTCCTGAAGGCCGAGCAATTGCGGATCCTGCTGGCCGCCCTGGTGCTTCTGGTCTGCGGCAAGCTGGGCATCGACCTTCTTCTGCGGCCGACGGAGCTCTATTCCGTTGCGAGCCCCGGGGCATGACCCGCTGGCTGATGTTGCTGGCGCTCTTCGCCTTCGCCCGACCGGTTCTGGCCGAGGATCTCTTGGCCGGGCTCAGCCGAAACCGCGTCTCGATCTCGGCCAGCTTCGTCGGGACGGAGATCCTGATCTTCGGCGCGGTGAAGCGCGAGGCGCCGGCCGCCCCGGGCGAGACGGGGATCATCGTGACCATCGAGGGACCGAAGCGTCCCCTGACCGTCCGGCGGAAGGACCGGGTGGGTCCGATCTGGATCAACGCCTCCGCGGCCGACATCAACTCCGCTCCGAGCTTCTATGCGGTGAACACCTCCGGTCCGTTCGACGAGGTGCTTAACCATGTCGACGATATGCGCCACGCGATCACCGTCCGGCGGGCCATCCGCGCCGTCGGTGCCACCGCGAGCGTGCCAGACCCCACGGCCTTCACCGACGCGCTCGTGCGCATCAGGGGGCGGAACGACCTCTACCAGACCAATATCGGCGCGGTGCAGGTCCGGGAAGCGACGTTGTTCGACACGTCCGTCGCCCTGCCGGCAAACCTCGTCGAGGGGGACTATACCGCGCGGATCTTCCTTACACGCGAGGGCAAGGTGGTGTCCCAAGCGTCCTCCGCGATCAACGTGGAGAAGGTGGGGCTGGAGCGGTTCCTCTACGTCCTCGCCCACGAAGAGCCCCTGATCTACGGCCTCATGTCCCTCGCCATCGCGGGCGCAGCCGGATGGGGCGCTTCCGCCGTTTTCCGCTATCTCTAAAGCGGTTTGCCTCTAGTCTGAATCGTTGGGGATTGAACGAAGCCGCTGCGCGGCAGGAGCCTGCTTCGCGGGCGGTGCTTCTGACTGGAAGGATTGGGTTGCTGAGACCCCTTCCA
>CAVZOA010000044.1:0-25165 GCA_963776705.1 uncultured Alphaproteobacteria bacterium
TCGCGCGGTGGGCTGTTCGCGGAGCGCAAGTTCCGCGCCGCCTGCGCCAAGTTCGCCTCCCCCGACTGCGCGCAGCAGTCGTTCTTGCGCGAAGGCGGGCCGGAGCGCGATCCGCTGGGCGTGGATCCGGACGGGGACGGCTTTGCCTGTTCCTGGATTCCGGCCCCGTTCCGCGCGGCCAAGGGCTGAGACCGGAGGCGCGGCCCTCGACCAATCACGGGCCGCGCCGGGGCGGCGCGCGACCCGACCTGGTGGTGATCCATTCGACCGAGATGGATGGCGCGGAGCGCGCGGCCGAACGGCTCTGCGACCCGGCGAGCGGGGTCTCCTGCCACTATCTGATCGACCGCCGGGGCGGCGTGCTGCAACTCGTGGACGAGAAGCGCCGTGCCTGGCATGCGGGAACGGGGGCCTGGGGGGCCGTCCGGGACGTCAATTCCCGCTCCATCGGGATCGAGCTGGCCAATCGCGAGCCGCGCCCCTTTCCGGCGGCGCAGATGGCGGCTCTGGAGGACCTGCTCGCCGGGATCCTGGATCGCTGGCGCCTGCGGCCGCGGCGGGTGATCGGCCATTCGGACTGCGCGCCGGGCCGGAAGGGCGACCCGGGCCCGCACTTCGACTGGGCGCGGCTGGCGCGGGCCGGGCTCGTGGCGGCCACGCCGCCGGGCGAGGCGGGGGGCGATTTCGCCGCCGCGATGCGGGAGGCGGGCTATACGGCGAGCGACGATCCCGCGGTGCTCCTGCAGGCTCTGCGTCTCCGGCATCGGCCTTGGGCCAGGGGGCCGCGCGACGGCCGCGATCTCGGCATCGCGGCGGGACTAGCCGGCCAGGCGGATTGACCGGGGCGCGGGGAGGCGCTAGCGAGCGGGCGCGCGGATGGCCGGGTGGCCGCGCGTCCCGACAGGGGCGCGAGGAAAGTCCGGACTCCAGGAAGCGACGGTGCCGGGTAACGCCCGGGCGGGGCGACCCGCCGGAGAGCGCCACAGAGAACAAACCGCCGGCGAGATCGCCGGCAAGGGTGAAACGGTGGGGTAAGAGCCCACCGGGGGGCCGGCAACGGCGCCCGCATGGCAAGCCCCACCGGGAGCAATGCCGAATAGGGGTCCCGCACTGGCCGCTTCCGCCAGGGACCCGGGTAGGCAGCTCGAGCCCGTCGGCAACGGCGGGCCAGAGGAATGGTCACCCATCGGGGGAGACCCCGAGGACAAATCCGGCTTACAGGCCGTCCGCGCAATCCGCGCCCTGTTGACAAGCGCGGACCAGGGGATAGAAGGCGATTTCAGCTGACACGAACGGACCCGTCCGGGGCGGCCGCGGCTGCCCGACCGAGGAGAGACAGCATGGCGAAACCCACCACGATCAAGATCCGCCTCAACTCGACGGCGGATACCGGCCATTTCTACGTGACGAAGAAGAACGCGCGCACGATGACCGAGAAGATGACGATCCGGAAGTTCGACCCGGTCGCCCGCAAGCACGTCGAATACAAGGAAGGCAAGATCAAGCAGGATCCCCGGCTCTGCAGGTCGCGATGCGCCCCCCTTCGGGGCGGCGTTTGTCGTCTTTGCGCGGCTGTCGGAAGGATCGCGGGCGCGACGATCGCGGCGCCACCGCGAGGAGATTCGGTGGACCGGCGATTTCGTCCGCGCTGCCGGCGGCCCCGGGGCGGCGGTGGCCCGGTCGGCCGGCTCCCCTCCGCGGCCCGCGTCTCGCGGCTCTCAGGTCCACCACTCGTCGATCCCGGCGATGTCGGCATCCGACCAGCCGAGATGGTGCGCCAGCTCGTGGACGTAGACATGGGACACGAGCTCCCCGAGAGGCACGTCGCCCCGGTCGGCCCATTCGTCGAGGATCGGGCGGCGGAAGAGCCAGATCGTGTCCGGTCCGAGCGGCTGGTCGAAGGAGGACTTCTCGGTCAGCGGGATGCCGTCATAGAGGCCGGTCAGGCCGTAGGGATCTCCATCTGCATCTCGGCGAGAAGGTCGGGGGACGCGAAATCCTCGACCCGGATCGCGACGTCTGCCGCCGGCCCGCGGAACTCCGGCGGCAGCGCGTCGCGCGCCGCGTGGGCGAGCGCGGCGATGTCGTCGAGACCGGGCGCCGGAAGATCGGAGAGCTGCATGGCGGCCATATGGCCGGGCGGGGCCGGCCGCGCAAGCCGCCGCTCAGCGGTCGAGGACCTCGATGGTGTAGCCGAGGGCGCCGTGAGTACCGTAGAGGCCGAGATAGGCCCGCTGCCCGCCCCCGGCATTGAAATCCGCGGGCAGGGTGAGCGCGAAGGTCTGCGGATCGGCCCTCCCGTGGCGCAGCGACGGGCTGCCGAAGCGCCGGCCCTCCCAGGCCGAGTGGCGGAACGGTGTGCCCTGGTAGAAGAGCTGCCCTCCGGCGGAGAAGGAATAGCCGACCTGCTCGGTGAGGGGGCGGAAGTTGAGGAGCAGGGTCTGCCCGCCTTCCAGCCCGCCGATGGCGAGGAGGTCGTAATCGTCCCTGCCCGACCAGCGACCGGAGATCGAGGCGCCCTCGGGAAGCTCCACCCGGCTCGGCGCGCGGTAATCGTCGGAGAAATCCGGCACCTCGACGAGGGCGAGGCAGGCGGCGACGAGGGCGGAACAGGGCGACAAGGGGCGGGTCCCCGGAAACGGGCGAGTCGGATTCATCTTATGGTAGAAAGCGCCTGCCGCAAACAGTCTCGCGGGTCAGGAGCGCCGGCGCCGCAGCGCGGCTGCTCCGCCTAGCGCGGAGAGCAAGAGGAGACCGCCCGCCGGCAGGGGAACGGCCGCGGTGTCGGCCGGCTGCGGAGCAAGACCGTCGATATTGTAGGCCAGCGCGCCGTGGGTGCCGTAGAGGCCGAAATAGGCCGATTGATCGCTCCCCTCCCCTCCTCGCCCCCTCCCCCCCCCCCCCCTCCTCCCCCCCCCTCCCTTTCCCCCTCTCCCCTTCTCCTCCCCCCTCTCCCCCCCCCCCCCTCTCCTCCCCCCTCCCCCCCTCCCCCCCCCCCCCCCCCCCCCCCTTCCTCCCCCCCCCTCCCCCCCTTCTCTCCTTCCCCTCTCTCTCCCCCCCCCTCCCTCCTCTTCCCCCCCCCCTCCCCCCCCTCCCTCTCCCCCCCCCCCCCCCCTTCATTAAATCCTTCGCTGAGCGTGACAGAGAAGGATTGAGGGGCGGTCGTGTCGTAGTCGAAGTCCGGTTCCCCGAAAGTCGTGCCTTCCCAGTTCGACCAGCGGAACGGGCTCTCCTGATAGAGGAGCTTGCCGCCGGCGGAGAAGGAATGGCCGATCGCATCGGTCAAAGGGACGAAGGTGAAGCGCAGGGTCTGGCCGCCCGAGAGGCCGGAGATCGCGAGGAGGTCGTAGTCGTTCTGGTGCGACCAGGTGCCTGAAACGCCGGAGACAACGGCCCCGTCGATGCGGGACGGCGTGCGATACTGCCCGGAAAAATTTTCGGTCTCGGTCAGCGTGGCGGCGGTCGCGCCCGTGCCGACAAGGGCGAGGGCTGCGACGAGGGATGCGATGGCTTGCATGGTCAATCTTTCGCTTCGGCGGTACGGCACGGTCCCTTCTGGCTGGCCCGACCGTTTCCGTGCCATGGACATTGCGCCCCGACTCGGCCGGTGGCGTCTGTTTCGTTCCGAAAGGTGGCTAGAATTGTCGTCCGGAAGGCAAATAGATGCAGTCCGAGCCGGGCATCACCGCCGCGGATCGAGTTCGGTTTCTGGACAAGATTGTGGGCTTATGGTTGAGACCGGTCGTTCCTTCGGAGGCTCGGCCATGACCGTCACCCGCTTCGCGCCCTCGCCCACGGGCCACATCCATATCGGCAACCTGCGCACCGCGCTGTTCAACTGGCTGATCGCGCGGAAGGCCGGGGGGACCTTCATCCTGCGCCTCGACGATACCGACCCGGAGCGATCGAAGGAGGAATATGTCGACGCGATCAAGGAGGATCTGGACTGGCTCGGCCTCTCCTGGGACCGGGTCGAGCGGCAATCCGAGCGTCTCGACCGCTACGCCGCGGCCGCCGACCGGTTGCGGGAGGCGGGACGCTTCTACGAGGCGTTCGAGAGGCCGACGGAGCTCGACCTGAAGCGCAAGAAGCAGCTCAACATGGGGCGGCCGCCGGTCTACGACCGCGCCGCGCTCGGGCTCGACGAGGCGGAGAAGGAGCGGCTTCGTGCCGAGAGGGGCGCGGGTGTCTGGCGCTTCAAGCTCAACCAGAGCCGCATTGAGTGGGCGGACGGCATCCTCGGGCCGGTCTCCATCGACGCGGCGAGCGTCTCGGACCCGGTCCTGATCCGGGGGGACGGGCAGGTCCTCTACACCCTCGCGAGCGTGGTCGACGACACCGAGATGGGCGTGACCCATGTCGTGCGCGGCTCCGACCACGTGACCAACACGGCGACGCAGATCCAGATCATGTCGGCGCTCGGGCACGGGCATCCGGAGTTCGCGCACCATTCTCTGCTGACCGGACCGCAGGGAGAGGCCCTGTCGAAGCGGCTCGGCACGCTGTCGCTCCGGCAGCTTCGCGAGGAGGGGCTGGAGCCGATGGCGGTGCTGTCGCTGATGGCACGTCTGGGATCGAGCGATCCGGTCGAGCTCGGGGTCGCTGGACGAACTGATCGAGGGCTTCGACGTGACCCGGTTCGGCGCGGCGCCGACGAAGTTCGACGCCGACGACCTCAAGCCGCTGACCGCGCGGATGCTGGCGTCGCGCCCCTATGGCGCGGTGGCGGAGGACATCCGCGAGGCGGGCGTGCCCGACGGGATCGCCGAGGAGTTCTGGTCGGTGGTGCGCGAGAACCTGGAGACTCGGGCCGATATCGCGCCCTGGTGGCATCTCTTCCGGGACGGGCCGTCGCCGCGCGTGGCCGAGGAGGACCGGGACTTCGTGGCGGAGGCGATGACGCTGCTGCCGCCGCACCCCTACGGACCGGAGAGCTGGGGCGCGTGGACCGACGCGGTGAAGGCGGCGACGGGCCGCAAGGGCAAGCAGCTCTTCATGCCGCTGCGCCGCGCCGTGACCGGGCAGGACAGGGGACCGGAGATGGCCCGGGTGCTGCCGCTCTTCCGGGTGCCGCTGCGCTGAGGCGTCACCACCTGAGGAGCCATCGGCCGGCAAGCGCGCCGAGGCCGGCGACGAGGGCGATCGCGAGGACGTACCACGTGCCGTAGAAGAGCGGCAAATCCTCGATGCAGTGCAGCGAATAGATCGCCGCGCCGGCGCCGCCGGCCGCGAGGCCGGCGAGGGCGCCGCAGCGGGCGGGGTGTTCCGGCGCGCCGCGGCGCAGCCCGGTCAGCAGACCGGCGAGAATCGGCGCCGAGAGCGCCGGGATCGAGGCGAGACAGGGGCCGATGGAGGCGCCGAGGAACTCCGGAAGACGCGCTGTGGGCGGCGTGGCCACGAAGGCCACTGCGACGATCGCGGCGAGGGCGAGGGGCAGGGCCCAGATCAGCGACCCCAGGCGGGACCGGCCGCCGGGACGGGCGCGCGACAGGACGAGCGGCAGGCCGAGGAGAGCCAGAAGCGCCGGCAGGGCGGATTTCGCCGCGAGGACCGGGACCGCCAGCGCTTGCGCGAGGTCCGGCCGCAGGCCCCAGAAGGCGGCGAAGGTCAGAAGCGTCGCGAGCCCGCCCCCGGCGAGACCCGCCAGGACGCCACGGCGCAGGAATCCCGGCCGGATCGGGGAGGCCTCCGCGCTCAGGCTGGCGATCAGATCGTCGGTGGTCATCATCGGTCTCTCTCGGTCTTTCCGCCGGTCTCCGGCCGGGTCTGCGTGATCCCCCGGAGGCGGGACATGGCGCGGTGGAGCGACACGCGGACCGCGCCGGGGCTCATCCCCAGCTCCGCGCCGGCCTCCTCGGCGCTGAAGCCGTCGATCTTGACGGCGCGCACGATCCGGGCCGAGCGTGCGTCGAGCGTTCCCAGAAGGCGGTCCAGGTCGCTCGCGACCGTGGGGTCGAGGATCGCCGGAATCCGCGACGCGCTCTCCCTCGGCGTCGAGCGGCCGGGCGATGTCGCGGGCGCGCCGCCGCCAGGCGTCGGCGGTCTTGTAGCGGGCGATGGCGTAGAGCCAGGCCGTGACCGGGTCGCCCTCGCGCCAGGTGTGGCGCTTCTCGTGGATGGCGATGAGGGTCTCCTGCAGGATGTCCTCGCTCTCGCCCCTATACCGGCCGCTCCGCGCCGCGATGAGGCCGCGGAGGACCGGTGCGACCGCGGCGAGGAAGCGGCCGTAGGCCACCCGGTCGCCGCGATTGGCGCCCTCGAGGAGCGCACCCCATTCGCTGTCTCTGTCGACGGTCATGCCGGCCTGTTCGTCAGGGAGCGGGGAAACGTTACACGATCGCGCGAAACTTGGCGCTCCGGCCGCGGCGAGCGCCGCGATCACGGCTTCGCGAGACCCGTAACGGCCTCCCGGCCCGGAGCGAAGGGCACGGCAGGAACGCCAAGACGGCCTTCCAGACCCATCGGGGAGACAGACATGACCACCAAGACGACAACCCTCGCCCTCGCCCTCGCCCTCATTGGCGCCGCCTGCGCCGCGACCGGGGCGGCCGCCCAGGACGACCAGGTGAAGTGCTACGGCGTGGCGCTCGCCGGCGAGAACGATTGCGCCGCCGGGCCCGGCACGACCTGCGCGGGCACGGCGAGCGTGGACTATCAGGGGAATTCCTGGACGCTCGTTCCGGCGGGCACCTGCACCGAGATCGACCTGCCGGACATGGCCGACGGCACGCCGCGCGAAGGCGCGCTCGAGCCGCTCGAGCGCGACCTGCCGGCCTGACGCCGACCGATCCCCCGGCTTCGCGGGTCCGCCCGCGGGGCCGCCCCGACAGGAGCAGGAGCGCCCATTATGAAAGAAACGTTCAGACAGCCCGACGTCCTGCCGGCATCCGCCGGGATCGGCTTCAAGCGCAGCCATTTCGAGGCTCTTCGAGAGATACGACCGCCTCTCGGCTTTCTCGAGATCCATGCCGAGAACTACATGGGCGCGGGCGGGCCGCCGCATGCGCAGCTCGCCGCGCTCCGGCGGGACTACGCGCTGTCGATCCACGGCGTCGGGCTCTCCATCGGCGGCGCCGGCCCGCTGGACGCGGCCCATCTGGCGCGCCTGAAGGCGCTCTGCGACCGGTACGCGCCGGCGAGTTTCTCCGAGCACCTGGCCTGGTCCAGCCACGACGACGCCTACCTGAACGACCTGCTGCCCTTGCCCTACGACGACGAGACCCTCGTCACCGTCTGCGCCCATGTCGACGCGGTGCAGGCGGCGCTCGGGCGGCGGATGCTGCTGGAGAATCCGTCCACCTACATCACCTTCGAGGGCTCGACGCTGGCCGAGACCGAGTTCCTTGCCGAGATCGTCCGGCGGACGGGGTGCGGCCTCCTGCTCGACGTCAACAACGTCTTCGTGAGCTGCACCAACCACCGCGACGACCCCCGCGCCTATCTCGCCCGGTTCCCGCTCGGCGCGGTCGGCGAAATCCACCTCTCGGGGCACGCGACCGAGGACCTGCCCTCGGGACCGCTCCTGATCGACGCGCACGGCTCGCCGGTGTCCGACCCGGTCTGGACGCTCTACGCCGAGGTGATCGCCGCCGCTGGCCCGCTGCCGACGCTGATCGAATGGGACAGTGATGTGCCCGACCTGCCCGTGCTCCTCGCCGAGGCGGACCGGGCAGGCGCGATCCTGGAGGACGCGTCCCGTGCCGTCGCATCCTGAGATGCAGGGGGCGATCAGGGCGGCGCTGGCCGGACGCGCGGTGCCGGCGGGCGTGACCGCGGTCGGGGACCTCGCGCGGCGCTTCGCGGTCTACCGCAACAACGTCGTCCATTCGCTCGTGGAGGCGCTCGGGCAACGCTTTCCCGCCGTTCGTCGGATCGTGGGCGCGCCGTTCTTCGAGGCGGCCGCACGGGACTTCGTGCGGGCGAGGCCGCCCGAAACCCCGGTCCTTCTCGACTATGGCGGCGCCTTCCCCGACTTTCTCGCCGCGTTCGGGCCGGCGGCGGGATTGCCCTACCTGCCGGACGTGGCGCGGCTCGAATGGCTGCGCGGCCGAGCCTACCACGCGGCCGACGCTGCCTCGATGACGCCTGCGGAGGTTCGGCAGGCCGCCGCGGCGGCGGGGGGCGATTTCGGCCTCCGGCTCCATCCCGCGCTCTTTGTGTACTCTTCCGGCCACCCGGCCGTCTCGATCTGGGAAGCAAACCAGGGGGCGGGGAGGCCGCGGAAGATTGCGCCGACACCGGAAGCGGCGCTGGTCTTCCGGCAGGCAGACACGGTGCCGGTGCTGCCGGTCCCGCCGCGTATCGCGGCGCTGGTCGTCGCGCTCGCGCATGGTGCGCCGCTCGAGCTTCTCGCGCAGGAGGCCGGGCGAGGGGCGGCGGCCGAGGCCCTGTCGGTTCTCGTGCAGAACGGCCTCGTCGTCGCCGTCGTCCCCCAGCCCGGCCCGGAGGAATATCCGTGACCCATCCCGACACCACCGCCACCCTCTCACCGGTCGCGCGCGCTCTTGCGGCGCTGCGTGCCCTCAACGCGCTCTGCGACCGGCTGTCCTGGAGCCTCCCAGCCCTCCTCGCGCGGCTGGTTCCGGCCTCGGTCTTCTGGGCCTCGGCCCGCACCAAGGTGGACGGGTTCGAGATTGCCGACAGCACCTACTGGCTGTTCGAGAACGAATACGCGCTGCCGCTCCTTCCCTCGGCGCTGGCCGCCGTCCTTGCCACGCTCGCGGAGCACGTCTTCTCTGTCACGCTGGCCGTCGGTCTCGCCACGCGGGTCTCGGCGGCGGCGCTTCTCGCGATGACGGCGGTGATCCAGATCTTCGTCTATCCCGGCGCCTGGGCCACGCACGGGCTCTGGGCTGCGTGCTTCCTGGCGCTCGTCGCGCGGGGGCCCGGGGCGGTGTCGCTCGACCGGGTGCTCGGGATCGACCGCTGAGGCGGACGCCCCCCGTCAGGGGGCGGCGTCGGGACCGAGGCCGGTGGTCTTCACCGGCACGATCCGGCTTCCGGTGCGGGAGATCCAGCCGTCGATGAGCGAGACCTCTTCCGGCGCGAGATCCTGCGCGCGTGGATAGAGGGGCGCGTCGCGGTCGTCGGCGATGGGCAGGGTCCAGTTGTCGGTGGTCTCGAAGAAGCGCGCGACCCCGGCCTCGCCGAACTCGCTCAGATAGCCCTGCACGACCACGTCGAGATAGGAGAGCAGGATCGGCGAGCCGGTCACGTCATCCCCGCGGGGCGGGATGGCATAGACGGCGATCTCCGGCGCCGCCTCGAGCGGGTGGTCGATGGATCCGGCGGGCACCCGGTCGTAGCCCGCCTCGCGCAGGTCGAGCGCCGCCCAGTCCCCGTTCGGGACCGCGGCGATCAGCCCGTCGATCTGCGAGCCGGGGACCGGGCGGGCGGTGAGGAATGCCGCCGGACGCAAGGCCGTCGGCCGCCAGACCCGGCGCCAGCCGCGGAGCGTCGCGCGGTGCGCGGATTCGTAGACATGGGTGCGGCGGTTCACCAGCGACCCGTAGCCGAAGAAGTGCGGATCGGTCATGGGCGTTCGTCTCCGACCTTTGGGCGCGGATGGCAAGGCCGTTGCCGATCCGGGGGTAGGTGCCCCACTCCGTGGTGTAGGAGGCCGCGCGCGAAGCCCTTGGCGTAGCGCAGCGCGTGGCCGGGCTGGCGGCCACCGCGCGTCTTCGTAGTCTGAGGTTGTTCGACGACCGAAGACAACGAAGGAGAGCACGATGACCGAGGCTATGATCGACGTTCCGGAGGCGATCGCCAAGAGCGACGACACCGATTTCCTGCGTGAGCTGATCCAGGATGCCGCGCAACGGCTGATGGAGATCGAGGTGGGCGCCGTGTGCGGGGCCGGTCTGCGCGAGCGAACGCCGGACCGGGAGAACCAGCGCAACGGCTACCGGCCGCGCCGATGGGATACGCGGGCCGGGACGATCGGGCTGAGCATTCCCAAGCTGAGGAAGGGGAGTTACTTCCCGACCTTTCTCGAGCCGCGGCGGACGGCCGAGAAGGCGCTGATGGCGGTGGTGCAGGAAGCCTACATCCACGGTGTCTCCACTCGAGCGGTGGACGACCTGGTGCGCGCCATGGGGCTGACGGGCACCTCGAAAAGCCAGGTCTCGCGGCTCTGCGAAGAGATCGACGAGCGGGTGCAGGCGTTCCTGAACCGGCCGCTGGAGGGCGATTGGCCCTTCCTGTGGCTCGACGCCACCTACGTGAAGTTGCGCGAAGGCGGACGGATCGTCTCCATGGCGGTGATAGTGGCCGTCGCGGTCAACACCGACGGGCGGCGTGAGATACTCGGCATCGCCGTCATGCCGTCCGAAGCCGAGGCCTTCTGGGCCGACTTCCTGCGTTCGCTGACCCGCCGCGGCCTGCGTGGCGTGCAGATGGTAATCAGCGATGCGCACGAGGGCCTCAAGGCCGCTGCAAGCAAGGTCCTGGACGCCGGATGGCAGCGCTGCCGGGTGCATTTTCAGCGCAACCTTCTGGCCCGCGTGAGCAAGACCAACAAGCCGGTGGTCAGCGCGGTGGTGAAGACCGTCTTCGCCGAGAAGGACCGGGACCAGGCCCATGCCCGGTGGCGCGAGGTCGCAGACAACCTTCGTGACCGGTTCCGCGACGTCGCCGAACTGATGGACGCGGCCGATCACGACGTCCTCGCCTACATGGCCTTCGACGAGAGCCTGCGCTCGAAGCTCCACAGCACCAACCCGCTGGAGCGCGTCAACAAGGAGATCAAGCGGCGCACCAACGTCGTCGGCATCTTCCCCAACCGCAAGGCCGTCGTTCGCCTCGTCGGCGCGCTCATGCTGGAGCAGAACGATGAGTGGGCCGTCAGCCGCCGCTACATGCCCGTGGAAAAACTGACAGGCCTGTGCGACGATAACCCTGATGCGGCCATGATCGCCGCTCAGTGAACGAGCGACACCAGCTATGAAGAAGAAGGTGGACGCCAGTTCCTACACCATCTCTGGGGACACTACCGATCCGGGGCCGATATGCGACCGAAAGAGGAGACGGGATGGCGGAGGAGCGATGGGCGATCTGAAACGGACACCGCTGCACGGGCTGCATACGGAACTCGGCGCGAAGATGGTCGCGTTCGCGGGCTACGAGATGCCGGTGCAGTTTCCGATGGGGGTGATGCGGGAGCACGTGGCCTGTCGCTCGGGGGCGGGGCTCTTCGATGTGAGCCACATGGGGCAGATCGTGCTGACCCATGCCGACGGGCCCGCGGCGGCGGCCGCAGCGCTGGAGCGGCTCGTGCCGCAGAGCGTGATCGGGCTGAAGGAGGGGCGGCAGCGCTACGCGCTGTTCCTGTCCGGCAACGGCGGCATCCTCGACGACTTCATGGTGGCGCGGCGCGCCGGGGATCTGTTCCTGGTGGTGAACGCCGCGCGGAAGGAGGCCGATCTCGCGCATCTGCGGGAGGGGCTGCCGGGATGCGATCTGGAGAAGCTCGACCGGGCGCTGCTCGCCCTCCAGGGGCCGCGGGCGGAGGCGGTGCTCGAGGCGCTGGCGCCGGGGACGGCGGCGATGCGGTTCATGGACGTGGCCGTGCTGGGCTCCGAACACGGTGAGCTCTGGGTCTCGCGTTCGGGCTATACCGGCGAGGACGGATACGAGATCTCGGTGGCGGCGGAGGCGGCCGAGGCGCTGGCGCGGGCGCTTCTCGACGCCGAGGGCGTGGTGCCGGTCGGGCTCGGCGCGCGGGACTCGCTCCGGCTCGAGGCGGGCCTCTGCCTGCACGGGCAGGACATCGACGAGCACACCTCTCCCGTGGAGGCGGATCTCCCTGTGGTCGATCCAGAAGGCCCGACGGAAGGACGGCGAGCGCGCGGGCGGCTTTCCTGGCGCCGAGCGGGTCCTTCGCGAGATCGAGGAGGGGCCGACGCGGCTGCGCGTCGGGCTCCAGCCGGAGGGGCGCGCCCCGATGCGCGCGGGGGTGGAGCTGTTCGACGGCGAAAGGGCGGTGGGACGCATCACGTCGGGCGGATTCGGCCCCACGCTCGAGCGGCCGATCGCGATGGGCTACGTCGATGTTGACCGGGCCGAGCCGGGCACCACACTGGAAGGCGAGTTGCGCGGGCGGAGGCTGCCGGTCAAGGTCGTCGCCCTGCCGTTCCGCGAGGCGACCTACAGGAGATGACAGGGAGAGCGGCCGTGAAATACACCGAAGAGCACGAATGGCTGAGGCCCGAGGAGGACGAGGAGAACGTCGTCACCGTGGGGATCACGGACCACGCCGCCGAGCAGCTCGGCGACCTGGTGTTCGTGGAACTGCCCGAGGAGGGTCGCACCGTCGCCAAGGAGGACGAGGTGGTGGTGATCGAGAGCGTCAAGGCGGCCTCCGAGATCATGGCGCCCGTCGACGGCGAGATCATCGAGGTGAACCCCGCCCTCGAGGACAATCCCGGTCTCGTGAACGAGGACCCGCTGGGCGCGGGCTGGTTCTTCAAGATGCGGGTGGAGGACATGTCGGCGCTCGACGAACTCATGGACGAGGCCGCCTACAAGAAGTTCATCTGAGAGGCCCGCGGCGGGGTGCGCCGCGCCGCCCGCGACGAGGCCCGCGACGAGGAAGGACACGCCGAGATGCCGTTCGAGCCGACGGAATACGATCCCTACGATTTTGCCAATCGCCGCCATGTCGGGCCCGTCGCCCGCGGAGATGGCGGAAATGCTCGAGGCGCTCGGCGTGGAGAGCCTCGACGCGCTCATCGACGAGACGGTGCCGGACGGCATCCGGCAGGCCGGGCCGCTCGATCTCGGCCCGGCCCTGACCGAGCGCGAGCTGCTCTTCACCCTGCGCAAGATCGCCGATCGGAACCAGGTCTTCTCCTCGATGATCGGGCAGGGATTCCATGGCACGGTCACGCCGCCGGCGATCCAGCGCAACATCCTCGAGAACCCGGCCTGGTACACCGCCTACACGCCCTACCAGCCGGAGATCAGCCAGGGCCGGCTGGAGGCGCTACTGAACTTCCAGACCATGATCTGCGACCTGACGGGGCTCGACGTGGCCAATGCCTCGCTGCTCGACGAGGCGACGGCGGCGGCCGAGGCGATGACGATGGCGGGGCGCGCGGCGAAGTCGAAGGCCCGCACGTTGTTCGTCGACGAAGGCTGCCACCCGCAGAACATCGACGTGATCCGCACCCGCTGCGCGCCGCTCGGAATCGAGGTGGTGGTGGGCGACCCGGACCAGATGGACGCGGCGGCGGTCTTCGCCGGGATCTTCCAGTATCCGGGCACGCTCGGTCGCATTCGCGACTTCGGCGACCAGATCGCGGCGCTGCACGAGCAGAACGGCATCGGGATCGTCATCGCCGATCCGCTGGCGCTGCACGCTGCTGAAGGAGCCGGGCGCGATGGGCGCGGACATCGCCGTCGGCTCCACCCAGCGCTTCGGCGTGCCGATGGGCTATGGCGGGCCCGCATGCCGCCTACATGGCCTGCCGGGACGGGATGAAGCGGTCGATGCCCGGCCGCATCGTCGGCGTCTCCGTCGATGCCCGCGGCAACCGCGCCTACCGGCTGAGCCTGCAGACGCGGGAGCAGCATATCCGGCGGGAAAAGGCGACATCGAACGTCTGCACCGCGCAGGCGCTGCTCGCGGTCATGGCGTCGTTCTACGCGGTGTTCCACGGCCCGGAGGGTCTGAAGGCCATCGCGCAGCGGATCCACCTCAAGGCCGCGCGGCGTCGCCAAGGCGCTGGAGGCGGCGGGCTACGAGGTCGTGCCGGAGAGCTTTTTCGACACGATCACCGTCGAGGTGCGGCGCCGTGCAGGGCGTGATCCTCCGGGCCGCCGCCGACCGGCGGATCAACCTCCGAAGGTGGGCGGCACCCGGCTCGGCATCGCGCTCGACGAGACCACGCGGCCCGAGACCGTGGCGCGCCTGCTGGAGGCCTTCGGCGCCGGAGAGGCGGGCCCGGCGGGCTATCGCTTTCCCGAGGCGCTGGTGCGGCGGTCGGACTACCTGACCCATCCGGTCTTCCACATGAACCGGGCCGAGACCGAGATGATGCGCTACATGCGCCGCCTGGCCGACCGCGACCTGGCGCTCGACCGGGCGATGATCCCGCTCGGATCCTGCACGATGAAGCTGAACGCGGCCGCGGAGATGATGGCGGTCACCTGGCCGCGAATTCGCCAACATCCATCCCTTCGCGCCCGCCGACCAGACGGAGGGCTATGCCGAGATGATCGCCGATCTGTCCGAGCGGCTCT
The DNA here is from genome assembly GCA_963776705.1 of uncultured Alphaproteobacteria bacterium. Taxonomy (GTDB): domain Bacteria; phylum Pseudomonadota; class Alphaproteobacteria; order Rhodobacterales; family Rhodobacteraceae; genus Palleronia. The sequence goes on from CAVZOA010000044.1 coordinate 14,242, forward strand.
GCACGATCACCGGCTACGACGCCATGTCGATGCAGCCGAATTCCGGCGCGCAGGGGGAATATGCGGGGCTTCTGACCATCCGCGGCCTACCACGCCGCGAATGGCGAGGGGCACCGCGACGTCTGCCTGATCCCGGTCAACGCCCACGGCACCAACCCCGCCTCGGCGCAGATGGCGGGGATGAAGGTGGTGGTGGTGAAATGCACCGCGCGGGGCGACATCGACGTCGAGGATTTCCGTGCCAAGGCGGAGAAGGCCGGAGACGACCTCGCCGCCTGCATGATCACCTATCCCTCCACCCATGGCGTCTTCGAGGAGACCGTGCGGGAGGTCTGCGAGATCACCCACGCCCACGGCGGGCAGGTCTATCTCGACGGCGCGAACCTCAACGCCATGGTCGGTCTGGTGAAGCCCGGCGAGATCGGCGCCGACGTGAGCCACCTGAACCTGCACAAGACCTTCTGCATCCCGCACGGCGGCGGCGGGCCCGGGATGGGGCCGATCGGCGTGAGAGCGCACCTGGCGCCGCATCTGCCGGGCTTCGGCGAGACGGCGGGCGCAGTCAGCGGCTGCGCCCTTCGGATCGGCGTCGATCCTGCCGATCTCCTGGGCCTATTGCCGGCTCATGGGCGGCGCGGGGCTGACACAGGCGACGAAGGTCGCGATCCTGAACGCGAACTACATCGCAACGCGTCTCGAAGGGGCCTACGATGTGCTCTACCGCGGCACGAAGCGGGCGGGTCGCCCACGAATGCATCCTCGATGTCCGGCCGTTCGACGAGGCGGCGGAGGTGACCGTGGACGATATCGCCAAGCGGCTGATCGACAACGGTTTCCACGCGCCCACGATGAGCTGGCCGGTCGCCGGCACGCTGATGGTCGAGCCCACCGAGAGCGAGACCAAGGCAGAGCTCGACCGGTTCTGCGACGCGATGCTGTCGATCCGGTCCGAGATCGGCGAGATCGAGGAGGGCGGCGACCGGGAGACGAACCCGCTGAAGGGCGCGCCGCACACGGTCGAGGACCTGGTCGGTGCACTGGGAGCGACCCTACAGCCGCGAGACCGGCTGCTTCCCCGCCGGCGCCTTCAGGGTGGACAAGTACTGGCCGCCGGTGAACCGCGTCGACAACGTCTACGGCGACCGCAATCTCGTCTGCACCTGCCCGCCGGTGGAGGCCTATCGGGAGGCGGCGGAGTAGCTCAGCGCCGCTCGCGGAAATGGCTCGCCTTCTGTTCCTCTCCGAGCGCCGCGGCGACCGACCGGGCGGGGTCGTCGCCGACCATTCGCGCCGGGCCGTCGGCCACGGCGACGGCCCCCAGCCGATCCATGTCCTCGATCAGCAGGAGACCGTCTCGGGCATAGCTCAGTCCTCTCGCCGAGAGGACCCGCCCGGCGCGTTCGATGGCCGGATCGGGATGGCGGGAGAGCGCGGAGGCCGCGGCCTGGATCGCCATGCCGATCTCGCGGAAGGTGCGCCCGTCCCGCGCGATCGGGTCGAGCGCGCTCCGCAGCATCTCGCCGCGGTCGGCGGCCGGAACGAAGACGTTCTCGACGTGAGGAGAGTTCGAGCGGCGTCTCGGGCTCGATCCGCAGGATCATCCGGGTGATCCGGCCGATCACGTCCAGTCCCGTCCGCGGGTCGTTGATGCCGGGCGAAAGGGCCCGCTCGCCGATCTCGGTCATCACGATCAGCGAATAGGTCGTGTCCTGCCCGTGCTCGCGCCGGTCGTTGAAGGTGAACCCGGCCCGCAGCGCCCCGATCGTAGCCTCGGACCACTCTGTCGCCTCCACATGCGCGAGAAGGCCTCCCTCGACGATCCAGTCTCCGGGCGCCACCTCCACCCAGACGCGGCTCTCAGGCCCCACGGCCTCGGACAGGCTCCGCACGTCGATGTCCTGCAGATAGCCCGAACTCGCCGCCTCCAGCCGGCGCGCCTTGGCGGGCACGGCGACCGCGTCGCGGGGCCGGCCCCCGAGGTAGGGGATCAGGTTGCGCCGGGAAATCTCCGCGGCGGCGCGCTCCTCGGCCCGCCTTATCGTGGCCTCGACGCTGCCGAGACCGTCGAGATGCCCCACCCAGCGCAGGATCGCGATCACCACGAGCAGGATGACGGCCACGGTGAAGAAATAGACGATCGCCAGTTCGTCCTCGGCCAGCAGACCGAGATTGAGCATGATGGTGAGCGTCAGGGCATAGACGAACGCTCCGATGAACGTCGCCAGCACCGTCTGCGTGCGGCTGTCCTGCTGCAGTAGCCGGTGGGCCCTCGGCGTCGCCGAACTGTCGGCGGCCAGATGCGCGGTCACCATGATCGACAGCGAGAAGGTGGTGACGGTCAGCATCGAGTTGGTGAGGATCTGCAGGAGCCCCGACAGGGTGTCGCGGTCGATCTTGGTCGCAACGCTGAGCGGCAGGTAGTTCGACAGGGGCGCGGAGAGGGCGGCGATAAGGGCGAGGCAGGAGACGAGCGTCGCCCGGACCCAGAGCCGGCGCGCGAATTGCCGCAGCTTCCAGAGGATTTTTCTCGTCATGGCCGACGCGAACGCGGCCCCGCGATCCTTGTTCCTTGCTTGACAAGCCCCCTTCGATCTCTCATCTGTCCCCGCGTGTGGGGCCGTAGCTCAGTTGGGAGAGCGCGTCGTTCGCAATGACGAGGTCAGGGGTTCGATTCCCCTCGGCTCCACCACGCCCCCAACCGCCGACATGCGCGACAGGCTTGCCGCTCCGCTCCTGGCAGTCGCGCGGGGAGCATATCGACTTGAAGTCGGCCCCGTGCGGGTCTAGGAAGTCTCGGCTCGGCGAGTTGGCGGAGTGGTTACGCAGCGGATTGCAAATCCGTGTACACCGGTTCGATTCCGGTACTCGCCTCCAATATTTTGAATGACTTGCGTCATGTTGTGGCTCCACTTGCTCGATTTTTGAAACAGGTGTTGAAACATTCATGTTTCCTTCCTGTTCTGTTCAAAGCGGTTCCGGGCGTCCTGCGCCCGTGTTGCGAGTTCCCTTTGCCTGATCTGACCTCCGTATTTTTTGAGCATCTCGACGCCGGAATGACCGGTGACGGCTTTCACCATCTCGTCGTCGCATCCCGCTAGGTAGAGTTCGATTGTCGCGTTCTTGCGCAGCCCGTGGGTGACGTACTTTGCCGCCTCGGGGTGCTGCATCGTCGACTTCACCTTGCGCATTTCCTCGGCAATCGTCCGATAGCGCACAGGGCGTCCGCTCTTGTCCGTGATGACCGTCAGGCCCTTTTTCTCGACCGCGCCCAGGTGCGCCTTGAGACGGTCCGTCAGGGGTATCCACAACGGCTTGTCGGTCTTGCCTTGGGTGAAGTCATAGGCACCGTCCTTGATATGGCCCCAGCGGATTTTCAGAACGTCTCCGATCCGCTGACCAGTGCCGATGCACAGTTCATAGACCAGCCGCGCGCGGGGCGTTGCCACGGCTTCAAATTCGGCCCGCACATCATCGGGCCATGGTTCCCACCCGTCGCTTGCCTGTTTGAAAAGGGGAATGCCCTTAGCTGGGTTGCCGTGCTCTTTCTTGAGGAAGCCGATCGGCTTTGTTGCGCAAAGGACGTGAAGCGCGGACCTCCCCTTTCCCCAGACGCACTTATGCCACGGGCTCTGTGACAGGTATGCCGAGCGCGGTGTAGCCGTTCAGGACGGCAGCGCGGATCTGGAGTTCGGCGACCTGGCGATCAAAGTCGCGCGCCATGAGGCTCTGCCCCAAGAGCTTGACGCAATGCATCTTCGTCTCGGCGCGGCTTCGGCGGTGGTACCCGCTCCACTTTCGCCAGATCGCGCGGCCGAGGTATTTCGATGCGCGGAGGGCCTCGTTCCGGGCAATGGCGCCCGCGGTCGATGGCTTCCACGGCCTGGCGTTCTTGCGCAGCGGAATGACGGCATGGGCGCCGCGGTCGGCGACGGCATCATGGCACTTGCGCGTATCGTAGGCCCCGTCCGCGGTGACCGAGCCGATTTCCACATCAGGCGGGATCTGGCTGAGCAGCTCGGGCAGCATCGGCGCGTCACCGACGCTGCTCCCGTCCACTGGCTCTTTCGGACCAGTGGCAATCGCCAGTGAACTCTCGAGGGCGCGGATCTCCAGCGTCTGTTCGTCGACGCCGATGTGGATCTTGCGCCATAGGCGGCGTTTCGCGCCGCCATGCTTGCGGGCGTGCCACTCGCCTTCACCTTCTGCCTTGATGCCGGTGCTGTCGATCAGCAGGTTCAGCGGCCCCTGCGAGCCGCGGTAGGGAATGGTCACGGCCAAGGTCTTCTGACGACGGCTGAGCGTGCTGAAGTCCGGCACAGCCCAGTCGAGGCCGACCAGGCGCAGCAGGCTTTCGACGAAGCCCGTGGTCTGCCTGAGCGCCATGCCGAAGAGGACCTTCATCGTCAGGCACGTCTGGATCGCGGCATCGCTATACTGCGGCTGCCGGCCTCGCTTGCCGGTCGGCGGCGGCACCCAGACCATGTCCGGATCGAACCAGATCGTCAGGGAGCCACGCTGCTTCAGCGCTTCGTTGTAGGCCGGCCAGTTCTTGGTCTTGTAGCTCGGCGGGATGGGTCTGCTCATGCAGACCGGCTACCACGCTGGATTCACGAGATGAATCCCTCACCCGGCCTTTGCGCAACAGAGCCGACCGGAGCGAACCGGAACGTAACCCCTGTTGACGCAGCGCCAGCCCCTGAAGCGCACCCGATACGCGCGTCCGGTACAGATCGAATCGAGCGTTGCCATTCGCCTTGCCCGGAGATTGATGCCAGGTCCGCGATATCCGCACCGCCATCCGGACAATTCGGCCTCTCTCGCCCGTTGCGATTCGATTACATGAATTCGGTTAGGGAGGATCAAAACCATCTGGCGCTGAAAGATTGCACGCGCTGTTTGTTTTAGCGTACATAGTTCTTGATTTAATCAACCTAGGGTTCTATTTCCTCTTGCCGCGCCTCGATAAACCCTTCATGCGGAATGTATTTTGGCTGTCCGGTATAAGCTGCGAAAATAAGGAAAGAGGGCGATAACACCTAACCCTTTTGATGAGTTCCTGAACAATCCCGTACTGTATACGGTATCCACGTTGGCGAGACCTCGGTCAGAGGCATCCACACAAAGCAGGTAACTCCATTCGATCTACTTGTGCCATTTGAGCCATACCCATTTCAGTGGGAAGGACATCATGCAAACTTTCAACCTCTCCGCCGGTCGACCCGAGCCCGCAAAGGGGCGAAAGGCCTCGAGCCGCGCATCTATAATGGTCTACGGATCCAAGCTGCATTTCAGCGACACGCTCGCCACCGTGATCCGTTCCGAATATCCCGGCCTCGAAATCCTCCGCAGCGACGACCTTCGCGACTTGGAGAACCGCGACGTGCGCGCGCTCATACTGGGCGCGGAACGTCTGGATGCCTTCGCCGATAATTTCGAGGTGGCGAGCTGCGTCGCGCCCAATGCGGTCGTGGTGCAGTGCTTCGAACATCTCGACAGCGCGCGCAGCACATACCAAGGAAACCGCTCCGTGCTTTCCGGCAGGCTCATCAGCTTTCTGCCCATGAATGTCCGGTTCGAAGTGTGGATGTCCCTGCTGCGCCTCTTCCTCCTCGGACAGACGTTCATACCTTGCGAATTCTTCTGGGCGGAGGAGGCTCATTCCCTATCCCAGGGGGCGCCCTGCTCCCCTGCCGCCAGCCGGCCGTTTGGCGGCCTGACGCAACGCGAGACCGAGGTTCTCGCCTGGGCTGCGAAAGGGTTCCAGAACAAGCTGATCGCCTCGCAACTCGAGGTCTCCGAACACACAGTCAAGCTGCACATGCACAACGTCATCCGCAAGCTCGGTGTGCGCAACCGCACCGAGGCGGCGCATCTCTATCACAGCGAATCGTCCTAGGTGTTTAGTCCCAGGGTTTGATAGTGTGATCCTTTCCCAGGAATGGGAGGAAGCCCTATGGGACAAGGTCGTCACGGGAGCGCCACGACCCCGCACGCCGTCAGAACTGCAATGCAGCGATCGCAAGCTTCGCTCTCGCAGTTGAGCCAAGAACTGGGCATCTACCCGAAGACGGTTGCGAAGTGGCGCAAGCGAGCGACGGTCGAGGATTTGAAGACCGCGCCCCCAAGTTCGACATTTGCCGGCCAGATTTCGTGTATCGGGTGCGTGCCGAATTCGCGAATTCAAGGGGTTGGAAGCCGTTCGAGGTGGATTCCGGCGTATCCCGTGTAGTTACACGTTACACACCTAGTATGCTTTGCAATGAGGCTTTCTGCGCGGCATCCTGCATTCCATGTTCACACGCGTCACCGAGAGCGGCGGGCGCCGCTATCTGCAGATCGTCGAGTCGTTCCGCAACGAGGCCGGGAAGCCCAGGCTGCGCGTCGTCGCCAACCTCGGGCGCGTCGACGGGATGAAGGACGGCCAGCTCGACGCCCTGATCCGAGGCCTTGGCCGGGTTGCCGGGCGGGCCGGGCCCGCGAAGACCGAGATCGCCTGGGAAGGCGCGCGCAGTTATGGCGACGTCTTCGCCCTGCATGCGCTTTGGAAGGACCTCGGTCTCGACCGCGCGCTCGGCCGGGCCCTGCGGTCGGGGCGTCGCGGAACCGACGTGGAGGCCCTCGTCCGCGCGATGGCGTTCAACCGCCTCTGCGACCCCACGAGCAAGCTCGGCTGCCTGCGCTGGCTGGAGACCGTGGCGATGCCGGCGATGCCCGAGGCCGTGACCCACCAGCATCTTCTGCGCGCGATGGACGCGCTGATGGACCATGCCGAGCGGGTCGAGACGGAACTCGCGAAGCAGATCCGCCCGCTGGTCGATCAAGACCTTGCGGTGGTCTTCTACGACCTGACCACCGTGCGCATCCACGGCGAAGGTGCGGTCGAGGACGATATCCGCGCCTTCGGCATGAACAAGGAGCGCGGCGGCATCGCCCGCCAGTCCGTCCTCGGCGTCGTGCAGACCGCCGAAGGCCTGCCGCTCACGCACACCGTCCACCCCGGCAATGTCGCGGAAACGAAGACGCTGCAGGCAGACCGTCCTGGAGCGCTTCCCGATCCAGCGGGTCATTCTCGTGGCCGATCGAGGGCTGCTGAGCCTGGAAAACATCTGCGAGCTGACCGCCATTGCCGAGCGAGGCGGCCGTCGGCTGGAGTTCATCCTCGCCGTGCCAGCCCGGCGCTACACCGAGCTGGTCGATACCTTCCAGGGTCTCGCCTTCGATGAAGAGGGGCTGGCCGAGAGCAAGTTTGCCGGCCACCGCCTGATCGTCGCCCATGATCCGCTGCGCGCCGAGGAGCAATCCACCCGGCGCCGCGCCCGCATCGCCGAGCTCGAGGCGATGGCAGAGAAGATGGTGGCCCGGCTCGACGCCCAGGACGCGGGCCAGACCGCCCGTGGTCGCCGCGCTTCCGAGCGCGGGGCCTACAGCCGCTTCACCCGCGCCGTGGCCGAGGCGGAACTGACCCGCTTCCTCAAGGCCGATTACACCGCCGAGCGCTTCAGCTGCAGCCTGGACGAGGCTGCCATTGCCGAGGCAGAGCTCTTCGACGGAAAGTTCGCGCTGATCACCAACGCCCCCGACCTGACCGCCGCCGACGCTGTCGCGCGCTACAAGAGCCTCGCCGACATCGAACGCGGCTTCCGCGTGCTGAAATCCGACATCGAGATCGCGCCCGTCCACCACCGCCTCCCAGACCGCATCCGCGCCCATGCGCTGATCTGCTTCCTCGCCCTCGTGCTCCACCGCGTCATGCGCCTGCACCTGAAGGCCAGGGGCCACAGCGCCAGCCCCCGCACCGCGCTCGACCTGCTCGCGCGCATTCATCGCCATCAGGCCCGGATCGCCGAGCGCACCCTCGAAGGCACGACCCGCCCAACCCCGGAACAGCTGGACCTTTTCGATGCCCTGACCCTGCCCAAACCCGCCTGAAGAGCCCGTGTGGTTAGTTCACCCTGAATAACTCCCAACCTGCTGATTTACCGCGCAGATCATGCTGAAACGCTGGCGCCGATTTGCAGGGTTTCGTATTCTGGCCTTCGAAGCCTTGCGAATTCCGGAGCCCCGATGAAGCCCCATCCCCGCCGGGAAGAGCAGGACGATCTCCTGCGCCCCCGCCTCACCGACATGATCGACATGCGTCACGAGCTGGCGACGCTGGCGGCGCTGATCGACTGGGAGTTCTTCGAACGGGAATGGGCCGGGTTCTTCCCATCGCATCGGGGGCGGCCCGCGACCTCGCCGCGGCTGGTGGCGGGGCTGCTGTATCTCCAGCACGCCTACCGGCTGTCGGACGAGGCAGTCGTCGCGCGCTGGGTCGAGAACCCCTACTATCAGCATTTCACCGGTGAGACGTTCGGCGGCAGATCGGTCCACCGGACCGATCTGTTCCCCGCCTCACTCCAGCACCGCCCACCGATCGACCCGTCCTGCCTGACCCGCTGGCGGCAGCGGATCGGTGAGGAAGGGGCCGAGTGGCTGCTCACGAAGACCATCGAGGCCGGGCGGGCATCGGGCACGATCGATGACGACAGCCTGTCGCGCGTCGCCGTCGACACCACGGTCATGGAGAAAAACATCGCGCACCCGACCGACGCGCGCCTCTATGACAAGGCCCGCAATCAGCTTGTCGCCCTTGCAAGTGAAGCCGGGGTCACGCTGCGGCAGAACTACAACCGGCTGGCGCCGCGCCTGGCCATGCAGGCCGGCCGATACGCCCATGCCCGACAGTTCAAGCGCATGCGCAAGGCCCTGAAAAAGCTGAAGGGCTACACCGGCCGCGTGCTGCGCGACCTCCGCCGCCAGCTGGATGCGATCCCTGCGGGTCCGCTGCGCGAGCGCGTTCTGGACATGCTGGTGCTGGTGGGCCGCCTGCTGCACCAGGGCCCCAGGAGCCGCGGCAAGATCTACGCGCTGCACGAGCCGGAGGTCGACTGCATCTCCAAGGGCAAGGCCCGCAATCGCTACGAGTTCGGCACGAAGGTCAGCCTCGCCACGACCATCGACGAGGGGTTCGTCGTGGGCATGCGTGCGTTGCCGGGCAATCCCTATGACGGCCACACCTTGCCGGAAGCGCTTGAGCAGGTCGCCATCCTGACCGGCCAGACGCCTGCGCTGGCGGTCGTGGATCGCGGATACCGCGGCCACGGCGTGGCGCGCACGCAGGTCCTGATCAGCGGCACGCGCCGCGGCCTGACCCCGGCGCTGAGACAGCTGTTGCGACGGCGCAGCGCCATCGAGCCGGAAATCGGCCACATGAAAACCGACGGCCGCCTGTCACGCTGCCCGCTGAAGGGCACGTTCGGCGACGCGATCTTCGCCGTCCTGTGCGGCTGCGGCCACAACATCCGCAAGATCCTCGCCCACCTGAGAGCTCTTCTGGCCTTCTTGCACGCCGCGATCGCCGCAGTCCTGGCCGCGGCGATCGCCGAAATCTCCCTCGGCAAGCACCAGAAAGGCACGCCGAAAGTTTGTTCAGCCTGAACTGTTTACCAGCACCCCCGCACCACAGTGCCCCACCCGGAGCACCGCAAGGATCCATATCTGCTCAGGAACATGGTGGTAGATCGCCCGAACCAGGTCTGGTGCGCAGACATTACCTACATCCCGATGCGGCGTGGCTTCCTCTACCTCGTCGCAATCATGGACTGGGCGACGCGCCGGGTGCTGTCCTGGCGGCTCTCTAATACCAGCGGCCCTTCCGCCTGACTCCCGAAGGGGATTCCCAAGCGGGTTGCTTTCTACTCTCTGCCTTGAGGGCAGGAGGTGGAGCAGATGGTGGCGATCGCGATCACGCGGACGGATTTGACGGCAGCGGAGCTGCGGGCGGCGGCGGTGAAGAGCCGAGACAGGCAGGCGGCGCGCCGGATGCTGGCGTTAGCGCTGGTGCTGGAGGGCGCCGATCGGAAGACTTCGGCGGAGACCTGCGGCATGGACCGGCAGACGCTCCGGGACTGGGTGCATCGTTACAACGCCGAAGGGCTCGCCGGGCTCTCGAACCGGCGAGGCGCCCCGCGAACCCGGCGGCTTAATCCTGGCCAGGTGGCCGAAGTCGTGTTCTGGCTGGAGGCCGGCCCCGATCCGGCGGTGGACGGGGTGGTACGCTGGCGGCGGCAGGACCTGCGGGCCCGGATTGCCTCGACGTTCGGGGTGGAGTTGCACGAGCGGACGGTCGGCAAGTACCTGGCGGCGCTCGGCTACCGGCGGCTCTCGGTGCGCCCGCGCCATCCGAAGACCGACCCCGAGGCGCAGGAAGCTTTCAAAAAAACTTCTCCGAGGCGGTCGCCGCCGCGGTCCCCGAGACTGCAAGGGGCAAACCGCTCGAGGTCTGGTTCCAGGACGAGGCGCGCGTAGGCCAACAGGGCACGCTCACCCGGGTCTGGGCGAAGCGCGGCACGCGCCCACGTGCGCCGCGCGACACCCGCTATCGGTGGGCCTACATCTTCGGCGCGGTCTGTCCCGGCCGCGGCGTCGCCGCGGGCCTCGTCATGCCCTTCGCCGATACCGGCGCGATGAACGACCACCTCGCCGAGATCGCCCGCACCGTCGCCCCCGGCGCCCATGCCGTCCTCGTCCTCGACGGTGCCGGCTGGCACGGCGGACACGCGCTGGTCGTCCCCGACAACGTCTCCCTCGTCATGCTCCCGCCCTACAGCCCGGAGCTGAACCCGGTCGAGAACGTCTGGCAGTACCTGCGGGCGAACTGGCTCGCGATCAGCGTCTTCGACAACTACGACGCCATCGTCGATGCCTGCTGCAACGCGTGGAGCCGTTTCGCAGAAAAGCCCGAAGTCGTCTCCTCCATCACCTCCAGGCAATGGGCACAGGTCAATCCGTAGGGCCGTTGGTATAATACGATGGACACCGAGTTCTGCATCGAGGCGCTGGAAGATGCCCTTAGCAATACGCTGAACGAAGGGACACATAA
>CAVZOA010000045.1:0-60854 GCA_963776705.1 uncultured Alphaproteobacteria bacterium
CAACCGCCCTGTCCGACGCCGACAGCCATGTTGGCCGCTGTCTCCAGCCGGAGGTCGGGCGTAGCCCGGCCGTAGGCTGGAGACAGCGGCGCGCTCGTCTTCCTGGTGGGGACGTGGTGCGGGTGCTGGCCGCTGCGGGCCAGTACGACAGGGATCTCTGTGACCAAACGGAGGCCCCTGCCGTGCCGGGCAAACCCGTCACCGACCAGCAAGTGAGATTGTACATGCAAGACCGCCATCGTCACAGCCAACGCGCCGCTGCCGCCCGAGCCGGGTTCAGCGAGCGCACCGCACGCCGGATCGACGCCGATCCCCGCCTGCCGTCCCAGCGCCAGCCCGAGCGCGGGCGCACCGTCGCCGATCCGCTCGAGGCGGTATGGGAGGCGGTGCTGCTGCCGATCCTCGAGCGCGACCCCGCCGTGCAGGCGGTGACGCTGCTGCGCCATCTGCAGATGACCGACCCCGACGCCTTTCCCGACGACCGCGTCCGCCGGACGCTGGAGCGGCGGGTGCGCGACTGGCGCGCGCTCCACGGCGCGGCACACGACGTGATCTTCCGGCAGACGCCCGAGCCGGGCCGCATGGCGCTGTCGGACTTCACCGACGCCACGGAACTCGGCGTCACCATCGCCGGTGCGCCGTTCGCGCACCGGCTCTTCCACTTCGTTCTCGCCTACAGCGGCTGGGAGCACGCCGCCGTCGTGCTCGGCGGCGAGAGCTACACCGCGCTCGCCGAGAACCTCCAGAATGCGCTCTGGACCCTCGGCGGCGCGCCGCGCGAGCACCGCACCGACAGCCTCTCCGCAGCCTATCGCAACCTCGACAAGGAAGCGGCGAAGGACGTCACCAGGCGCTACGACGACTTCTGCGCGCACTACGGCCTGCTCGCCAGCCGTTGCAATCCCGGCGAGCCGCACGAGAACGGGTCGGTGGAATCGCACAACCGCCACCTCAAGACCGCGCTCGACCAGGCGCTGATCCTGCGCGGCTCGCGCGACTTCGACGCGCTCGCCGACTGGCGGCGCTTCGTCGACCAGGTCGTCGGCCGCCGCAATCGCCGCCGCGAGAACGCCGTCAGGATCGAGGCCGCCGTCCTGCGCCCGTTGCCCGTCCGCCGGACCACCGACTTCACCGAAACCGTCGTGCGCGTCACCAGGACCGGCGGCTTCCTGGCGCACAGCGTCTTCTACAGCGCGCCCTCGCGCCTGATCGGCCAGCGCTTGAGGGTCCATGTCTACGACGACCGGATCGAGGCCTTCCTCGGCGCCACCCGTGTCGTCAGCCATCCCAGACGACGCGGCAAGGACAACGGCGCCCGCGTCCATCAGGTGGACTATCGCCATCTCATCCACGCCCTGCGCCGCAAGCCTCAGGCGCTGGCCGGGTCGGTCTATCGCGACGGCCTGTTCCCGCGCACGGAGTACGCCGCGGCCTGGAGCGCCCTGTCGGCGACGCTGCCCCAGCGCGACGCCTGCCGCCGCATGGTCGATCTGCTGTGGCTCGCCCATGACGAGACCTGCGAGGCCGAACTCGCCGCGCTGATCGCCGAGGACCTCGCGGCGGACCGCCTGCCGGAGGCGGAGACCCTCAAGCCGCGCCTCGAGCCGAAACGACGATCGCTGCCGGCCGACACCCCGGTCGCGCTCACCACGCTCGCCAGCTTCGACGCCCTGCTCGAGGTCCGCCCATGACCGCGTCCGACACCCGCGCCGTGGATGTCCATGCGCTGCCCGCCATGCTGACCGCCCTGCGCCTGCCCAGCATCCATCGCCACTGGTCCACGCTCGCTGAACGCGCCGACAAGGAGGGATGGCCCGCCGGCCGCTTTCTCGCCGTCCTCGCCGAGCTCGAACTCGCCGAGCGAGAGACCCGCCGCATCCGCCGCCACCTGATCGAGTTCCACCTGCCCGGCGGAAAGACCCTGGCCACTTTCGACTTCAAGGCGTTGCCAGGCGTCCCGCGCGCCCGCGTCGAGGCGCTCGCCGCCGGCGACTGGGTCGAGACCGGCGCCAACCTCATCGCCATCGGCAACAGCGGCGCCGGCAAGACCCATCTGCTCTGCGCCGTCGGCCACGCCCTCGTCGAGGCCGGCCGGCGCGTCCTCTACACCCGCACTACCGATCTCGTGCAGAAGCTCCAGGCCGCCCGACGCGATCTCGCCCTCGAAGCCGCCCTCGCCAAGCTCGACCGCTTCGACCTGATCATCCTGGACGACATCAGCTACGCCCGGAAGGATCAGGCCGAGACCTCCGTCCTCTTCGAGCTCATCGCCCGGCGCTACGAGACCCGCAGCCTCGCCATCGCCGCCAACCAGCCCTTCAGCGCATGGGGCGGCGTCTTCCCCGATCAGGCCGTCACCGTCGCCGCTATCGACAGGCTCGTCCATCACGCGACCATCCTCGAGATGAACACCGAAAGCTATCGCCGTCGCGCCGCCGCAGACCGCGCCGTTCCAAAGGCTGACGCTCCAGCGACAACCTCCAACGACAGCCACGGCGACACCCAACGCGAGCCGCTCGCCGACATCCCCGCCGAAAACATCAAGGAGGACCTCACAGCCTGACCAAGCCGCCGCAGCGGCCAGAACCGGCCAACTTGGCTGACGGCAGAGGACATCGAGGTTGACGCTCTACACTCAGCCAGCGCAGCGCCTCGTCGGAGAGCCCCCCGCTTGCTCCGCCGGCATCGCTCGCGCCCATCACCAGAGACTTTGCGCGCTCCCGCCGCCAGGTCTTCAGTCGCCGCTGGACCGTACGGACCAGGCTGTCCGGATACTGACCGGGATGCGTGACCTGCAAGCGATCCAGAAGCTGCCTGCCGGTCACGCCGGGGTCGGCATCAAACCACTCCTTCAGAATGTCGGTCACGTCCTTCAATGGATCCGGGACGGTGCGGTAGCGCGGCTTCGAGGGTTTCGATCGCGCCGTCGGCCGGACGTCCTCGGCGCTGTGCCACGCAGCCCGGAGGCCATCGAGGAAGGCTTCGAGCGGTGGTGCGTCGATTCTCGTGGTGGGCGCCTTGTCGGCGATCTCGATCAACGCCTGCTGGGCCGCGCGAATGTCTCGGAGCAGGCGTACGGGATCGAGCGTTGCATGCTCTGCGTCCAGCGCATCCTTCACCGCCTGCGGCGTGCGCGGATCGGCGGCGAGACGCTGGTGCGGCGTCAGGGGCGGATGATACCGCTTGCGGATCAGCGCGCCGTCCCGCCGCTTCTCGGCGAGCCTGAAGGATGGTTGGAAGTAGTTCACGAACAGGCGCATGGGCCTGTAGAGACGCGCCAGGGCTTCGGCCGCTTCCAGGCCTTCGAAGCGGCGGTATCCGACCATGCGACGCACCACGGCGCCGTTCTCGGGGGATTTGGTCCACTGGACCAAATCCTGATCCCTCGAACTCTGCTCGATATGGGCCTGATCGTTCTTGCGATAGGGCCGTGCGCGTGTGAACTCCACGCCCGAGGCATCGCACCAGGACTTCACCGTCTCGTTGATGAAGACCGTATCGTTGTCGGTGTCGAACCCGAGAACCTGCAACGGCATCACACGGCGCAGCACCGTCAGCACCTCGGTCAGCAGCTGCTGCTCCCGGAACAGAAGCGGGGCGCACTCCGTCCAGCCGCTCGCGATATCCGTCAGCACCAGCGTCTGCGCGAAGCTCCCGCTCGTCATCGGGCCGCTGTGAGATACCAGGTCGGCCTCGAAGAAGCCGGGAGACGGATCATCCCAGTCGGCGTAGGTCCTGATCGGCACGGCGCGCCGAATGGCGGACGACGGCGCCTTCCGACGACGACGGCGGCCAGCCGCCTGCTTGCGCACAGGACCGAGAATCCGGTCGATCGTCGCGGCGCTGACCGTCTCGAGTCGCGCTCGCACCTCCGCGTCCAGCGCCAGGTGCCCATGGCGCTCCATGGCCGCGATCAGCATCGGGAGGAGCGGCTTCAGCCGCTTGCCGCAGATCCGGTCCGAGGCTTCCCACAAAACGATAAGCGCCTCGCGCACCGCCTCGTCGTACAATCGGCGCTCCGGCCGTGGCCGCGACCGGGCACTCTTGTTCCTGCCGCGCAAGAGGCGTGCCGCGTGCTTCCGATGGTATCCGGTCACCTCCACGAACTCCGTCAGAATTCGCCCCTTCTCAACGCGCCGTGCTTCAGCGTACCGCCCCACGACGGCATTCAGCAGCTCGTCCCGTGTCGCCATGCTCACCCGCCTCAACTCCGCCTCCATCGACCGCTCCCTCTCGGGAGCAGTCCTGCTGAGGCAACGGGTCCAGCTTCAGGAACAATTCAGGCGAGGCAATGCGTCGGACAGGGCGGTTGACGCTGATCAGCCCAGACAATTCGGGCGAGCTTGTTGGCGAGAGCCACGATCACCAGCATGCGTGGCTTGCGCGCCAGCATCCGCCCCAGCCAAGAGTGCGGTTGCACTCCCAGGCGAACAGCACTGCGCACCACCGCGCTCGCGCCGAGTATCAACAGGCGTCGCAAGGTTCGCTCGCCCATCTTCGAGGTGGCCCCGAGCTTCTGCTTTACATCGGTCGATCGCTGCAGCGGTGTCAGGCCCAGCCAGGCGGCAAAGTCTCGTCCTTTCTCGAAGGTGGCGGCATTGGGGGCCAACGCCACCAGCGCGGTTGCCGTGATCGGCCCTACGCCCGGGATCGTCTGTAACCGGCAAACGTCCTCATCCTCACGGGCCCGGCGTGCGATCTCCACGTCGAGGGTGGCGATCCCGTCCTCGAGCGCGCGCAACGTCGGGGCCTCGGGGCCCGATCAGTCGGATATCCCGGCCCTCCCGATACAGCATATTGCCCCGATCTGCAGTCGGGGCTCGTACCGAACTCAGTAGCTCGGACGAATTGCACGGCCTGTCCTTCTCGCTTCGTCACAGGCCAGGGCGATGGCGAGGGCGGCTCGGCCGTCTTCGGCGGTAGCACTCGGGGACCGGCCCTCGCGCAGCGCGGACGCGAATTCGTCGAGCGCATGGTCGAATGAGGCGTCGTAGCGTTCGAGGAAGAAATGCTTCAGGGGCGCGCGAGCCTCCGTCACGGAATCGCTCCACCTCGTGAGGGGGTCGTCGCGGTGGTTCCGGGTCTGTACCATGCCCCGGGTCCCGAAGGCTTCGAGCCGCTGGTCGAACCCGTAGGCGCAGGCGCGCGAATTTTGGATGTGACAGAGCGCGCCTGAGGGCATCTTCAGCGTGGTCATCGTGGCGTCCACATCCCCGATCTTGCCGATTTCGGGGTCGAACAGGTTGGAGCCCGTGGCGTAGACCTCGACCGGGCGTTGACCCGAGATCCAGCACAGCAGGTCGATGTCGTGGATCGTGGCATCGACGAAGTATCCGCCAGACCCCTTGACGTAGGAGATGGGCGGGGGAGACGGCTCGCGGCTCCAGCTCATCAGGAAGGTGATGTCGCCGATCTCGCCATTCATGACCGCGACCTTGACCGCCGCATTGTCCGGGTCAAAGCGGCGATTGAAGCCCAGCATCAGTGGTACGGGATGTGCAGACACCGCCGACAGGCACCGGTCGACACGCTCCAGCGTCAGGTCGAGCGGCTTTTCGCAATAGATCGGCTTGCCGGCGCGGGACGCCGCTTCGATGTATTCGAGGTGGGTGTTGGTCGGCGTGGCGATGACGACGGCGTCGACCTCGGGGTCGCTCAGCGTCACGTCCAGATCGTCGCTGGCCTGTCCGCCATGGGCTGCGGCTGCCGCCTCGGCCGATGCGATACGCGGATTGTAGACCCGGACAAGTCGCAGACCCGGGTGTGCGGCAATTTTCGGCCCGTAGACCTGGGCCATGCGTCCGCTGCCCAGAAGCGCCAATCCCAACATGATCGTCCTTTCTCAAGCGGTCGCGTAGGCCCTGGCGTCCTCGAGGATCATCGCCGCGCCCTTTTCTCCGATCATGATTGAGGCCGCGTTGGTGTTGCCGGAAACGATGCGCGGCATGATCGAGGCGTCGACCACCCTTAAACCCCCGACACCATGCACCCTCAGCCTAGGATCGACCACCGCGTCCGGCCCGGTGCCCATGCGGCAGGTCCCCACTCCATGCAGCAGGGACAGCCCGTTCTCACGGCAATGAGCCAGCAGTTCCGCGTCCGACCGGACCTCGGGCCCCGGCGAGATCTCGGCCTCGACGGCCTCGGCCATGGGCGACGTCTGCGAGATGCGGCGGGCGTGTTTCAGCCCGGCCAATGCGGCGTCGCAGTCGTCCGACGTGTCAAGAAAGTTGAAGCGGATCGCGGGCGGGCTCGCGGGATCGGCATCCTTGATCCGGACGAATCCGCGGGCGTCGGGGCGGATATGCTCCGCCAGGATCGTGAAGCCGGAGAATTTCCGCGGTTTCAGATCCTCGCCGGTACACCAGGCCATGAAAGTGATCATCATGTCCGGTGTCGGAATGTCGGGCGCGGTATGGATGAAGGTGTTCGAGTAATTGCCGTTATCCGCGAAGGGACCGGTGCGGAACAGCAGATATCGCAGAAGCTCCCGCCCGCCGCGTATCGGATTGTTGTAGATGTCGTTGACGGTCGAACGAATGGCGCTGCGGAATTCCAGGCCGATGCCGAAATGATCCTGCAGGTTCTCGCCCACCCCCGGCAGGTCGTGCCGCACCGGCAGACCGCTCTCCTTGAGGAGCGCGGCAGGGCCGATACCGGACAGCTGAAGCAGTTGCGGCGAGTTGAAGACGCCGCCGCACAGGATCACCTCGCGACCCGCCTTCGAGCGATGCTCTCCTGACTTGTCGTTCCAGACAACGCCCGTTGCGACGCCGTGGGCGATCTCGATGCGTTTGACGTGGGCGTGCATCCGCAGGTCGATCTTCGTCATTGCCGGCCCGTCGAGATAGCCGCGCGCCGTGCTCCAGCGACGCGCCTCGCGCGTCGTCGTCTGGACGTAGCCCGTGCCGAGCTGGCTAGCGCCATTGAAATCGTCGTTGGCCGGTGATCCAAGACTCCGCGAAGCAGCATGAAAGCGGTCGCCCAGTTCGTGCGGCGACGGCAGGTCGGAGACGGAAACCGGGCCGCCGGTGCCGTGAAACTGGTCAGCGCCCCGCTCCTGATCCTCGCACTTTTTGAAGAAGGGAAGAACGTCGTTCCAAGACCAGCCCGTGCAGCCCCGATCCGCCCAATTGTCAAAGTCTTCGGGCTGGCCGCGCACGTAGATCATGCCGTTGATCGAGCCGGTGCCACCCAGAACCTTGCCACGCGGCTGGAACAGCCGCCTCCCGTTCATGTTCGGCTCCGGCTCGGAAGTGTAGCACCAATTGATCGACGGGTTGGAATAGAGCTTAGCGTAGCCAAGCGGGATGTGAATCCAGGGGTTCCGATCGCGGCCACCGGCTTCGAGCAAGAGAACGCTGTGTCCCGCCTCGCCCAAGCGGCCCGCAACGGCGCAACCGGCAGAGCCCGCACCGATCACGATGAAATCATGGCTTGTTTCGTCCACGAAGAATCTCCCTCGCCGCGTCACGAAAACGGTTCCACAAGTCCGGCGCCCGTCGAACCACGGACATGTCCAATCTGGACAAAATTCTCCCCAGCCGTGCCCCGCCCCTACAGGTAGGGTGGCACACAGCACATCGGTCGCGGGAGGAGGGCGAAATCGTGGGTCGCAGCAGGATCGGGATCGGTCTCGTCGGGTCGGGCTTCATGGGGCGATGCCACGCCAACGCCTTTCGCAGCGTTGGGGGGCTGTTCGACCTTCCCGTCAGCCCCGTGCCCGAAATGCTTGCCGATGCCACGCACGACCTCGCGGCCGCCGCGGCGGCGCGGCTGGGGTTCCCGCGCCATACCGGGGATTGGCGCGATTTGACCCGCGATCCGAAGGTGGAGCTGGTGGCGGTCACGGCGCCAAACGCGCTTCATGAGGCCATCGTCCTTTCGGCCATCACCGAGGGAAAATCAGTCTATTGCGAGAAGCCGCTCTCGACCACGACGTCCTCTGCGCGCCGGATGGCGGAGGCCGCTGCGGCGGCGGGGACGGCCACACTCGTCGGTTTCAACTTCCTGCGCAATCCCATGGTCCGGCTGGCGCAGGAAATCATCGCGGCCGGAGAAATCGGCGAGGTCACGAGTTTCAGAGGCCGACACGCCGAAAGTTACATGGCCTCGCCTGACGTGCCGCATTCCTTTCGCACCGACCCCGAGGGCGGCGGAGCGCTCGCCGATATCGGCAGCCACATCATCTCGATGGCGCGCTATCTTCTCGGCGCGATCGTCGAGGTCAATGCGACCTGCCGGACCCTGCATCCCACCCGTCCCGTCCGATCGGACGCGCACGAACGCACCCCGGTCAAGGTCGACGACGCCACCCACGCGCTCCTGCGCTTCGAATCCGGCGCCGAGGGCAGCCTCGAGGCCAACTGGGCTGCGACGGGTCGGACGATGGATCTCTCTTTCGAAGTGACCGGGACGAGGGGCGCCATCGTGTTCTCGCAAGAGCGAATGAACGAGTTGTGGGTCTGCGACAGCAGCGCCCCGGCAGAGCGATCCGGATTCCGGCGGATCGAGAGCGGACCCGCGCATCCGCCCTATGCCGCCTTCTGCCCGGCCCCCGGGCACCATCTGGGGTTCAACGACCTCAAGGTGATCGAGGTCGCCGAACTCCTGACGGGGCTTCATCGCGGCACGGGCCTGTTCCCCGATTTTGCCGAGGCCTTGGCGGTGCAGGAGACCGGTGGAGGCCATGCAGATCTCCGCGCGCGAGGCTACTTGGCGCTCTGTACCGTTGAACTGATTGGCGTGACGTCGTTCCGTTGCGCGGACGGATGAGACGACGAAAAGCTTGGAGGTCATGACCCGAGACGAACTGTTGCGAATCCTGTCCTTCGTGGATCAGATCAGGAACGTGTCGGAACGTGAGAGCAGCCTCTCGGGCTCGGACCCGCGCTGGAACATCCTGTCCTACGCCATGCGGCGGCATCTGGAGGGCAAGCTGATCACGATCAATTCGGCGGTCAGCGCGGCCGGCGTGCCTTATGGCACTGCGACGCGCCGCCTGAACGACATCCTGGAAGAAGGGCTTCTGCTGAAGCGTCCGCGATCCGCCAGCGGGAAATCCGTGTCGCTGCACCCGAGCCGACGGCTGATCGAGGAGTTCGAGACTCTGGCCATGTCCTTGAAGAGCGTCGTGGGTACGGCGTTCGGCTTCACCGCGGATGGCCGCCCCATCGAGGATCTCTATTTCGGCGGGTCCTACATGACGTCGCGCATCCTGTCATATCCCATGGCAATGCGCGCCGGGATCGGATTCGACAGGAAAATCCGTATCCTCAGCCCCATTGACCCGACCTTTCGCACGCTTTCGGACGAATCCGGCAATCTCAACGAGCTTTGCGGCACGATCTTCGAGATCGTGAACCTGCCCCTGGCCCAGTTGCACGACGAGATCATCGCCCATCACGCGCGCGGGGCGAGCGACTACGACATCATCGCCATCGATCTGCCCTGGATCGGACAACTGGCCGATGGCGGCGTGATCCGGCCCATCGACGACATCCTGAGCGATACCGGGTTCGACGCTTCCGACTTCCATACCGCCGCGTGGCGCGGTTCATCCTGGGCCGGGCGCCATTACGGCCTGCCCATCCAGCCAACCCCGGAACTCCTGTTCTGCCGCGAGGACCTGCTGGGCGAGGCCGGCATAGCCCTGCCCGAAACGGCCGAAGAGGTGCTGGAGGCGGCCCGCAGGCTGCACCGGTCGCGCATGAACCTGGCGGGTATCGTGATGAATTTCGGTCGCGGCATCCCCGTGGCGCACAGTTTCGTGCAGACCCTCGCCTCGTTCGGTCAGCCCGTCATCGCGCTGGACCGACTGGGCGACGAGTTCGACCTCGAGCATCTGGCGCCGGAAAACTACCGGCCAATGGTCGATTCCGAGGCAGGGCGTGCAACGGCGGAGTTCCTGCTCGAGCTTCGGCAATTCTCGCATCGCGAGAGCCTGTCATGCGACTGGGACAAGCGAATCGCGATCTTCTCGAAGGGTGAGGCGGCCATGACGTTCGGCTGGTCGATCCGCGCCGCCAAGTTCGAGCTCGATCCCACGTCGCCCGCCCACGGCAAGGTGGCGTTCCTCCCCAATCCGCCCGCCGCGGGCGCGCAGACCGTCTCGCCCCTGGGCGGGTTCGCCCTTGCCATGCCGGCCGGTCTGCCCGAGCCGCGCGTTAGACAAGCCTGGAAGGCCATGGAGTATCTCACCCGTCCGGAACTGCTGAAATGGTATGTGCAGAACGGGAACTTGACGAGCCCGCGCTTCTCGACGAGCGCGGACCCCGAAGTGCAGGCCATAAGCAGGATGATCGGCGCGGTCGACGCGATGGAGCGGCGGGGCGAGCTGCAGATCTGGCCCCGGCCACCGGTGCCGGAATTCCAGGGGGTTCTGAACGTTCTCGGACAGCGGATCTACCTGATGCTGCAGGGCGCAGTGTCGGTCACGCAATCCCTGAAGCAGGCGCAGTCCGACATCGACGCAATCATGCGCGAAGCGGGCCGCTACTGACGCTCGCAGGGCCCGCCTGCCAAACCGGCGGGACCCCATCTCGATGCGGCCGCCCTACCAGGTCGGACGTTCGAACTCGTCGACATTCTCGGGTGTGACCTTGGGCGTATCGATGCCCTGGATCTCGGGCACCTCGATCCCGTTCGCGACCTTGATGGCAGTCTGGATCGCAAGGATCGCGTCATCGACGGGCGATTGCTTGTTCGAACCGGTATGCCAGCCGTTTTTCATCGCGTCCCAGCCTTCGCCGAACTGGTTCGCGGTGACGAGCTTGACCTCACCAGGCTCCTTGCCCGCACCCTTCAATGCACTGATCACGCCCAGCCCCATGCCGTCGTCAAAAGCATAGACGCCGTCGATCCTGTCGCCGAACTGGGTCAGGAAGGTTTCCATCACCGTCTGGGCCTTCTCACGGTTCCATTCGGCGGTCTGACTGGCGAGGATCTCGATGTCGGGATAGGCCTCGGCCAGCTTGTCGAGGAAGCAGTTCTTTCGGAGGATAGAGACCGAATAGCCCGGCGTGCCCTCCACCACGACGATATCGCCCGAACCGTCGAGTGAGTCGCCCAGCATTTCGGCGGCCTGTTCGGCCTGGCGGCAGTCGTCGGGGCCGGTATGCCCGACGACATACCGGCGCCCGGCTTCGCCGATGGGAGAGTTCGAAGTGATCACCGGGATATTGTTGCGCGACGCGTCCCGGATCACCGGGATCAGCGCGTTCTGCGAGGTTGGCCAGACGACGATGGCGTCCATGTTCTGCGAGGCCATGTCCTGAATCTGGTTGAATTGGGTGGCGGGATCGCCCTGAGGGTCCATCACCGTCGCCTGGATACCCAGTTCCCGCGAATAGTCTTCGGCCGCTTCGGCATACTTCGCCTGATAGGCGTTCGATCCCGGGTATAGAACGGTGATGCCGATGCGCGTATCGCTCAGCGGTTTCTGCAGTTCGCCGCCTAGCCAGTCCGGCGCGTCTTGCGCGGTCGTCGCGGTCGCAAACGCCGCAACGCAGATCGCCAGGGCGACGGCCCCAGGTGTGCGAATATCCATGAATGTTCCTCCCGATGTTTGTCGGCCGCAGAGCAGCCATTTACGTTCGGGAAGTGTCGAGCCACTCGCCGATTTCCTCAACGCCACGGATGTCCAGATCGGATTTCCGGGCGCCCGGTTTGCGCGCGTGCCGGATATCCAGATTGGACTTCTAAAATGTGACGCCAAGGCAGCCGCTGCTTACTCTGCCTTGTGGGAGGACAAGCATGACTTTCGATTGGTATGGCGCGCTGCGCCGGCACGGACTTCTCGCGGCTTTCGGCCTTTTCCTGGTCATCGTCGCAGTGACGGCGGACGGGTTCATGTCCGTCGGCAACGTTCTCGACGTGCTGCGGCAGGTTTCGATCACCGGGATCATCGCCCTGGGCGTGACCTTCGTCGTCATCACCGGGCGGCTGGACCTGTCCGTGGGATCAATGTTGACGCTACTGACCGTCATCGTCGTCGATCTGCATTCCACGATCGGCCCGGCCGCTTCGATCGGGGTCACGATCCTCACCGGCCTCCTGATCGGTGCAGTGAACGGGATCCTTGTCGGATGGTTCCGGCTGAACGCCCTGATCGTGACACTGGGCATGCTGTCGCTGCTACAGGGTGTGACGCTCCTCTATTCCGGCGGATCCAACGTGAACATCGCCAGCAATGAGGCGGGCTGGTTCGCCATATTCGGCCGTGGCACGGTCCTAGGGATACCAGTTCCGGCGGTCATCTTCCTTCTCGCCGCGGCTATCCTCAGCTTCGTCCTGCGGCGCACGATCTTCGGCCGAGAGGTCTACGCCGTGGGCGGAAACGAGACGGCGAGCGTTTTCTCGGGTATCGACAGCCGGTGGACCATATCCGCGGCCTATCTGCTGTCCGGCTTCGCAACCGCAATCGGGGCGATCATCCTCGGCTCGCGCGTGCTGGGCGCCCAGAACACGATCGGACAGGGATACGAATTGACGGTGCTGGCCGGGATCATTCTTGGCGGTACCTCACTGATGGGCGGGTCGGGCACGATCTGGCGAACCGTCATCGGCATCTCGATGCTGGGCTTCATCCAGAACGGCCTGCTGCTTCTGGGCTTCGCCTATTACGTGCAATGGCTAGTGTCGTGGATAGTCATCATCGTTGCGGTCTGGATCGACCTGGCGGCCAAGAGAGGGAGGGTCCTGGCATGAGCGATGCTTCGGCAGAACGCACCGAAGGCAGCCCCGGCGGCCGTATTCTCGACCAGCTGGCGCGCAACCACATCTGGCTGTTCCTCGCAGTCTCGGTGGTGATCTTCTCCGCGAGCAGCCCTTATTTCCTGACGCTCAACAACCTTGGTAACGTTCTCACGCAGGGCGCGTTCATCGGCATTCTCGCAGTGGGGATGACGATGGTTATCCTGAACGGCGAGATTGACCTGTCAGTCGGGGCGACACTGGCGCTCGCCTCGGCGCTAGCTATCGGGTTGCAGCCGCAAATTGGCATCTGGCCGTCTATCGTCGTGGGTGTCCTCTCGGGCACCTTGCTAGGCGTACTCAACGGGACGCTCGTGGCGCTCTCGGGCATGCACAGCTTCATCGTCACCCTCGGGGGCCTCATCGGCATACGCGGCCTCGTCTTCGTCTATACCGGGGAGGAGGCACTGATGGTTGAGGATTTCAGCTACACCGAGATCGCCGAGATCTATGTCGGGCCAATCTCGCTCACCGCCATGATCTTCCTGGGGCTGGCACTCCTGTTCCAATGGATCCTAAGTTCCACCAGCCACGGGCGCGCTACCTTTGCAGTCGGCGACAACGCCGATGCCGCCTACGATGCCGGCATCAACATCAAGCGTCACAAGATCCTGAACTTCACGATCTGCGGCACCCTCGCGGGCGTCGCAGGCGTCCTCTTATCCATGCGCCTCGGCACGGCCGAGCCCAATGCCGGCCGCATATGGGAACTCTGGACGATCATTGCCGTCGTCCTGGGCGGCACGCGGCTGCAGGGTGGGTTCGGATCCATGTGGATGACGCTGGGCGGCGTCCTGACGCTCGCCGTACTGCGCAACGGACTGCGCCTCCTGAACACGCCCAACTACGTCGAGCTGATCGTCATGGGGACAGTTCTGATCATGGCACTTGGCCTTGACCGTATCGTTGCCCGGCGGAAGGCGAATCTATGAGCAGCACAGTCTTGTCCATGCGGAACGTCACAAAGACCTTTCCTGGAGTTACGGCGCTCGACGGCGTCAATCTCGATGTTCGCGCCGGTGAGGTGCACGCGCTGGTCGGCGAGAACGGTGCCGGCAAGTCAACGTTGATGAAGGTGCTGGCCGGACTCCATAAGGCCGACAGCGGCGAGATCGTCCACGAAGGGCGGGTCGTCGAGATCGCATCCCCCCTCGACGCGCGGATGCGTGGCATCCTTCTGATTCATCAAGAACTGTCTTTGTCGCCCGAACTGAACGCGGCCGAGAACATCTTCCTCGGCGCGTGGCCGACCAACGCGTTCGGCGCCCTTAAGAAACGCCAGCTTAGGCGCGACGCGACGGCAGCGCTGGAGGCTTTGGGAAGCGACGTCCGCGCCGGCGACCGGGTGGGCGCATTGTCGATCGCCCGTCAGCAGATGGTCGAGATAGCCCGCTCCAAGGCCTTTGACGCAAGTGTCGTGGTGTTCGACGAGCCGACCGCTTCGCTGACGGATTCCGAAACGAAGCAGCTCTTTCGCACCATCCAGTCGCTGAAGGCTCAGGGCGTCGGAATCGTGTATATCTCGCATAAGATGGACGAGATCTTCGAGATCACCGATCGTGTTACCGTGCTGCGCGACGGGGTGGTGCAGGGCACACGAGACACCGCGCAGACAGACGCGGATGCGATCACGCGGATGATGATCGGTCGTGATCTGGACACCTATTTCCACCGCGCGTCCAAGCATGATGGAGACGAGACGCTCAGGGTCGAAGGGTTCACGAAGGCCGGCCAGTTCCGCGACGTGAACTTCTCGATCCACGCCGGCGAAGTCGTTGGCCTCTACGGTCTGGTCGGGGCTGGACGCTCCGAACTGGTCGAGACGATTTTCGGTGTGCGCCGTGTCGAATCCGGTCGAATGTTCTGGCGCGGGGAGGAAATCGCGCCACCCACCCCGAAACAGGCGGTGCGTCTCGGGATCGCGCTGGTCCCGGAAAGCCGAAAGGAGCAGGGCCTCGTTCTCGAAATGGGCGGACGCGAGAACATTACGCTGCCGCATCTTGATCGGTTCTCGGCGCTCAAGGTCATGCGCCCGCAGAAGGAGCTTGAGGTCTATGAGCGCTACCAGTCCCAGTTCGACATCAAGACGACAGGCCCGGAGCAGCCCGTCGCGCGGCTGTCTGGCGGCAACCAGCAGAAGTTCGTTCTGGCCAAGTGGCTCTGCGGATCGCCTCGGCTTGTCATCCTCGACGAACCCACACGCGGGATCGACGTCGGGTCGAAGTCAGCGATCCACACCTTAATCGCCGAGCTGGCCGAACAGGGCTTGGCGGTGATCGTGATCTCATCCGAGATGCCCGAAATCCTCGGCGTCAGCCACCGCGTTCTGACGATGGCCGAAGGACGTCTAGTCGGGGAATTCGCGGGCGACGAGATGATCGAGGAGAATTTGATCGTCTCCATTTCGGGACAACAAACACATTAGCAACGGCCGTCCAGCGCGCTGCCGGTTGTCTCGAAGGACCACACGCTGGATGCGATCCTAGGTGGAGGCCTCCAGAGGATATGGTAGGAGAGACATATAAGTGTCTGACACAACTATAAACATAATGTTGCAACCAAGTTGGGGTCGAGTCCGGTAGGGGGCCAGATCGTATCATAAGAGCGGACGTCGAGATTTCGGCCATCGATATTCCCCGGTGAGCAGGATATGGGCCCAGCCGAGCGGCGATATGTGAGCAAGAAGGTCGGGCGGGCAGTCGAGCCCGGTTCTTGTCCTGCCAGCGACAGCATGGCCGAGATGCAGGGTATTCCAGTAGATGACGATGGCGGCGAGGAGGTTGAGCCCCGCCATGCGGTAATGTTGCCCCTCGGCGGTTCGGTCTCGGATTTCTCCCTGCCTGCCGATGCGCAGGGCGTTCTTTAGGGCATGGTGGGCCTCGCCCTTGTTCAGGCCTATCTGGGCACGGCGCTGCATGTCGGCGTCGAGCAGCCATTCGATGATGAAGAGCGTGCGTTCGACGCGCCCGATCTCGCGCAGGGCGACGGCCAGATCGTGCTGGCGCGGATAGGCCGCGAATTTACGCAGGAGCTGGCTGGGCGGCATGATCCCCGCGGCCATGGTGGAGGCGCTGCGCAGGATATCCGGCCAGTTTGCGGTGATCGTGCCTTCCCTGACCTTGCCGCCGATCAGGGGTTTCAGCGGCTTGGGCACGGTGCCCGGATCGAAGACGTAGAGCCGCTTCGATGGCAGATCGCGGATGCGCGGGATGAACCGGTAGCCGAGAAGCGCGGTGACGGCGAAGACGTGGTCGGTGAAGCCGCCGGTATCGGCATATTGCTCCCTGATCCTCTTGCCGACCTCATTCATCAACAGGCCATCGAGAATGTAGGGCGCCTCGTTGACCGTGGCCGGAATATTCTGGGTGGCGAAGGGTCCGAACCGATCGGAGACGTGGGTGTAGGCTTTCAGCCCAGGCTCGGCGCCATATTTCGCGTTCACGAGGTTCATCGCTTCGCCCTGCTGGGCGGCGGGAAAGAACTGCCGTCCGTGCCGGAACCTGGAGGCGGTGTCGCCCGCGCCCCAGAACCGCGCCATCGGCAGCGCAGCCTGCCCCTCGATCACCATGGCCAGCGCGCGGTTGATCGCCTCGCTCTCGACATGCCAGCGCGACAGGCGGGAGAGTTGGAAATAGTCGTGGGTGTTGGAGGCCTCGGCCATCTTGCTGAGGCCGAGATTGATCCCCTCGGCGAGCAGGACGTTCAGCAGCCCGATCCGGTCCTTGCAGGGCGCTCCCGTGCGCAAATGGGTGAAAGCGTCGGTGAAGCCGGTGGCCGCATCGACCTCCAGCATGAGGTCGGTGATCCGCGCATCCGGCAAGCGGCGATAGAGATCGAGCACCAGCTCATTGGCCTCGGCGGGAACGGTGGCGGTCAGCCGCTCTGTCTTGAGGGCTCCGTCTACGATCACCCCGCCGGGGATCACACCGGTGCGCGCAGCCTTTGCCAGCCGGTCGAGCGCGTTCGCCAGGCGCGCCTTGCGGTCCTCGATCCACTCGGCGGGATCGAACGGCGCGACCAGCTTCGCGGTCTCCCGCGCCGCCGCGACTGGCACAAGGGCGTTCTTCAGATCGCCATAGCGTCGGGAATGGGCCAGCCAGATATCGCCGGACCGGAAGGCGTCGCGCAGATGGAACAACACCGCGACCTCCCAGAGCCGGTAATCGCCGGTGTCCTGGGCTTTCAGGTGGCGATGCCATTTCGAACGCGGGCCGAGAAAGCCGGTGGACCGGGCCGCTCCTCCCGCCTTGACGATCTCCACCGCCGCGATCAGCGGTACCGCCACCGGGGCGGCGCTGATCTCGAGCGCCTCAAGCATGCGCGGCGCATAGCGCCGGAAACGGTGATAGCCTTGCGCCACATGGGCGAGCGGATCGGCCGCCATGGTGTCGGTGAGGCGCGCAGAATTGGCGACCAGCTTTTCCAGATCGTCCCAGCTGCAGCTGGCCGCGACCGCCTCGTCCAGCGGGGCGTCGTCGCTCCGCGCCTCCAGCAACGCCGCGCCGAGGGCGAAGAAGGCGCGCAAGGTATCCTGCACGGAAGCCTTGGCATCCATGATCCGGGCATCGCACAGGCGTTTGGCATCGCGCCAGGTCTTGCCGACGATACGGTCGTGGGTCTCCACGATCGTGTCGGCGATGGCGGAGCGCCATTCGACGGCGCAAACCGCGAGAATGGCGAGGCGGCGATCGCCGGAAATATCCTGCAGCCCGTCCGTGAAGTAGCGCTCACCTTGTCGGCGCAACCGGGTGATCCGGTGGGGAGGAAGCCCGGTCAGACAACCGGCGTCGAGGCCGAGTTGTTGCAGGTATTCGAGTCGCTCCAGCAGGCGGTTCATGTCGGCAGAGTTCCGTCCGGTCTCGAACCGGCGCAGCCAGATGAACCGGCTCACCTTTCCATCCACCGTCTCGGTCAGGATTGCGTCGAGCCGGGCGCGTATGCCCTCATCGAGACGGTCGGCGATACGGGCCTCGATCCGGCGCTCGGCGGCGACCAGCGCGTCGGCGCAGAGCCGCTCGATACGCGAGACGCCGGGCAGGATGGTCTGCGTCCGGCGGCATTCTTCGACGAAGCGCCAGGCCAGATCATCATTCGATTGAGCCGCCTCGGTTTCCAGATCAAGCCACGCCCTCAGATCGCGCGCGCGCCGCCCGGAGAATATCCGGTAGCCGTAGAGTTTTCGCAAGGCGACGAGATGTCTGCGGCGCGTCACCTCCGTCTCCGCATATCCGGCGAGATCGTCGGGGCGCAGGCCGATCTGCGCGGCGATGAACTTCGCCACCGGCAACGGAATGACCTCGCCGGAAGTCAGCAACCGGCCCGGATACCGGAAAGCGCAGAGCTGTACCGCGAAGCCCAGCCGGTTCGAGGGACGCCGCCGCGCCCGGATATGCTCCAGATCGTCGTCGGCCAGGGTGTAGTGCCGCAAAAGATCCACTTCATCGGTCGGAAGGTCGAACAGGGCGGAGCGCTGACGGTCCGTCAGGATATGACGTCTGGGCATGCAGGATTGTCCATGTTAGATACTAGTCTATTCGGGACAAAACCGGCATCAGCAAAATCAACGGCTTGCAAGGCCGAAATCCAGAGGGGTTCGACTGGGACAACGCGCCGCCATCTACGCTCGGGTCTCGACCTCGGACCAGTCCTGCGAGAGGCAGATCGTGGACTTGACCGCCTTCGCCGAACGCGGCGGCTACGACGTGGTGGGCGTGTTCAGGGAAACCGCCTCCGGAGCCTCCGCCAACCGCATCGCCCGAAACCGGATCATCGGCCTTGCACAGGCACGGCAGATCGACGCCGTTCTCGTCACCGAATTGTCCCGATGGGGGCGCTCAACCCAGGACTTGCTGGACACGCTGAACCGGCTGGCAGGCTGGAAAGTCTCGGTCGTTGCCATGAGCGGTATGACCTTCGAACTCGACACGCCGCACGGGCGCATGATGGCTACCATGCTCGCCGGGATCGCTCAATTCGAGCGCGATCTCCTGAGCGAGCGGGTCAAGTCAGGGCTGGCGGCAGCGAAGGCGCGAGGAAAGAAGCTCGGGCGGCAAACCGGCCAGCGCCCGAAATCCGACAGGCTCGCCCCGAAAGTCGTTCAGGCCGTCGCGGAGGGCCGCTCATACCGATGGATCGCTCGCGATCTCGGCATCAGCAAGAACACCGTCCTCGACGTCATGAAACGGCACCGCAGCCAAACCTTATGATACGATCTGGCCCCCTACCGGAGTCGACCCCTTATCCGCTCATTCGGCTTCCGCGCCGTGCCAATAGGTCCAAATCCACGAGCTTCGGGGCAATCGAATGGCCATGGCAGACGCAATGCTGCTATGGTAAAATTTCACACTGGGAAAACCGATCGAAGTCAGGGAGGTTCCGATGGCAGATGGCGTATACAGGGTCGTCGACGTGGTTGGTGTCAGCACGGAGTCATGGGAGGACGCAGGTCGAAAAGCGGTCGAAACTGCGGGCGGATCCTTGCGTGACCTTCGGATCGCCGAAGTGGTGAAAATGGACATGAAGATCGAAGACGGCAAGGTCACCGCGTTCCGCACACGCGTGGCATTGTCCTTCAAGTTTGAGGCTTGATCTCAGCTTCGTCCGCACGGTGGCGACAAGCGAAGTGCTTTCGTGCGCGGCGTTTCGCGCCGTCCTTGCCGATCTCCCAACAAAAGAGCTGAAAGCTTGAAGGTCTCGCTGTTCGGCGAAAGCCAGACGTTCTCGGGGCCCCTGCCTCACACCTTCCTCATCGGCTCCTTTAATGGCGCCATCCGGCTGTTGTCGCGGCGCCTGTCAACGGCGGAGCAAAAGCCGGCCAAAGGGCCGCCCAAAACCAGGCCAGTGGAATGTGGTGCTTGGCCGTTGGTCCCGGGATGAAAGCCTCGGCGCGCGCGCTCACCAAATAGCTGGCGCGTGCCGAGGCGCTTCGGCCCGCCAGGGCCGACCGATGGCCGTCGCCGCGTGTTCGAGGAGAACTGGCAGGTCTCTGGTGTCCGCAAGGTCTGGCGGCAGTTCGGGCGCGAGGGTATCGCTGTCGCCCGCTGCACGGTTGCGAGGCTGGTAAAGGACAGGGGCCCCCAGGGCATCATTCGCGACAAGCCTCATCGCACGACGGTCCCGGACAAGAAGACGCCGTGCCCGCTGGACAAGGGCTCTAGGTAGCAACGGAGCAGCGACCCGACACAAGGCGGCTCAGGGGTCATCGGGACCCACCCGCGGGGGTCGCGCAGCGGTCGGAGAGCGGCAGGGCATTGCTGAACATCGAAGCCCCTTCTTCGCGGTGACGTTAGACTAAAGAGGTGCCCACCATGCGGATTGATCCGCGGCAAGTCCCGCGATCAGCGCCCGGGCCGCGGCAAGGGTTTCGTCGAGGTTGCCACCTGCGTCGATCCGGCACCAGCCAATGCGGCCCGTGGGGTACGCAAGCTGCTTCTCAACCACCCGCGCGTCAGCGTCCGAAGCGTCGCCGCCGCGACCGGTCACCCGCGCAATGAGGGTGTCGGCGTACGCGTCGAGCCAAAGGCCGTGAAATGGATGCTTTCCGGCCACGGCCACACTCGCGTCTCGTTCGTTCTCGGTGAGGTGGGTGGCGTCGAGGATCACCGCGTGGCCGGCCGCCAACGCCTCGGCGGCCTTGCGGCGCAGTGCCTCGTAGACACGGGCGGTGGTTGCAGCATCGTAGGCGTCATCCGCAAGGCGGTCGAGCGGGCGAACGCCCAGCATCG
Source organism: uncultured Alphaproteobacteria bacterium (assembly GCA_963776705.1). Classification (GTDB taxonomy): domain Bacteria; phylum Pseudomonadota; class Alphaproteobacteria; order Rhodobacterales; family Rhodobacteraceae; genus Palleronia. The sequence continues at coordinate 20,478 of CAVZOA010000045.1, forward strand.
CCTTGCGCTCGAGGTCGCTCCGCAGGTGGACGGCGCCTGGGGCCGGTCCGATGCCAGGGGCAAGGAGGCGAGCAAGGGTGGACTTGCCGCTGCCCGAGAGGCCGCCGATGGCGACGAGGCAGGGGACCGGCGGGGACAGATAGCCAAGAGCCGAGTCGAGATAGGCGCGTGCGTCCGCGCCGTGCTCGCCACCGGTGGCGGTGTCGGTCTGGACGTCGACCATGGCACGGATCGCCGCGCGAACCGACAGGAAGAGCGGCATGGAGGCGAGGCCCGCGATGTTTCCGGATGCGGCGCGCAGATAGCTGTTGAGCACGATGTTCGCGGCGCGCTTCAGGCCGCGATGTTCGAGGTCCATGAGCAGGAAGGCGAGGTCGTAGAGGACGTCGCACGTGCCGAGGCGCTCGTCGAACTCGAGCGCGTCGAAGGGCGCCGGGCGGCCGTCGATAACCACGAGGTTGCGCAGGTGCAGGTCGCCGTGGCAGCGGCGGACACGACCCTCGGCGCCGCGCCGGCGCAGGAGCGGAGCGGTTCGGTCGTGGGTCGAACGGACGACAGTGGTGAACCGGGCGATGCGGTCGGCGCCGAGGGTCTCTGCTATCCCGGCGAACACGCGGTCGAGTTCGCCGAGGATCTCGGCGATGAGGTCAGCGCCGTCGTCGGGACGCACGGGGGCCGCGGCGTGGTAGCGCGCGACCTCCTCTCCCAGCCGATCGGCGAGGGCATCGTCGATCCGCCCTTCTTCGGCCATGACCTCAAGCTCGGCCTCGCGCGGGAAACGGAGCATGCGGAGCGCCCATTCGACGGGCGGGCCATCCCCGTCCCAAACAAGGGTGCCGTCGGCCCCGCGGGTGATCGGAACGACGTCGCGATAGAGCGCGGGCGCGGCGGGCCTGTTGAGCGCGAACTCGCGGCGGATCAGGTCCCGCCGCTTCTCCATCGTCGAAAGGTCCATGTAATCGTAACGGACGGCGCGCTTGATCTTAACGGCCCGATCGCCGGCGAGAAATACGTGGGCGCCGTGGGTGTCGATCCGCGCCACCGGCGCTGCGCCGTCGTGCGCCGCAGGTGAGGCGAGAAACGCCAGGACCTCGGACTGGTCGTCCATCTCAGGGCACCAGTACCGCGGCGCCCTGCAGGCGGCCGGCGCGCAGGTCGTCGAGCGCGGCATTGGCTTCGGCCAGCGGGTAGCGGACGGTCTCGGTCCGCACGCCCGCGGCAGCGGCAAGCGGAAAGAACGCCTCGCCGTCGGAGCGGGTCAGGTTGGCGACCGAGCGGATATCCCGCTCCTCCCAGAGGTCGGCGTAGGGGAAGGACGGGATGTCGCTCATGTGAATGCCGCCGCAGATCACCCGCCCGCCCTTGCGCACCGCGCGCAGCGCGGCTGGAACGAGTGGCCCGACCGGGGCGAAGATGATCGCGGCATCGAGCGGCACGGGCGGCGCAGTGTCGGACGGTCCGGCCCAGATCGCGCCGAGGCGACGCGCGAACTCCTGGGCGGCGATGTCGCCGGGACTGGTGAAGGCGTAGACCTCCTTGCCCTGCCAGACGGCGATCTGGCAGAGGATGTGCGCCGCCGCCCCGAACCCGTAGAGCCCCAGGCGCGCCTCGGGCTTGGCCATTGAATAGCTGCGGAAGCCGATGAGCCCGGCGCAGAGCAGCGGCGCCAGCGCCTTCGGGTCTTCCTCGTCCGGCAGTTCGAAGCAGTAGGCAGCGTCGGCGATGCAGGCCTCGGCAAAGCCGCCGTTGCGGGTATAGCCGGTGAACAGCGGTGCATCGCACAGGTTCTCCTGCCCGCGTTCACAGTATGGGCAGGCGCCGCAGGTATGGCCGAGCCAGGGGACGCCGACCCGCTGGCCCGATTGGATCGTGACGCCGGCACCGGCGCGGACGACACGGCCGACGATCTCGTGGCCGGGAACGAGCGGCAGCGTGGGGTGCGCGAGTTCGCCATCGACGATGTGCAGGTCGGTGCGGCAGACCCCGCAGGCCTCGATTCCGATCTCGACCTCGCCTGGCCCGGGGGGCGGCAGCTCGATTTCCGTCGGCTGCAACTGCTGACCGGGAAGGTGGAGGACCATTGCCTTCATGGCGGTACGCCTCGTGGTGTGATTCAGTCTCCACGTATGCAGTGCGGTGCCGCCGTGCGAAGATTGCCCCTGCGATTTCCCGCACGATGGCGGGGAGCATGGCAAGCGCAAGGGCATCGTCAACTTAGCGGACTGGCCGAACTTGTTGTTGCCGGGTAGCCTTCGCGAATGTCGACCAAGCGCGCTGCCCTCTATTCCGGCCATCGCTATCCCGCGGCGGTCATTGCCCATGCTGTCTGGCTCTACTTCCGCTTCCCGCTGAGCCTGCGGATGGTCGAGGAGATGCTGGCTGAGCGCGGCATCATGATCAGCCATGAGACGATCCGGCGATGGGGCCGGAAATTCGGCGGCGCGTATGCCGCCGAGATCCGCCGGCGTCAGGCCGCAACCGGCGACAAGTGGCACCTCGACGAGATGGTGATCTCGATCCGCGGCGAGACACACTGGCTCTGGCGGGCGGTCGATCAGCATGGCGTGGTGCTGGACATCCTCGTCCAGAGCCGGCGGGACGCGAAGGCCGCGAAGCGCCTGCTGCGCAAGCTGATGAAGCGGCAGGGGCGGGTTCCGCGTGTGATGATCACCGACAAGCTGCGCAGCTACGGCGCAGCGGCGAGGATCATCATGCCGGGTGTCGAGCATCGCCAGCACAGAGGCCTCAACAACCGCGCCGAGAACAGCCATCAGCCGACCCGAAGGCGCGAGCGGAGCATGAAACGCTTCAAGTCGCCCGGGCAGGCGCAGCGCTTTCTCGCCGCGCACGACCAGGTCGCCAATCTCTTCAGGACACCAAGCACGGCCACTGCCGATCGACGCAGACAGATGCAACAACATGCTCATTCGATCTGGGCGGACGTCGCCAAGGTCGCTGTCGCATGACGCGCTGACGAAAATGGCCCTCATCGATCTGGCCGTAGCAAGTTGACGATGCCCCTCGAAGGCCTCCGGCGAGGCATCGACGAAGAAGCCCGGAACTGCCCGCGGGATTGCCGGGAAGTCCGCCCCTGCCTCCGCATCGGCCGATGCCACGGCAGATGCCTCCTCGTCGTCCGCCGCCAACACGGAGACCAAGCCGAAGCGCAAGCCCGGGCGCCCGAAGAAGTCCGAGACCGCCGCTGCCGCCGCCACCGATACCGCCGCCAGAAAGCCGAAGCGCAAGCCGGGTCGGCCGAAGAAGTCCGAAACCGCCGCAGGGACGACCGCGGCCTCCGCCGCGTCGACGAAGTCCGCCGCGAAAGCGGGAAGCGGACGGGCGGCGAAGTCGACGTCCGCCGGCAAATCGACCGGAAGCGCAAACGACACGGCTGCAATCGCGGCCGAGGCGGCCAGCAAGGCGCAAGGCGCAGACACGGCCAAGGCGTCCTCGGGGTCGGGCGGCGACGCCTCGAACGCGGCTCTGGCCTCCGCCACGTCGGCGGCGGAGAGCCGCTCCCCGGCATACGATGCCGCCCCGGCTCCGAAATCGTCCGACACGGCGTCCGCCAGCCAGAAACCGGCCGAGGCACAGCTGCCGGCTGCGGCCGAGCCGCAAGACGGCACCGCCGCGAAGGCCGGGGCCGAAAAGACCGCCGGTGTCGAGGCAGCCGTCGGGAGCCCGTCCGAGACGAAGAAGGACGCCCCGAAAGACGCTTCAGAATACGCCTCGAAGTCCTGACATCCGACGAGCAGGCAGCGCCGGGCCGGCTCTGCCCCGCTCGGGGGTCGGGGTTCCCGGCCCCGATCGCCGTCCGGGTTGCCCATCCGTGGTCTATCGGCTCAGAGGCTGGTTCTGCAGAACCGGAGCCGAAACCGTCGGCGTTGCAACCGGGGCTTCTGGTGGGACGCTTTGAAGTCCTGTAGCCGCAGTAGAGGGGTCCAAAGGACCTACGTACACGCAGATACGTTACTATATAACATATACTATACTCTTGGCCTTCTGATCCGCAGCGGCGCACGGCAGCCGAGGCAGCGACCTACCAAACTCCTATCTCGAACTCTGTTGATCGAGCCTCCTCTGTTGTGCTTGAACCTCCCTGTATAAAGACTAATGTTAGTCTATTATGGAGGCGCCCATGCAGTTCAATATCCACGAGGCGAAGACCCAGTTCTCCAAGCTGGTGGCTGCCGTCGAGAGTGGCGAGACCGTCACGATCTGCCGGAACGGTACCCCGGTGATTTCCTGCGTGCCGGCCACGCCGCTGGGTCCGTTTCCGTTCGGAGCTTGGGGGTCGCTGGCGGACCCCTCGGCATCCCTTGAGCACATGGTTGGTCCGACAGACGGCGACATGCTGGACGACATGGGGCTCTGATGCTTCTGGATACGCACGTCCTCGTCTGGGCGATGCTCGCACCCGATCTGCTATCCAGCGAAGCGCGCGACGCCTTGGCGACAGCCTCCCAGAGATGCGTGAGCGCGGCGAGCCTCTACGAGATTTCCTACAAGGCGACGCTCGGGAAGTGGCCGGAGGTCGAAGGGCTGCTGTCCGTCGACCTCGATGCGCACCTCCGCTCCGACGGATTCGAGGTCGTTCCGGCGTCGGGATCGATCATGGAGCGCGCCGGACGCTTCGACTGGACGCACCGGGATCCGTTCGACCGGATCATCGTCGCAACGGCCGTCCAGCGCGCGCTGCCGGTTGTCTCGAAGGACCAGACGCTGGATGCGATCCCAGTTGGAGGCCTCAAGCGAATATGGTAGGAGAGGCATGCAAACGTCTGAAAGATTGAGGCAATAAAATGTTGCAACCAAGTTGAACTGTCCGTCCGGGCGCAAAGTAGAAATGTCCCGTAGGGCGGTTCGGGAGCGCAGCCGGGCAGGGCGGAGACCTCAGATATCGGAGCCCTGATCGGCTGCGCGGTCAGAGGCCGAGCCTCCGGCGCTCCTTGGCATTGTAGAATGGTCCGGGACCGTCCTTGTCGGAGAGCGTCTCGAAGGCGCGCCAGGCAAGTCCGTCCGCCAGGAAGGGCGGATCGTCGGAGATTGTCAGGGTGCCGAAGGCGTTCATGACCGAAAGAACCCAGCCATGGTCGCCAGAACTTCGGTAGATTTCGACGGTGAAGGCGTGTCCGTCGATCAGCACGTCCCGCGAGAGGTCAGAGAAGATGATCTCCGGATCCTCGGCGTCAGCCATGTCCGCCTCCCGCTCTTGTCACTCCGCATGAGGGTAGCATTGCGCCGGCCGAGGTGCAGGGGGGCTAGTCGGCGGCCGGCGCCGCGCGGGCTTTCGCCTTCCTGGCCGCCAGGGAATTCCAGCCGTCGTTGCGACGCCCCGTAGGCTGATACCGGGTGTACCGGTCCACGGTTTTGAGACAGCAAACTGGGCTTAGGCGGCCTCTCTGTTGATCACGGTCTGCTCTTCTCTGATGGCGGCGGGTGGACGGTGGCCGTGTCGTTCGATCAGCCAGCCCTCGTTGTAGGTGCGCTGGATGCGTATTCCACGGAAGATGGGCATCGATTCCACGGCATCGTGGGCAGCCATTCCACGCCTCGGGCAGTGTGGCCGACGGGTGCATGGGGTCAGTCCCGACCGGTCTGGTCAAGCGGTTTCATCCCGGCCACGCGCTTCCGCATGCTCTCGCCGGAGAGAGGCAGGCGGTGGGCGTTGTGGACGAGCCGGTCCAGGATGGCATCTGCCAGGGTCGGGTCGCCGATGGCCTCGTGCCAGTGCTCGACCGGAAGCTGGCTGGTGACGATCGTGGAACCGCGGCCGTGGCGGTCTTCGAGGATCTCCAGCAAGTCACGCCGGTCCGGCGCGGGCAGGACTGACAGGCCCCAATCGTCGAGGATGAGCAGTTCGGTCCGCTCGAGGGCTTTCAGCATCCTGGCGTGCCGACCGTCTCCGCGGGCGGTGGCGAGCGCCTCGAACAGCTTCGGCACCCGGTGATAGGCGACGCGTCGGCCGTCCCGGCAGGCCTTGTGGCCAAGGGCGCAGGCGATCCAGCTCTTTCCGAGGCCGGTGGGTCCGGTGATGAGCAGGTTCTCATACCGGCCGATCCAGGCGCCGTCGATGAGGTGCGCCATCACGGCGCGATCGATGCCGCGTGGGGCGCGCAGGTCGAGATCCTCTACACAGGCGGCTTGGCGGAGGGCGGCGAACTTGAGGCGGGTGGTCAGCCGCTTGGTGTCCCGTTCGGCGGCCTCGCGATCGACCAGAAGGCCCAGGCGGTCTTCGAAGCCGAGGCTGTCGAAGGTGGCCTCGGCCTGGCGCTGCTCGTCCAGTGCCTTGACCATGCCGGTGAGGCCGAGGGCGATGAGCCGTTCGGAGGTGGGATGGATCAGCAAGGTGGGGTTTCCTTTCAATGGTAATAGCCCTGTCCGCGGATGTTCGGGTGCCGGAGCGGACGCCGGTCGGGGGCGTCTTCGAGGAAGGCGCTGTCGAGCCCGTTCTTCAGGATCGATCTGATCGAGGCGACGGAGCGGGCCCGGATCGACAATCCGCGCCGGCAGGCGGCATCGAGGCGGCCCGCCTCATAGCTCTTGGCCAGGGCGAGAACCCCAAGGCAGCTTCGAAAGCCCTGCTCGGGATGTGGGCGGTCGGCCATCACGGCCTCGCAGAATGCCGTCACCGACGGGCCGAGCTTCGCCGCCTGCGCCAGGACCCGGGCCGGCGTCCATTCCGCATGGCGACGGTGGGACGAGGGCATGTGCTCCGGGACCGTCACATGGCTGCGCCGGCCGGGGCAGCGCGGATGGCTGGCAACCCGTTGCCCCTTGTGGAAGATCTCGACGACGGCTCCGCAGACGCGGACATCGACCTCCTGCCGGATCAGCCTGAACGGCACGGAATACCACGAACTGTCGACCTCGACGTGATAGTCCGGCGCGACGCGGGCCCGCTTCCAGCGGGCGAACTGGTAGGGGGCCGGCGGCAGCGGCCGCAGGTTCGGCCGGTCGATCGTGGCGAAGAGGTCGGCGCGGCTGGCACCGTAGCCGCGCATCACGCGCATGTTCAACTCGTCCACCAACCGCCGGATCGCGACGTTCAGATCGGCCAGGGAGAAGAAGCGCAGGTTGCGCAGCCGCGCCAGAATCCAGCGCTGCGCGACCTGCACGGCGACCTCCACCTTCGCCTTGTCGCGGGGCCTGTAAGGACGAGCCGGCAGGATTGCGGTGCCATAGTGGCTGGCCATCTCCGCATACGTCCGGTTCAGGCCCGGATCGAAGCGGTCGGCCTTGAACACCGCCGACTTCAGGTTGTCCGGCACCACCACCTTCGGCACGCCGCCGAGGAACGTGAACATCCGGACATGCGCGCCGATCCAGTCCTCGAGCCCCTCGGACGCCACGGCCTCGGCGTAGGTGTGGTTCGAGGCCCCCATCGCCGCGACGAACAACTTCATCGCCCGGGCTTCCCCGGTCGCAGGGTCGATGACGTCGATCATGTCGCCCGCGAAGTCGACGAAGACCTTCTCACCACCGACATGCGTCTGGCGCATCGTCGGCCGGACCCGACCCTTCCAGGCCTCGTAATGCTCGCAGAACCAGGCATAGCCGAAGCCAAGGGGGTGGGCGGCGCGATACTCTTCCCAAAGCAGGGCGCGCGTGACGCCGGGGCGCCGCAGCTCCCGGTCCACGAGGGACCAGTCCGGCACGGGGCGCTCCCCGTCCGCCACCGAGGGCGCCGCCGGGAACAGCAGCAACTCGAGGTCGTCGTCGGACAGCGTATCGGGAAGCGGCCAGGACAGACCGGCCGTCCGCGCCCGCCCCAGATAGGCCCCGACAGTTCCCTTCCCCAGCCCGAGCGAGGCGGCAATCGTCCTCTCGCTCATCCCCTGCGCATGCTTCAACCGTAGAACATCCCGTATCCGGCGCATCGACAGTCGTCCCGTTGGCATCTCGGCCCCTTCGTTCAAAAAACGAAGGTCACCGTAGCTTCAGACTGTCGGCCAGACCTGCCCACGATCGCGTGGAACGGCTGCCCATCATCGCGTGGAATCGCTGCCCACGATCATATGGAATGGGCGCCCATCATCCCGTGGAACACGCACGCTGGAAGACGAGCAGCGCCTGTCGCAGCTCCTCGATCGTCTCGAACCAGCGCACCCAGAGCAGGTTTTCCTTCAGGGTCCGGATGAACCGCTCGGCACAGCCGTTTCCCTCGGGCGCACGTACGAAGGCCGGGGAGCTCGCGGCGCCGAGGAAACGGATCTCGCGCTGGAAGTCCCGGCTCATGTACTGGCTGCCGTGATCGTGGCGGATCTTCAGCCCCGTCGCGACATCCTTGCCGAACGCGCCGAAGCTGCGGCGAACACCCTGTCGGATCGGCTCCAGCGCCTCGTGGCGACTGGCCGAGGCGCTGGCGTGGATGCCCATGCACTCCGCCGAGCAATGATCGACAGCGATGAACACGGCGGCCTGGCCTTCGCCGGTGGCCACGGCGGTCATATCGGTCCCCCACATCGTATCTACGTGCAACGTGGTGATGGTTCCGTCATGGGCCCGCGGCCCCCTTGGCGATCCCGCCCGCTGATGCGCCAGCAGATTGTGCTCGCGCATGACGCGCAGCACCCGGCGGGGGCTGGTGCGCAGGCCCGCATAGCGCAGCCGCGCCCAAACCTTGCGATACCCTTCGCCGTGGAAGGGGCTGCCGGCGAGCAGCGAACGGATGCGCTCCGCCAGATCGGCATCGGGCATTGCCCCCTGCGGTCCCCGACGGCGTCGCGGTGCGTCCGGCCGGTTCGCGGCGCTCAGATGCCGGTGAAGCGTCGCCCGACTGACGCGCCAGTACAGACACAGCCGGGCCAGACCGTAGCGGCGCCTCACGGAGATCGAGAAGGCCTGGCTCATCGCTTCGATCTCCGCAGCCGAAAAGGGACGCCGGCCTCCAGGCGGTCGATCTTGGCCTCGAGCAGCTCGTTGGCCATCGTCATCTCGCCGATCTTCTCCCGCATCGCCTTCAGCTCTCGACCCTGGTCGGTCTCCGGACGGCTCTTCAGCGACGCCGCGCCGGCCTCCAGAAAGCCGTCACGCCATGCACTGAGATCCGCGGCGGTGGTGCCGACCTCGCGGCTGACCACTTCCAGATCCTCGCCGCGCAAGATCCGCAGCACCGCTTCCTGCTTCTTCCTGGCCGACATGCGCCGCTGACGCGGTGCGGCGGGCTTGTCCTCGCCAGCGTGATGGGCGCGCTCCGGCAAGCCCGCCTTCTTCCCTCGATCGTCCGTCATGGCTCCTCCTCGATGGAGCCGCTTTCACCCAAATCGCTGTCTCAGGAAACCGTACACCGGGGGACGGGTGCGCTGCTTGCCGGCGCGGCGGGCCTTTGGCGGGGACTTGTCCTGTTCGTCCTTGATGAACTCCAGGACAGCGCTCAGGCGCTTGTTCTCGGTAATCGCCGCATGGGTCACACGCTGGTCTTTATCGAAGGCGGAGTAAGGCAAGGAGATGCCTTTCCAGCGGAACTCGAGCCGTCCGTCCGCGAATTCGTAGCTGTCGACGTACTTGCCAGGCAGGCCGCGCGCGATCTCGGTCTCCTCGAGGAGGATCCGTCTGCGGTCGTAGGAGAAGGCCAGTTGCTGGCCGACATGGCGCTCGTCGCGCAGGCAAAGGATGTCCCGCAACCTGTCGGGCTCCACGTTCAGGGACCGGTGGAGATCATCGGCGCGCCGTGGGAGCTTCGCGAACCGGGCATTGTGGCGCGCCATGAAGCCCGGGAGGAACGCGTTGGCGGCGTCCATGTCACAGATGCCGGCGAGACGGAGTTCTTTCACCAGGCGGTCCTGAAGCGTCCGGTTCGCCCGCTCGACACGGCCCTTGGCCTGGCTCGAATTGGCGCAGAGGATCTCGATGTTCAACTCGTTCAGCGCCCGGCCGAACTGGGTCATGCCATGGCCGGTCCTCGCGCCTTGGCTCGCCACGCGGAAGACCGAGTGCTTGTCCGAATAGAAGGCAACCGGGCGGCCATGCGTCGTCAGGTACCGCTTCAGCGCCCCGAAATAGCTGAACGTGCTCTCCGACGCTACGAACTCCAGGTGCATCAACGTGCTGGTGGCATCGTCGATGAAGACCAAAAGCGTGCAGGGATCGCCGCGATCCTCAAACCAGTGATGGTCGGAGCCGTCGATCTGGATCAGCTCACCCAGGCATTCCCGGCGCAGCCGCGGCTGGTGAAATGTCCGCCGTTGCTTGCGCGACAGCCATATCCCGTCTTCGGCCATCCACTTGCGGAGCGTCTCGCGCGAGACCTTCAATCCGTGATCCTCGGCAAGCTTCTCGGCGGCCAGCGTCGGTCCGAAATCCGCGTAGCGCTCCCGGACCAGCGTCAGCGCGTAATCCCGGATGGCCGGATCGATGCGGTTGTTCGAGGTCCGGCCGCGGGCCTGGTGACGGATCGCAGCCGGGCCTCCGGCATCGAACGCCTTCAAGAGCCGATGAACCTGGCGAGGGCTGAGATCCAGCACGTCGGCCGCCGAGCGAACCGTCATCCGCCGCTGCGCGACCTGGCTCAGCACTTCGACGCGGTTCAGCTCTCGCTCGCTCATCACAACCCATCCCACGGCCACGCTCCGCTCTCGTTTGCCCGAGTGGGAAGCGTGACACGTCTACTTTGCAGAGGTGGGACATTCTAACTTTGCGGCTACATATAAGATCGCCCATAGGGTTTATTATGTTATAAAATAACACATTCGGTCCGCTCACCGGGTGAGCTTTTCGGTGGAGTACCCACTTGGGAAGCTCAGTCCTCGAACATCTCACGGTCAGCCGGCATCGCCGACTGGTCCCTGCCCTTCTCAATGAAGGGCTCGGCGTAGGCGTCGAGGCACTCGAACCACTCGTCGATATCCGAGAGGATCGGCTCAAGGATCAGGCGTCGCCCGTCCCGTCGAACCCGCACCTCTTTCCCGTCCATGCGGAAAGCTTTCGGGAGCCGTACAGCCAGACTGCGACCATGCATGAAAGTCTTCGCGATGCCCGACGTATCACCCATGTTGGCCTTCTATGGCATCACCATAAATGTATGCTACCACGAAGCCCCCGGGAAGGGTGTCAACAACTGGAGGGTTTTCTGCATCGCCGTAAGGAGCCAGCAGTCTACTGCCTGAGCGGTTCGAATGGCACGCGCCTCCCCGTTTCGATGGAGGTACGCGCGGCCTGGAGGATGGCTAGCGCGTCGGCGGCGTCCTCAAGTGACGAAAGCGGTGCGCGACCGCGGCCGACGCATTCTTCCAGGAACCACTTCTGCACCCAAAGGAAGCTGTCCCAGTAGGCCGCGTCGTCCCAGCCGGGTTCGGGCTCCGCGTTGTTCTTTATCGCGTCCCAGTTCGACAATCCGGCTCCCTTGGACCCGAGGAGCTTCACCGTCACAGTCCAGGGGTCTCGGGCCGTGTCCTCTGTGGCCCAAGAGGTCCAGAGCGTGGCGATCTGGCCGTTCGCATAGGTCAGCGTCAGGCCAACCTGGTCCTCGTTGCCGCTCTCGAAATAGACATTGGAGGCCACGGCGGAGACGTCGCGGGGCCTGCCCAGCAGGAACAGGCTCTGGTAGGCGGGATGGACCATCATGTCGTCCAGTACGATGCCCGGAATCGTTCCGAGTGCCTGGCTCTGGCGCTGATGGCAGAGGATCCACAGCGAGTGCAGCCGCCCTAGAAACCCCGATCCGGCGTGATGATGAAGCCGCTGCATGTCCGGCGCATAGACGTAATTGTGGGACGGCATGCAGATGCGCCCCGTGCTCGCGGCGGTCTCGCGCAGCCGGCGGAACCCGGCCGCCTCGGTGGCGACGGGCTTCTCCACCAAGACGTGTTTGCCGGCCTCCATTGCAGCGCAGGCCTGCTCCACATGTGCCTCCGCAGCGGCCAGGACGAAGACCGCATCGATGTCGCTCCGGCCGCACAGCGCTGCAGCGCTCTCGGCGGCGGCCGCCCCGTGCCGGACGGCGAAGTCGCGCCGCCGTTCCGCAGTCGGGGACCAGACCGCCACCAACCGCGCCCCCGCTGATTGACCCAGTGCCTCCGCATGGCGCTCGGCGACATTGCCGGTGCCGATGAAGCCCACTCCGATCATTTCGCTCTCCTGTGTTTCCGGCCGGGGCCTGTCCTGCCGCAACCCTTGATCTGCTTGCAATGCGGCGCTGCAGCGTCGTCGATTGTGCGACCGCGGCATCGGGCCCAGTTCGTGTCGTGACACTCAAGTCTCCCCGGAAGGAGCCTCGACATGGCCTTCACCACCAGCTTCGACCGTCCTGCCGCCCCGCTCGGCATCCGCGACTGGATCGCCCGCCAGAAAGACGCCCACCGCGTCCGGCGCGAGCGGCATCGCGCGTATCTCCGCCTCTACCAGGAATTGTCGCGGCTGAACGACCGCGAACTCACCGATATCGGCATCAGCCGCCATGAGATCGCCGACGTCGCCCGCGATCACGCCGCGGCATGAACGCCGAGATGTCCGGCCACGGCACAGCCGGGCGCAGCCCCAGGGGAGTTGGCTACCTCGGCGTCGCCCCGACCTATTCAGGCGACTTGCCGCGCGTCTGATAGGCGGCGGCGGTGAAGGCTCCTGTCGGGCGGAATTCGCAGCGCCGGGCAGGCAGCCCCGTCACGCGTCGCGCCGGGCGATCCAGTCGTGGTCCGGATGGTTCTTGAAGCGCCACTTCCGGAGTGGCCCAGCCATGACGTTGAGATAGTACATCTCGTAGCCGTAGGGCGCGGCGCAGGGGTGGTGGCCCTTCGGCACCAGCACCACGTCGTGGTTCGACACGCTCAGGGTCTCGTCGAGCGACCCGTCCTCGGTGAAGACGCGCTGATGGCCGTAGCCCTGGGCAGGGTTCAGCCGGTGGTAGTAGGTCTCCTCAAGGTAGGTCATGACCGGGAAGTTGTCCTCGTCATGTCGATGCGGCGGGTAGGAGGACCAGTGGCCGGCGGGGGTGAAGACCTCCGTCACCAGGAGCGACTCGGCCAAGTCGCGCTCCTCCATCGCGATGGCGTTGATGTGGCGGGTGTTGGTTCCCTTGCCCCGTTCGGCGAGCGCGATCCCCTCGGGCCCGATTACCCGGGCGGGATGCCCGCCCTGGCCCGGAGCGGTGCAGACACCGATCGTGCAGGCCGTCGTGGCCTCGGCCCGCCAGTCGGCCCCGCCCGGCACGTAGAGGCAATGGGGCGGCGTCTTCTCGAAGACGTCCATCCGATCGCCCATCTCGCCGAACTCTTCGCCGGCGGCTGCGAGGCGCGCCTTGCCCTCGACCAGCACCAGGATTGCCTCGCGGTCTCCGGTTGCCTCCGCCGCCGTCTCGCCCGGAGCGAGGCGGTAGCAGGAGAAGCCGACATAGGCCCAGTCCGGCGACAGCGGGCCTCGCGCGCTTTCAGGGGTAATGTGGTGGATCCGGCCGGTCTCCCCTGCGGGCTTTCGCAGCAGATCGCTCATTCGTCTTTTCTCCCCGCGCCGTTCGGACGCGTCTCGTAATCATTCACCATGAAGAACTGCCAGATGCAGACCGCCGTGACTCCGGCGAAAAGGATCGCCCAGAAGGGCGACCCGCCCAGCAATTCGAAAATCGCCCAGCCCCCCGCGAGGGCGACGATCACCACCCGCCGCCACAGCGGCGCGAAGAAGGCCGCGTCGAGGCCCCACATGGTCGGGCGGCGATCAGGCATAGAGCCCGGGCTTCTCGCCCAGCCGGATCTCCACCGCCCCGCTGCTCCGCGCAGCCTCGAGGCCGGCATCGCTGACCGCCGTGATGGCATAGCCGTCCCAGGCCGATGGGCCGGTCGCCCCGCCCTGCGAGGCCGCCTTGATCCACTCGTCGATTTCGAGGTCGTAGGCGGTGATGAACCGCTCGCGCCAGTCGGCGGGGACACGGCCATGGAAGGCGCTGCCGTTCTTGATCAGAGCCGCGTTCGTCTCGGCAATGTTGATCACGCCGTTCTCGCCGGAGACCTCGGCACCGATATCGTAGCCGTAGCCGATATTCACCGACACTTCGCAGGTGGCGAGCCCGCCATCGGACAGTTCCATCACGGCCAGGATCGGATCGCGCAGATCACTACCCTTCGAGTTCTTCTTGCCGTGGAAGACCCGGATGCGGGTGATCTCGCCGCCCATCAGCCAGCGGGTCACGTCGAAATCGTGCACCATCGTGTCCGAGACCGCCATGTCGGAGGTATAGAGGTCCGCGGGCACCTCGGCGTTGCGGTGCTTGGAATGGAAGATCAGCGGCGCGCCGATATCCCCGGCCTCGAGGGCGTCCTTCATCGCCCGGTAGCCGCGGTCGTAGCGGCGCATGAAGCCGACCTGGATCAGCCTCCGGCCGAGCTTCACCTCGGCATCGACGATGCGCTGGCAGGCATCCCGGGTCGGCGCCAGGGGCTTCTCGCAGAAGACCGGCTTGCCGGCCGCGAGCGCGGGCAGGATCGCCTCCTCGTGAGCCGGGCCCCAGGAGCAGACCATGATTGCGTCGATGTCGCCGCTCGCGATCAGGGACTCCGCATCGTCGAAGACTTGCGCGCCCGGCTTTTCGGCGGCTTTTTTCGCGCGATCACGATCGGGATCGGTCACGCCGGCCACACGCGCACCGGCCAGCACGTCGGTGATCCGGCGGATGTGGTCCTGGCCGATCATGCCGCAGCCGATGACGCCGATACTGAGTGTCATTCGATATCTCCCTTCCGGGGTCCGGCCCGGTTCACGTGAAGTACTTGTCGACGTAGTCCTGCATGGTCTTGCGCTGGAAGCGGCCGGACTCGTCGGCGCTCTCCTCCCAGGCGAAGACGCAGGAGGTCATGATCCCGTTGAAGCCGATCTCGGCCAGGGTGCGGTAGAAATCGTCCCAGGGCACCTCGCCCTGCCCGATGTTCAGGTGCTGGTGCACGCGGGCAGACGATCCCGGGGGGTTGATGATGTAGCGCAGGCCCGAGCTGGCCTTGTGGTTGAACGTGTCGGCGATGTGGACATGGGCCAGCACGTCGGCGCATTCGCGCAGCATCGCCACGGTGTCGTCGCCGAAATAAAAGGTGTGCGGCGTGCAGTAGAGAAAGCGCACGTTCTTGGAATTGATCGTGCGGACGATGTCGACGGAGGGCTGCAGCGTCTCCACCCAGTCCTCCGGGTGGGGTTCGATGTTGAGTTGGACGCCTTCCTTCTCGAGGATTGGCACCAGCTCCTCCATCGATCGGAACCAGGCATCCTCGCACATCTCCACCATGGACTCGCCGTGGCAGGAATAGCAGCCGCCCTTGTCCGGATGCGGGCCGCGGCCGAACTCCGAATTCATCGTGTCGACGTCCATTTCGACGGCGATCTCGATGGCGCGCTTCCAGTGCCGGACCGCTGCCTGGCGCTCGGCCTCGTCGTTGGAGGCCCAGCGATACATCGGCAGCAGCGACGCGATGCCGACATTGGCGTCGCGCAGCGCCATCTTGAATGACTTCATCCGGTCCGGGAAGACGCGCGGTGCCTTGAACCATTCCAGGAAATCCGCCCGCGGGCTGAGCTCGATCCACTCGTATCCGAGTTCGGCGGCCTTGGCCGGAATTTGCTCGAGCGGCAGATGGCGGTGCATGAAGGGGTCGAGGGCGATCTTCATGGGTCTCTCCTCCCGTTCGGGGTTCAGTTGGTGTACTGGTCCATGTTCTCGTGCGTGACGGGCTCGAAGGGGATCCAGACGGCCTGCGGACGGTCCTCGCCCCGCGCCAGCGCCACGGCGGTCTCTACGGAGGCGCGGCCCTGGCCGGCCCCGTCCTGGAACACCGTGACGTCGAGATCGCCCGCCTCCATCGCGGCGAGACCGTCGGCGGTGGCGTCGATCCCGCCGATCACCACCTCATCCATGTCGATGTCCGCCGTCTTGAGGGCCTGTGCGGCGCCGATCGCCATCTCGTCGTTGTTGGCGATGACCGCGTCGGGCTGCACGCCGGCCGTGAGCCAGGAGGACATCAGGTCCCGTGCCTCGACACGGGACCAGTTGGCGGTTTGTTCCTCCACCACCTCGACGCCCTCGCAGGCCGGCGTGTCCGCCAGTGTCTCCTTGGTCACCTCGGTGCGGGTGATCGCGGCGTGGTTGGCGAGCGGCCCCATCATGATGACGGCGGTGGCCGGCGTCTCCAGCATCCCGCAGATCGCCTCGGTCTCCATCCGCGCGGCCTGGGTCTCGTCGGAGCCCACATAGGCGGAGTTTTCGGGCAGCGCGTCGATGTCGTAGGGGGGATGGTTGACGTAGACGAGCGGGATCCCGGCCTGTTCGGCCTGCCGGGTCATGGCTTCGGTCGAATCCCCGTCCACGGGGTTGACGATGATGGCATCGGCGCCCGCGGCGATGAAGTTCTGCACCTGGTTGAGCTGCTGGCCCACGTCCTGCTCGGCGTCCTCGACCGTCAGGGACAGCCCGTCCGTCGCCTCCGCCTCGGCCTGCATGCCGCCCAGCACCACGGCCAGCCAGGGATTGTCGAACGAGGTCATGGAGACCCCGATCCGCATGTCCTCCTGCGCCGCGGCGGGAGCGGCCAACGCGGCGGCCAGGGCGGTTCCGGTCAGAATTCGTTTCATGGCTTCCTCCTCAGCTCTGGTCGAGGCCGGTCTCGGCGGCCAGCGTCTTGAGGGCCTCGAGCCCCATGCTCTGGTAGTGGACCGGGTCGCGACGGGTCGGATCCTGCTCGGCCTCGATCACCAGCCAGCCGTCGTAGCCGGCATCCGCGGCCGCCTGCAGGACCGGCCGCATCTCGACGCAGCCCTCGGGATCGCCCGGCACGGTGAAGACGCCGCGCCGCACCCCTTCGAGAAAGCTCAGCCCCTCGGTGCGAACCTCGCGCATCACCTGCGGGCGGATGTTCTTGAAGTGCAGGTGGCTGATCCGGTCCATGTACCGGGCCGCGATCGCCGCGGGATCGGCCCCGCCGAACTGGGCATGGCCGGTATCGAACAGCAGCCGGGTGTTCGGCCCCGCCATGTCGAAGAAGCGGTGGATGTCGGCCGCGCTCTCCACGATGGTCCCGGCGTGATGGTGGTATCCCATGGCCACCCCCTCGTCCTTCGCGAGGCTCATGAGTTCCTCGAGGCCGGTCATGAACCGCTCCCACTGGCCGTCATCCATGACGGGGCGGTCGTTCACGGGCGTTCCGTCGCTGCCATGGACGGTATTGGAGCATTCGCAGGCGTTGATATGCGTCCCGCCGGCCGCCTTGGTGAAGGCGATCCAGTCCTTCAGGGCCTTCTTCTCGGTCTCGATGTCGTTGACGAGCAGGTTGGTCGAGAACCACCCGGCGGCGAAGACCAGCCCGTACTCGCCGAGCTTCGCTTTCAGGGCCGCGCCGTCATCGGGCATCTTATGGCCCTTCTCGATCCCGTCGAAGCCGATCCGGCGGCAATCGTCGAGGCACTCCTCGAGGGAGATGTGGTCGCCGATCGACCAGTCGTCGTCGTTCGACCAGGCGATGGGATTGGTGCCGTAGCGGATCATGTCTTGAACCTGTCCTTGACCATGTCGTCGTACCCGGCGCGCGCCTCGCGGGCGCTTTCCAGATCGGAAACCTCCGGCGGGACCACGTCCCAGAAGAAGCCGCCGGCCTCATTCGGCGGATAGGGCGTGGTGTCGATCAGGATCACCTGCGGCCTGGTCCTGCCGCGGGCCTTGGCGATCTCGCTCTCCAGGTCGGCGATGGTCGCCACCTTGACCGCGTCCGCCCCCATCGACCGGGCATGGGCCACGAAGTCGATCTGCGGCATCTCCTGCTTCAGGGAGTGCTCGTACATGTTGTTGAACTCGGGGGAGCCGGAACCCATCTGCAGCCGGTTGATGCAGCCGTAGCCGCGGTTGTCGGTCAGCACGATTGTGAAGCCCACGCCCATCATCGCGGCCGTCGCGATCTCGGCGTTCAGCATCATGTAGCTGCCATCACCCACCATGCAGATGACGTCCTTGTCGGGGCGGGCCATCTTCATGCCCATCGCGCCGGCGAGCTCGTAGCCCATGCAGGAATAGCCGTATTCCATGTGGTAGGAGCCGGGCTTCCACGGCTTCCACAGCTTCTGCAACTCGCCCGGCATGGTGCCGGCGGCGCACATCACCACGCTCTCCTCGACCGTGGACCGCTGCACCGCGCCGATCACCTGCTGGTCGGTCGGCGGCTCGTTGTCGCTCGCGGGCCGCTCGGTCACGGCGTTCAGTTCGGCGAACCAGTCCTCGCGGATCGTCGCGACATCGGCCCGCGCATCGTGGGCGCCGAGCTCTGCGGTCAGCGCTTCGAGCGCGCGACGGGCGTCGCCGATCACGGGGAGGGCGCGCCTCTTGTAGGCATCGAAGGGCGCCAGGTTGATCTGGGCGAACCGGACCTCAGGGTTCTGGAACAGCCGCCAGGAGCCGGTGGTGAAGTCCTGAAATCGCGTGCCCACGCCGATCACCAGGTCGGCCCCGTCGGCGTAGCGGTTCGAGGCATCCGACCCCGATACGCCGATCCCGCCGAGCGCCATGGGGTGGTCCCAAGGCAGCGAGCCCTTGCCAGACTGCGTCTCCGAGACCGGGATACCGTGACGCTCGGCAAACTCCTTCAGGACCTCGCAGGCCCCGGAATAGTGCACCCCGCCGCCGGCGATGATCAGCGGGCGCTTCGCCGCCCTGACCGCCTCGGCCAGGCGCGCCACGTCCGCCTCGTCGGGCGGCGGGCGGCGGGTGGTCCAGACCCGCTCCTCGACGAAGGCTTGCGGAAAGTCCCAGGCCTCCGCCTGCACGTCCTGGCACATGGCGATGGTGGCCGGCCCGCAGGTCAGCGGGTCGGTCATCGTGGCAAAGGCGCGGGGCAGCGCGGAGAGGAGCTGCTCGGGCCGGGTGATCCGATCGAAATAGGCCGAGACGGGGCGGAACGCGTCGTTCACCGTCATGGTGCCGTCGTTCCAATCCTCGATCTGCTGCAGCACCGGGTCGGGCTGCCGGTTGGCGAAGACGTCCGACGGGATCAAGAGGATCGGCAGCCGGTTCACATGCGCCAGGGCCGCGGCCGTCACCATGTTCGTCGATCCCGGCCCGATCGAGGCGGTCACCGCCATTGCTCTCTCGCGCCGCAGCTCCTTGGCGAAGGCGATCGATGCGTGGCACATGCCCTGCTCGTTCTGCCCGCGAAAGGTCTTGATCCGGTCGCGGTGGGTGTAGAGCGCCTCGCCGAGCGCGGCCACGTTTCCGTGGCCAAAGATCGCCCAGATCCCCTCGATGAAGGGCAGGCCGCCTTCCGTCTTCTGCGCCGCGATGTAGCGCACCATCGCCTGCGCCGCCGTGAGCCTCACCGTCTTCATGCCGTCAACCTCTCGCTCGCATCGGCCCGGGCGGCATCCCAGGCCGCCACGAGGTCGCTGAAATTGTTCCGCATGCGCTTCACCGCGTCGGCATCCTCGATCTCGCCCTTCATCCAGGCGCGCGCCGCCGCGCCGAAGATCGTCCGGCCCACCGCGAAGCCCTTCACCAGCGGTTGCCGGGCGGCGAGGCGGAAGCCCTCGCGCAGATTCTCCGCCGGCGCGTCGAGCCCGAGGACCAGGATGCCGCGGGTGCGGGGGTCGTTCTCCTCGATCGCCGCGCAGGCGTTCCGCCAGGCGGCCTCGGTCGCCAGCGGCTCCAGCTTCCACCAGTCCGGCCGGATCCCGGCGGCGTAGAGGCGACGGATCACGGCGGCGGTGGTGTCGTCGTCCACCGCACCGACCTTCGAGGGGATGACCTCCAGCAGGAATTCCAGCCGGTTGCGCCGCGCCGCCGCCGCAAGCCGGGTCAGCGTCTCGATCTGGTCCGCCCAGATCTCGGTGTCGTCGTCGGGATGGCAGAAGCACAGGCATTTCACCACGTGCTCGCGCGGCCATTCCTCGAGCCCGCCGAGATCGGGTCCGATCTCTTCCAGCCGCAGCGGCCGCGAGCCGGGCAGTTCCACCGGCCGGCCGATCCAGATCCCCTGCCCCGCCGCGTCGTGCAGCGCCTCCGCCCCTAAACGGCCATCGCAGAGGATGCCGTAGGTGCCCTCGCCGTTGCGCACCTCCAGCGCGGCCTGCAGGCAGAGGCGCTTGAACGCGCCGATCCGCTCCGGGTCGGCCCCCTCCATCTCCTCGAGCTGGCTGCGATGGTCGAAGGCGAAGACGCGCAGGTCCGACCAGTCGCCCTTGCGGTTGGTGGCCCAGTGGACCTCCTCCAGTTCGGCGTCCTTCCGGAGGGCCTTCTCGACGATGCCGCGCTCGAAGAAGAACCGCAGCTCCTCCCAGGACGGATAGGCCGGGGTACAGCCGTGGCGGGACACGGCAAAGGCGCCGCAGGCATTGGCGTATTTGAGGGCGGTCGGCCAGTCGGCGTCGTCGAGCCAGCCCTTCAGCAATCCGCTCATGAACCCGTCGCCCGCGCCCAGGACGTTGAAGACCTCGATCGGGAATCCGGGCCCGACCTCGCCCTCGTCGAGGCTGTCGGGGATCGCGCCGGTGAAGGCCGCGGCCCCCATGGGGCCCCGCTTGCAGACCAGCGTGGCTGCCGAATGCTCCCGCACCGCCCGCAGCGCCGCCACGGTGTCGGTCGTGCCGCCGGCGATGTGGAACTCCTCCTCCGTGCCGACGATCAGGTCGAAGAGGTGCAGCGTCCCCTGCAGCTTCTCGGTCACCGAGTCGGAGGCGATGAAGCGCTCCTCGCCCGCATCGTGGCCCGCGAGCCCCCAGAGGTTCGGCCGGTAGTCGATGTCGAGCGCCGTGCGCGCGCCGTTCCGCTGCGCCAGGTCCAGCGCCTTCATTACGGCCTGCTCGGTGCGCGGGTTCGACAGGTGCGTCCCCGTCGCCACGATCGCGCGTGCGCGGGCAACGAAGGACGGATCCACGTCCTCCTCCGAGAGGGCCATGTCGGCGCAGTCGGTCCGGTAGAAGATCAGTGGAAACCGGTCCTGCGTCTCGATGCCGAGGATCGCCAGCGCGGTCAGCCGCTCGGGGTCGGTCCGGACCCCGGTCACGTCCACGCCCTCGCGCTCGAGCTCCTCGCGGATGAACCGGCCCATGGCCTCGTCCCCCACCCGCGTCAGCAGCCCCGAGCGCAGCCCCAGCCGCGCGGTCCCCGCCGCGATGTTCGTCGGCGACCCGCCGATATACTTCTGGAAGGACCGCATGTCCTCCAGACGGCCGCCGATCTGCGTGCCGTAGAGGTCCACCGACGACCGGCCGATCGTGATCAGGTCGAGATCCCGCGTCATCGGCTTTCCTCCAGGATGTCGGATACCGCCACCACGCGCTGTTCGCGCACTGCGCGAACTCGCAGCCTCGGCCAGCACGAGGGCCATCAGGCCGTCATGGCCCCCGGTGCGCGGCGCGGTCCCGGTTTTCAGCGCATCCGCGAAGGCCCGCATCTCGGCGGCATAGGCCTCCACGTACCGGGTCATGAAGAAGTCCAGCAGCGGCGGTCGGGTGTAGCCCTGCGCATTGGCCAGCTCGATGTTCGCCTCGCGCCGGTTCTCCAGAGAGATCGCTCCCTCGGAGCCCATGACCTCTGCCCGCTGGTCGTAGCCGAAGGTGGCACGCCGGGAATTCGTGATCGTGCATTGCCGACCGCTTTCGGTCGTGAGGATCACGTTGGCGCAGTCGAAATCTCCCGCCTCGCCGATCGCGGGGTCGACAAGCACGCTGCCGGCGGCCTGGACATGGGTGACCTCCTCGCCCAGGAACCATCGTGCGACGTCGAAATCGTGGATCGTCATGTCGCGGAAGATCCCGCCGGACCGTCCAATATAGTCGAGGGGCGGGGGAGACGGATCGCGCGAGGTGAGCGTGACCATCTCCACCGTACCGATGGCGCCGGCATCGATCCGGTCCTTCAGAGCCATGAAGTCGGGATCGAAGCGGCGGTTGAAGCCGATCATCAGCGTCGCGCCGGTCTCCTCGACCACCGCGAGGCATTGCTTCACCCGGGCGACGGAAAGGTCGATCGGCTTTTCGCAGAAGATCGCCTTGCCGGCGCGGGCGGCGCGTTCGATCAGGTCGGCATGGGTGTCGGTCGGCGTGCAGATCAGCACCGCGTCGATGTCCTCCGCGTCGATGATCGCGTCGATGTCGCGGGACTCCCCGCCGAAGCGGCCGGTCACGTCATCGGATGCATCCTGCACCGGGTCGAAGACGGCGGCGAGTGTGGCGCCGGGGGTCTCGGAGATGGCCTGGGCATGCACCTTGCCGATGCGCCCACAGCCCAGAAGGCCGTAGCGAATGGTCATGGGGAAGCTCCCGTGGTTGATCCGGGCCGCGGCCCGGGCCGGTGTAAGGATCAGGCGTAGGCGGCCTGTTTCTCGCCCTCGGCACCCTTGACGCCGGTGATGTAGGCGACGACCTCGTTGCCATCGACTTCCTTGGCGTTGAGCGTCGCGGCGATGCGGCCACGACGGAAGACGACGATCCGATCGACCAGGTCGAACACCTGCCGCAGGTTGTGGCTGACGATGACCAGCGGCACGCCACGCTCCTTCAGGCCCTTGATGATTTCCTCGACCTGCGCCGTTTCCTGAACTCCCAGCGCGGCGGTCGGCTCGTCGAGCACGATGAGCTTGGAGACGAAGGTCGCGGACCGGGCGATCGCCACGCATTGCCTCTGGCCACCCGACATGTTGCGGATCGAGTTGTCGAGGTTGGGGATCTTCACCCCCGTCCGCTTCAGCCCCGCCTCGGTCTCCTCGCGCATGGCGCGCTTGTCGAGGATCGAGAAGGGCCCAAGGTTGAACTTGATCTTCTCGCGGCCGAGGAAGAGGTTCGAGGGCACGTCGAGGTCGTCGGCCAGGGCGAGGTTCTGGAACACCGTCTCGATCCCCGCCTCCCGCGCATCCAGCGGTCCGTCGAACCGGACCTCCCGGCCGTCGAACCAGACCTTGCCGCGCGTGCGCTGCTCGACCCCGGTGATCTGGCGCACGAAGGTGGACTTGCCCGCCCCGTTGTCGCCCACGACGGCGACGTGCTCGCCGTCCTTCAGTTCGAAATCCGCGTCCTCGAGGGCATGGACGCCGCCGTAATGCTTGGTCAGGCCCTCGGTCTTCAGGATGATCTTGTCGCTAGCCATTGCTTTATCTCCGAAATTCGAGGGTTACGCTTCGAGGGCCCGGCGCTTCTGGCGCCAGACATCGGCGACCACGGCGGCCACGATGATCACGCCCTTGATCATCTCTTGGTAGTAGGCGTCGATGCGCAGGAAGGTGAAACCCGACAGGATCACGCCGAAGATCAGCATGCCGATGAAGGTGCCCACGACGGATCCGCGTCCCCCAGACAGGCTGACGCCGCCGATCACGGCCATGGCGATGGCGTCGAGTTCGTACATCAGGCCCATTCCGGCCTGGGCCGTCAGCCCGCGGGCGGCGATGATCATGCCGGCCAGGCCGGTCAGGATGCCGGCAATCGTGTAGACGAGCATCAGGTGCCGCTCGACATTGATGCCCGACATCCGCGCCGCGTCCATGTTCGAGCCGATGGCGTAGGTATGCACGCCGTAGACGGTGAAGCGCAGCAGGAACACGAAGAGCGCGATGATGCAGAGCAGGATCAGCACCGGCATCATGCCTTGGCCGATGGCCGCGAAGGCGTCGGTGGGAAAGCTGATCGGTTGACCGCGTGTCCACCACTTGGCGATGCCGCGGGCCGCGACCATCATGCCCAGCGTGGCGATGAAGGGCGGGATCTTCGTGTAGGCGATCAGCGAGCCGTTGATCAGCCCCGCGAGGCCGCCCACCAGAAGCCCCACGATCAGCGGAACGATGACCGGTAGGTCAACCCAGCCCTGCTCTATGAAGACCGCGCGTTCATAGGTGCCGACCTGCGCAAAGCTCATGGCTATCATGGCGGCCGCAGCAGCGACCGAGCCGGAGGAGAGGTCGATGCCGCCGGTGATGATGACTTGCGTCACGCCCACCGCGATGATGCCGATGACCGACACCTGCAGGATCATGATCTCCAGCCTCTGGACGTTCCCGAGGAAGCTCTGGCCCTGGAAGATCCAGCCGAGGATCTCGAAGACCAGCGCGATGCCGACCAGCCCGGCGAGGGCGTTGAATTCGGCGGATCGGTGCTTCTTTTTCTTCGCCTTGTCCGGAACGGGCATGGCGGCATTGGTCGCGTGGGCCATTGTCGGAAACCTCCCTCTGTTTGGCCCGGGCCGGGCCGCGATAGACCGGGATGACGGGCCGGCAGGGGCCGGCCCGCCTGCTACGTCAGTTCGCTTGCTGGAACTGGTCCATGTTTTCGGGCGTCACCAACTGGAACGGCACATAGACCTTCTGGTCCACGTCCTCGCCGCGGGCGAGGGACAGCGCCGCATCGACCGCCTGTTGGCCCTGCCCGGCCGCGTCCTGGAATACGGTCACGTCCAGATCGCCCGCCTCCATCGTCGCCAGCGCGTCCTGGGTGGCGTCGATGCCGGCGACGATCACGTCGTCCATCGACATACCGGCCGACTTCATCGCCTGGATCGCCCCAATCGCCATCTCGTCGTTGTTGGAGACGACGGCGTCGAAGTCGATGCCCGCCGAGAGCCAGTTGGTCATCACGTCCTGGCCCTCGGTGCGCATCCAGTTGCCGGTCTGCTCTCCGGCGATGGTGATGAAGCTGCACTCGTCGGTGGCGATGACGTCCTTGATGTCCTGGGTGCGCATCCGCGCCGCCTGGTTCGACAGTTCGCCCACCAGAACGAGGATCTGTGCCTCTTCGACACCCTGCTCCTGCAGCAGTCGGCAAATCTCCTGCGTCTCCAGCGTGCCGGATTCGCGTTCATCGGAGGCGACGAAGGCCTGGTTGTCGGGCAAGGAATCCACGTTCGCCGGCTCGCGGTTCACGTAAACGAGCGGGATTCCCATCTGTTCAGCCGAGTTCGACATCGCCTGGGTGGCGTCGGTATCGACCGGGTTGACGATGATCGCGTCGACGCCCGAGGCGATGAAGTTCTGGATCTGGTTCAGCTGCTTGCCGACGTCGTTCTGGGCGTCCTCGACCTGGATGTCGACGCCGTCCTGGCTCTCGGCATAGTCGATCATGCCGTTCCGGAGGACGGTCAAGAAGTTGTCGTCGAACAGCGCCATCGAGACGCCGATCGTCTCCTGCGCCATGGCGGTGGTGGACAGAAGTGAGGCCACAGTCGCGGCAAAGATGGTTCTCATCGGTTTCCTCCCTTGAACCAAGAAATTCGGCCGGATCTCCGGCCACCCTTCCCGCCGCCCGCGGGGGGCGAAGGGCGTTCCCTCACGCGAGCTGCGCGTTCATGAACTCGATCGTTTCCCGCAGGGCCGGCTCGGGGTCGTCGAGCGCGTGGATCTCGGGCGAGAAGGCCTCGATCGAGATCGGCCCGTCATAGCCCTGCGACAGCAGTTCCTTGAGCTGCGCGACATTCTCCAGCCGATCGTCCGTGTCGATCAGCACCCGGTGATCGTCGCGCATCTCCTCCACCGAGGGTGCGGGATCGGTGATGCCGGAAACGTGGACGATTCCGGTATGCTCGACGAAATAGGATCCGCCCCCGGCCAGCGTGTGATGGAACGTATCGTGCACCAGCTTCACCCGGCCGGTCGCGCCAAGATCCTCTATCATCCGAACCGCCTCGTCCTTGTGGCGGAGCGACGAGGAGAGAAAGCCCAGGGGCTCGACGAGCGCGACGATACCGCCCGCCTCGACCAGGGGCATCACGCTCTCCAGCGCGGTGCGCAGATCCGCTAGGCGCGTCTCGTCGGATTCCGCCCGGCCGTCGTTGCGCGGGATCAGGGTGAAGCTCTCGCCGCCGCAGGCCACGGCCTGGTCGATCAGCGTCCGCACGGCCTGCTCGGTCTCGTCCGACCAGTCCTGGTAGGGATAGATCTGGGAGACGCCGACGATACGCAGGCCGCGATCGACGGCGGCCTTGCGGACCGTGGCTGCGTCGTCGCCGTCGAAGAGGGGCCGCGCCAGGTCGTTGCGCAGTTCAACCCCGATGCAGCCCAGAGACTTTGCGAGATCGAAGAGTGCATCGTAGCGCAGCGTCGGGGCCGTCATATGGTTGAGGGCGATGGGCAGCATCGCAGGCGCCTCCCTGGAAACTTTGTACTGTCCGGCCTCCTCCCGAGGCCCTTACCTGAACCTCATATTCCATAATTAACGAATCAGCAACCTATTTTTAGAAATTTTGTGCTATTGGCCGCGCCGTGCACCGACCCCCACCGCGAGGCTGGTACACAGGACGAGGGTCGCCGTCAGGGTGCGGAACGACCCCACGTCGATCTCGCGCACGATCAGGGTCTCGTCCGCTTGCCGTGCCAGCGGCGAGGTCGGTGCGTCGGTCACAGCGACGACAGCAACCCCTTGCGATTGCGCCTCTTTCGCGAGCTCGACCGTCTCGGCCGAATAGGGCGCGTAGGAGACTGCCAGAAGCGCGTCGCCGCGATGCAGGCTGCCGGAATTGAGGATCCCGCCGGTCATCCCGTGCAGGTTCACCGGGATCTGCATCTTGTCGAAGGTGTAGAACAGGTATGTCGCGGCGGGAAATGTCCGGCGCAGCGCGGCGATGTGAATGACGCTGGCGCAACTCAGGACGCCCACCGCACGGTCCAGCGCCTCGCGATCGATTTGTTCCAGCAGGCGGGCGACCGAGTTCCGACCCGCCCCGGCGAAGTCGACCAGGATCGAGCCCGTCTCGGTCTCCACCTCGCGAAACCGTTCCAGCCGGTCCTCGTAGGTGGGCCAGGCCTCCGCGAGGCCGTTCTTGTAGACCCTCTGAAAATCGGAAAACCCGGAAAAGCCGATCTGCTTGCAGAATCTCACGAAGGCGGAGGGCTGGACCTCTGCCGCTGCGGCCAGTTCGGCCACGCTCGACACGGCGATGCGCTGGGGATTGTCCAGGACGAACCGTGCGCATTGCCGCAAGCGCTTGGGAAGGGCGCCGAACTGCGCGTGGATGGCCTGGTGCACCTCCTCCACGCTTGAAGGCGTAGAGGCCCTCCCGTCGAATGCCGCATCGTTCATTCCGGAATTCCGTGCTTTTGGGATCGGCCTTGGCATTATGGAACAACTTTTCCAAATACTGGTCAAGCCGGGTCAGGCGTTCTCCGCCATGTGGATCGCGATTTCTGTCCCCGTGGTGGTCGGAACGTCGAGCCGTCCGAGGAGCGCCAGCGCCGCCTCCGCCGCGAGGCGCGCCTCGGTCTCGGGGCGCTGGTCGATCACGGCATCGATCGCCCTTTGCTGAAGCAGCGCGCGCCGGTCCGGCGTCAATTCGTGCACGACCGTGACCGTCCTCTCCACCCTTCCGAAGCTGCGCAAAGCCCCGACGACGGGTCCCGCGCCAGTCGAGGCGAGATAGAGCGCATCCGGCGGCGTTCCGCCGCGCAGCCGGGCCTGGACGAGGGCGCCAGCCCTCTCGGCCACCTCTCCGCATTCGAGGACCGCCGCCAGCCGTACAGCCGGATGGCGCTCGGCCAGGATCTCGCCCAGGCCCTCGATACGCCGCCGCTGTCCGGCCAGACCGGCCAGTCCCACGATCGCCACCAGCTCACCGCCCGCCGGTCCGAGCAACCGCCCGACCAGGTCCCCGCCGATCCGCCCCGACCGGTGCTCGTCGGTGCCGACATAGACCGTCCGCGCCGCCTCCCCCACATCGGTGGCCAGCGCCACCACGGGAATGCGCGCCCGCGCCCGCTCCAGCGCGCGGGCGATCACCGTCTCGTCGGGGACCGACACGATCAGCGCATCCATGGCCTGCGCCCTGGCGTCGACCTGCGCCGCGATCCGCGCCGGCGCGCGCTGATCGATGTGGTCCACGACGAAGTGCACGTTGGCCTCGCGCCAGAGCCGCGCCGCCTCGACGATGCCGTCGCGCAGGGCCGCGTGGAACGGGTTCTCCGGGGGCTGGATCAGGACGGCCACCCGCAGCGTCCGTGTCGGCCTGAGCCGGATTGCCCGGTCGAGGCCCAGCCTGCGCGCCACGCCCAAAACCAGCGCCTCGCGTTCCGCCGACACGCCGCCGCGCCGGTTCACCACCCGGTCCACCGTGGCGATCGAGACGCCGGCCGCGCGGGCCACGTCGGTCAGGGTCGGCTTGCGGGCCATCGGGCTCCTCTTGATGGGATTCCATCATTTTACTCCCTCCGCGGCCGCCACGCCATGGGCTAGCGAGGATCGACCGCGCGGAGGAGGACCCATGCACGCCACCATCACGACGGCGCCCTGTTGCTGGGGCGTGGACGACGTCACCCGGCCCGACCTGCCCGACTGGCGACGCGTTCTCGACGAGGCCGCGGCCGCCGGCTACGGCGGGCTGGAGCTAGGTCCCTACGGCTACATGCCGCTCGACCGCGAAACCACTGGCCTCGCCCTGAGGGAATACGGCCTCTCGATCGTGGCCGGAACGATCTTCGACGACCTCGTCTCGCCGGGGAACCGTGACAGGGTCCTTGTCCAGGCGTGGGAAATCTGCGCCTTCCTGTCCGCCCTGCCCCCGGTGCCTGACCTGTCCGGGCAACGCCACCCGGCCCCCTATCTCACGGTCATGGACTGGGGGCACGACGAACGCGACTTCGCCGCCGGGCATTCCGAACGCGCGCCGCGTTTGTCCGACGCCGCCTGGGCGGGGATGGTCGACACGATCCGCGGGGTCGCGCGCATCGCCGCCGATCACGGCGTCCGCGCGGTGATCCACCCCCATGCCGGCGGCTATATCGAGTTCGAGGACGAGATCGACCGGCTTGTCGCATACGTTCCGGCAGAGGAGGCCGGCCTCTGCCTCGATACCGGCCACCTCTGGTATGCCGGCATGGATCCGGTCGCCACGCTCGACCGCCACTGGGCGCGCACCGACTACATCCACTTCAAGGATATCCACCGGCCCACATACGATCGGGTCATGGACCGGCGCATCCGCTTCTTCGAAGCCTGCGCGAAAGGCGTCATGTGCCGGATCGGCGAGGGCTGTCTCGACTATCCGGCGATCCGCGACCTGATGGAGCGCCGCAGCTATGGCGGCTTCGTCACCGTCGAGCAGGAGCGCGATCCGGCAGACGCCGCCACCAGCCTCGAGGATGTGCGCCGGAGCCGCGCCTTCCTTACATCCATCGGCTTCACCTGAGGGAGAGTACCATGCTCTACGGAGAACCGAAGATCGACCGCCCGATCCCCTGGGCGATGGTCGGCGGCGGGCGCGGCAGCCAGATCGGCTACATTCACCGCGCCGCGGCCCTGCGCGACCGCCACTTCGCCCTCGTCGCGGGCGCCTTCGATCTCGACCCCGGCCTGGGGCGCGATTTCGGCACCCGGCTCGGTGTCGATCCGAGCCGCTGTTACGACGACTGGCGCGCCATGTTCGCCGCCGAGGCGGAGCGCGCCGACGGCATCCGCGCCGTCTCCGTCGCCACGCCGAACAACACCCACTACGAGATCACCAGGGCTGCCCTCGAGCATGGCCTCCACGTCGTCTGCGAGAAGCCCCTCTGCTTCACCGTGGAGGAGGCGGAGGAGCTGCAGGCCCTCGCGCGGGAGGGAAACCGCGTCGTCGGCGTCACCTACGGCTATTCCGGCCACCAGATGATCCTGCAGGCCCGGGAGATGGTCGCGGCCGGAGAGCTGGGCGAGATCCGCCTGGTGAACCTGCAATTCGCCCACGGCTACCACTCCGCGCCCGTCGAGGATGAGAACCCCGCCATCAGGTGGCGTGTCGATCCGGCCTTCGCCGGCCCCTCCTATGTCCTGGGCGATCTCGCCACCCACCCGCTCTACATCTCCGAGTTGATCTGCCCGGAACTGCGCATCCGCCGGCTCCTCTGCGCCCGGCAGAGCTTCGTGACAAGCCGCGCGCCGCTCGAAGACAACGCCGTGACGCTCATGGAGTACGAGGGCGGCGCCTTCGGTCAGTGCTGGACCAGCGCGGTCAATGCCGGCGCCGCCCACAGCCAGAAGGTCCGTATCGTGGGGTCGAAGGCCTCCGTGGAATGGTGGGATGAGCACCCCAACCAGCTCCGCTTCGAGGTGCAGGGAGAGCCGGTCCGCATCCTGGAGCGTGGCATGCCCTATCTTCACGCCGCGGCCGGCGCGGATGACCGGATCGGTGCCGGCCATCCCGAAGGCCTGTTCGAGGCCTGGGCCAACCTCTACGACCGCTTCGCCGTGGCAATGGACGCCCGTGACCGGGGCGAAGATCCGGACCTCCTCTATCCCGGCATCGAGGCGGGCGTGGAGGGGGTGCGCTGGGTGCAGAACTGCGTCCGTTCCGCTGACCATGGGGGCGTCTGGGTGGAGTACGAATGAGCCGGCGGGCGGCTCAGCCGCCCGGCAGCAGGATTGCCCCTGCCTTTCCCATGAGCAACACCGACAGGCACAGGAGCAAGGCCTCGATCACGCGGGCATAGGTGGTCTCGGGCAGCTTGCCGGTGATCCAGCGCCCCAGCCCCGCGCCGGCGATCCCGGCCGCGGCGAGGATCGCCGTCAGCCGCAGGTCGAGCCCCTCCAGCGCGCCGAGCGCCCAGTAGCCCGGCAGCTTGGCGAGGTTGCCGGCCGCGAAGGCGATGGCGATGGTGCCGGCGAAGCGCAGCTTGGGCAGTCTCTGCGGCATCAGGTAGGCCTGCGCCGGCGGCGAGCCGGAATGGGTGATGAAGCTGGCGATCCCGGTGAGCGTCCCCCAGAAGAGCCCCGGCACCACGCGTGCCTCCGTGGCCTCCTCCCGCCCGCGCGCCAGCCAGCTGCGGCCGCAGTACCACAGCCCGATCAGGCCGGTGGTCATGAGCAGCCCGGCTTCCGGCACGATCGGCGTGATGAGGGTGGCAAGTGCCGTGCCCAGCACCATGGCCGGGATCAGGATCGCGAGGTTCCTGCCCGAATAGTCATGGCGATAGAGCC
Organism: uncultured Alphaproteobacteria bacterium; assembly: GCA_963776705.1. Classification (GTDB taxonomy): domain Bacteria; phylum Pseudomonadota; class Alphaproteobacteria; order Rhodobacterales; family Rhodobacteraceae; genus Palleronia. The sequence goes on from CAVZOA010000045.1 coordinate 51,288, forward strand.
AGACGGCGGCCCAGTCGGTGACCAGGAACACCGGCAGCAGGATCGCCGCCGCCTCCACCGGGTTCATGACCAGCGCGAGGGCCGGCACCGCCAGCGCCGCGGCGGAGGCCAGGCCGCCCTTCGACAGGCCCACCACGCCGGCCGCCAGGATCAGGAGGAAGAGGTGGTCCAAGGAGATGCTCCCTGCGGGATGTCCATGACGATGTCGGCCGGATCCGTGGCGCGTCCATCGGCAAAGCGCGACCCCGCCCGGGGAGGTCGGACGGGGCCGCTTCCTCCATGCCGGGGGTCAGAGGCCCGGCATGGAGATCTCGATGGCGCGCCTCACCCCATGGTCGGCATGACGAATTCCGGGTCGGAGCGCACGCCGGTGGGCCAGCGCGTGGTGATGGTCTTGAGCCGCGTATAGAAGCGCACGCCCTCGGGGCCGTGCATGTGATGGTCGCCGAAGAGCGACTGCTTCCAGCCGCCGAAGGAGTGGAACGCCATCGGCACCGGGATCGGCACGTTGACCCCGACCATGCCCACCTCGATGTCGTGGGCGAAGGTCCGCGCCGCGTCGCCGTCGCGGGTGAAGACCGCCACGCCGTTGGCGTAGTCGTGCCGGTCGATCAGATCCACGGCTTCATCGTAGTCCTTCCGGCGGACGACCGAGAGGACCGGGCCGAAGATCTCCTCGCGCCAGACGGTCATCTCGGGCGTGACGTGGTCGAGCAGGGTCGGGCCGACGAAATAGCCCTCCTCGTAGCCCTGCGGCGCCTTGAACCCGCGGCCGTCGACAACGACCTTCGCGCCTTCCGCCTCGCCCCTGTCGATCAGACCGAGGATCTTGTCCTTCGCCGCCTGCGTCACCACCGGCCCCATATCCGTGGCGCGGTCCGAGGCGGGCCCGACCTTCAGCGCCTCGATCTTGGGCACGAGCCGCTCGATCAGGGCGTCGGCCACCTGGTCGGTCACCGGCACCGCCACCGAGATCGCCATGCAGCGCTCGCCGGCCGAGCCATAGGCCGCGCCCATCAATGCGTTCGCCGCCATGTCGAGGTCGGCGTCAGGCAGGATCACCATGTGGTTCTTGGCCCCGCCGAGCGCCTGCACCCGCTTGCCATTCTTCGTGCCGGTCTCGTAGATGTATTTCGCGATCGGGGTGGAGCCGACGAAGCTCACCGCCTTCACGTCCGGATGGGTCAGGAGCGCGTCCACGGCCTCCTTGTCGCCCTGCACCACGTTGAAGACGCCCGCCGGCAGCCCGGCCTCGGCCAGCCAGTCGGCGATCAGGAGCGAGGCGGAGGGGTCGCGCTCGGAGGGCTTCAGGATGAAGGTGTTGCCACAGGCCAGCGCCACCGGAAACATCCACATCGGCACCATGGCCGGGAAGTTGAACGGCGTGATCCCGGCCACGACGCCCAGCGGCTGGCGCAGGGAGTGGCTGTCGACCCCCGTACCAACGTTCTCGGTGATCTCGCCCTTCAGGAGATGCGGCGCGCCGACCGCGAACTCGACCACCTCGAGGCCGCGCGTCACCTCGCCCTTGGCATCCTCGTGGGTCTTGCCATGCTCGGCAGAGATCGCCTCGGCGAGCTGGTCGGCCCGCTCCCACAGGATCGCCTTGAACCGGTCGAGGATGCGTGCCCGGCGCAGCGCCGGGGTGCGCGCCCAGGGACGCCAGGCCGCCCTGGCCGAGGCGACGGCGCGGCCGACCTCCTCGGTCGAGGCCAGCGCCACGGCGGTCTCGCTCTGCCCCGTGGCCGGGTCGTAGACCGGGGCGGTCCGGCCCGAGGTCCCCGCGGTGCGGGCATTGTCGATGAAGTGGCCGATCTCGGTCATGTCGCATCTCCTCCGATGTGCTGGGGAGGACATGCCTGCTTTGTTGCGGCATATAAATGGACGGGATCGGCAATCCGTTATACGCAAACGTGCATGGATTGGGACGATGCCAAGTTCTTCCTGGCGGTCGCGCGGGAGGGGCAGATGCTCGGGGCAGCGCGGCGCCTGGGCACCAGCCAGGCGCGGCTGAGCCGCCGCATCGCCGCGCTCGAGGCGGCGGTGGGCGCCCGCCTGCTGGAGCGCACCACGAAGGGCTCGGCGCTGACCGAGGACGGGCGGACCTTCTTCGAAACGGCCGAGCGGGTCGAGGCGGAAATGCTGTCGGGCCTCGCTCGGCTGCAGGGCCGCAGCGGCGAGATCCGCGGCACGATCCGGATCGGGGCGCCGGACGGGTTCGGCAGCGCCTTTCTGGCGCCACGCCTGGGCCGGCTCGCCGCCCTCTACCCCGACCTGCACGTACAGCTCGTGCCGATGCCGCGCAGCTTCTCCCTGTCGCAGCGCGAGGCCGATCTGGCGGTGATGGTGGGCCGCCCGGATCGCGGGCGGCTGCGGGTCCGGCGGCTGACGGACTACACGCTGGGCTGCTACGCCACCCGAGATTACCTCGCGGCGCGCGGCCGGCCCGCGCGCGTCGAGGACCTCGCGGCCCACGACCTCGTGGGTTACGTGGAGGACCTGATCCCCTCGGCCGAGCTCGCCTATGCGACCGAGATCAGCCGCGACTGGCGCTCGCGCATCGAGGTTTCCACCGCCATCGGGCAGGTCGCTGCCGTGCGCTCCGGCGCCGGGATCGGGGTGCTGCACGACTTCATGGCTGCAGACATGCCCGACCTGATCCCGCTCCTCCCCGACCGGACGGCCACGCGGAGCTACTGGATGGTCTGGCACGAGAACATGCGCGTCGCCCGTCGCGTCCAGGCGGTGGCCGCGTTCATCGAGAACGAAGTCCATGTGGCGCGGGCTATCTTTCAACGCGGCCATAACGACGCCTGAAACGGCGCGCCTGCGTCCGGTCGAAATGGGGGGCAGTGCACATCGCTATCTGGCCGGCGGGCCTTCGGTGACGCCGTTGGCGGCACGGACATGGCTGTAGAAGGTGGGCTTCGAGATCCCCATCATGGCGCAGATGCGGCTGATGGGCGTCTGGCGCTCGTTGTAGAGGCGCACAGCGAGGGCCCGCTTGTCGGCATTAAGTGCAGGTCGGCGTCCGCCGGTTCGGCCCCGGGCGCGGGCAGCAGCAAGCCCAGCTTGGGTCCGATCGCGGATCAGGGTGCGCTCGAACTCGGCCAGGGCCCCGAAGATGTGGAAGGTCAGCTTGCCGGCAGGCGTGGTCGTGTCGATGGCTTCGTGCAGAGACCGCAGGCCCATCTCATGCTCGTCGAGATAGCCGACCCACGCGATGAGATCCTTGAGCGACCGGCCGAGGCGATCGAGCCGCCAAACGGCAAGCGTATCGCCTCTACGCAGGATGTCCTTGAGTTGCACCAGGCCGGGACGAGCAGAGGCCGCGCCGGAGATCGTGTCGACGATCACCCGTTCGCACCCCGCCGCTTCGAGCGCGTCGCGCTGTGAGTCGAGGTTCTGGTCGTGGGTGGACACCCTCGCGTAGCCAATCATCATGGGCAGGGAACCCGTGCGAGCATATCGTTTCCTGACGCAGATTGCTTTACCGTGTTTCCTTACTTGGCGGAGGCCTTGTTCCGCAATCGGCGGGGAGGCGATGCGGCATGGGCAGGCAAACCGACGTTTCCCTTACCTGCCGAGCGGCAAGGCGAGGGCATACAGGCCGCCAGGGCGCGCGGCGCCGACAAGAGCCGGAAAGTGTCGATCAACGGTGCCTGATCCGACCGGATCGAAGGAGCGCGATAACGAGGCCGGAAATTCCCCTCTGGGCTGAGTCCGCGGAGTCTGTATGATTCAAGGCAACCCGAGCCGGAGATCCCCGATGCGCCTGAGCCCCCTTCTCTCCACCCTGCCCCTCGCGGTCGCGGCACTCGCGGTGGCCTCCCCGCAAACGGCGGCGGCCCAGGACTACGACATGGACTGCAAGCTCCTCCTCTGCCTGCCGGGCGGTTTCCCGGACGGCTGCGGCGATGCCTACGATCACATGATCGACCGTCTCCGGGACGGGAAGTCGCCCATCGGCACCTGCGCCATGTCCGGCGGTGGCGACGTACGACGACTACGAGATCGACTACGCCATCAACGGCGCCACGTCGCGCGAGGGCTGGCAGTGTCCCGAAGGATCGAGCCTCTACCATGCGTCCCGGCCCGTCGAAGGCAACCGGAACGCGGTCAACGTCTTCTGCTACGAGGGCAGCGACACGGTCCGCCTCGGAGAGACCACCCGCACCTACTACACCGGCACGAGCCGTCCCGAGCGCACCGATTTCACCCTGGACATGGTGATGAACGCCAGCGCCGAGACGCCCTACGAGACCGGCGTGATGCGGTTCAGCACCGGGCGCGCGCGGGACTGGATGACCAGCATCACCTACAGCGAATGACCGAAGGGCTCCGCCTTCCCCTGCTGGCGATGGCGATCGCGCTGGCCCCGGTCACGGCCGGCGCGCAGGTCGCGTGCATCCCTCCGGAAGAGCCCTACCCGTTCGAGCCCGGCGATCTGGATCCCGAGCTGCGCCAGATCGTCAACGACCAGTACGAAGAGTACGAAGAGTACGAAGAGTACGAAGAGTACGTCCGCAAGATCGAGGACCACGTCAACTGCCTCGAGGCCGAGCGCGCCGAGGCCATGCGTTCCGCCCAGGAGGTCGTCCAGCGGTGGGTCCGGTACTTCGGGGAGGAGGCGGCGCTTCGATATGACGTCGGGCCGGACGACATCCCGGCAGACCAGCCCATCAACTGAACCTGCCCCGTCTTTGGTCCCCTTGAGGTGTTGGGAGGGCGGAGAGCGGACTTGCGGCATTGCAGCGTAGCCCCCTCGGAATTCCGCTTAAGCAGACGGTCAGTTTGCTGCCCCGCGGAGCAAGTCGTCGCACAGACCGGACAGGGCATCCGGCCTCAAGCGGCACGACAGCGCGTCACGGACGAGCAAATCGCGGGTCAGGAACGGATGAAACTTCTCGAAGAAGAGAGTGGCATCCCACGGCACGATGGCAGGAGCCTCGGCACTGCGAAGCTCCCTGAGCGCTGCGCGAAGATCCTCTTCCTCATGGGAGACCTCGAGGAAGCCATCATGGGCCTGGACCTTAAACTCCCGCGACCGGAGCGCGAGAGCCAGGGTCGTGGTGGTCGACGTTCCAGCCTGGGTCGCGACAGTCCAGGCGCCGTCGCCCCGCCCCACGATCCTCGTGTGGTGCAAGCCTATCTGCCGGAAGGCTCGGCGACCTTCGCCAAGAAGTTCTGTCGCCGTGGCATCGAGGTAGACGGGCACCTCGTCCCCCATGAACAGATCGAACATTCGGGCCACGACCTTGTCATGTATATCCCCGGGGTCACCGCCGAATATCGGCGCTGCCCCTCCAGGTGCCGGCGCGAGCGCGATCACCTTGTCCCGATCGTCGACCTCGAGAACCTGCCAACGCCGACCGGAGAATATGAGCAGCATTCCGGCGGCAAGAACATTGTCGATGGGCAGGGTCCCCAGCTCCTGGCCGCTGGCAACTAGTCGGTATTCCTCGGGCGTACGGAACACGGCGTAGAACGAGTAGTGCTCGACGATGCGCTCCCCCTCATAACCGAGGAGCAGCATGTTGTCCGCGGCCTGCTCAATCAGGCCGGTTTCGGGATCGCCTAGGGCGCGCAGAACTTCGCTGAAGGTCTTGGTATCGACGGCATGGAACGGTCCTTCCTGGCACAGCACCCGGTACAGGCGCGCCGCCGAAGCACCGCCGCGTTCGGCGATGATGGACAGGATCTGGTGAACCAGAGTCGACAGATGCAGAGCGCCTGTCTTTGGGGGCTCGCACCAGCGCTCGAGCAAGAGATCGATCATTGCGATAGCACGCACGAGGCGAAGGCGCAGGCGATCCGGGAGCGCCGATGTCGTCTCGACCTTTGCCTCGATCGCGTACTGGCGGAGGATGGCGGGAACGCCCGCACGCCGGCCCGAGCGGCCAAGCCGCTGACGCAAGGCCGAGACCGTGAAAGGAGCGCCAATCTGGGCGACACAAGCAATGTCGCCAATGTCTATTCCCAGTTCCAGCGTCGAGGTGCAGACAGCGGTTGTCGGCAAGCGGTCGTTCTTCAGCCGCGCCTCCACGAAGCTGCGATGCTCGCGCGACAGGCTTGCGTGATGGGGGTAGAACTCCTGCGGCAGGGACTGCCGTTCTGACAGGTCGCGCAGGGCGTCCGCGTAAAGTTCGACCTGTTCTGCGGTCCCGGCAAAGACCAGGTTGTCGCTGCCGCGCAGGCGGGTGAACAGCTCTTGCGCCACGCGGGACTGAGCCGATCCCTCCAAGTCTTCTCCTGCCACGTAGCCCTTCATTTGAAGGCGGAGCTCTGCCTCTCCACCCTCTGCTTCGATCACCTGAACCGAGGATGGATCCCCAGGTTGGAGGTAGGCCTGCGCGAGGCCCAAATCGCCCAAGGTGGCAGACAGGCCAATCCGGCGCAGAGGTCGGCCGCGCGCCAGTTCCAGCCGGGTCAGCAAAGAGCGGACCTGTACGCCCCGCTCGGTGTCGAGCAAGGTATGCAATTCGTCCAGTACGACGGCTCGCGTTGCTGCGAAGAGGCGGGGGATCTCTGTGCCCCGGCGAGCGAACAGGGCTTCCAGCGATTCCGGCGTGATCAGTAGTACTCCGCGTGGCGTTTTGAGCGCACGGGTCTTGATCGACTGGGCGATATCGCCGTGCCAAGGGGTGACAGGGAGTTCTGGCTCTTCGCAGATCGCCTCGAGCCGCGCGGCCTGATCGGTGATGAGCGCCTTGAGCGGCCCGATATAGAGGACGTCGAAGCCGCTCTCGCCCGATGCTCGGTCGATTATATCCGACAGCAGCGGGAGGAAGGCCGCCTCGGTCTTTCCTCCGGCGGTGGACGCCGCGACGATGACATCGCTTTCGCCTCCGAGAATTCTCTCTGTCGCGCGAACCTGGATCTCACGCAGCTCGCGCCAGCCCTGGCTCCGTATCCACTTCTGGATCGGGCGCGCCAGCCGATCGAAGGCACTCACAGTTTGAAGCTGGCCAGATCGTCCTCACCGGTCGAGCCAGGGGATGCACCCGTCGCTTCGTCCACGTCGCTCAGATCGTCCCCGCTTTCGGGCGCGATTTCGACGCGCTCGATCAGATCGTGCCAGTCGATGCCCGGGTTCTGTTCCAGGACCGCGAGCATGTTGACGAAAGCCGTCACCGTGTTGCGCGGCGTGCGGAAATAGGCCTCTCCGATCCGGTCCTGGCAATGGGCCATGAAGGCCGTCAGCGCTTCGTCCGGCACCGGATCGCTCGGGTTGCATGACGGTGCGCACGTTGGCCAGCAAGACGTACAGGTCTTCCGGTGTCAGACTTGCCAGCCGCAGCACCGGCCCGGACAGGTCCACGAGGTCGTCCCTGGGCGAAGTGTTCTCGGCCAGGCGGGACTGGAGTGCCTCGTAGCTGTAGAGACCCCGCCGGGTATGCATCAGGAACTCGGGGGTCCCGCCCAGCAGAAAGCCCAGGGACGACGCCGATCCTTGAAGGACGTCATTGAGGATGCGCAGGATCTGCTCGTAGTTGGCGTTCCGCGCCTGCGACGAGGTCAGCTTGTAAGAGGTTCACCATCTCGTCGAGCCCGACGAGCAAGCCCCTTGTAGCCGGCCGCCAGGACGAACTCGGACAACAGCTTCAGGTGATCATAGACATTCGCGTCGTCGATGATGCCGCGCACGCCCAGAGCCTTGCGGGCATCCGTGCGGGTCGCGAACTCGCCTCTGAGCCAGCGCAGCGCGGCGGACTTGAGCTCCTCGTCGCCCGTCTCGTGGCCTTCCCAATAGCGGCGCACGACCTCGGCGAACTCGTAGCCCCCGGTCAACTCCTCGAAGTGGGAGAGCCGTTCGCGGATCACGCTACCGGTCGGTACGTCGCGGGCCTCGGCGTCTTGCGCAGCCTGGCCGACGAACCGTTCGACCACGCTGGCCATCGCACCGCCATCGGGCTTCGTTCGGGTGGAAAGGTTGCGCGCCATCTCGGCATAGAGGCCGCGCGCCTGTCCGCCGGTGGCGTGAAGGCGGCGATCGGGCGCGAGGTCGGCGGACATGACGACCAATCCCTTCTCCAGCGCGATGAGCCGGACGAGGTTCATGAAGAACGTCTTTCCCGACCCGTATTCGCCGATGACGAAGCGGATCGCCGCGCCCCCGTCCGCGATCCGCTCGATATCGCGACCATCTCGCTCGATTTCCCGCGCCCGGCCGACCTGGATATGGCGCAGACCCTGCTTTGGCACGACCCCCGCGCGCAAGGCCTGAACAATAGCGTCGCGCTCGCGTGGTTTCAGCTTGGACATGGGACTTCCTCCAGTTGCGGGCGCAGAGTGGCGGCAAGCTCGGGCTCGATATCGTAGCCATCGTAGGCATCGATCAGAGCCTCGTCATGGTGCTCGAAACTCCACTCGTTGATCGTCTCGAGCGCCCCGGCGGGCATCAGGCCCTGTGCGTGGCAGATCCCGTCGAAGGCATCCTCACTCCAGCGATCCTGCGCCAAGAGCTCCTGCACGATCCGAGTATGAGCGGCATCGAGACCGGGCAGCGTGTGGGGAGACGAGGGCGCTTCTGCCCCGGGAGCGACAGGGGGAGCATCCTGGTCGGCCTCGTCCGTGAAGATCGAGCCGAGCACCTCGGAGACTTTTGCGGTATCGGACTGGATTGCCGCTATCCGATCAAGATCCAGCGTGGCGGCCTGGCCGCCGTGGGTTCATCCGGAATAGCTTCTCCGGACGCGGCGGGACGGGCGGCACGGACCGTGACGGGGGCGGTCGCATCGCCGGCGTGGAGATCGGAGTAGACCAGGCCAGCGTCCAGCCCGAGCGCGCGATACGCCTTCTCGAGGCTGGAAACCTCGTCCGCCGATACCTCTCCGTCGGAATGGACCGCTGCGACCAGGGCGGCGCGCAGGGCTCCCGCCTCCTCGGCCGAGGTTTCCTTCAGTCGCTTGCGGAGAACGGACATATCGGGGGGACGGAGAGAAACCACCACAGGTTGGCCATCAAGCGGCGCCGTTCTTCCTCCGTGGGGAGCTGCGTGGCGCGCACCTGGGCGATGAGACTCTCCCGCTCGGCCTCGACAATCCTGCCATCTGCATGAGCGACGAATGCCCCAAGCGCGATCCTCAGCGTCGCCTCGGAATAACTGGGCGAGACGTCCTCCAGAACTTCCACGTCGCGGCCGAGGTCGAATAGCACCACAGGCTCCTCGGGCTTCGGGCGTCGCAACGCGAAGCGTGGATCGGGGGCCATTCCGATCCCGATGCGCGCCAACATGTCGGAGGTTTCGGTGAGGTCCCGCTTGCTCGGCTTTTCGGGTCGATGGCCCGTAACCCGCTCGATCACGTCGCGAACCGGGACCAGACCATCCGCGGCGATGCGGTCGCGCGCCCATGCCTCAAGGTCGTCTCGGGCGGGGCAAGGGAACTGCCGCCTGATGCCGGCGGGCAGCATCAGATGAGCACGGAGCGTGCCGGCCGCAGCCTCGTCGCGGCCCAGGAGGCGGCTATACCCGTCGAGCGCCTCCATAGCTTCGTCCGCAACTTCCTGCGCGATCTCGATGGGTTTCCGAAGTCCGGAAACATCGAACACGGGACTGCCGTCGAG
>CAVZOA010000046.1:0-101780 GCA_963776705.1 uncultured Alphaproteobacteria bacterium
ACCCGCCTGAAACGCGGCGGGGCTCGAGCGCCGCCAATGAAGAAGACGGTCGCGTCCCCTCATCGCCGCCGGTCGGCGTCCCGCCGGCGTCGATCTCTTCCAAGCCTTGAACGCAACGCCTTCCGGCACGACCCCCGTTTCAACGTAGCGCCAGAGCGCGATCAGGAGCTTGCGCGCCATGGCGACGATCGCGATCCGCCGGGTACGCCCGGCCAACGCGCCGACGCGGTCGCGAAACCACCCGGCGAGTTCACTCTCCGGCTGGTAGCGCAGCCATAGCCAGGCAAGCTGGATAAGGGTCGTCCTCGCTCGAGGATTCCCGGCGCGCCCAATCCCACGGTCCCGATCCATCGCCCCGCTCTGGTGCGGCATGGGGGCGATGCCGACATAGCTCGCAAGCTGGCGTCGGTTGTCGAAGTGGCGATAGAACACTTCGCCGGTCAGCACGGCAGCGAAGTTGTCGCCGACGCCTCGCACGCGGGAGAGTAATGCGATCTTGCGGCCGGCTTCGTCTTGCGGCGCGTCCTCAAGGGCGGAGGCGCGTTCCGTCTCGATCTCTCGGATCAGGTCCCTGGCAAGCACGAGCCGGCGTTTCAAACGATCGAGCTCCGCGCGCAGACAGGGCGGAAGCTCGCGTCCGTCGGCCGTGCGCAACGCCGCGAGATCGGCATCCCATGTGCGCAGGGACGGTCGCTTCCGGATACCTTGTGTGACCAGAAGCGCCTCGATGCGATTCTCGATCCGAACCCGCTCCCGCACGAGAAGTTCGCGCTCGCGGTGCGGGCGCTTGGCGTCCTCCTCAGCGGGCGTGGGAACACGAAGAACGCTGCAGATCTGGTGATCGCCCTGGTGGCGCGCCGCCAGAACCCGGAGCAGGCCCTGCGCGTCAAGCCGATCGGTCTTGGCCCGCCGCGCCCTTCGGTTGACGAGGATGCTGGTCGGCTCGACGACGTAATTGATCACGTCGTCGGCGAGCAGGAACCGATGCAGCCAGAAGCCGTCTCGGCCTGCCTCGAAGCAGGAGACGACTTCGACCGGAACGCCTGCTCGCTCCCGCTCCCGAGCGCGCCGGGGCGCGATGAAGGCAAGCAGCGCCGCCGTGTCGCCGGCCACCATTCTGTGCAGGACAATCTTGTCGCGACCCGGCAGCCGGACAGCGGCAAGCCGGTTCGAACAGCTCCATTCAGGCGCGAGATAGACGGAGGTCTCGGCTGCGGGAAGCATCATCGGCATTCTGCGGCTCCATCGGTCTGTGAGGGGACCGACAATACCCGCGCGTCCCTGCCTCATAGTATCTGGAACCGCACCTCGACGGGCTTGTCCTTCGCCGCGTCAGGCCGCGCCGCGCGCGTCAGGTCGGCGAAGTTTTCCATATAGCTCCTGAGCTTCAGGATCGCTCTGCGGGTGACGCGGCCGCGCCGACAACTTCACAAGGCCGAGCCGGCGGAGGATCGAGCTCATCGTCCGCTCCGCCACGCGAACCCCGAAGTGCCGCTCCACCACCGCGCAGAGGTCGATCCGTCGCCAGCGGACCACCTCGTCCGTCTCCAGGTCAGGCCCTGTCTCCACGATCGTCGCCAGCGCGCGCATCTGCTCCGCACTGAGCATCGGCGTCCGCCCCGGCAGAGGACGGTCGACGAGACCCGCCAACCCCTCCTCGTTGTAGCGATGCACCCGTCGAACGCATGCGTTCGACCGCAGCGTCTGCCGGTCCATCCCGCAGCTCTCGGCCGCCTCAGTCCGGCTCCGCCCGTCGAGCACGAAGGCCAGCGCCAGCATCCGACGAGAGGCCTTCGCATCCTTCGCCCGCGCCGCTTCGCGCCGCAGGTCCGCCGCCGACAGCTCCCTACGCGTGATCTCCACCGCCACGCCGATCCTCCCCTGCCTCGAAGGCGAGTAAATCAGCAATCTGGTCCCAAGGGAATCCCATCAGAGTCAGCAGCTCAAGCCGCTGGTATCAGACCTTGCGGCCCGCCTTCGGTTCGCTGATCGCGGCGTGGTCCACGAGGTTCCAGGGCAGGCCCGCGCTCCGGTAGAGGCGCTTGCCGAGCCGGGGATAGTCGCCGACGTCATGGGTCGAGCGCTCGCCGACCACGAGGCATCGGAGCGTCCCCGATCCGGTGTTGCGGATCGAATGCGCGAGCCCGCCCTTGCGATAGCCCAGGAAGTCGCCTGGCCCGATCGCCACCTCCTCATCGCCGATCACCGCCGTGGCGGTGCCGGACAGGACGTAGACGGCCTCGTCCTCGCCGTGATGAAGGTGGTGCTCCGTGGTCTCCGCGCCGGGCGCCACCTCGATCAGGTGCACACCGATGCCGGTGAGGCCGGTCATGTCGCCGAGGGACTTGTTCACCCGCCGCGCGCGCGGATTGAGGAAATGCGTCTTGTCGAGCCCGCCCGTCGCGGCGATCTCGTCCGCCGAGAGATGGTAGCGGTCGGTCATCGGGCCGTCATCCCAGGCACTTCACGAAGGATTGCCTGCCGTCCTCGACAGTCACGCCGCCGATCGACGCCGACGCCCCGGCCGGTGCGATGAGCGCCAGTTCCCCCTCGCGGCGGCGTTCGAGGCCGAATTCCTGATACGGCATCTCGAAGGCGATATAGGTCGTGTCGCCGGAGAAGGCGACGTGGCCGGTGGTCTCCGCTCCGTCGAGCCGCGTCCGGATGATCACGCGGTCGCCGTCGCGCGCGATCTCGAAGGCCGGGTCGGTGCAGTCGCCCCCCTTCGGCGCCCAGGAGCCGAGCACCTGCTCGGGCTTCGGCGCCGCGCTGTCCCGCGGCAGGTTTCCGGGCACCCGGATCTGGGTCATGGAGGCGACCTCGATCGCCGCGATCCCCTGCTGGCAGATCGCTCTCTGCGTGCGCTCGCCGGAGAGCTGGACGTAGTCGCCGGGAAGGATCTGGAGGTCGTCGGAGACCAGGCCGTAGAGCTCGCCCTGCGGGGTGACCAGCGTCGGGCATTCGACGCCCCGCCGGATTCCGTCCCTCGACCTCGACCCCGCCCGTTTCCGGCGCGTCCGCGGCCAGCACGTCGAAGTCGCGCGACTTCAGCACCGCGCCCCGGTCGGTATCGACGAAGAAGGTCAGGATGTCGCCGGGGCGGGCCTCCTCGGGAACGGCGGCCTTGGTGTCGAGCCTGCCGTCCTCGCCGACCCGCGCTTCGCGGAGCGGTGTCCAGCTCGCCGCCGATGCGCCGACGCCGAGCGTCACGTAATCTCCCGGCCTCAGCGCATCGGCGCGCAGGGTCACCTCGGTCCCCGGCGACCCGGCGAGGGGCTGCACGAAGACCGGCGCGCCGCGATCCTCGTCGGGCACTTCGAGCACCTGGCCCGGCTGCAGCGCGTCCGGGTCGAGATTGCCGTTGCGGTGCAGAAGCTCCAGAAGCGAGATGCCCAGCCCAGCGGCGATCGAGGCGGCGCTGTCTCCCTCCTTCACCCTGTATTGGGCGGGAAGGCCGCTTTCCTCGGCCCGCGCCCCGCGGCGGGGGGCGAGGCGAAGCTCGGTTCCGGCCTCCGGAGGCACCTCGGCCTGCAAGGCGGGATTGAGCACGTGGATGCGCGCCAGCGAGATGCGGCAGGTCTGCGACACGGCGAAGAGGCTCTCGCCGGGCGCGATCGTGTGGACGTCTCCGCAGCGGCTCTGCGCCGCGGCGCCGCCGGCGCCGAGGACCGCGAGCACCGACAGGACGGCGAAGTTCGGGATCATGGGGTCTCTCATCTGTTCGTCTCGCGCCTCCGCGCCACATTGCACGGCGATCCGGCCGATGTCACGGCGCAGGGGGCCGGGCGGCAGACCGCTGCCGGACGGCGGTCGCGCCGGCCGCGCCTCCCCGTCACGCAGGCGGATGAAGCCCGTCCGAAGCCGCCGGACGGCGTGTTGACACTCCCCGACTCGCCCTCTATACGGCCCCAACCTGCGACCGGGCCCCTTGCGCTCGGACCGGGATCAAATCGATGGAAGTGGTCACGATCCGGGCCCCGAGCGCGCCCCGATCCTCTGAAATCCCGCCGCTTGGGCCAACGGGTCCGACGCGGCGCTTGTGCTTTGCGGACGCGCGAGGCGCGCCGACGACGCCCGAGGGGTATGCGCATGCCCCGAGAGACGAACAGATGTTGCAACACGGGGTGATAACCTGAATGCCGACGATCCAGCAGCTGATCCGCAAGCCGCGGCAGCCAAAAGTCAAACGCTCGAAGTCCCTGCATCTCGAGTCCTGCCCGCAGAAGCGCGGCGTGTGCACTCGCGTCTACACGACCACGCCGAAGAAGCCGAACTCGGCGATGCGGAAGGTCGCAAAGGTGCGGCTGACCAACGGCTACGAGGTCATCAGCTACATTCCCGGCGAGAGTCACAACCTGCAAGAGCACTCCGTGGTCCTGATCCGCGGCGGCCGGGTGAAGGATCTTCCGGGCGTGCGCTACCACATCCTGCGGGGCGTGCTCGACACGCAGGGGGTCAAGAACCGCAAGCAACGCCGCTCGAAATACGGCGCCAAGCGTCCGAAGTAAGAGGATATAAGAGATGTCCCGACGTCACGCCGCCGAGAAGCGCGAGATCCTGCCCGACGCCAAGTACGGCGACAAGGTGGTCACCAAGTTCATGAACAATCTCATGTACGACGGCAAGAAGTCCGTCGCCGAGAGCATCGTCTACAACGCGTTCGACCGCGTCGAGGGCAAGCTGAAGAAGTCGCCGATCGAGGTCTTCCACGAGAGCCTCGACAACATCAAGCCCTCCGTGGAGGTGCGCTCCCGCCGGGTCGGCGGTGCCACCTACCAGGTTCCCGTCGAGGTCCGCCCCGAGCGCCGCGAGGCGCTGGCCCTGCGCTGGCTGATCGAGGCCTGCCGCAAGCGCAACGAGAACACCATGGAGGAGCGTCTCGCCGCCGAGCTGATCGACGCCGTCAATGGTCGCGGTACCGCCGTGAAGAAGCGCGAAGACACCCACAAGATGGCCGATGCCAACAAGGCGTTCAGCCACTACCGCTGGTAACCCCTACTCTAGCCTGAGGATTTGTCCAGATGGCCCGCGAATATCCGCTCGACCGCTACCGCAATTTCGGCATCATGGCCCATATCGATGCCGGCAAGACCACCTGCACCGAGCGCATCCTGTTCTATACCGGCAAGTCGCACAAGATCGGCGAGGTGCATGACGGCGCCGCGACGATGGACTGGATGGAGCAGGAGCAGGAGCGGGGCATCACGATCACGTCCGCCGCGACCACGACCTTCTGGTTCCGCACCGAGGACGGCAAGACCTCGACCGGCCTCTACGGCGACACGCCCGACGAGGCGCGATTCCGCTTCAACATCATCGACACGCCCGGCCACGTGGACTTCACCATCGAGGTCGAGCGCTCGCTCGCCGTTCTCGACGGCGCCGTCTGCGTGCTCGACGCCAATGCCGGCGTCGAGCCCCAGACCGAGACCGTCTGGCGCCAGGCCGACCGCTACAAGGTCCCGCGCGTCGTGTTCGTCAACAAGATGGACAAGATCGGCGCCGACTTCTGGAACTGCGTCCGGATGATCAAGGACCGCACCGGCGCCATTCCCGCGCCGATCCAGATGCCGATCGGGGCGGAGGACCAGCTCGAGGGCGTCGTCGATCTCGTCACCATGAAGGAATGGGTCTGGCGCGGCGAGGATCTGGGCGCGTCCTGGGTCGTCGAGGACGTGCGCGACGAGCTTCGCGAGCGCGCCGAGGAGATGCGCCAGGAGCTCATCGAGATCGCCGTCGAGGAAGACGACGACGCGATGGAGAAGTATCTCGAGGGCGAGGAGCCCGACGAGGCGACCCTGCGCGGGCTGATCCGCAAGGGCACGCTGAACCTCTCCTTCGTGCCCGTGCTGGCCGGCTCCGCCTTCAAGAACAAGGGCGTTCAGCCGCTCCTCAACGCGGTGATCGACTATCTCCCCGGTCCGCTCGACGTGCCGCCCTACATGGGCTTCGCGCCGGACGACGAGACCGAGACCCGCGACATCGAGCGCCGCCCCGGCGACGAGCAGCCCTTCGCGGGCCTGGCCTTCAAGATCATGAACGACCCCTTCGTGGGTTCCCTGACCTTCTGCCGGATTTATTCCGGCCTTCTGGAGAAGGGCGGCACGGTCATGAACTCCACGAAGGGCAAGCGCGAGCGCATCGGGCGGATGATGATGATGCACTCGAACGCCCGCGAGGAGATCGACTGGGCGGGATCGGGCGACATCATCGCGCTCGCCGGCCTGAAGGAGACCACCACCGGGGACACGCTCTGCGATGCCCAGAAGCAGGTCGTGCTCGAGACCATGACCTTCCCCGATCCGGTCATCGAGATCGCCGTCGAGCCGAAGACCAAGGCCGACCAGGAGAAGATGTCCGCCGGCCTCCAGCGCCTCGCCGCCGAGGACCCGTCCTTCAAGGTCGAGACCGACATCGAGTTGGGCCAGACGATCATGAAGGGCATGGGCGAGTTGCACCTCGACATCCTGGTCGACCGGCTGAAGCGGGAGTTCAAGGTCGAGGCCAATATCGGCGCGCCGCAGGTCGCCTACCGCGAGACGATCAAGCAGCAGATTACCCACACCTACACCCACAAGAAGCAGTCGGGCGGCTCGGGGCAGTTCGCCGAGGTGCAGCTCGAGATCGCGCCCACCGAACCGGGCGAGGGCTATTCCTTCGAGAGCCGCATCGTCGGTGGCTCGGTGCCGAAGGAATACGTGCCCGGCGTCGAGAAGGGCATCCGGTCGGTGATGGATTCGGGGCCCGTGGCGGGCTTCCCGGTGATCGACTTCAAGGTGGCGCTCTGCGACGGCAAGTTCCACGACGTGGACTCCTCCGTGCTGGCCTTCGAGATCGCCAGCCGGATGTGCATGCGCGAGGGTCTCCGCAAGGCCGGCGCGCTGCTCCTGGAGCCGATCATGCGGGTCGAGGTGGTGACGCCGGAGGAATATACCGGCAACGTCATCGGCGACCTCACCTCCCGGCGCGGCCAGGTCCAGGGCCAGGAGCCCCGCGGCAACGCGATCGTCATCGACAGCTTCGTGCCGCTCGCCAACATGTTCGGCTACATCAACAACCTGCGTTCGATGTCCTCGGGCAGGGCGCAGTTCACGATGCAGTTCGACCACTACGAGCCGGTGCCGCAGAACATCTCCGAAGAGATCCAGGCGAAATACGCCTGAGACCGGATTGACGCGGGCCGGCACCGGCCGGTCCGCCACCAGGAATGACAGGAGGCCATCATGGCGAAGGCGAAATTCGAACGTAACAAGCCGCACGTGAACATCGGGACGATCGGCCACGTGGACCACGGCAAGACGACGCTGACGGCGGCGATCACGAAGTATTTCGGCGATTTCCGGGCCTATGACCAGATCGACGGGGCGCCGGAGGAGAAGGCGCGGGGGATCACGATCTCGACGGCGCATGTCGAGTACGAGACCGATGCGCGGCACTACGCCCATGTCGACTGCCCGGGCCACGCCGATTACGTGAAGAACATGATCACCGGCGCGGCGCAGATGGACGGCGCGATCCTCGTGGTCAACGCCGCCGACGGGCCGATGCCGCAGACCCGCGAGCACATCCTGCTCGGCCGCCAGGTCGGCATCCCGGCGCTCGTCGTCTACATGAACAAGGTCGACCAGGTGGACGACGAGGAGCTGCTCGAGCTCGTCGAGATGGAGGTGCGCGAGCTGCTGTCCTCCTACGAGTATCCGGGCGACGACATCCCGATCGTCAAGGGCTCGGCGCTGGCCGCGATGGAGGGCAACAACCCCGAGATCGGCGAGAACTCGATCCGCGAGCTGATGCAGGCGGTGGACGACTACATCCCCACCCCCGAGCGGGCGATCGACCAGCCGTTCCTGATGCCGGTCGAGGACGTGTTCTCGATCTCCGGCCGCGGCACGGTGGTCACGGGTCGCGTCGAGCGCGGCGTCATCAATGTCGGCGACGAGATCGAGATCGTCGGCCTGAAGGACACCAGGAAGACGATCTGCACCGGCGTCGAGATGTTCCGCAAGCTGCTCGACCGGGGCGAGGCGGGCGATAATATCGGCGCGCTTCTGCGCGGCATCGACCGCGACGGGGTGCAGCGGGGCCAGGTGCTCTGCAAGCCGAAATCGATCACGCCGCACACCAAGTTCGAGGCCGAGGCCTACATCCTGACCAAGGAGGAGGGCGGCCGCCACACGCCGTTCTTCGCCAATTACCGGCCGCAATTCTACTTCCGCACCACCGACGTGACCGGCACGGTGCAGCTCGCCGAGGGCACCGAGATGGTGATGCCGGGCGACAACGTCTCCTTCGGCGTCGAGCTGATCGCGCCGATCGCCATGGAGGAGAAGCTGCGCTTCGCCATCCGCGAGGGCGGCCGCACCGTCGGCGCCGGCGTGGTGTCGAAGATCCTCGATTGAGCCGGGCCGCGCCGCAGGCCGCGCCCGCGCGGTGCGCCGCTCCAACGAAGACCAGGTCCGATGTGGGGCGGGGGATGATCCCTCCTCCACCTCTCGACTGAAACCCGCAAGGGAAGACAAGAGATGGCAGCCAGCCAGAATATCCGTATCCGCCTGAAGGCGTTCGACTACAGGGTGCTCGACAGCTCCACCCAGGAGATCGTCTCGACCGCGAAGCGCACCGGCGCCTCCGTCCGGGGCCCGATCCCGATGCCGAACAAGATCGAGAAGTTCACCGTGCTGCGCGGCCCGCACGTGGACAAGAAGTCCCGCGACCAGTTCGAGATCCGCACCCACAAGCGGATGCTCGACATCGTCGATCCGACGCCGCAGACCGTCGACGCGCTGATGAAGCTCGATCTCGCGGCCGGCGTGGCCGTCGACATCAAGGTGATGGGAGGCTGAGATGCTGCGTTCCGGCGTTATCGCGAAGAAGGTCGGCATGACGCGGATCTTCGAGGAAGACGGGCGGCAGGTGCCGGTCACCGTGCTGCAGCTCGACAAGCTGCAGGTGGTGGCGCAGCGCACCCCCGACCGCGACGGCTACGCGGCCGTCCAGCTGGGCTGCGGCACCGCCAAGCCCAAGAACGTGACCCGCGCGCTCCGCGGCCACTTCGCCGTGGCCAAGGTGGAGCCCAAGCGCCGAATCGCCGAGTTCCGGGTCGCCCCCGAGAACCTGATCGAGGTGGGCGAGGAGATCACCGCGAACCACTATTTCGCGGGCCAGTTCGTCGATGTCTGCGGCACCTCGATCGGCAAGGGCTTCGCCGGCGGCATGAAGCGGCACAATTTCCGCGGCCTCGAGGCTACCCACGGGGTGTCGATCAGCCACCGCGCCCACGGCTCGACCGGCCAGTGCCAGGACCCCGGCAAGGTGTTCAAGGGCAAGAAGATGGCCGGCCACATGGGCGCCGCCCGCGTGACCACCCAGAACCTGCAGGTGGTGCGCACCGACGCCGACCGCGGCCTGATCATGGTCAAGGGCGCGGTGCCGGGCGCCAAGGGTGGCTGGGTCACCATCAAGGACGCGGTGAAGAAGCCGGTGGTCGAGGGGACGATCTACCCGGCGGCGCTGAAATCGGCCGCCGAGGAAGCGGAACGCGCCGCGCGCGAGGCGGCCGAGGCCGCCGAGCAGGAGCGTCTCGAGGCCGAACGCGCCGAGCAGGAGCGCCTGGCCGCCGAGCAGGAGGCCGCGCTGAAGGAGGCCGAGGCCGAGATCTCCGACGAATCGGCCGATACCGACAAGTCGGACGCCCGGCCCGAGAAGAAGGAAGGTGACGAATGAAGACCGACGTCCTGACGCTCGACGGCGGCAAGGCGGGCTCGGTCGATCTCGACGACGAGATCTTCGGGCTCGAGCCGCGCGCCGACATCCTGCACCGCGTCGTCCGCTGGCAGCGCAACAAGGCCCAGCAGGGCACCCATGCGGTCAAGACCCGCGGCGAGACGAGCTACTCCACCAAGAAGATCTACCGCCAGAAGGGCACCGGCGGCGCGCGCCACGGCGACCGCAACGCGCCGATTTTCCGCAAGGGCGGCGTCTACAAGGGCCCGACCCCGCGCAGCCACGGCCACGACCTGCCGAAGAAGTTCCGCCGGCTCGGCCTGAAGCACGCGCTCTCCGCCAAGGCGCGCGAGGGCAACCTGATCGTGCTCGAGACGGCGGAGCTCGCGGAGGCCAAGACCCGGACGCTCTCGGCCAAGGTCCGCGAACTCGGCTGGAAGCGCGCCCTCGTCATCGACGGGGCGGAGGTGAACGACAACTTCGCCCGCGCGGCGCGCAACCTTCAGGGTCTCGACGTGCTGCCGTCGATCGGCGCCAACGTCTACGACATCCTGAAGCGCGACACGCTGGTGATCACCAAGGCCGGGATCGAAGCCCTGGAGGCCAGACTGAAATGAACGCGAAGACCGAGCATTACGACGTGATCCGCAAGCCGGTGATCACCGAGAAGGCGACCATGGCCTCCGAGCACGGCGCCGTCGTCTTCGAGGTGCGGCGGGACGCCACGAAGCCCGCGATCAAGGAGGCCGTCGAGAGCCTCTTCGGTGTGAAGGTGAAGTCGGTGAACACGACGATCCAGAAGGGCAAGCAGAAGCGCTTCCGCGGCATCGCGGGGACCCGCAACACCGTCAAGAAGGCCTACGTGACCCTCGAGGAGGGCAACATGATTGACGTGACAACGGGCCTGTAATAGCAGGCGCCACCGCCGCGGCCCCTCCCAGGGGCCGCGCGCGTTTCGGACGAGCAGGGACCTCAGGGGCCCTTCACACGCGGCGGACCCTCTCCGTCGCCACAAGCAACGGAAGACAGGAAGCATGGCACTCAAGTCGTACAATCCGACGACGCCGGGCCAGCGCGGGCTGGTGCTGATCGACCGTTCGGAGCTGTGGAAAGGCCGCCCGGTCAAGTCTCTCACCGAGGGGCTGGCCAAGAACGGCGGGCGCAACAACACCGGACGGATCACCCAGCGCCGGCGCGGCGGCGGGGCGAAGCGGCTCTACCGCATCGTCGATTTCAGGCGCACCAAGCACGACATGGAGGCGGTCGTGGCACGGATCGAATACGATCCCAACCGCACGGCCTTCATCGCCCTCATCCAGTACCGGGACGGCGAGCAGCGCTACATCCTCGCGCCGCAGCGCCTGGCCGTCGGCGACAAGATCGTCTCCGGCACGAAGGTGGACGTGAAGCCCGGGAACGCGATGCCGTTCCAAGGGCTTCCGATCGGCACCATCGTCCACAATGTCGAGCTGAAGCCCGGCAAGGGCGGCCAGATCGCGCGGGCCGCAGGGACCTACGCCCAGTTCATCGGCCGCGACGGCGGCTATGCCCAGATCCGGCTCTCCTCCGGCGAGTTGCGCCTCGTGCGCCAGGAATGCATGGCGACGGTGGGCGCGGTGTCCAACCCCGACAACGCCAACCAGAACTTCGGCAAGGCCGGACGGTCTCGCCTGCAGGGCAAGCGCCCCTCGGTCCGCGGCGTCGCGATGAACCCGATCGACCACCCGATGGGGGGCGGCGAGGGCCGCACCTCGGGCGGCCGGACGCCGGTCACGCCCTGGGGCAAGGACACCAAGGGCACCCGCACCCGCAACACGAACAAGGCGTCGCAGAAGCTGATCCTCCGCTCGCGTCACGCCCGCAAGAAAGGCCGGTAAGCCATGGCACGTTCCGTCTGGAAAGGGCCTTTCGTGGACGCCTACGTCCTCAAGAAGGCCGAGAAGTCCCGTGAATCGGGGCGCAACGAGGTGATCAAGATCTGGTCGCGCCGCTCCACCATCCTGCCGCAATTCGTCGGCCTCACCTTCGGCGTCTACAACGGCAAGAAGCACGTGCCGGTGAACGTCACCGAGGAGATGATCGGCCAGAAATTCGGCGAATACGCGCCCACGCGGACCTATTACGGCCACGCCGCCGACCGCAAAGCCAAGAGGAGATAGGTCATGGGCCAGGAGAAGAATCCCCGCCGCGTGGCCGAGAACGAGGCGATGGCGAAGACCCGGATGCTCCGGACCTCGCCGCAGAAGCTGAACCTCGTCGCCGGTCTCATCCGCGGCAAGAAGGTCGAGAAGGCGCTGGCCGACCTGACCTTCTCGAAGAAGCGCATCGCGCAGGACGTCCGCAAGTGCCTGCAATCCGCGATCGCCAACGCCGAGAACAACCACAACCTCGACGTCGACGAACTCGTCGTCGCGGAGGCCTATGTGGGCAAGAACCTGGTGATGAAGCGCGGCCGCCCGCGCGCTCGCGGGCGCTTCGGCCGCATCATGAAGCCGTTCTCGGAAATCACGATCAAGGTCCGCCAAGTCGAGGAGCAAGCCTGATGGGTAACAAGGTCAACCCGATCGGCATGCGGCTCCAGGTCAACCGGACCTGGGACAGCCGCTGGTATGCCGACACGAAGGATTACGGCGATCTCCTGCTGGAGGACGTCGCGATCCGCGAGTTCATCAAGACCGAGTGCAAGGCCGCCGGCGTCAGCCGCGTCATCATCGAGCGTCCGCACAAGAAGTGCCGGGTCACCATCCACACCGCGCGCCCCGGCGTCATCATCGGCAAGAAGGGCGCCGATATCGAGACGCTGCGCCGCAAGCTGTCGAACATGACCGACAGCGAGCTGCACCTCAACGTCGTCGAGGTCCGCAAGCCCGAGCTCGACGCCGCGCTCGTCGGCGAGAGCATCGCCCAGCAGCTCGAGCGCCGGGTCTCGTTCCGCCGCGCCATGAAGCGGTCGGTGCAGAACGCCATGCGGATGGGCGCCCTTGGCATCCGGGTGAACCTCGCGGGCCGCCTCGGCGGCGCCGAGATCGCGCGGACCGAATGGTATCGCGAGGGGCGGGTGCCGCTGCACACGCTCCGCGCCGACATCGACTTCGCCAACGTGGAGGCGAAGACGGCCTACGGCATGATCGGCATCAAGGTCTGGATCTTCAAGGGCGAGATCCTCGAGCACGATCCCTCCGCCCGCGACCGCCGCGCCCAGGAACTGCAGGACGGCCCGACGCCCCGCGGCGCCGGCCGCCGCTAAGGAGACGCACCCATGCTGCAACCGAAGCGCACGAAATTCCGCAAGTTCCACAAGGGCCGCATCCACGGCGACGCCAAGGGCGGCACCGAGTTGAACTTCGGCACCTGGGGCCTGAAGGCGATCCAGCCCGAGCGCATCACCGCCCGCCAGATCGAGGCGGCGCGCCGGGCAATGACCCGCCACATGAAGCGTCAGGGCCGGGTCTGGATCCGCATCTTCCCCGACATCCCGGTGACGGCGAAGCCGATCGAGGTGCGGATGGGCAAGGGCAAGGGCTCGGTCGACCGCTGGGTCGCCAAGGTCGCCCCCGGCCGGGTGATGTTCGAGCTCGACGGCGTGGCCGACGCCATCGCCCGCGAGGCGCTGCGCCTCGCCGCGATGAAGCTGCCGATCAAGTCCCGGATCGTCGCCCGCGAGGACTGGTAGCTCCCGCCGGACGCGACACGACCATCGAGGCGGCGCCCCGGCGCCGCCTCTTTCCGTTCAGCGCGAGGCGCCGATGGCCGAGATCTCCTCCCTGTTCGTCACCCGCCTCTACCGGGCGCCGCTGTCGGACTTCGGCGCGGTGGATGCGGCCGAGCTCGAGACCTCCTGCCTCTCCATCGCCGAGGACGACGCGGCGGGGCAGGCCTGGTGCGACGAGAACGACTTCCCCGGCTACACGAGCTACGCCTCGCTCACCGATCTCGGCTGGCGCTTTCCCGCCTTCGCCGCGCTGGCAGAAGTGCTGGACGCCCATGTCGCCGCCTTCGCCACGGATCTGGCCTTCGATCTGGGCGAGGGTCGGCTCGCTCTCGAGGACATGTGGATCAACATCCTGCCGGAGGGCGGCAGCCATTCCGGCCACATTCACCCGCATTCGGTGATTTCCGGCACCACCTATGTCGCCATGCCGGAGGGCGCGTCGGCGATCCGATTCGAGGATCCGCGGTCGGGCCTCCTGATGGCCGCGCCGCCGCGCCGCTCCGACGCGCCTCCCGATCGTCGCACCTTCGCCTACGTGACCCCGCGGGTCGGCGACGTGCTGCTCTGGGAGAGCTGGCTGCGCCACGAGGTCCCGCTCAATACCGCGGAAGATGACCGCATCAGCGTCAGTTTCAACTACAAGTGGGCCTGACTCTATTTGGTTCACCCTGAATAACTCCCAACCTGCTGATTTACCGCGCAGATCATGCTGAAACGCTGGCGCCGATTTGCAGGGTTTCGTATTCTGGCCTTCGAAACCTTGCGAATTCCGGAGCCCCGATGAAGCCCCATCCCCGCCAGAGGAAGAGCAGGACGATCTCCTGCGCCCCCGCCTCACCGACATGATCGACATGCGTCACGAGCTGGCGACGCTGGCGGCGCTGATCGACTGGGAGTTCTTCGAACGGGAATGGGCCGGGTTCTTCCCATCGCATCGGGGGCGGCCCGCGACCTCGCCGCGGCTGGTGGCGGGGCTGCTGTATCTCCAGCACGCCTACCGGCTGTCGGACGAGGCAGTCGTCGCGCGCTGGGTCGAGAACCCCTACTATCAGCATTTCACCGGTGAGACGTTCGGCGGCAGATCGGTCCACCGGACCGATCTGTTCCCCGCCTCACTCCAGCACCGCCCACCGATCGACCCGTCCTGCCTGACCCGCTGGCGGCAGCGGATCGGTGAGGAAGGGGCCGAGTGGCTGCTCACGAAGACCATCGAGGCCGGGCGGGCATCGGGCACGATCGATGACGACAGCCTGTCGCGCGTCGCCGTCGACACCACGGTCATGGAGAAAAACATCGCGCACCCGACCGACGCGCGCCTCTATGACAAGGCCCGCAATCAGCTTGTCGCCCTTGCAAGTGAAGCCGGGGTCACGCTGCGGCAGAACTACAACCGGCTGGCGCCGCGCCTGGCCATGCAGGCCGGCCGATACGCCCATGCCCGACAGTTCAAGCGCATGCGCAAGGCCCTGAAAAAGCTGAAGGGCTACACCGGCCGCGTGCTGCGCGACCTCCGCCGCCAGCTGGATGCGATCCCTGCGGGTCCGCTGCGCGAGCGCGTTCTGGACATGCTGGTGCTGGTGGGCCGCCTGCTGCACCAGGGCCCCAGGAGCCGCGGCAAGATCTACGCGCTGCACGAGCCGGAGGTCGACTGCATCTCCAAGGGCAAGGCCCGCAATCGCTACGAGTTCGGCACGAAGGTCAGCCTCGCCACGACCATCGACGAGGGGTTCGTCGTGGGCATGCGTGCGTTGCCGGGCAATCCCTATGACGGCCACACCTTGCCGGAAGCGCTTGAGCAGGTCGCCATCCTGACCGGCCAGACGCCTGCGCTGGCGGTCGTGGATCGCGGATACCGCGGCCACGGCGTGGCGCGCACGCAGGTCCTGATCAGCGGCACGCGCCGCGGCCTGACCCCGGCGCTGAGACAGCTGTTGCGACGGCGCAGCGCCATCGAGCCGGAAATCGGCCACATGAAAACCGACGGCCGCCTGTCACGCTGCCCGCTGAAGGGCACGTTCGGCGACGCGATCTTCGCCGTCCTGTGCGGCTGCGGCCACAACATCCGCAAGATCCTCGCCCACCTGAGAGCTCTTCTGGCCTTCTTGCACGCCGCGATCGCCGCAGTCCTGGCCGCGGCGATCGCCGAAATCTCCCTCGGCAAGCACCAGAACGGCACGCCGAAAGTTTGTTCAGCCTGAACTATTTGCGTGACAAGTCCCGCGACCCTTGCGGGTCGCGGAAACAATTTCCCCCAGCGGA
Organism: uncultured Alphaproteobacteria bacterium; assembly: GCA_963776705.1. Taxonomy (GTDB): domain Bacteria; phylum Pseudomonadota; class Alphaproteobacteria; order Rhodobacterales; family Rhodobacteraceae; genus Palleronia. Next base: position 15,695 of record CAVZOA010000046.1, read on the forward strand.
GCTCTGCGTCTCCGGATCCTCAGAAAAAAGGGCATCTCTTGCAGGCGGCGTATGACCGTCGTGACGGTTTCGTAAGAGTTGCATGACACTTTTGCGACAGTGCCGTTTGCCGATTTCGCGGAGAGTCATGTCCTACGAATTGCCCGTCTCATCCGTCGTCCGGAGCGCGGAAGCCCGTCGCTTCCCGCCCGGAACCCCCAGATCCCGGGCCGCCCGGCCGTACGGAACCGCGTCGGCCGATCGCGCGGGGAGGGGCAGGCGGCCATGATGGAGGGCTTCGCATCCCGTGAGGCGTTTCATGCCCGGATCGATCCACGCACCGCCGCCGAGGCCGAGCCCCGGCCGGCGGTCACGCTTTCGCCGAACGGACTGCCCCTGCTGCTCGGCGCGGTCGCCCTTCTCCTTGTCGTTCTCTACGGCGCCTCCAAGCTCGTCACCGATTGTTCGCTCTGCCCCGAGATCGAGGTCTTCGTCCATCTCGACGGGGAGGCGAACCTGCCGAGCTGGTTCTCCTCGACTCTCTGGCTGGTCGCCGCCGCCCTCGCCGGGGCGGTCGCCGCCTCCCGCGCCGCGGGTCCGACCGGGCTCGGCCGCTCCTGGTGGGGACTCGCCGCGCTCTGCGCCTTCCTCTCGCTCGACGAGGCCGCCATGGTCCACGAGCGGTTCGGCAACCGTCTCGGCGGCGCCGTCTCCGCGGGGGACGTCCTGTACTACAACTGGCTTCTCTACGGCATCGCGGCGGTCGCCGTGGCGGGCCTCGTCTTCCTGCCCTTCCTCAGGGCGCTGCCCCGGGGCACCGCCTGCCGCATCCTGCTGGCCGGGGCGGTCTTCCTCTCCGGCGCGATCGGTGTGGAAATGCTGGGCGGCGCGTCGCGCGCCGGTGCCATCGACCTGATCCAGGGCCGGCTGGCCTGGGGCCTCGAACTCATGGTCGAGGAATTCCTCGAGATGGCGGGGATCATCCTGCTGATCCATGCGCTCCTGCACCACCTGTCCGTCCAGGGCGCTCCGCTCTCCCTCGCCGTCACCCCGCGTGCCGATCGCGGGGACTGACCCGCCCGCGACCGCGACACCCCGGACGGCATTGTTCTTCCGCGAGCCGCGATCTGGCTCCATGACTGTTTCGCGACAGTTTCGCGAAGCCTTTGTGACATCGCGGTCGGGCGCCTGCGCGGAGAGACATGGTTCACGGAGCGACATTCCTTCCCCTCCTCGGCGGCGCGGGCGGGTCCCACACGCGCGCCCGCGCCGCCGCCGATCCCCGGGCGACCGCCGGGCGCGCCGCGCGCCCGGCTTTCCACCGCCGGACAGCCCGCCACCCATGACGGATGTTCCCGGGCAGCGCCCTCCGGCCGGATCGCCCCCCGCCGGCACCGTTGCCGTCCGCTTCGGGACGGTGGCGATCTCGGCCTACCGGTTTCCCGCCCTCCTCGTCGGGACGGCGTTTCTGACGGTAATCGCCTATGGTGTCTCCCAGCTTCTCCTGACCTGCCGGTCGGAGGCCTGCGCCGACGTCGAGACCTATTTCCACCTCAGCCGCGAAGCGAACCTCCCCACCTGGTTCTCCTCCACGCTCTGGCTGTTCGCGGCGGCACTGGCCGCGGCGATCGCCGCGGCCACCGGCGCCGGCGCCGGCACCGGCGCGCGCGCGCTCCTCTGGCACTGGCGGGGAACTTCGTCGCGCTCTGCGTCTTCCTGTCCCTCGACGAGGCCTCGATGTTCCACGAGACCTTCGGCGCGCTCCTCGGGCGCTCCGTCTCCGCCGGCGACGTCCTGTTCTACGACTGGCTGCTCTACGGCCTTCTGGCGGTCGCGGTCGTCGCGGCCCTCTACGTCCCCTTCCTGCGCGCCCTGCCGCGCGACGTCTCGCTCCGCTTCGTCCTGGCCGGCAGCGTCTTCGTCTGCGGCGCGATCGGCGCCGAAAGCATCGGGGCGGCCTCGAAGGCGGGGGCGACCGACCTGATCGAGGGGCCGATCCTCTGGACGCTGGAGGCGATCGTCGAGGAGTTCCTCGAAATGCTCGGAATCATCCTCCTGATCCACGCGCTTCTCTACCATCTCGCCCGCAGCCGGCAGACGATCCGCCTCTCCGCGCATTGACGGCGGCCGAGCGCCCGGAACGGGGGTTGCCATCCCCGCGCAACGATCCTATACGCCCGCTTCATCCATCTCCACCGGGAATCAGGGTGACCCCGCTCTCCCTCGACGAGGGGCCCTCCGGTGACGTTGACGAAGGAGAGAGACATGGCGCTCGACGCCAAGGACCTGCGTGACAAGACGCCCGACGAGCTGCGCGACCAGCTCGAGAGCCTCAAGAAGGAGCAGTTCAACCTGCGCTTCCAGCAGGCGACGAGCCAGCTCGAGAACACCGCCCGCATGCGGCTCGTCCGCCGTGACGTGGCGCGGGTGAAGACCGTGATGAACGAGAAGGCGGCCGCGGCCGCCGGTGCCACCATCGAAGCGGAGGCCTGACCATGCCCAAACGTATTCTCAGAGGCGTCGTCACCTCGAGCCAGAACGACCAGACCGTGACCGTCTCGGTCGAGCGCCGCTTCACCCATCCGATCCTGAAGAAGACGATCCGGAAATCCAAGAAGTACCGCGCGCACGACGCGAACAACCAGTTCAATGTCGGCGACAGCGTGCGCATCCAGGAATGCGCCCCGAAATCGAAGACGAAGCGTTGGGAGATCGTCGTCCGACAGGACGCCGAACCGACGAACGCGGCCGGCTGACAGCCCGGTTTGAGCGAAACCCTGGGGGCGAAAACCAGAACATCCCCCAAAGGTCGGGAGAAACCCCATGATCCAGATGCAGACCAATCTGGATGTCGCTGACAATTCCGGGGCCCGGAAGGTTCAGTGCATCAAGGTCCTTGGCGGGTCGAAGCGGAAATACGCCTCGGTGGGCGACGTGATCGTCGTCTCCGTGAAGGAGGCGATCCCGCGCGGCCGCGTCAAGAAGGGCGACGTCCGCAAGGCCGTCGTCGTCCGCACCGCCAAGGAAGTGCGCCGCGAGGACGGCACCGCGATCCGCTTCGACCGGAATGCCGCTGTGATCCTGAACAATGCGGGCGAGCCCATCGGCACCCGCATCTTCGGCCCGGTGGTGCGCGAGCTCCGCGCCAAGAACTACATGAAGATCATCTCGCTCGCTCCGGAGGTGCTGTGATGGCCGCGAAACTCCGCAAGGGCGACAAGGTCGTCGTGCTCGCCGGCAAGGACAAGGGCAAGCAGGGCGAGATCACCTCGGTGATGCCGAAGGCGAACAAGGCGGTCGTGGACGGCGTCAACATCGCCATCCGCCACCAGCGCCAGAGCCAGACGAGCCAGGGCGGCCGCACGCCCCAGGCGATGCCGATCGACCTGTCGAACCTCGCCCTTCTCGACAAGAACGGCAAGGCCACCCGCGTCGGCTTCCGCATGGACGACGACGGCAAGAAGGTGCGCTTCGCCAAGACAACGGGAGACGCGATCTGATGCTTGACGCGACGACCTACACCCCGCGCCTCCGCCAGCTCTACGCCGACACGATCCGTCCGGCGCTGAAGGAGGAATTCTCCTACGGCAACGACATGCAGATCCCGCGGCTCGACAAGATCGTGCTGAACATCGGCGCCGGCGCCGAGGCGGTCCGGGATTCCAAGAAGGCGAAGTCCGCCGCCGACGACCTGACCCGCATCGCGGGGCAGAAGGCCGTGATCACCAAGGCCAAGAAGTCGATCGCCGGCTTCCGCGTCCGCGAGGACATGCCGCTCGGCGCCAAGGTGACGCTCCGCGGCAACCGGATGTACGACTTCCTCGACCGCCTGGTCACCGTGGCGATGCCCCGCATCCGCGACTTCCGCGGCGTGAAGCCCAGCTTCGACGGCCGCGGCAATTTCGCAACGGGCATCAAGGAGCACATCGTCTTCCCCGAGATCAACTTCGACCAGGTCGACGAGGTCTGGGGCATGGACGTGATCATCACCACCACCGCGGCGACCGACGCGGAAGCCAAGGCGCTGTTGAAGCATTTCAACATGCCGTTCAGCAGCTGAAAGGAATTCAATCATGGCTAAGAAAGCAATGATCGAGCGCGAGAAGAAGCGGCAGCGGATGGTGGAGCAGTACGCCGCCAGGCGGGCCGCCCTGAAGGAGATCGCGCGGGACGAATTGAAGCCGATGGAGGAGCGGTTCAAAGCGCAGCTGAAGCTCGCCAAGCTGCCGCGGAACTCCTCGGCCACGCGTCTCCACAACCGGTGCCAGTTGACGGGTCGCCCGCACGGCTATTACCGCAAGGTGAAGATGAACCGGATCGCGCTCCGGGATCTCGGCTCCTCGGGCCAGATCCCCGGCATGGTCAAGTCGAGCTGGTAAGGAGGGTTACACCATGAACGATCCTCTCGGCGACATGCTGACCCGGATCCGCAACGCGGGTATGCGCCACAAGTCCACCGTCCGCACGCCGGCCTCGAAGCTCCGCTCCTGGGTGCTCGACGTGCTGATGGAGGAGGGCTATATCCGCGGCTACGAGGACGTGACCGACGACCGCGGCCACGCGCAGCTCGAGATCTCGCTCAAGTACTATGACGGCCAGCCGGTCATCAAGGAACTGAAGCGCGTCTCCACGCCCGGCCGCCGCGTCTACATGAGTGTCGGCGACCTGCCGTCGGTCCGTCAGGGCCTCGGCGTCTCCATCGTGTCCACCTCGCACGGCGTCATGTCTGACCAGGCGGCCCGCTCCGCCAATGTCGGCGGCGAAGTGCTCTGCACCGTATTCTGAGGAGGGAGAGATGTCTCGTATCGGAAAGAGACCCGTCGAGCTGCCCTCGGATGTCGAGGCGACGCTCTCGGGCCGGACCCTCGAGGTCAAGGGGCCGAAGGGCACCCGCAGCTTCACCGCCACCGACGACGTGGCGATCGCGGTCGAGGACGGCCGGGTCACGATAGCCCCGCGCGGGCCCTCGAAGCGGGCGCGCCAGCAATGGGGCATGTCGCGCACCCAGATCGCCAACTGCGTGCAGGGCGTCACCACCGGGTTCCGCAAGGAGCTCGAGATCTCGGGCGTCGGCTACCGCGCGCAGATGCAGGGCCAGGTTCTGCGGCTGAATCTCGGCCTCTCCCACGACGTCGATTTCGAGGTGCCCGAGGGCGTGACGATCAGCGTCCCGAAGCCCACCGACATCGTCGTCGAGGGCATCGACGAGCAGCATGTCGGCCAGGTGGCCTCCGACATCCGCGACTGGCGGCGGCCGGAGCCCTACAAGGGCAAGGGCATCCGCTACAAGGGCGAGTTCATCTTCCGCAAGGAAGGCAAGAAGAAGTAAGGGACGCGAGACATGGCGAATAGCAAGCTCAAGCTGTTCCAGAAGCGCCGCCTGCGCGTCCGGAACAAGCTCCGCAAGGTGAACGACGGCCGGCTCAGGCTCTGCGTGCACCGCTCCAACAAGAACATCCACGCCCAGCTCATCGACGACGCGGCCGGCCACACCCTGGCCCATGCCTCGACGCTCGAGCCGGAGCTGGGCCTCGCCGGCAGGAACAATGTCGAGGCGGCGGGCAAGATCGGCGCCGCGATCGCAGAGCGCGCCAGGGCCAGGGGCGTGGAGCAGGCCTATTTCGACCGCGGTGGGTTCCTCTACCACGGCACGATCCGGGCGCTCGCCGACGCCGCCCGCGAGGGTGGCCTGAAGCTGTAACGGGCAGGCGGCGCAGGCCGCCTCGATGATCCGGGAGCCGCCGCGCTCACTTGGATCGGACGAAGAGAGGGCGCGCGCCGCCCGGAACCGAAGGAGGCCGCATGGCCAGAGAAGACCGAAGGGGCGGCCGCGGCGGCCGCGACGAGAACCCCGAATTCGCCGATCGCCTGGTGGCGATCAACCGCGTCTCGAAGACGGTGAAGGGCGGCAAGCGCTTCGGCTTCGCCGCGCTCGTCGTCGTCGGCGACCAGCGCGGCCGCGTCGGCTTCGGCAAGGGCAAGGCCAAGGAGGTCCCCGAGGCCATCCGCAAGGCCACCGAGGCCGCCAAGCGCGGCATGTTCCGCGTGCCCCTGCGCGACGGCCGCACGCTGCACCACGACGTCAACGGCCGCCACGGCGCCGGCAAGGTGATCATGCGCTCGGCGCCGAACGGCACCGGCATCATCGCCGGCGGCCCGATGCGCGCGGTGTTCGAGATGCTGGGCGTGCAGGACGTCGTCGCCAAGTCGAACGGCTCGCAGAACCCCTACAACATGATCCGCGCCACGCTCGACGGGCTGCGGAACCAGACCTCGCCCCGCTCCGTGGCGCAGCGCCGCGGCAAGAAGGTGGCCGACATCCTGCCCCGGCGCGACGAGACCACCGTGACCGAGCAGAGCGACGTGGCCCACAACGTCACCGATTCGAAGCAGCCGGCGTAAGGGAGCGAAGCCATGGCCAAGACCATCGTCGTGAAGCAGATCGGCTCCCCGATCCGCCGCCCCGCCAACCAGCGCAAGACGCTGATTGGCCTGGGACTCAACAAGATGCACCGCAGCCGCGAGCTGGAGGACACGCCCTCGATCCGCGGCATGGTCGCCAGGATCCCGCATCTGGTGCGGATCGTCGAGGAGCGCGGCTGAGGGCCACGCCCCGTCGGGGACCACCGGGACCCCGCGCAGCCGCCGCTGCGCGGGGTCTTTCGCGTCTGCGCCGGGCTTGACGGCGCGCCCCCGGCCGATAGCTCGCCGAGGACCCCAGCCAGATGACAGGAGACGCGCGATGAAAGCGATCCGGCTCGAAGACCCCGGCGGCCTCGACCGCCTCTCGGTCGTGGAGATGGAGGCCGCGGCCGACCCCGGCCCGGGCGAGATCCGGGTGCGGATCCGCGCCAGCTCGCTCAATTACCACGATTACGGCATCGTCTCGGGCGCCATGTCCACCGAGGACGGCCGCATCCCGATGTCCGACGGCGCCGGCACGGTCGAGGCCGTGGGCGAGGGCGTCGGCGACTTCGCCGAGGGCGACAGCGTCGTCTCCACCTTCTTCCCCGACTGGCTCGACGGCCCGCCGCCGATCGCGGATTTCACCACCACGCCCGGCGACGGCGTCGACGGCTATGCCCGCGAGGCGGTCACCCGGCCGGCCCGCTTCTTCACCCGCGCGCCCTCCGGCTGGAGCCACGAGGAGGCGGCGACGATCACCACCGCCGGGCTCACCGCCTGGCGGGCCCTCGTGGTCGATGGCGGGCTCAAGGCCGGTGACGACGTGCTCGTCCTCGGCACCGGCGGCGTGTCGATCTACGCGGTGCAGATCGCCCGCGCGATGGGCGCGCGCGTCTTCGCCACCTCCTCCTCGGACGACAAGCTGGCGCGGCTGAAGGAGATGGGCGCCGCCGGCCTCGTCAACTACCGCGAGGACCGGAGCTGGGGCGAGAGCGTGGCCGGCCTCACCGGCGGCCGCGGCGTCGACCACGTGGTCGAGGTCGGCGGCCCGGCGACGCTCGCCCAGTCCATCGCCGCCTGCCGCATCGGCGGCCACATGGCGCTGATCGGCGTTCTGACGGGTCGCGGCGGCGAGGTGCCGACGGCGGCGATGATGGCAAAGCATCAGTGTCTGCAGGGCCTGATCGTCGGCAGCCGGCGGATGCAGCAGGACTTCGTCCGCGCGCTGGAGGTCACCGGCATCCGCCCGGTGATCGACCGCACCTTCGCCCTCGAGGAGATCGCCGACGCCTTCGCCCACGAGGAATTGGGCCGGCATTTCGGCAAGATCGCCCTGGGGTTCTGAGGAGCGGGCCGTCCCTCCGCTTCATTCCGCCTGACTCGGCAGGGATGCCGGGAAGCCCAAGTGGCGCGGCCTGACCGGGGATCGTCGCGGGCGACGCGATCCGCACGTCCGGGTCGCCCCCCGACGTGGATGGTCTTCACCGTCGGCCCGGAGGGGATTCATATGGAACGTTCTCTGGTCGCCGTTCTCCTCCTCGCCGCGGCATCGCCCGCCTCCGCCGACCCCACCGGGATCGAAGCCGCCCGCGACGCCTGGGAAGAGGCCTTCGCCCGCGGCGAGGGAGAGGCGGCGGCCGAGGCGCTCTTCACCGAGGATGCAAAGCTTTTGCCGCCAGACAGCCCGCTCCTCGAGGGCCGCGAGGAAATCGCGAGCTATTGGCAGGGCGCCTTCGATGCCGGCGTGACCGATCTCCGGCTCGCAACCGTCGCGGTGGAGGAAAACGGAGACACCGCCATCCCGACCGGAACCTGGACGGTCAGCGTGCCGACCGATGAGGGCGGCCTCGCCGATACGTCGGGCAAGGATTCTCATCGTCTACAAGCGTTCCCCGGACGGCGCTTGGCTCATGGACTAGGACATCTTCAACGACGGGCGATGAGGGGCGGATTGCAATGCCGGTGAGGGGCGCGCCGATCCTCGCTCCGTCCCTTGATTCCGACCTCGCGGGGCGCTAGAGGCTGCCATCCAACCGCCATGCCGTGTCCCTCCCAGCCGCTTCCCGGGGAGGTCGTCCGGCAAGACAGGAGAAGCGACAGATGAAGCTCAACGAACTCAGAGACAACGAGGGCGCCACCCACCGCCCGAAGCGCGTCGGCCGCGGCCCGGGATCGGGCAAGGGGAAGACCGCCGGGCGCGGCATCAAGGGCCAGAAATCCCGCTCGGGCGTGGCGATCAACGGCTACGAGGGCGGCCAGATGCCGCTCTACCAGCGCCTGCCGAAGCGCGGCTTCAACAAGCCCAACCGCAAGAGCTACGCCGTGGTCAATCTCGGCCTGGTGCAGAAGTTCATCGACGCCGGCAAGCTCGGCGAGGAGATCACCGAGACCGAGCTCGTCGATTCCGGTCTCGTGCGGCGCAAGCGCGACGGCGTGCGCCTGCTGTCGAAGGGCGAGATCACCTCGAAGATCGAGATCACCGTCTCCGGCGCCTCGAAGGGCGCGGTCGAGGCGGTGGAGAAGGCCGGCGGCTCGGTGAACGTCACCGGCGGCACCCGCCCCGGCGAGGGCGACGCCGCCTGAGCGGCATGCCCGCCCCGTCTCGTCGCGACGGCCGCGCGCCCCCGGGGCGCGGCCGTTTTTGCCCGGGCGCGTCCCGCATGAGCCGGGCCGTCGCGCCGGCTGGTTCCGTTCCACGGCCGGCGCGCGGCACGGTCGCGGAGGGGTGCGGCCGGAACGAGGTTGCGGAGATCGCCCCGCGCCAGTAAACCGGCCGGGATTTTCGGCCGCCCGCCGCCGGCGCGGCCCGCCCGTCCCATCGAGAGGCCCCCATGGCATCAGCAGCCGAACAGATGGCCGCCAACATGAGCTGGTCCGCCTTCGGCAAGGCGACCGAACTGCGCGCCCGCATTCTCTACGCCTTGGCGCTGCTCTGCGTCTACCGGCTCGGCACCTACATCCCCGTGCCCGGCATCGACGGCACAGCGCTCAGGGACTTCATCGACCAGGCCTCGGCCGGCCTCGGCGGCATCCTCAACATGTTCACCGGCGGCGCCATCGGGCGGATGGGGATCTTCGCCCTCGGCATCATGCCCTACATCTCCGCCTCGATCATCGTGCAGTTGATGACGGCGATGGTGCCGCAGCTCGAGCAGCTCAAGAAGGAGGGCGAGCAGGGCCGCAAGAAGATCAACCAGTACACCCGCTACGGCACCGTCCTCCTCGCCACCTTCCAGGCCTATGGCCTTGCCGTCAGCCTCGAAGCGGGCGGGCTGGTGCACGATCCGGGCTGGTTCTTCCGCATCTCCTGCGTGATCACGCTCGTGGGCGGCACCATGTTCCTGATGTGGCTCGGCGAGCAGATCACCAACCGCGGCATCGGCAACGGCATCTCGCTCATCATCTTCGTGGGCATCATCGCCGAGGTTCCCGCCGCGCTGGCGCAGTTCTTCGCCTCGGGACGCTCGGGCGCGATCAGCCCGGCGCTGATCGTCGGCATCCTGGTCATGGTCGTGGTGGTGATCGCCTTCGTGGTGTTCATGGAGCGCAGCTTGCGCAAGATCCACATCCAGTATCCGCGCCGCCAGGTGGGGATGAAGGTCTATGACGGCGGCTCGTCGCACCTGCCGATCAAGGTCAACCCGGCGGGCGTGATCCCGGCGATCTTCGCCTCCTCGCTGCTGCTGCTGCCGACCACGCTGGCGACCTTCTCGGGCGCCCAGACCGGCCCGGTGATGTCCACGATCCTGGCGTATTTCGGCCCCGGACAGCCGCTCTACCTGTTGTTCTTCGGCGGCATGATCGTGTTCTTCACCTATTTCTACACCGCCAACGTGGCCTTCAAGTCGGAAGACGTGGCCGAGAACCTAAAGAACCAGTCCGGCTTCATCCCCGGCATCCGACCCGGCAAGCGGACCGAGGAATATCTCGACTACGTGGTCGCGCGCGTGCTGGTCCTCGGCTCCGGCTACCTGGCGGCGGTGTGCCTGCTGCCGGAGATCATCCGGGCGCGGGCGGCGGTGCCGTTCTATTTCGGCGGCACCAGCGTGCTGATCGTGGTCTCGGTGACGATGGACACGATCCAGCAGATCCAGAGCCACATGCTGGCGCATCAATACGAGGGACTGATCGAGAAGTCGCAGCTCCGCGGCAAGAAGCGGAGCGGCAAGGGACAGCGCAAGGGACAGGGCAAGGCCCGGGGGGGAGCTCGCAAATGACCACCAACATCATCCTACTGGGGCCGCCCGGGGCGGGGAAGGGCACGCAGGCGCGCAAGCTCGTGGACGAGCGGGGGATGACCCAGCTCTCCACCGGCGACATGCTGCGCGAGGCGCGCCATTCCGACACCGAGATGGGCCACCGCGTGGCCCAGGTGATGGACCGCGGCGAGCTCGTCACCGACGAGATCGTCATCGCCCTGATCGAGGAGCACATGGAGAAGGACCGCACCAACGGCTTCATCTTCGACGGCTTCCCGCGCACCCTCGGCCAGGCCGAGGCGCTGGACCGGCTGCTGGAGAAGCACGGCGAACGCCTCGCCGCGGTGATCGAGATGCAGGTCGACGACGACGCGCTGGTCACCCGCATCACCCAGCGCGCCACCTGCGCCAGCTGCGGCGCCGTCTACAACGACGAGACCCGTCCCATCCCCGCGGACGGCAAGTGCGAGAATTGCGGCTCGACCGAGTTCAAGCGCCGCGAGGACGACAACGAGGCGAGCTTCAAGCAGCGGCTCCTCGAATATTACAAGAAGACCTCCCCGCTCATCGGCTACTACTACGCCAAGGGCCACCTGGAGCGCGTCGACGCGCTCGGCGAGATCGACGACGTCTCGGACGGGATCACGAAAATTCTCGACGATTGAGGCGAGTCCGGCGGCATCCCGGTGCGGGATCGGGGTGCCGTCGCGGCCTCTTTCTGCTAGTCTTCCGGAAAAGCAAGAAGACGAGAGCGGAAGAGGCAGGACAATGGAGCATCTGACTTCGGCGGTGATCCTCATCGCCATCACCGGCGTCGCCTTCGGGGCCTGCGGCATCGGGCTTCTCGTGGCGGTCGGCCGCTCCGAGAGCGAGGACGACGAGTAGCGCGGGTCCGGCCCGCACCGGCAGGGCGGGGGCGGTCCTCCGCGGCCCTCGCCGCCTCGGCGGGGGCGGCCTTGACGCCGCCCCGAATCCCGACTATGGGCCACCATCCTTAACGGACCGAACCGTGCGGGACACGCCGTTGCGTGGCCCGCATCCATCACGAGACGAGCCCGGGGTCCCGCCGCGGGCTTCGCGTTGTGAAAAAAGGGCCTGGCGCTACGGGCTCGCAACGAGAGGAAGAGAACACTTGGCACGTATCGCCGGGGTAAACATCCCCACCGCCAAACGGGTGCCCGTCGCGCTCACCTACGTCACCGGCATCGGTCGCTCCGCGGCCGAGGAAATCTGTGCGGCCACGGGCATCGACACCGCCCGCCGCGTCAACGAGCTTTCCGACGCCGACGTCCTGAAGCTGCGCGAGCACATCGACGAGAACTACACGGTCGAGGGCGACCTGCGCCGCGAGACACAGATGAACGTCAAGCGGCTGATGGATCTCGGCTGCTATCGCGGTCTCCGCCACCGCCGCAACCTCCCCGTCCGCGGCCAGCGCACGCACACCAACGCGCGCACCCGCAAGGGTCCCGCGAAGCCGATCGCCGGCAAGAAGAAATAGGGGAGGGCAAGCGATATGGCACGCGATCGTCGCGCAACCGCGAAGAAGAAGGTCTCGAAGAACATCGCCGCCGGCGTTGCTCACGTGAACTCTTCGTTCAACAACACCAAGATCCTGATCTCCGACGTGCAGGGCAACGCGATCTCCTGGTCGTCGGCCGGCACGATGGGCTTCAAGGGCTCGCGCAAATCCACCCCCTACGCGGCGCAGATGGCCGCCGAGGATGCGGGCCGGAAGGCGCAGGAGCACGGCGTCCGCACCATCGAGGTCGAGGTGCAGGGGCCGGGCTCGGGCCGGGAGAGCGCGCTGCGCGCGCTCGCCGCGGTGGGCTTCAACATCACGTCGATCCGCGACGTGACGCCGATGGCCCATAACGGCTGCCGTCCGCCGAAGCGCCGCCGGGTCTGATCCGCCGGGAAAGAGCCTGCAGGTCGCGCCACGCGCGCGGCCTGTCTTCGTCGTTTTGAACCTCGGGTGTCGCGTCTTTCGAGCATGGGCCGCGACGAGAATTGAGGAGACGCAAATGCTACACAGAAACTGGCAGGAACTCATCAAGCCGCAGCAGCTCGAGATCAAGCCCGGCAACGATCCGCGCCGCCAGGCGACGGTGATCGCCGAGCCGCTCGAGCGCGGCTTCGGCCTGACCTTGGGCAACGCGCTGCGCCGGGTGCTGATGTCGTCGCTCCAGGGCGCGGCGATCACCAGCGTCCAGATCGACAACGTCCTGCACGAGTTCAGCTCCATCGCCGGCGTCCGCGAGGACGTGACCGACGTGGTGCTGAACCTCAAGGGGATCGCGCTGAAGATGGAGGTCGAGGGGCCGAAGCGGGTCTCGATCCACGCCAGGGGGCCGATGGTCGTCACTGCCGGCGACATCGAGGTCAGCCAGGGGATCGAGGTGCTGAACCGTGATCACGTGATCTGCCACCTCGACGACGGCGCCGACCTCTTCATCGAGATGACGGTGAACCAGGGCAAGGGCTATGTCTCGGCCGACAAGAACCGGCCCGAGGACGCGCCGATCGGCCTGATCCCGATCGACGCGATCTACTCGCCCGTCCGCCGGGTCAGCTACGACGTGCAGCCGACCCGCGAGGGGCAGGTCCTCGACTACGACAAGCTGACCCTGAAGCTCGAGACCGACGGCTCGGTCTCCGCCGAGGACGCGGTGGCCTATGCCGCGCGCATCCTGCAGGACCAGCTTCAGGTCTTCGTCAACTTCGACGAGCCCGACCACGGCGGCCGGTCCGACGACGACGAGGGTCTCGAGTTCAACCCGCTGCTGTTGAAGAAGGTGGACGAGCTGGAACTGTCGGTCCGCTCCGCGAACTGCCTGAAGAACGACAACATCGTCTATATCGGCGACCTGATCCAGAAGACCGAGGCCGAGATGCTGAGGACGCCGAACTTCGGCCGCAAGTCGCTGAACGAGATCAAGGAGGTGCTCTCGGGCATGGGCCTGCATCTCGGAATGGATGTCGAGGAATGGCCGCCGGAGAACATCGAGGACCTGGCGAAGCGGTTCGAGGACAATTTCTGAGACAACCTGTGATTGTATCGCGGCGGGAAACCGACCCGCCGCGGGCTCCGACGGAATTCCGACAGGAATCCGACGGGAATCCGACAGGGCGAAACGCCCCAAGTTGAGCCGGAACCGCGCAAGTCCGGCCGGACAAAGCAAAAAGACTTAACGGAGTACGACACATGCATCACGCAAGCGGATACCGCAAACTCAACCGCACGCACGAGCACCGCAAGGCGCTCTTCGCCAACATGGCCGGGTCCCTGATCGAGCACGAGCAGATCAAGACCACCCTGCCCAAGGCCAAGGATCTGCGGCGGATCGTCGAAAAGCTCGTCACCCTCGGCAAGCGCGGCGACCTCCACGCCCGCCGCCAGGCGGCGTCCCAGCTCAAGCAGGAAGCCCATGTCGCCAAGCTCTTCGAGGTCATCGGACCGCGCTATTCCGAGCGCCAGGGCGGCTATCTGCGCGTCCTGAAGGCCGGATTCCGCTACGGCGACATGGCGCCGATGGCGATCATCGAATTCGTCGACCGCGACCCCGACGCCAAGGGCGCCGCCGACCGCGCGCGTCTCGCCGAGGAAGACGAGGTCGGCTGAGACGCGAAGAACCTGAATGAAACCCGAGTGTTCCGCCCCGGCGCGACACCTGGGTTTCCCCCGGGTCATCCTTTCCAGCGATCAAATCTCCGGTAAAAATATTCGAACCGCACCCCTGGGCTGAAGGGCGCCGATGTTCGACCGGACGAAATTCGACAGGGAGTTGAGGAAGCTGGACCGTTATGCGGAGGCCGGATATTACCTGGCCTTCCATATCAGGTTCAGTTCGCCCCTGCTGTTCTTCCATACCTATGATCCCGCCTGGGTGCGACGCTACACGGAGCGGGGCTACGTTCTACGCGATCCGGCCGTCGCCTGGGCCTTTGCCACGAGCGGGGCCACGCGCTGGTCGGACCAGAAGATCCCCGACCCGTTCGGCATCTTCGCGGAAGCTCGAAGCTACGGTCTGAGGTACGGGATCACCGTCTCGCACGGTCCGCTGGTTTCCAGAACTGTAGCCAATCTCGCCAGATCGGACCGAGAGTTCACCGAAGACGAGATCGGCACGCTGTCGCGGATCATCGCGGATCTCCACAAGATGTCCGAGCCGCGGACGGAACTCACATCTGCCCAATTGGAGGCTTTGCGCTGCATAGCCGACGGAATGCGGCACGCCGCGGCGGCAAACCGGCTCGGAATCTCCGAAAGCGCCCTCAAACTGCGCCTCTCCACCGCGAGGGAGAAGCTGATGGCCCGGACCACCGCGGAGGCCATCCAGCGCGCGAAAGATACTAATATTCTCTGAAATTTCCGAACACGAACGCCAAGCACTCGCATGAGCGTCGCCTTTAAGTAGATTTGGTGTGGGAGATTCTATTCGTAGCACCAAAGGTGACTCATGCACGCGACCACCCTCTCCTTCGAGAACATTCACAGACACGGAGAGCTCTTTGCCAACATGCTGCGCGCTCGGCATGAAATGTTCATTCAGCACAATCGCTGGCAGCTCCCGGAAGCGCTCGGCATGGAGTACGATCAGTACGACACGCCCGCGAGCCGCTGGATCGTGGTGCACGACGAAGACGGGCGTGTGCTGGCGGGCAACCGCCTGACGCCGACCACCGCGACATGCGGGATCTACAGCTACATGATCCGGGATGCGCAGCGCGGCCTGCTCGACACGATCCCTGCCGACATCCTCTGGGAGGAGGCGCCCGTTTCCCCCGACATCTGGGAGAGCAGCCGGATCTTCGTGTCGCACAAGGTTTCCGCCGCCATGAGGGCACGGGTCCACGCGCAACTCTGGAAGCAGGTCTCTTTCTCGGCCAGGGATCTCGGCGCCACGGCCTTCATCGGCATCCTGAACGCGAACTGGCCACGCTGGGCGCCGCGGATCGGCATGGACATCGGGGCCATAGGCCCGATCATGGATATCGACGGGGAAAGGACCCAGGCGATCCAGATCAACACCTCCGGTCCCGCGAACTGAGATGATCCACCCCCGGGCCCGCGATTGCGCCGGACGGATCGCGGGCCTAGATCGAACCCATGCCAGACCTCTTCGATACGGGGGCGGGTGCGGCCCGTCCGCCATCTCCGCGGGACGCGCAGGTTCACCGTCCCCTGGCCGACCGTCTCCGGCCTGCGGCTCTCTCCGAGGTGATCGGCCAGAACCGGGTCCTGGGACCGAGCGGACCGCTCGGCGTGATGCTTGCAAGCGGGGCCCTCTCGTCGATCATCTTCTGGGGTCCGCCCGGCGTCGGAAAGACGACCATCGCCCGGTTGCTCGCCCACGAGACCGACCTCACCTTCGTGCAGATCAGCGCGATCTTCACCGGCGTCCCGGATCTGCGGAAGGTCTTCGACGCCGCGAAGCACCGACGCGCGAACGGGCGGGGCACCCTGCTCTTCGTCGACGAGATCCACCGCTTCAACAAGGCGCAGCAGGACAGCTTCCTGCCGCACATGGAGGACGGCACGATCCTCCTCGTCGGGGCCACGACCGAGAACCCGTCCTTCGAGCTGAACGCCGCGCTCCTCTCTCGGGCGCAGGTTCTGGTCCTGGAGCGCCTGTCCGACGAAGACCTTGAATCGCTGCTCGTCCGGGCAGAGGCGGAATCTGGGGCAGAGCCTGCCCCTCGACGGAACCGCGCGCGAGGCGCTTCGGAGCATGGCCGATGGAGACGGCCGGGCGCTTCTCAATCTCGTGGAACAGGTGGCGTCGTGGAGCGTGGACGCCCTGCTCGACCGGGACGGGCTCTCCGCGCGGCTCCAGCGCCGCGCGGCCCAGTACGACAAGTCCGGTGACGCGCATTACAACCTGATCTCCGCGCTGCACAAGTCGGTCCGCGGCTCCGATCCCGATGCCGCTCTCTACTGGCTGGCGCGGATGCTCGAGGGCGGGGAGGATTCCCGCTATCTCGCCCGACGCATCACCCGGATGGCCGTGGAGGATATCGGCCTCGCCGACCCTCAGGCGCAGCGGGTCTGCCTCGATGCCTGGGAGACCTACGAGCGGCTCGGCAGCCCGGAAGGCGAGCTCGCCCTTGGACAGGCCGTGACCTATCTCGCTCTGGCGCCGAAATCGAACGCCGGATACGTGGCCTTCAAGGCAGCGGCGAAGGCGGCCCGCGCCACCGGCTCGGAACCGCCGCCGAAGATCATCCGCAACGCGTCCACGAAGCTCATGAAGGACGAGGGCTATGGCGCGGGCTATGAATACGACCACGACGCCGAGAATGGATTCTCCGGGCAGAACTACTTCCCCGACGGCATGACGCGCGGCGCCTACTACCTGCCGCAGGAGCGCGGCTTCGAGCGCGAGCTGAAAAAGCGTCTCGACTGGTTCGCAGGCCGCCGCGCCAGGCGCCGGGGGGATTGACGCCGACCGGACCGGGCGGGAAGGAGGGTGCCATGATCGCACATCTCTTCCAGGTCGCGGCGGGCGGCGCCATCGGCGCCTCGGCGCGCTATCTCGTCGGCGTCGGGGTCGCCCGGATCGCGGGCCCCGGGATGCCCCTCGGCGTGCTCACGGCGAATGTCCTCGGCTGTCTGTTCATGGGGCTGTTCATCGGCATCGCGGGGTCGAGGGGACTGACCTGGCTGAACCCGTTCGTCGCCACCGGTCTCCTCGGCGGCTTCACCACCTTCTCCTCCTTCTCCTTGGAGGCGATGAACCTGATGCAGGAGGGCGAGGGCCAGACGGCGCTGTTCTACATGGTGCTTTCGGTCGGGGCCGGCCTCGGCGCGCTCTATCTCGGCCTGCACCTCTCGCGGCTCCTGTGATGAGCGGGGTTCATCTCCGGCGCGTCGAAGCGGGGGAGGGCGATCAGCGCCTCGACCGATGGTTCCGGCGGCACTACCCGCATGTTCCGCAGGGCCGAATCGAGAAGATGTGCCGCAAGGGCGAAATCCGGATCGACGGAGCGCGGGCGAAGGGCGCGACCCGGGTCGAGGAGGGGCAGGAGATTCGAATCCCGCCGCTGCCCGACTCAGCTGCGCCGGCGCCGCCACGGAGCGGGGTGCGGGTCAGTGACGCCGATGCGGAGATGATCCGCCGGGCGGTGATCTACCGCGACGACCATCTGGTCGCCCTCGACAAGCCGGCGGGTCTGGCGAGCCAGGGCGGGAGCGGCCAGACGCGGCACGTGGATGGGCTCTCCGAGGCGCTGCGCTTCGGCATGGAGGATCGACCGCGGCTCGTGCACCGGCTCGACCGGGATACGTCGGGCCTCCTCCTGCTCGCCCGGACGCGGGCGGCGGCGAAGGGCCTCTCGGAGGCGCTGCGCCACAAGGCGACGCGGAAGATCTACTGGGCGGCGGTGGCGGGAGTGCCGTCGCCGCGAAAGGGCACGATCCGATACGGGCTCGTGAAGGCGCCGGGACATGGCCGCGGCGGCGAGGGCGAGAGGATGGTCTGCCTCCATCCGGATGCCGTGCGCGACACGCCGGGTGCGAAGCGGGCGGAGACGGATTTCGCCGTCATCTCGGGTCTCGGCGGGCGCGTCTCCTGGTGCGCCCTCGGGCCCGTCACCGGACGCACGCACCAGCTCCGCGCCCACATGGCCGAGCTCGGCCATCCGATCGTCGGAGACGGGAAGTATGGCGGGTCGGGTCAGGAGAACCTCGGCGACGGCTGGGGGGCGCAGCTCGGCGGTGAACTCAGCCGCAAGCTCCACCTGCACGCCCGCACGCTCGCCTTCGAGCATCCGATCACCGGCGCGACGATGCGCCTGACCGCGCCACTGCCCGAGCACATGGCGCGGACCTGGGCGGCGCTGGAATGGCGGCTCGACGAGGCGCCGGACGATCCCTTCACGCCTGATCCATGACTCCGCGACTGGCGCTGTTCGACCTCGACGGGACACTCGTCGACAGCCAGCGGCTGATCGTCGCCGCCATGGGCGCGGCCTTCGATGCCGTCGGACGGACGCCGCCGGGCCGCGAGGCGATCCTCAGCCAGGTCGGCCTCTCACTCCCGGTGGTGCTTGACCGCCTCTCGGGCGGCGTTGCGGAGGCGCAGCGGGAGCGGATGCTCGGGGCCTATCGGGCGACCTATTTCAGCGAGCGGGCGCGCGCGCCGGCCTTACTCTTTCCGGGCATCCGCGCGGCGCTCGATGCGCTTCAGGCTCGCGGCGATGTGCGGGTCGGCATCGCCACCGGTGCGTCGCGGCGGGGGATGCGGGCCGTGATCGAGACCCACGGTCTCCGACCGGCGACCGCGCAATGCGCGGACGACCATCCCTCTAAGCCCGATCCCGGCATGGTCGCCGCGGCGCTTGCCGAGACCGGCATCCGCCCCGGATGGGCCGTCATGATCGGGGACAGCGTCCACGACATGCGGATGGCCCGGGCTGCAGGGGTCTTTGCGCTCGGCGTCGGCTGGGGCTATCAGGCCGGACACGAGCTGCTCGCGGCTGGCGCGGAGGCGCTCGTGGCGGAGCCCGGGGATCTGGTCCGCATACTCGACGAACACTGGGAGGGTCTTGGTGACTGAATGGGTCCGGAAGCGATTCTGGAAGCAGGTCCGCACCGAGCCCGTCGGCAAGGCCTGTCGGGTGCTGCTCGACGGCTGCGGCATCCGCACCCCCGCCGGGCGCCCGCTGGTCCTGCCGACACCGGCCCTGGCGGGGGCGGTCGCGGAGGAATGGGAGGCGCAGGAGGCGGTCATCGATCCCGGCACCATGCCGGTTACGCGGATGGCCAATTCGGCGCTCGACAAGGTCGCCCCGCAACACGCCGCCGTCGTCCGCATGCTCGGGGAATACGCGGAAACGGATCTTCTGAGCTATCGCGCCGATACGCCTGTCGAGCTTGTCGCGCGGCAGGCGGAGCTCTGGGACCCGCTGCTCGACTGGGCGTCGGATCGGTTCGGGGCGCGTCTGCGGGTGACGCAGGGCGTGATGCCTGTGGCGCAGTCCGATACCGCCGTATCGGCGCTCACCGCGCCGCTCCTGGAGATGTCCGCCTTCCGGCTTGCCGCCTTCCATGACATGGTCGTCCTGACCGGATCGATCGTGCTGGCCCATGCGATCGCCGCGGGACGCGTCGATGCCGCCGGAGCGTGGGCCCTCTCGCGGGTCGACGAGGAGTGGCAGGTCGCCGAATGGGGCCGGGATTCCGAAGCCGAGGCCGCCGCCGAAGGCAAGCATCGCGACCTCCGTGACGCGGAGCGGTTCTGGACCCTATCTGCGTGAACGGCCCGTCCCGCCATCCGCCCGGGCCGCGCTCGGCGCTGTTCGAGGCGGAATCACGAAGGCGAGGGCCGCGGCGCCACCCGGCTTGACGGGTCAAGCGATTTCGCCACAGACTCGCGCCCACTGCGGCCGTTCGGCCGTCATCCGCCACTCGCCGACTGGGGACCGGCAGGAACAAGCCGGCCTAGAGAGGGCGGATCACTGCAGAAAGAGGTACACATGAAACCGACCGTTATCTTCGGCGCTCCGATCGTCGTCGTGCTGTCCGTCGGGCTCGCTTCGGCGGGGACGCTGGATGATGTGCGCGAGCGCGGGATCCTCAAGTGCGGCGTGAATTCCGATCTCGTCGGTTTCGCCGCGCCGGATGTGAACGGTATATGGAAGGGATTCGACGTAGCCATCTGCCGCGCCGTGGCTGCGGCCGTCCTCGGCGACCCGTCGGCGGTCGAATTCGTCCGGACCACCGGCAAGACGCGCTTCACGGCGCTCGCCTCTGGGGAGATCGATCTCCTTTCGCGCAACACCACCTGGACCTTCGGGCGCGACGTCGACCTGAAGTTCGATTTCGCGGGGATCGACTACTATGACGGGCAGGGATTCATCGTGCCGAAGGATCTCGGCTTCACCTCCGCCAAGGAACTCGATGGCGCCACGATCTGCGTGCAGACCGGCACGACGACGGAGCTGAATCTCTCGGACTACTTCCGCACGAATCAGATCAGCTACGAGCCGGTCCCGATCGAGACCACCGCGGACGCATTGCAGCAATACATCGCCGGAGCCTGCGACGCCTACACGACCGACGCGTCAGGGCTGGCTGCGAGCCGCGCCACATTCGAGACGCCTACGGATCACGTGATCTTGCCGGAGATCATATCGAAGGAGCCCTTTGGGCCCTTGGTCCGCCACGGGGACGACGAATGGGGCGATGTCGTGCGCTGGACGCTGAACGCCCTGATCGCCGCGGAGGAATACGGCGTGACCTCGGCGAATGTGCAGGACATGGCATCCGCGCCGACGGACAGCCCGGAGATCAACCGCCTCCTTGGCACCGAGGGCAATCTCGGGGAGATGATGGGGCTGCCGAACGACTGGGCGGTCAAGGCCATCGGCGCCGGCGGGAATTACGGCGAGATATTCGCCAAGAATATCGGAGAGAACACCCCTGTCGGTCTCGCCC
Source organism: uncultured Alphaproteobacteria bacterium (assembly GCA_963776705.1). Lineage (GTDB taxonomy): Bacteria > Pseudomonadota > Alphaproteobacteria > Rhodobacterales > Rhodobacteraceae > Palleronia. The sequence goes on from CAVZOA010000046.1 coordinate 36,716, forward strand.
GCGGACTGAACGCCCAATGGATCGACGGCGGCCTGCTCTACGCCCCCCCATTCCGCTGAGCGGTCGGATGGGCGCGGGCGCGCCGGAGGTCTTCCCGCAGCGGCGGCGGACTCCTCCGAACGCCACGATGCCAGCGGGGCGTTCCTGTCGGCTCCTGCGGGGCGCTGTTCCGCGACCCGTCGCGGTGCGCCATCTTCCGTGTGAACTCGCGGCAAACCGATGGAGTGCCATGCCGCCGCGCCGCCCGGGATCCGGCCTGCGCGTCGGCCAAGCCTGTCGGTCATCGGGCCTCGAGGCGCCGCCCGGCAGCTAGAGGCGCCCTCAGCCGGAAAGATCCCGCGGAACCACGAAGTCGACGAGCCGCCCTGAGAGAGGACCGATCGCGCTCCAATCCGGCTCGTCGAAATCGAGGATCAGGGTCGCGCAGGTCGGGAACCGGTCGAACTCCACGCGCTGCGGCGGATCCCGGGCGAGCCACCGGGCGAGCGAGGCCATGCCCGGATTGTGGGCGATGAGGGTCACGCTCGCCGCGCTCTGGGAGGACAGGGCGTCCAGCATCTGCTCCGGGGACGAGAGATAGAGATCCTCGTCCCAGGTCGCGGGGACCGTGCGATCGAAGCCCGGAAGCAGCTCCTCCCACGTCTCGCGGACGCGACGCGCGGTGGACAGGAGGGCGGCATCCGGCACATGGTCCCGCTCGGCCAGCCAGTGACCGATCGCGCGAGCCGAGCGGCGCCCCCGTGCGCTGAGCGGCCGGTCATGGTCGGAGATATCCTGCCCTGCCCAATCCGACTTCGCGTGCCGGGTGAGGATGAGCCGGAGCGTCACCGCTTGCCCCGGATGAGGGTTCCTGCACCGGCCTGCGTGTAGAGTTCCAGAATACAGGCATGGGGCGCCCGTCCGTCGAGGATGACCACGGCCCGTACGCCCTCAGCCATCGCGGCGAGAGCCGTCTCCGTCTTCGGGATCATGCCTCCGGCGATGACCCCGCTCCGGGTCAGGTCGCGGATCGCCTCCGGCGTGATCTCGGAGATCACCTCGCCGTCCTTGTCCTTCACCCCGGCCACATCGGTAAGCAAGAGCAACCGGTCGGCCTTCAGCGATCCGGCGATCGCCCCGGCCGCGGTGTCGCCGTTGACGTTGAAGGTCTCGCCGTTGCGGCCCATGCCGATCGGCGCGATGACCGGGATCGTCTTGCTGTCCTTCAGACGCCGGATGAACCCGGGATTGCATTCGACCGGGGTCCCGACGAAGCCGAGCGACGGATCGGTCTGCTCGCAGACCATCAGCCGCGCATCCTTGCCGGATATTCCGACCGCCTCTCCGCCCTCGGACTGGATCGCCTGGACGATCCGCTTGCCGACCAGGCCGGACAACACCATCTCGACCACCTCGATCGTCGCGGCGTCGGTCACCCGCTTGCCGCGGACGAATGCGCTCTCGATCCCTCGCGCCTCCAGCATGGCGTTGATCGCGGGACCGCCTCCATGGACTATGACGGGATTCACGCCGACATAGCTCATGAGCACTATGTCGCGGGCGAAACTCTGCATGGCCGCGTCCGAGCCCATGGCGTGCCCGCCGAGCTTGATGACGACCGTCGCGCCCGCATAGCGTTGGAAGAAGGGAAGCGCCTGGCTCAGCGTGTGAGCCGTAGACGCCCAGTCCTCGGCGGCGGAGTGGGTGTGGGTCATGGAACTCCGAAGGCCGGCCCGAGATGCGCGCGGCTCGCGAACCGCGCGCTTCCTTTTATCGCCGCGCCTAGCGCTTCGCCAGAGGGACCTGCGCCGAGAACCAGACGGCGACGGCTTCGCGCTGCTCTTCCGACAGGCGGCTGGCAATCCGGGGCATCGGGCTCAGCGCGTAAATGTCGTTGCCCGTATCGCCCGCGAACTGGTCCAGCCGCTTCTCGAGATATGCGCGGTTCTGTCCCAGGAGGCGGGGGACGATGTTGATCTCCGATGTGAGCCTTTCGCCGTGGCAGGTCAGGCAGGCCGGGACATCGGCCTCCGGCAGTCCGCTTTGGGCGATGGACTGGCCGGCCGCCACGAGCCGCGGATCGACCTCCCGGGTTACCGCGAGCGGCTCCTGCCCGCCGAAATAGGCCGCGACATTGGCGATGTCGTCCTCGCTGATCTGACGAGCGGTCTGTCCCATCTGCGAGTTCGGCCGGATATTCTCGCGGAACTTCCAGAGTTGCTGCTGGATGTAATGCGGATATTGCAGAGTAAGGTTCGGCGTGTCCCCCGACTGGCTGCCGATCCCGCGCTCCGTATGACATTCCTTGCACACGCGCTGGACCACTTCCTGCCCAGCCGCCGGATCGGCGTCGGCGAGGAGGTCGTGGCGACCGACCTCGGCTCCGGCCTCCTGGTTGCTGAACCAGGCAGCCACCGCGTCCATCTCGTCCGGGTCGAGGTTGGAAGCGATGTAGCCCATCGGCTTCCAGACCGCACCGCCCTCGCGCACGCCCCGGGCGAATAGATCGAGCTGGGCCTTGATATAATGCGGGCTCTGGCCGGCCAGGTCGGGGGGATCGAGCAAGCCGATCCTCTCGCTCTCCACGCCCGAATTGTTGTGGCAGGTGACGCAGGCGGGAACCGCCGCCGTGATCTTGCCCTCGGTGGCGATCTCTTCCCCGCGGCCCATGTCCGCCTCGACGTTCCCCGCGGGCGGGGCATCGGGCAGCAAATCGTAGTACTGGCCGAGCTGGTCCCGCTGGCTGGCGGACAGGTTGGCGGCGACGATCTGCATGATCCCCGATTTCCGCTCGCCGGACGCGAAGGCTTCCAGCGAGTCGGTGATATAGTCCCCGCTGAGGACGGTCAGGTTCGGCGCCCGGCCTTCGGTGGCCGCGCCGTCACCGTTCGCGCCGTGGCAGGCTGCGCACCGCTGAACCAGGTCTCCCTCCTCGATGGCGAAGTCGCGCCACTCAGTGGCCGGCGAGAAATAGGCGTATTCGTCTTCCGGCCAGCGTTCGCGCGGGCCATCGTCGATACCGTTGTCTACAAGCGGACCGGGCTCGCCGTAGGGGATGGACGGGTCGTCCGGAAGCTCCTGGTGTTCGAGGAGTTGGACATATTCGTCGGCCGACATCCCGGGCAATTGACGGAGGAAGGCGACGACGTTCCAGATCTCGTCCTCGCGGCCAATCGTCGGCCAAGCCGGCATCGCCGACATCCGCACGCCCGAATCGAGAATATAGTGGAGTTCGCCGTCGCTGAACTGGTCGACGACCTCGGCCAGATGCTGCGGCCGCGGACGCATCGCGAGGGCTTGGGGGTTCTGGCCCAGACCCGGACCGCCATGGCATTTGGCGCAGGCATTCACGTAGTGCTGCGCTCCGAGACGGATCCGGCCCTCATCGTCCAAATCCTCGGGAACTTCCTCCGTCGCGCGCCACCAGACCGAATTCTTGAAGGTGTGGTGGAGGGCCCAGTAGACGGGTTTCGGATCCGCCCAGGAGGCGGCGAGATTCAGGCCGCCGAAGATGACGAAGCAGAAGACCGCCAGCCCGCCGACGACGGCGACGCAGATTGCCGCAATGAACCCCGGAACAAGGTTTCTCAAAGAATAGCCGAAAAATCTCACGAATTGCCCTCCCCGCTCGGGCTACAAACTCTTTCCGGAAAGGTAAGCCTGTGCCTCGAAAGGCAAGTCTGCGCGATGATCCCGGGTCAGGGCAGGCCCGCGATCTCGGCGCGCAGAACGTCGAGGCCCGTTCCTTTCCCGGCGGAGGTGACGACGAGTTCGGGATAGGCTGCTGGATGTTGCGAAAGGGAAGCGCGGAGCCGCCCGATCACCCGGTCGCGGTCGGTCTGCTTCACCTTGTCGGCCTTCGTCAGCACCGCCTGGAACGGCACCGCGGTTCGGTCGAGGAGGCTCATGATCTCTTGGTCCACGGGTTTCGGGCCGTGGCGGTGGTCGATCAGCAGGAAGGCGCGACGCAAGGTCGCGCGCCCGCCGAGATAGGAGCGCATGAGCGCTTGCCATTCCTCGACGATCCGCACCGGCGCGTCGGCAAAGCCGTAGCCCGGCAGATCGACGAGATAGAGCTCGCCGAGCGTGAAGAAGTTGATCTCCTGCGTCCGTCCCGGCGTGTTCGAGGCGCGGGCCAGTCCCTTGCGGCCGACGAGCGCGTTGATCAGGCTCGACTTCCCGACATTCGAACGACCGGCGAAGCAGATTTCGGTCCGGTCGGCTGCGGGCAGCCCGGTCATCGAAACGACGCCCTTCAGGAACGCCGCCTCCCGCCGGAAGAGAGTCCGCCCGCGCTCGATCGCATCGGCCTCCGGATCGGCTTCCGGAAACGGGAGGGGAGCCGTCATGGCCGCAGGTGCCCGGGTTGGACGGCCAGGCGGCGGGAGCGAGAAGGGGGGAAGACGCTGCCGCGGAGGACCTCCTTCCCGGCACCGTGACCCGGTTCGGCCGATCTCACTTCGCGTCCGATTTCTTGCGCCTGAACGATCCGAGGATATTGCCGAGAACATCCGGCTTGAAACCCTGGCTGCGCATGATCGCGTATTGCTGGGTGAAGGTGATCGTGTTGTTCGCGATCCAGTAGAGCACCAGACCGGAGGCGAATCGACCGAGCATGAACATGAAGACCCAAGGCATCCAGGCGAAGATCATGGCCTGGGTGGCGTCGGCCGGCGCCGGGTTCAGCTTCTGCTGCAGCCACATGGAGATCCCGAGCAGGATCGGCAGCACCCCGAGCGAGAGGATGGCGAGGAACGAGGTCGGGTCCGGAGGCGCCCAGGGAAGCAGGCCGAAAAGGTTGAGGATCGACGAGGGGTCAGGCGCCGAGAGGTCGTTGATCCAGCCGAGCCAAGGCGCGTGGCGCAGCTCGATGGTCACGAAGATCACCTTGTAGAGGGAAAAGAAGATCGGGATCTGCAACAGGATCGGCAGGCAGCCCGAGGCCGGGTTCACCTTGTTCTTCTTGTAGAGCTCCATCATGCCCTGCTGGAGCTTCTGGCGGTCGTCCCCCGCGCTCTCCTTCAGCTTCTCCATCTCCGGCTGCAGCTCCTTCATCTTCGCCATCGAGACGTAGGACTTGTAGGCCAGCGGGAGCAGCACGGCCTTGATGCAGAGCGTCAGGACGATGATCGACCAGCCCATGTTGCCGATGACGGCATGGAGCCAGTGCAGCATGACGAAGATCGGCTTGGTCAGGAAGAAGAACCAGCCCCAGTCGATGAATCGACGAAGCCCTCGATGCCGCTCTTCTGGTAGACGAGGATGGTCTCCCATTCCTTGGCGCCGGCGAAGAGCTTCATCTGGGTCGAGGCCGTCTCGCCCGCCGCGACCTCCATCGTCGGCAGCCGCGCCTCGGTCTGGTAGATCCCGGCGGAGGGAACGTATTTCGCGACCGAGGTGAAGCTCGTGCCCGGCGTCGGGATCAGCGTCGTCATCCAGTACTTGTCGGTGAATCCGATCCAGCCGTTCTGCTGGACATCGATCACGTCGGCCGGGGCGCCCTCCCGCGCAACCTGCTCGAGATCGGGCAGGTCGTCGTAGTCGAGCTCCTGGAGCTCGCCATCCGACATCCTGACGACCCCTTCGTGCAGGATGAAGAATCCGGCCAGATCGAGTTCGCCCTGGCGCGCCACGGTGCCGTAGGGCGCAAGGCGCACGGCCTCGTCTCCGGTATTCTCCACGGTCTGGTCGATCGTGAACATGTAGTCGTCGTCGACCGACAGCGTGCGCCGGAATGTCAGGCCGCTGCCGTTGTCCCATGAGAGCGTGACCGGCGTGTCGACGGTCAGGGTGTCGTTGCCCTCGACCTGCCACGGCGTGTCCGCGCCCGGCACGTCCCCGTAATCGAGCGCTCCGCCCGGCGCCCAGCCGAAGAGCGCGTAATAGGGCGTGTCGCTGCCGACGGGATTGAGAAGATCGACGATCGGCGAGGAGGGGTCGAGCTCTGTGTGGTACCGCTTCAGGGACAGTTCGTCGATCCGGCCGCCCTCGAGCGCGACGGACCCGGACAGGGCCGGCGTATCGATCGTCAGGCGCGGAGTCTCGGTGGTCGTCGCCTCGGGTTCGCCGGGCGTGGAGACATCTCCCGCGGGGTCGGGCGCCTGGCTCTCGCCCCGCTGACCCGTCGCCTCGCGCTGCCCGGTCTCCTCGGTGGCGGGCCCGCTCGGCGCCTGCGGCTCGGGCGGAAAGAACCACATCCAGCCGAGGATGACGAGAAAGCTCAGAACCGTCGCTATGATCAGGTTCTTGTTCTGGTCGTCCATGTCCTGCGCCGCCTCCGCGCCCTGCCTCGCGTCCGGGCGTCTTGAACAGGCGGCCCGGTCCGAGGTCAAGGCGTTTCCCCCGGATGTGACCCGATCCCGCCTGTCGGCTATCACCGCAGGCCCGAGGATCGGCCGACCGGAGCGGACGCCCGCCGCTCCGCGAACCAGTCCCCGAGCTCGCTGATCGGGCGGGGTTCGGCGATGGCCGGACCCTGCAACTGGGTCGCGCCGGCGGCCGCGAGGTCGGCGATCTCGGCCACGTCCGTGATCCCCAGCGCGACGATTTCGCGCCCGGATCGCGACAGGGCGCGCATGCATCCGGGACGGAGGGCCGCCTCGAGGAGCAAGGCGGGCGCGCTCTGGCCGAAAAGCTCGGGCGGCAGGGTCGCCGCGACCTCGGGCGGCGCCGCGATCCGGCAGCCGGTCCGCGCGAGGCCGGCCAGCTCGGGACCGGTCGGGGCCTCGAAGAGACGCAGTTCGACGCGCTCGGGCGCGATGTCCGCCCGGTCGATCGCGAAGGCCAGTCGCGCCGCGAGACCGGAGACGCCGGCAACCTTCCCCGGCAGGCCGATCGACAGGATCGTCCCGTCCCCGCCGGCGGGGTCGAGGCGGTCGAGCGCGTCGAGGCCCTCCGCGAGCAGCCTCAGAAAGAGGGTCGCCGCCGCGTCCGGCGGAAGGTCCCCGTCGATGATGTCGCTCGCTTCGAGAAGTCCCAGCGCCGGATGCCGCCATCGCGGGACCGGCGCGATCGCGCTGATCAGGTGCGTGGCGGCACGGAGGCGCGGCTCGATCCAGGTTTCGAGCAGCGGGCTCGTTTCGGGCGCCTCCACGAGCGACCCGGAAGCCGCGCCGGGATCGGCCATCTCGATCTCGCCCGGTCCGCGGGCGAGGGCGATCTCGAGGGCCCGCTCGGCGGCGTGCAGCACCGCGCTCGCGCTGGCGCCACGCGACGATAGCGCGAGGCCCGCGGAGAGCCGCGCGTCACCCGTCCCGTCTTCCACGATCGCTTGGCAGCGGCAGACCAGTGCGGCGAGGTCCACCTCCCGGGCCACGCCCCGTGCAACGAAGGCGACGCGACCGGGTGGCCGCTCGATGACGAGATCGTCGGCCCGGGCGACGGCCTCGAGCATCCGGGCGACCGTCCGGGCCCCGACGCCGCAGGCCTCCGCGGCGAAAAGGACGCAGGCCCCGCCCGCGGCCGGCACGGCGCAGGCGCTCAGGGCATCGAGGACGGGATCGGGTCCGGTGCGGTCCGCCGCTCTCCGCCGATGTCGCCGACGCGAAGCGCCGAGGCGCGCCGCCACGAGAAGCGCCGCCACCGCGACCGGCGCGGACAGGATCGCCAGCGCCGCCCCCGCGGCGAGTAGGGTCCATCCTCCGATCGGCAACCGCGGCATTCCGAACCTTCCAGCTGGGAGATCCCGAAGCGTCATAGACCACGCGGTCTTAGCCGGGCGTTAACTCCCGCCGGCGGACCCGGTCGGACCGATCTGCAAGGCGGCGAAGTCGAAGAGGCCCGGATCGAGAAGGTGCGACGGCCGGGCGTTCATCAGCGCCCGGAACATGACCTGGCGACGTCCGGGACTGTTGCGCTCCCACTCGTCGAGAATCCGCTTCACCTGCTGGCGCTGCAGACCGTCCTGCGACCCGCAGAGATCGCAGGGGATGATCGGATAGCCGAGCGCCCGCGCGAACCGGGCGCAATCGGCCTCGGCCACGTGGGCAAGGGGGCGCAGCAGGAACAGGTCTCCCTCCTCGTTGACGAGCTTCGGCGGCATCGTCGCCAGCCGTCCGCCGTGGAAGAGGTTCATGAAGAAGGTCTCGAGAATGTCGTCCCGGTGATGACCCAGTACCACGGCGGCGCATTCCTCCTCCCGCGCGATCCGGTAGAGGATGCCGCGGCGGAGCCGGGAACAGAGCGCGCAATAGGTCCGGTTCTGCGGCACCTTGTCGACGACGACCGAATAGGTGTCCTGATACTCGATCCGGTGGGACACCCCCATCCGGTCGAGAAAATCGGGCAGCACCGTCGAGGGAAAACCGGGCTGCCCCTGGTCGAGATTGCAGGCCAGGATGTCGACCGGGAGAAGGCCGCGCCATTTGAGCTCCGTGAGCGCGGCGAGCAGCGTGTAGCTGTCCTTCCCGCCCGACAGGCAGACGAGCCAGCGATCCCCCTCCCGGACCATGCCGTAGGTCTCGACGGCCTCGCGGGTCTGTCGCAGGATGCGCTTTCGCAGCTTGCGGAACTCGGTGCTCCGGGGGGCGCCCCGGAACAGCGGATGGATCTCCTCGGTCTCGTCGAGCATGGCGGCGGGATACGCCATTCGCCCGCCGGGGGCAAAGGGAGGAGTGAATGAGGCCAGTCGCCGATCCCTATCCCGAGGCATGGAAGGAACTCTCCGATTTCGAATACAAATCCGCCCTGAGCCTCATCCGGCCCGTGAATACGGTGCGGGACCGCATGGGGGAGGACGGAGACTACATCCTGAACCGGGATTTCGACGTCTGCCTGTCGAACGACGGGCAGGGCCATTCGATCACCGCTCCCCCGGGCCTGGTCACCGACCTGACATCGGTGCCGCCGCTCTTCCGGAGTGTCATCGGCCGCGTCGGGCCCCGGCTCTAGGCGGCGATCCTGCACGACCGGCTCGACCGCGCTTGGCAGGTCCTCCCCGGCAAGGTGCCGACCGAACGCGACCGCGCATTCGACACTCCGCTGGTCATTCCCACCGCCTGACGGGCACCGCCCTCAGTGGTCCGGGACGTTGTCGATTCCCGAGCCACCGAGCGGGTGGCAGCGCGCGATCCGCCGGAGCGCGAGCCAGGTGCCCCTAATCCCGCCATGCTCGGCCAGCGCCTCGAGCGCATAGGCAGAGCAGGTGGGATGGAAGCGGCAGTTGTGGCCGACCCAGGGAGAGAAGACCGCGCGATAGGCGTGCACGGGCAGCGCGAGGATGCGGGCCGCCGGGCTCATCCGTGGAGCCGGTCGAGCGCCGCGCGGAACTCGGCGCGCATCTGCAGGAAGTCGCGGTCCGCGGTCGCCTCGCGCCGGCCGATCAGGACGTAATCCCAGCCCGGCCGGCCGTTGCCCGGCAGATCCAGCCGGGCGACTTCCCGCAGCCGCCGCTTGGCGCGGTTGCGCGCCACGGCATTGCCGACCTTCTTGGAGCAGGTGAAACCGACCCGGATCGCACCGCCATCCTGCCTGTCCCGGCCCTGCACGCCGAAACCAGGCAGGCGGATCATTCCGGCTCTCGCCGCGCGCAGGAAATCGACCCGCTTCCTGATCCGGTCGAGCGGCCCCGGTCTCCCGGCCCGCGCACATCGGGAGGCGGCCGCCACCCGGAAAGGCTTAGGCGCTGAGGGTCTTGCGGCCGCGCAGACGGCGCGCGTTCAGGATCTTGCGCCCCGCCTTGGTCGCCATCCGGGCGCGGAATCCATGGCGCCGCTTGCGAACGAGGTTCGAGGGCTGGAACGTGCGCTTCGTCATCGGTCTCTCCGTCGGATCGCGGTCGGCACCGGGACCGTCTTGTCCCTGGTGCGGTAAGGTCGAACAAGGCCGGTCCGATACGCCGCAGGGGGCGGCCTGTCAACAGCCGCGGTGGGGAGCCCTATGTTTCAGGAGACCACGATTTGTGCGCCGCCGGTCAATCGACCGTGAAGTCCGTCGTGACCGCGTCCGAAATCGGACAACCTCGTCACTGGAATGCCGGAGGGAGCCCGCTTGACCGAGACACCAGATACGCGCCCGTCGCCCTGGCTGAGGCGGGTGCCGATCCTCCTCATCGCGGCCGGGGCCGTGATCGGCGCCCTCACGCTCCGCGACTACCTGTCCTTCGAGACGCTGGCGGAAAATCGAGAGCGTCTCCTGGCGTTCCGGGACGCGCACTACCTCGCCGCCACGCTCGTCTTCCTTTCTGCCTATGCCGCGATCGTCGCCTTCTCCCTGCCCGGGGCGGCCATCGCGACGCTGACCGGCGGGTTCCTGTTCGCCACGTTTCCGGGCGTGATCTACAACGTTGCTGGCGCCACGCTCGGGGCGATCGCCGTCTTCCTCGCTGCGAAATGGGGCTTCGGGGAGCGGCTGGCGCGCCGGATGAACGCGGGCGAGGGCATGGTGAAGCGCATCAAGCAGGGATTGGACGAGAACCAGTGGTCGATGCTGTTCCTGATCCGGCTGATCCCTGCCGTTCCGTTCTTCGTCGCCAATCTCGTCCCGGCGGTCTTCGGCGTCCCGCTCTGGCGCTACGCCGTGACCACCTTTCTCGGCATCATCCCTGGAGCGCTGGTCTACACCTCGGTCGGGGCGGGGCTCGGCGAGGTCTTCGCGCGGGGGGAGCGACCCGACCTTGGCATCATCTTCGCGCCGCACGTCCTTCTTCCGCTCCTCGGCCTCTGCCTGCTGGCGGCTCTGCCGATGGCCCTGAAGACGGTGCGCGGCAGGAAAGGGGTCTGAGCGATGGAGCGGATCACCTGCGATCTCTGCATCATCGGCGCCGGATCGGGCGGCCTCTCGGTCGCGGCCGGCGCGGCGCAGCTCGGCGCCAGCGTCGTCCTGATCGAGGGGCACAGGATGGGCGGCGACTGCCTGAATTACGGCTGCGTGCCCTCCAAATCCCTGATCGCCAGCGCGCGGGCCGCCTACGGCATGGTGCATCCCGGCGATCTCGGCATCGCGCCCGAGCACCCCCGCATCGACTACGCCGCCGCCAAGGACCATGTCGCCCGGGTCATCGAGACGATCGCGCCGATCGACAGCCAGGAGCGGTTCGAGGGCCTCGGCGTGCGCGTCATCCGCGACTGGGCACGCTTCGCCGACGAGAAGACGGTGATCGCGGGCGCGCACGAGATCGCCGCCCGCCGCTTCGTGATCGCGACCGGATCGACGCCCTTCGTTCCGCCGATCGACGGGCTGGACGAGGTTCCCTACCTGACGAACGAGACGATCTTCGACCTGCGCGACCGGCCGCGGCACCTGCTCGTCATCGGCGGCGGACCGATCGGGCTGGAGATGGCGCAGGCCCACCGGCGGCTCGGCTGCGAGGTCACGGTGATCGAGGCCGACCGGGCGCTCGCCAAGGACGATCCCGAGGCGGCGGAGCTCGTCTTGTCGCAGCTCGCGGCCGAGGGCGTCAGCCTCGTCCAGAACCGGAAGGCGCAGCGCATCCGCCGCACCGACGAGGGGATTGCCGTCGAGACGGATGACGGGGTCCACACCGGCAGCCATCTGCTGGTCGCCGTCGGCCGCAAGGTCGCCATCGACCGGCTCGATCTCGACCGGGCGAAGGTCGCCCATGACCGTGCCGTGACCGTCGGCGAAGACCTGCGCTCGACCACCAACCGCCGTGTCTACGCCATCGGCGATGCGGCCGGCGGCATGCAGTTCACCCATGTCGCCGGATACCACGCCGGGGTGGTCGTCCGCTCGATCCTGTTCGGGCTGCCGGCGAAGGCCCGAACGGCGCAGGTTCCCTGGTGCACCTACACCGATCCGGAACTCGCCCAGGTCGGGTTGACGGAGGCTCGGGCGCGGCAAATCCACGGTCCGAAGGTCGAGATCGTCCGGGTTCCCTACGGCGAGAACGACAGGGCGCAGACGACGGGCCGGACGGAGGGGTTCGTCAAGGTCGCCATCGTGGGCGGAAGGCCCGTCGGCGCCACCGTCGTCGGCGCGGAGGCGGGAGAGCTCGTCGCCATGTGGTCCATGGCCATCGCCAACGGGCTCAAGATGAAGGCGCTGTCCGACACGGTGTTGCCCTATCCGACGCTGTCGGAGATCAACAAGCGGGCGGCCGGCGCGTATTTCTCGCCTAGATTGTTCGAAAGCGGTATCGTCAGGAAGGTGGTCCGCCTCGTGCAGAGGTATCTCCCCTGAGGGAAGGCGACGGGGCGACATGGTCAACAGCCTGACAGGACGGTTCCTGATCCTGACGATCGGCTTCGTGATGCTGGCCGAAGTGCTGATCTTTGTCCCGTCCGTGGCCCGCTTCCGCGAGGACTACCTGCTGTCGCGGCTCGAGCGCGCCCAGATCGCCTCCCTCGCGCTCCTCGCCGACGACATGATCGATCCGGAGGTGGAGCGGGAGCTCCTGCAGAATGCCGAGGTCTACAACGTGGTCCTCGCCCGCGACGAGGTCCGCCAGCTCGCCCTGTCCTCGCCGATACCGCAGCCGATCTCGGCGACCTACGACCTCCGCGACGCCGGGCCGTGGGACCTGATCTCCGGAGCCGCCCTCGCCCTATTCCGCCCCGGCGAGCGGATCATCCGGGTGATCGGCCAGCCCGTGCAGGAGGGCGGCCAGCTCATCGAGATCACCATGGCCACCGCGCCGCTGCGGGAGGCGATGATCGAATACGGCCTGCGCATCCTGCTCCTGTCGGCCGTTCTCTCCGCCGGGACGGGACTCATGCTGTTCCTGGCCGTCCGGCGGCTGATGGTGCGGCCGATCCGCCGCGTGGTCGGCGCGATGGAGAGCTACGCCGCCGCGCCGGAGGATTCGCGCCGCATCATCGCCCCCTCCGCCAGGGTGACCGAGCTGCGCGCCGCCGAAGCCGCGCTCGAGGGGCTGCAGACCCAGCTCACCGGCGCGCTGAGGCAGAAGGAGCGCATGGCCCAGCTCGGCAGCGCCGTCGCCAAGATCAGCCACGACCTGCGCAACGTCCTGACCACGGCGCAACTCTTCGCCGACCGCATCGAGGGCTCGACCGACCCGACCGTGGCCCGTCTCGCCCCGAAGCTCCTCGGCTCGATCTCGCGGGCGATCTCCATCTGCAAATCGACGCTGGCCTTCGGCCGGGCCGAGGAGCCGCCGCCGCAGCTCGGCCGCATCATGCTGGCCGACCTCGTGAGCGACGTCATGGAGGGCGAGCAGCTGGCGGCGGGCGACGCCGAGATCGCCTTCGTCGAGGAGGTACCGGGCGGCATGGTGGTGCGCGCCGACCCCGAGCAGCTCTACCGCGTGCTCGGCAACCTCGTGCGCAACGCCAGGCAGGCGATGCTGTCGGGCGGCGGCAGGGGCGAGATTGCGGTTCTCGGGGAGGAGACCGCGTCCGATTGGCGAATCCGCGTCACCGATACCGGGCCGGGGCTCCCGAAGAGGGCGCAGGAGCATCTGTTCCAGCCGTTCCAGTCCGCCTCGAAGAGCGGCACCGGGCTCGGACTGACGATCGCCAGCGAACTGGTCCGCGGTCACGGCGGCGAGTTGTCACTCGTCTCGACCGGCGCCGGGGGCACGGTCTTCGAGATCAGGCTGCCGAAGGCGATGATCGATCTCGACGCCGCCGAATGATCCGGCACATCTGCCGCGCTGCGCGCGACACGGACGACTCCGCCCCGATGGCGGCGTGACGGGCCTTGTCGCTGGGCGCACGGGCGGCGCAGATGGGCGCGGACCAACCATCGGAGCGCGCCATGCAGGATTTCGCGATCATGTGGGACTGGCTCGGCTTCGCCGTCCGCTGGCTCCACGTCGTGACGGCCATTGCCTGGATCGGATCGTCCTTCTACTTCATCGCGTTGGATCTCGGCCTCCGGACGGCGCCGGATCTGCCGAAGGGCGCGAGCGGCGAGGAATGGCAGGTCCATGGCGGCGGCTTCTACCACATCCGCAAGTTCATGGTCGCGCCGGAGCGGATGCCCGAGCACCTGACCTGGTTCAAGTGGGAAAGCTATTCCACGTGGCTCTCCGGCGCAGCGCTCCTGATGATCGTCTACTGGGCAGGGGCGCAGCTCTACCTCATCGACCCGGCGAAGCTCGACCTCGCGGTCTGGCAGGCGATCGCGCTTTCGATCCTCTTCCTTGCGGCCGGCTGGGCGGGCTACGACGCGCTCTGCCGCTCGCCCCTGAGGGCCCGCCCGACGGCGATGATGCTCCTCCTCTTCGCGAGTATCGTCGCGGCCTCCTGGCTCCTGAACCAGGTCTTCACCGGGCGCGCCGCGCTCCTCCATCTCGGCGCGATGACCGCCACGATCATGACCGCGAACGTCTTCATGGTCATCATGCCGAACCAGCGCATCGTCGTCGCGGACCTGAAGGCGGGACGCACGCCGGACCCGGAATACGGCCGGATCGCCAAGCTGCGCTCGACCCACAACAACTACCTGACCCTGCCGGTCCTGTTCCTGATGCTGTCGAACCACTACCCGCTGGCCTTCGGCACGGAGAACGCCTGGATCATCGCCTGTCTGGTCTTCCTCATCGGCGTCGTCGTCCGCCACTATTTCAACACGTTTCACGCCACCGGATCGGGGCCGCTCTGGACCTGGGGCGCGGCGGTGGTGATCTTCATCCTCCTCGCCTGGCTCTCGACCGCGCCGCTCAGGCTGCCCGCGGCCGAGGCGGCGGGGCCCGCGCCCGGCTCCGGGCGCTTCGCGGCGGCCGAGGGCTTTGACGAGGTGACCTCCATCGTCGCCGGCCGCTGCTCCATGTGCCACGCGCGCGAACCCGCCTGGGACGGCGTCCGCTGGCCGCCGAAGGGCGTGGTGCTGGAGATCCCGGCTGACGTCGCCCGCGAGGCGGAGCGGATTTACTTGCAGTCGGGCGTCAGCCACGCCATGCCGCCGGGGAACCTGACGCACATCACGGAGGAGGAGCGCGCCCGGATCGTCCGCTGGTACCGCGCCGCGATGCAATGAGAACCTACTTCACGCCCGAAGGCGGACATCCCGGCCAGACCGAACTGCTCTCGGGCCGAGCGGTCTTCACCGAGAGCTACGCCGTCATTCCCCACCGCGTGCTGCAGGACATCACGACGAGCCTCCTGCCGCATTGGCAGGACACCCGGCTCTGGGTGATCGCGCGGCCGATGACTGGATTCGCGGAGACATTCTCCCACTACGTCATGCGCGTCGCGCCGGGGGGCGGCTCCGAGCGGCCCGAGAACGATCCGGAGGCCGAAGCGGTGATCTTCGTCACCAACGGCGAAGGGCGCCTCGCGCTCGACGGAACCGCGCACGAGATCGACGCCGGCGCCTATGTCTACATCCCGCCGGGGATCGACTGGCGCCTCCGCGCGACGGGAGACACGCCGCTGCGCTTCCACTGGATCCGCAAGCGCTACCAGGCGGTGGACGGGATCGACCGCCCCGATCCGGTGGTGACTACCGACGAGGCCACCCCGCCGGTATCCATGCCGAAGACCGAGGGTCACTGGACCACCACCCGCTTCGTGGATCCGGGCGACCTTCGCCACGACATGCATGTCAACATCGTGAGCTTCGATCCGGGTGCCGTGATCCCCTTCACCGAGACCCATGTGATGGAGCACGGGCTCTACGTGCTCGAGGGCAAGGCCGTGTACCGGCTGAACCGGGACTGGGTGGAGGTGGAGGCGGGCGACTACCTGTGGCTCCGCGCCTTCTGTCCCCAGGCCTGCTACGCGGGCGGACCGGGGCTCTTCCGCTACCTGCTCTACAAGGACGTGAACCGCCACGCGCCGCTGGCGCTCGGCCGCTGAGGGCTCAGTGCCGCGCGGTCCCGGAGGGCATGCCCTCGGGCTCGTGATGCCCCACGCGGAGGTCCTCGGCCTCCGCGTCGAGATCCTCCGGCAACGCCAGGTTCAGCACGATCGCGAGGAACGCCGCCGGCAGCAGGCCCGAGATCATCAGCACCCGGACCGTCTCCGGCAGGCCGGCCACGGCGTCCGGCTCGAGCTGCAACCCGAGGCCGAGCGACAGCGACACTGCGAAGATCACCATGTTGCGCCGGTTCCAGACCACGTCCGACAGCATCGAGACGCCGGCGGCGACCACCATGCCGAACATCACGATCACGCCGCCGCCCAGCACCTCGATCGGCACGGTGCGAGATCACGCCGCCGACCTTCGGCACGAGGCCGCAGAGGATCAGGAAGACGGCGCCGATGGTCACCACGTGGCGGCTCATCACGCCCGGTCATGGCGATCAGGCCGACATTCTGGCTGAACGAGGTGTTCGGGAAGCCGCCGAACATGCCGGCGAGCGCCGTGCCGAGCCCGTCGGCGAAGGTCGCGCCCGTGATCTCGTTCTCGGTCGCCTCGCGGCCCGCGCCGCCCTTGGTGATGCCCGACACGTCGCCGACCGTCTCGATGGCCGAGACGAACGCCATCAGGCAGAAGCCGAGGATCGCCGCGGCGGAGAACTCGAAGCCGTAGCGGAACGGATCGGGCAGGGCGAAGGGCGCGGCCTCCGCCCATGACGCGGCGACGTCGCCGACCGACAGCATCCCCGTCGCCAGCGCGAAGGCATAGCCCGCCGCCAGGCCCGACCAGCACCGCCGAGACCGACAGCATGCCCGCGGGCGAAGAACTTCAGCGCCAGCGTCACGACGATCACCACCAGCGCCGCCGACCCAGTTCAGCGCCGATCCGTATTCCGGCGTGCCGCTGCGCGGGCACGCCGCCCGCCGCGTACTGGATGCCCACCTGGACCAGCGCCAGTCCGATCATGGTCACGACCAGCCCGGTGACCAGCGGCGGCAGCGCAAAGCGGATGCGGCCGATGACGAATCCGAGGCAGGCGTGGAAGAGCCCGCCGAGGAGCGCGCCGGTGAAGAGCGCGGCGAGCGCGTCGACCCCCTTGCCGGCGACGAGCGGGATCATGACCGGCAGGAAGGCGAAGCTCGTGCCCTGCACGATCGGCAGCGCCGCGCCGACCGGGCCGATGGTCACCGTCTGCAACAGCGTCGCGATGCCGGCGAAGAGCATCGACATCTGGATGAGGTAAAGCAGTTCCGGGAAGTCCGGCGAATTCGGAGCCGAAGCCGAACCCCGCGGCGCCCGCCACGATGATCGCCGGCGTCACGTTCGAGACGAACATCGCCATCACATGCTGGATGCCGAGGGGAATGGCCTTGAGAATCGGCGGCGTGTAGTCGGGGTCCCTCAGTTCGTCGGGCGTCCCGAGCGACGTATCGGCCATGTCTGCGCCTCCGCTGCGGTTCTTGTCCGGGTCTCTTGTCCGGGTCGGGCCCGCAGGGCGAGAATGCGCTGCGAACGAAGAGCCTGTCGATCCGGAAGCCGCGACGGCGCGGGAGCCGCCCAAATTTTCGGCACGCTCAGGGCGCGGTCACCAGCATCGGTGCGGAAAGGGGATGCTCCTCGAGGTTGTCTCCCGGCCCGATCCTGTCGATCACCGCGAAGAGGCCCGGGGCGAAGAGCGGGGTCAGAACCCCGTGCCACGTCCCCCTGAGCAGGTTGACCGCCTGCCCCGGGGCGGTGACGAAGGCGCGGACGTCGCCCGGCCGATCGCCCAGATCCTCCGCCACGATGACGAGGAACGGCGAGAGGCTCATCGGCACGAAGGTCTGGCTCCCGCCGGGATGCCGCTCGAGCAGGTCGAGCGCATAAGGCAGCTCTCGCGGCACCGCGTCGAAGAGGCTGATCCCCGCCCGCCCGTCGCCGAAATCGAGCCGCGCGCGGTCGTGGAATCGGCCGCAGAGACCCGCGTTGATGATCTGGTCCGGCTCGCCGGCCGCGTCGATCACGTCGCCGAAGGGCGCGAAGGCCGCGGCCGAGAGGGGCGCGGCGACGATCACGGAAGCCGCTCGCCCAGCCGCAGGTCGCGCGATCCGCTCCACCTGGCGGCAGGCCTCCGCCAATTCGGTCGCCGGATCGTTGCCGAGCCGCCGCTGGAAAGCCGCGTGGATACCGGCCTTGTCGTGGTCCCGGACCGCGATGACGAAGGGAAAGCCGAAGGTGGCGCGGTACCTCTCGTTCAACTCCGTGAACCGCGCCCGCTCGTCGTCCGTCAGCGCGTCGAGCCCGGCGGAGGCTTGCTCCGCCGCGCTGTCCGCGGTCAGCCGCTTCGCGGCGTCGAACTTTCCAGCCAGGTCGGGATGGGCTGTCACCACCCCCAGCCGCTCCGCCTCCGTCGCGCTCCGGAAGACGCGGACGAGCGCGTTCCAGAGCCCCTCCGCCCGGTCGTGGGCGGGCCCGAGTTCCAGTTCGAAGGCGCGCTCCGCGATCCACGGCGAATGCTCGAAGATGCCGCCGAAGGCCGCGACGAACCCGGCCCGATCCATCTCCGACGGCCGCTCCCGCCGCGCCGGCGGATGGGTCGCCGCCCAGTGCTCGGCGATCTCGAGGCGGGTCGCGAACCACACGTCGTCGTAGCCCCGGACATGGTCGATCCAGCGCTTCAGCGCCATGGCGCGCCCCGGCCGCCCGGCGAGGCGGCAATGGAGCCCGACCGACATCATCCGACCGCCCTCGGCATAGAGCATGTCGAACGTGTCCGTCAGGTAGCGCTCGAAGTCGTCCGGCGCGCCGAACTTGCCGGCGGCGAAGTTCATGTCGTTGGCGTCGAGCGTGTAAGGCACGACGAGCTGGTCGCGGCCTGCGACGGCAACCCAGTAGGGCAGGTCGTCGGCGTAGCTGTCGGCGACATAGGCGAAGCCGCCCGCCTCGGCGGCGAGGCGGATCGTCTCCATGCTGCAGCGGCCCGTGTACCAGCCGTGCGGCCGCTCGCCCGTCACCTCGGTGTGCAGCCGGATCGCCTCGGTCATGTGCGCCGCCTCGAGATCGGCTGGTAAGTCCTTGTATTCGATCCATTTCAGCCCGTGGCTGGCGATCTCCCACCCGGCCTCCCGCATGGCGCAGACCTGCTCGGGCCCGCGAGCGAGCGCAGCCGCCACGCCGTAGACCGTCACCGGCAGGTCGCGCAGGAGCCGGTGTAGCCGCCAGAACCCGGCCCGCGTCCCGTATTCGTAGATCGTCTCCATGTTCCAGTGCCGCTGGCCCGGCCAGGGCTCGGCGCCGCCGATCTCGGAGAGGAACGCCTCAGAGGCGGCGTCGCCATGCAGGATGTTGTTCTCGCCGCCTTCCTCGTAGTTGACGACGATCTGCACCGCGATCCGGGCGCCGTCCGGCCAGGCGGGATCGGGCGGTGTCGGCCCGTGACCGATCATGTCGCGCGGATATCTCGTCGCCATCTTGCCCCCGTCTGCCCGGCCTCTACCCTTCATGACGCAAGCCGCGAGGGCGCGGCAAGGGGCGCCGATGGCCGGATACCTGACGACGCACGTGCTCGACACCGCCCGGGGATGCCCGGCCGCCGGTCTCCCGATCGCGCTCTTCCGTCTCGACGGGGCGGAGCGGCGGGAACTCGCCGCGGCGGTCACCAATTCCGACGGCCGGACGGACGCGCCGATCCTGCCGGAATCCGAGTTCGCGCCCGGATCCTACGAGCTGGTCTTCCAGGCCGGCCACTATCTCGCCGCCACCGCCGCCGGACGCGCCGCGGACTTCCTGTCGGAGATCCCCATCCGCTTCGTCATGGCGGAGGACAGCCACTACCATGTGCCGCTGCTGCTGTCGCCCTTCGGGTACACGACCTATCGGGGCTCCTGAGATGGGGGTCCGCAGGTATCCTGCGGCCGCACCGGCGCGCCGGAAGGCGCGCCATGGATGAGCCCGGCATCATCCGCGACGAGACCGGGGTGCAGCGCCATCTCGGCTACGTGGTCGACGTCTCCGGCGGCGACGGCCGCGCGCGCTGCTCCCTGACCGTAGACGGGCGGCACACCAACCGGCACGGCCGCCTCCACGGGGGCATCGCCGCCTCGTTGCTCGACACCGCCATGGGCGTGACCGCCTCGCTCGCCGTCGACACGGAGGGAGTCCGGCCGGTCCTCACCCTGTCGATGACGACGAACTTCATCGCCTCCGGCCGGCTTGGCGACGCTCTCGAGGCCGTCGGGACCGTCACCGGGGGCGGCCGCAGCATCACCTTCGTCGACGGCGTCCTGAGACGCCGGGACGGGCAGATCATCGCCACGGCGACGGGCACCTTCAAGCCCATGCGCGCCGACGCTAGATAGAGGGGCGAAGGCGAGCCCCGGCAGGCCCGCCGACGCCCCACGAGAGGAGAGAGCGATGCCGAAAGACAGCCAGGGCCACGGACCGGAGCTCGGCGCGTTCGAGTGGAGCGACCCAATGCTCCTCGACCGCCAGTTGACCGAGGACGAGCGGATGCTGCGCGACGCAGCCCGGCAATTCGCCGGGGAGGTGCTGGCCCCGCGCGTCACCTCGGCCTTCGCCGAGGAGAAGACCGACCCCGAGCTCTTCGCGCTCATGGGCGAGGCGGGCCTGCTCGGCGTCACCACCGCGGAGCGATGGGGCGGCCTCGGCGCGTCCTACGTCACTTACGGCCTCGTCGCGCGCGAGGTGGAGCGGATAGATTCCGGCTATCGCTCCATGATGTCCGTGCAGTCCTCGCTCGTCATGTATCCGATCGAGGCCTACGGCTCGGAGGCGCAGCGCAAGAGATACCTGCCGAAACTCGCGGCAGGCGAGCTCGTCGGCTGCTTCGGCCTCACCGAGCCCGATGCCGGCTCCGATCCCTCCGGCATGAAGACCGTCGCCCGCAAGACCGACGGCGGTTACGTCCTGAACGGGTCGAAGACCTGGATCTCGAATTCGCCCTTCGCGGATGTCTTCGTCGTCTGGGCGAAGTCCGAGGCCCACGGCGACAAGATCCGCGGATTCGTCCTCGAGAAGGGTGCGGAGGGCCTCTCGGCGCCGAAGATCGGCGGCAAGCTCTCGCTCCGCGCCTCCACCACCGGCGAGATCGTGATGCAGAATGTCGAGGTCGGGGAGGAGGCGCTGCTGCCGGGGGTCGAGGGCCTGAAGGGGCCGTTCGGCTGCCTCAACCGGGCCCGCTACGGCATCTCCTGGGGCGCGATGGGCGCGGCGGAGGCCTGCTGGCACGCGGCGCGGAGCTACGGCCTCGAGCGCAGGCAATTCGGCCGCCCGATCGCGGCGACGCAGCTCTTCCAGAAGAAGCTCGCCGACATCCAGACCGAGATCGCGCTGGGCCTCCAGGGCGCCCTCCGCCTCGGCCGGATGATCGACGAGGGGCTCGCCGCGCCGGAGCTCATCTCGCTGATGAAGCGCAATAATTGCGGCAAGGCGCTCGACATCGCGCGTCTCGCCCGCGACATGCATGGCGGCAACGGGATCAGCGAGGAATACGGGGTCATGCGCCACATGATCAACCTCGAGACGGTGAACACCTACGAAGGCACCCACGACGTGCATGCCCTCATCCTCGGGCGCGCCCAGACAGGCTCCCAGGCCTTCTTCTAATGCCTGCCGGACGCGCCGAGTACCGGCACCTGACGCGGCTGACCACGCGCTGGTTCGACAACGACGTCTACGGCCATCTCAATAACACCGTCCATTACGAGCTCTTCGACACGGCGGTGAACGCCCATCTCGTCGCGAAGGGCGTGCTCGACCCGCTCGGCGGCGGCACCGTCTTTCTGGTGATCGAATTGGGCTGCCGCTACCACGCTCCGATCTCCTTTCCCGATCCCGTCACCGCCGGGCTGCGGGTGGCCGAACTCGGCACGAGCGCGGTGCGCTACGAGATCGGGCTCTTCGCGGGGGACGGCGACGAGGCCGCCGCCGAAGGCTTCTTCGTCCATGTCAACGTCGACCGGGAGACGCGCGCCAAGTTGCCGATCCCGGGGGCGACGCGCCGGGTGCTCGCCGCGCTCCGGGCCTGACCGCCGCGTTATTCGGCCGGGTTGGCGCTCCGCGTGTCGTGCGTGCCCCGCGCATGGTCGGGCAGTTCCGGATCGGCGATGTCGACGCGGTCGATCCCCTCGTTCCGGAAGGCGACGATCAGCGAGACCACCATCATGAAGACCATGATGAAGATCGGCAGCCCGATCACCGTGATGACCTGCTGCAAGGCGTTGAGCGCCTCGTCGCCGGCCATGATCATCAGGATCGCCGCCACCATGCCTTCCGAGACCCCCCAGAACACCCGCTGATGCAAGGGGCCGGCATCGGGCTCGCCGGAGCAGAGCATGTCCACCACCAGCGAGGCCGAGTTCGACGAGGTGGCGAAGAAGATCGCCACGATCAGGATGCCGAAGCCCTGCAGGAAGGGCGTGAAGGGGAAATGCTCGAAGA
This sequence comes from uncultured Alphaproteobacteria bacterium, assembly GCA_963776705.1. Classification (GTDB taxonomy): domain Bacteria; phylum Pseudomonadota; class Alphaproteobacteria; order Rhodobacterales; family Rhodobacteraceae; genus Palleronia. The sequence goes on from CAVZOA010000046.1 coordinate 58,856, forward strand.
AGGCGAACATCGCCAGCGGCACCGAATTCGACACCGCCTCCGAGATCTGCCCAGCCTGCTCGCCGAGTTGCTGGCGCATCTCGGGGCCGATCCCGTCGGCCCCCATCGCCGACCAGCCGAAGATCGCGAACCAGACGAGCGTGAAGGCGGACGGGGCAAAGAGCACGCCGAGAACGAATTCCCGGATCGTCCGCCCGTAGGAGATGCGCGCCACGAAGAGCCCGATGAAGGGCGACCAGGTCACCGTCCAGGTCCAGTAGAACACCGTCCAGGAGCCCTGCCAGCCCCAGTCCTGCGAGGGGATGTAACCCGCGAGCATGTCGTTCCAGAACGCCAGATGCGGCAGGTTGCTCAGGTAGAGCCCGACCGTCTCCACGATGCCCCGGAGCAGGAACAGCGTCGATCCGGTTGCGAGGACGAAGATCATCAGCAGCACGGCCATGCCGATATTGATGTTCGACAGGAGCTTCACGCCCGAATCGAGACCCGCTACGATCGAGCCGACCGCCACCAAGGTCAGGCAGGCCAGGATCGCGAGCCTCAGCGGTACCCCGTCGGGCCAGCCGAACAGCGCCTCGAGCCCGGCGCCGATCTGGCTGGTTCCGAGGCCGAGCGAGACGGCGACGCCGAAGAGCGTGCCGAGGATGCCGAAGATGTCGATGGTCTTGCCGATCGGACCGTAGATGCCGTCGCCGAGCAGCGGATAGAAGACGGAACTCACCCGCACGGGCAGCTTGTAGCGGTAGATGAAGTAGGCGAAGGCGAGCCCGGGCAGGGCGAAGATCGTCCAGGTGTGCAGCCCCAGATGGTAGATGGCGATGGAGATCGCGTCGTCCGCCGCCTGCGCCGAGTAGGGTTCGACCCCGGGCAGCGGCGGCGTGGAGAAATGCGAGATCGGTTCGGCCACGCCCCAGAACATCAGCACCGTGCCGATGCCCCCGGCGAAGAGCATCGTGAACCAGCTGAGCGACGAGTATTCCGGCCGCGACTCCGGTCCCCCGAGACGGATGTGGCCATAGCTCGAGAAGGCCGCGAAGAGCAGGAATCCGAGCCAGACATTCACACCGAAGATGAAGAACCATCCGAGGTTCGTGACCACCCAGGCGCGCGCCGCGGCGAAGGCGTTGCCGATCGACACCGGTGCCACGGCCAGCGCGATCACGAACAGGATCATGAAGATGGCGGAGACGAAGAAGATCGTTGGATCGGTCTTCAATCCCAGTCTGTCAGCCCATTCTCGCATGGTGGTCCCTCGCTGATTCGCCCCTGTGCTGCAGGTGACCGTAGGGCAGCGACGTCGGAAGACGAGGGGAAAGCGTTAAACGTGCCGGATGAGCGCGAGCCGCGCAACCGCCAGATCGGCGTGGAATCGGCGCCCGATGGCGACCAGACCGGCGCGGCGCAAGCGTTCCGGCTCGAACGCGGCGTCGATCCGGTGCGGGACGAGCTCGTCAAAAGTCAGGCGCACTGCCTGCCATCCGGGCAGGGCGCGAAAGCTCGTCCGGAAGCTCTGCCATGGTTTTTCCATTGCGTCGGTTCGCAGGTGGAGGTTGTAGGTCTCGCCGTTGCCCCGGACCAGAATTTCGATCCCGGCCCATCCCGGCGCCGGCGCCATGTCCCGCGCCATCTGCAGGAAACCGCCGTCGTTCTCCAGCGACACCTCGCCGGTCATCCGCACCGCGGCCCGGCCGGCCACCTCTTCCAGACGAAGCGCTCCGTCGCTCCGGCCGCCCATGACGCGGTCCGAGACGAGCGCCCAGCCCCCCGCGCCGTCGCGCCGGGCGTCGAAGACGATCACCCGGCCGGCTCCGGCACGACCTGGCGCCGGTTTTCCCGGATCGAGGACCAGAGCGCCATCCCGATCAGCGCCACCCCGAACAGCCCGGTGACGACCTCGGGCACGTGCATGACGGGCTGCAGATACATGATGACCGCCAGGACAAGGATCGCGTAGAACGCGCCGTGCTCGAGATAGGCGTATTGTGCCAGCGTTCCCTTCTCCACGAGCATGATCGTCATCGAGCGGACATACATCGCCCCGATCCCGAGCCCGATGGCGATGACGAACAGGTTCTGCGTCAGGGCGAAGGCGCCGATCACGCCGTCGAAGGAGAAGCTCGCATCGAGCATCTCGAGGTAGAGGAAGGCGCCGAGCCCGCCGCGTGCGGCCGCCTGTTCCTGCCCTCCGGCATCGAGAATCTCGCCGAGGATATGGACGACGAGATAGGTCAGCATACCCCAGATCCCCATCGTCACGAACCGCCCGGCCTCCTCCGCCGGGAAGAGCTGCGACACCGACAGGAGAACGATCGCCACGGCGGCAACGTTGGTGCCCCGGTGATGGGCGTGGGTCGCGATCCACTTCTCGGGCGCCCAGACCCAGTGGACCTCCTTGTCGGGGTCGAAGAAGAACGACAGCGCCACCATGAGGAGGAACGTGCCGCCGAAGGCGGCGATGTCGGAATGCGCCTCCTCCATGATCGAGGCGTATTCGCCCGGCGCCCTCGCCGCCAGCATCAGCGCCGAGATCGGGTCGGTCTTCGCGGCGATGGCGACGATCGCGAGGGGAAAGATGATCCGCATCCCGAACACGGCGATCAGGATGCCCCAGGTCAGGAAGCGCCGCTGCCACTTTTGGTCCATCCGCTTCAGGACGTTCGCGTTCACGATCGCATTGTCGAAGCTGAGCGAGATCTCCAGCGCCGCGAGGACCAGCGCGATGAAGAAGATGCCCGCCATGCCCTTGGCGGTGCCAGTGTATATCCAGCCGATCCAGAGCGCCAGCGAGAGGCCGATCGCGGTCGCCGCGAAGGACCAGGTGAAGTAGCGGGCGACGGACTTGACCATGAACGGCTCCTCTGGGCACTCGCGGTCACATAGGGTGGCCGGGAGGCGAATGCAGCCCGCCGCGCGCCGCGGATCGTGTCGCAGGCCGGGCCGCGCTTGCCGGCGCGCCCTCCGGGTGCCACCCTCCCGCTCATGGCCGCCGCTCCTCCGCCGCACCGCCTCCGGCTGCGTCTCGTCTTCGAGGGCAGGGGCATGATCGGTCCGGGCAAGGCCGATCTCTTGGAGGTGATCGCGCGCACCGGGTCCATCGCCGCCGCCGGCCGCGAGATGGGGATGAGCTACCGCCGCGCCTGGCAGCTCGTGGAGACGCTGAACGCCCTGTTCCGGGCGCCGGTCGTCGAGAGCGTGCGCGGCGGGCCGGGAGGCGGCGGCGCGAGCCTCACCGCGACCGGCCGGACCGTCCTCGACGCCTATCGCCGCATGGAGGTCGCGGCGGGGCGCGCCACCGCCGGGGAGGCCGGCCGCATCGCCGACCTCCTCGGTCCCGGCGATCCCGGATCGTCCTGACGGCCGTTATGTCCACCGGAATATATCGCTTGCATCCTTCGCCGCCGCCGCTTCATGATCGCGGCGCCACGCAAGGGGGCTGCATGTCTCTCCGGACCATCCTGCTCGCGGCCGTCGGGCTCGTGCCCCACGCGGCTTCCGCCGATGTCACGGTCTTCGCCGCCGCCAGCCTCAAGTCGGCGATGGACGAGCTCGCAACGCTCTACGAGGCGGAGACCGGCGAGGAGGTCACCGTGGCGCTCGCCGGATCCTCCGCCCTCGCCCGGCAGATCGAGGCGGGGGCGCCGGCGGACGTCTTCGTCTCCGCCAACGAGGGCTGGATGGACGAACTGGGCGCCGAAGGCCTGATCCGGCCGGACAGCCGGATCGACCTCCTCGGCAACTCCCTAGTGCTGATCGCGCCCGGCCCCGACGCGCCCGTTCTGGAGATCGGACCGGACATGCAGCTCGCCCATGCGCTGGGCGAGGGGCGGCTGGCGATGGCGCTGGTCGATGCCGTACCGGCGGGCATCTACGGGCGCGCCGCGCTCGAGGCGACCGGTCAATGGCAGGACGTCGCGCCGCGCGTGGCGCAGACCGACAACGTCCGCGCCGCGCTCGCCCTCGTCGCCACCGGCGCCGCCCGCCTCGGCATCGTCTACGCCACGGACGCCGCCGTCGAGCCGCGGGTCTCGGTCGTCGGCACCTTCCCGGCCGAGACCCACCCGCCCATCGTCTATCCCGCCGCGGCGCTCGCCGGGGGAGACGGCGAGGCGGCCGGGGCCTTCCTCGACTGGCTCGCCGGACCGGAGGCGCGGAGGATCTTCGCGAAGCAGGGATTCGCCGAGCCGCCGGACGGATGAGCTGGCTCGGGCCGGAAGCCTGGCAGGCGCTCGCCCTTTCCCTCAAGGTCTCGTTCTGGGCGATGCTCGCGAGCCTGCCGCCCGGCCTGCTGACCGCCTACGCGCTGGCGCGCTGGTCCTTCCCGGGACGGCAATTGCTGAACGTGCTGGTCCACCTGCCGCTGGTCCTGCCGCCCGTGGTGACCGGCTACCTGCTGCTTCTCGCCTTCGGCCCCCGCGGCCCGCTGGGGTCGGCCCTTGCCGAGATCGGCGTCGTCTTCGCCTTCCGCTGGACCGGCGCGGCGCTCGCCGCGGCGATCATGGCCTTCCCGCTCATGGTCCGCGCGATCCGCCTGTCGGTCGAGGCCGTGGACGACCGGCTGGAACAGGCCGCCGGCACGCTCGGCGCCTCCCCGCCCTGGGTCTTCGCCACCGTCACGCTGCCGCTGATCCTGCCCGGCATCCTCGCCGGCGCGGTCCTGGCCTTCGCCAAGGCGATGGGCGAGTTCGGCGCCACCATCACCTTCGTCTCCAACATCCCCGGCGAGACCCAGACGCTGCCGACCGCGATCTACGCCTTCCTGCAGGTCCCCGGCGGCGAGGCCGACGCCCTGCACCTCGTCCTCGTCTCGGTGGTCGTGGCGATGGGCGCGCTTCTCCTGTCGGAGATGCTGAGCGTGCGCATCGCGCGCCGCGTGGCGGGGCGGTGACGCTCTCGGTGCGGATCGGGCACCGGCTCGGCGCCTTCCGGCTCGACGCCGCGTTCGAGGCGCCACCGGGGGTGACCGTGCTCTTCGGGAGGTCGGGATCGGGCAAGACCACGATCGTCAAGGCGGTCGCGGGACTGCTTCGCATCCGCTCGGGCCGCATCGCGCTCGACGGCGACATCCTCTGCGACACCGACCGGCGCATCTGGCGCCCGGCGCATCGGCGCCGGCTCGGCTGCGTCTTCCAGGACGGACGCCTGTTCCCGCATCTCTCGGTGCGGCAGAACCTGCGCTACGGGCGCTGGTTCGCGGGCCACCGCGACGGCCGGGAGGAGGCGCGGGTGGTCGAGATGCTGGGCATCGGCCCGCTCCTCGGCCGCCGCCCCGCCGATCTCTCCGGCGGCGAGACGAGCCGCGTCGCCCTCGGGCGCGCGGTCCTCGCCCGGCCGCGCATGATCCTGGCCGACGAGCCGCTATCCGCCCTCGACGAGCCGCGCAAGGCCGAGATCCTGCCCTATTTCGAGCGTCTCAGGGACGAGGCCTCGGTGCCCATCCTCTATGTCAGCCACGCCCCCGCCGAGGTGGCGCGCCTGGCCACCACGGTCGTCGCGCTCGATCGCGGCCGCGTCACCGCGCAGGGGCCGGCGGCGGAGATCCTCGCCGACCCCAACGTCGTGCCGGCCGGCATCCGCGCCGCCGGCGCCGTGCTCGCGGCGCGGCTCGTCGCCCAGCACGCGGACGGGCTCAGCGAGCTCGATGCGGGCGGCGTGCGGCTCTTCGTGCCGCGCCTGCCGCGGTCGGTCGGGCGGGCGATCCGGCTGCGCGTTCCCGCCCAGGAGGTGATCCTGAGCCGCGAGGCGCCCCGCGGCCTGTCGGCGCTCAACGTCCTGCCAGGCCGGATCGTGGCGATCCGGGAGGGAGAGGGGCCGGGCGTGCTGGTCACGCTGGAGACCCCGGCCGGCCGGGTCCTGGCCCGCATCACCCGGAGATCCGCGGCGCGGCTGGAGCTTGCCGCCGGCGTCTCCTGCCATGCCGTGGTCAAGTCGCTCGCCATCGCGCGGGAGGACATCGGCGGCACTGACACTGGCGGATCTCGGTGTAGGAGGCCCCGAGCAGATCGGAATCCCCCATGCCGGACAACCGCACCACCGCCCTCGTCACCGGCTCCGCCGGCTTCATCGGCGCCGCGCTCTGCCGCCGCCTCCTCGACGACGGGTTCCGGGTGATCGGCCTCGATTCCCTGAGCGACTACTACGACCCCGGGCTCAAGCGCCGGCGCGAGGCGATGCTGCTGCAATCGGAGGGGTTCCGCGCCGTCCACGAGATGGTCGAGAGTCCCGGTGTCCTCATGGATCTGTTCGCCGGGGAGCGCCCCGACATTGTCGTCCATCTCGCCGCGCAGGCGGGCGTGCGCTACTCGATCGACAATCCGCGCGCCTATCTGGAGAGCAATCTCGTCGGCACGTTCGAACTCCTCGAGGCGGCCCGCGCCCATCCGCCGCGCCACATGCTCCTCGCCTCGACCTCCTCGGCCTACGGCGCGAACGTCGAGATGCCCTATGTCGAGACCGCGCAGGCCGACCACCAGATGTCCTTCTACGCCGCGACGAAGAAGGCCAACGAGAGCATGGCGCACAGCTACGCCCATCTCTACGATCTGCCGACCACCATGTTCCGCTTCTTCACGGTCTACGGTCCCTGGGGGCGGCCGGACATGGCGCTGTTCAAGTTCACCCGCGCGATCCTCGAGGGCCGGCCCATCGACGTCTACAACCGCGGCGACATGCGGCGCGACTTCACCTATATCGACGATCTCGTCACCGCGATCCGGCTGCTGATCGACGTCGTCCCCGCCCGGCCGGAGGCGGGCGAGGTGCCCGAGGGCGACAGCCTGTCGCCGGTCGCGCCGTGGCGGGTGGTCAACATCGGCAATTCCGACGCCGTGCCGCTCACCGACTTCATCGCCGCGATCGAGGTCGCGACCGGGCGCGCCGCGCGCCGCAACCTCCTGCCCATGCAGCCCGGCGACGTGCCCGCGACCTGGGCGGATGCGGATCTCCTGCGGCATCTGACGGGCTACGCCCCCTCCACCTCGGTCGCCGAGGGCGTCGGCCGCTTCGTGGACTGGTACCGCGACTACTACCGCATCTGATCGTCGCCGATCCGCGGGGCGGCGCCGTTTTTCCGATTTCCGACTGGCCGCCGGCGACGAGGCGGCTAACCTTACACCGCGAAGGGATCGGGGACGGACATCGAGGTGCGGGTGAGACGATCGAACGGAGCGACCTGCGGCGTGATCGCCCTGGCCCTCGCGATGGCCGCCTGTCCGGCGGCGGCCGGTCCCGGCAACATCCTCACTCCCATCGGTCCGATCGCGGAGACGCAGCGGCTGGAACTCATCTGGGCGACCGTGCTGATCCTCATCGCGATCCTCCCGGTGCTCGTGGGCGTCCCGATCATCATGTGGCGCTACCGCCGCACGAACACCAAGGCCACCTACCGCCCGCAATGGGAATTCGACACCAAGCTCGAGATCCTCATGTGGGCCGGCCCGACCCTGATCGTCGTCGCCCTGTCGATCTGGCTCGCCCAGGCGACCTTCCGCATCGATCCCTATCGCAGCATCGATGCCGAGATGGCGGAGGGTCTTGAGATCGAGCTGACCGGCCCGCCCCTGAACGTGGAGGTGATCGGCCTCGACTGGAAATGGCTCTTCATTTATCCCGACGAGGGCGTCGCGAGCGTCGGCGAACTGGTCCTGCCGACCGGCCGGCCCGTGACCATGCGCCTGACCACCGACACGGTGATGCAGAGCTTCATGGCGCCGGGTCTCGCCGGGCAGATCTACGCCATGGCCGGCATGGTCACGCAGCTGAACCTCGTCGCCGACAGGCCCGGCGAGGCGTTCCTGCAGAACACCCAGTACAACGGCACCGGCTTCCCCGACCAGCGCGCGCCGGTGCGGGCGGTCCCGCCGGAGGAGTACGAGGACTGGCTCGCCGCGGCGATGGACGGGGACGGGCCGGTTCTCGACGATCGCGGATATGCTCTGCTGGCGCAGAGCGGCGATCTGGCCCGGGCGCACGAGGATCTCGACATCCCCGGAGAGGGGCCGATCCGGTTCCGGCTCGCGGGGCTCGGCCTCTTCGACCGGGTGCTCGGCCGCTACATGGGGGCCGATCCGGTCCTGCCCGCCGCACAACCGGGCAGCCCGACCTACGATCCGGAGCGATCGCTCCTCCCGGTCCTCGGCATGAGCCATTCCCGCGTGGAGACGATGCCCTGCGCGGATGCCGCGTGCTTCGTCCCCGACACTCCGGAGCACTGACATGTTCGACCTCTTCGGCCGCCTGACCTTGAGCGATCTGAAGCCGCTCGAGATCTTCCACGACCAGAGCCTCAACACCTGGGTCGGCGCGGGCGCGGCCTGGATGGTCGTGATCGGCGGCCTCGCCGTCGCGGCCTGGATCACCTGGGCGCGCGCCTGGGGCTGGCTCTGGCGCGACTGGCTGACCACCGTCGATCACAAGAAGATCGGCATCATGTACATCATCATTGGCTTCGTGATGATGGCCCGCGGCGTGGCCGAGGGGGTCGTCATGCGCAGCCATCAGGTCACCGCCTACCAGGGCGGCGTCCTGTCGGAGGAGCACTGGGCGGAGCTCTTCTCCACCCACGGCACGATCATGATCTTCTTCGTGGCCATGCCGTTCGTCACCGGCTTCATGAACTACCTCATTCCGCTGCAGATCGGCACGCGGGACATGGCTTTCCCGATGATGAACCAGGTGAGCCTCGGCCTCACCGCGACGGGCGCGGCGCTGACCATGATCTCCCTCGTCGTCGGCATGTACGAGACCGGCGGCTGGACGGCCTATCCCCCCTTCACCGGCGCCGACTTCGATCCGGGGCCGGGGCCCGACTACTGGTTGTGGGCCGTGGCCATCTCCGGCATCGGCTCGATGCTGTCGGGCCTGAACTTCGCCGTGACGATCTACAAGATGCGCGCGCCGGGCATGACCTACATGCGGATGCCGGTCTTCTGCTGGACGGCGCTCTGCACCTCGATCCTGCTGGTCTTCGCGCTGCCGCCGCTGACCATCGCCTGCCTCATGCAGGCGCTCGACCGCTATCTGGAGTTCCACTTCTTCACCAACGACCTTGGCGGCAACATGATGAACTACGCCAACCTCTTCTGGATGTTCGGCCATCCCGAGGTCTACATTCTGATCCTGCCCGCGTTCGGCATCTATTCCGAGCTGACGGCGACCTTCGCGGCGAAGAAACTCTACGGCTACGAGAGCCTCGTCCTCGCCACCATGGCGATTGCGGTCATCAGCTTCTGTGTCTGGCTGCACCATTTCTTCACCATGGGCAATTCGGCGACGGTCAACGCCGCCTTCGGCATCGCCACGATGCTGATCGCCGTCCCCACCGGCGTGAAGGTCTATGTCTGGATGGCGACCCTCTGGCGCGGCCGCATCCGCTTCACCACGCCGATGGTCTACATGTCCGGCTTCTTCATCCTGTTCGTCATCGGCGGCCTTTCGGGCATCATCCTGGCCAATCCGGCGATCAACTGGCAGGTGCACAACACCCAGTTCATCGTCGCGCATTTCCACAACGTGCTGCTGCCGGGGACGATCTTCGCCATGTTCGCCGGGGTCCATATCTGGTTCCCGAAGGCCTTCGGCTTCCGCCTCGACGAACGCTTCGGGCAGGCCACCGCCTGGCTCTGGATCGTCGGCTTCTGCTTCACGTTCCTGCCGCTCTACCTGCTGGGCCTTCTCGGCTATCCGCGCCGCTCGGCGTCCTTCGACGATCCGACCTACCAGCCCTACATGTATGTCACCGTGTTCGGCGCCCTGCTCCTCGGCCTCGCCTTCGCCGGTCTCCTCGTCACCCTCATCGTCTCCATATGGAAGCGCAAGGAACTCGCCGTGCCGCTCGGCGATCCGTGGGACGGTCGCACCCTCGAATGGGCCACGCCCGCGCCGCCGCCACCCTGGAACTTCCCCGTCATCCCCCGGATCGAGACCCGGGACGCCTTCGCCAAGGAAAAGGCGGAGGGCCGCCCCTTCGTCCTGCCCGAGACCTACCGTGACATCCACATGCCGCCGAACACCGTGGCCGGCATGGTGGTCTTCCTCGCGACCACGGCACTCGGCTTCGCCCTGACCTGGTGGATCTGGTGGCTCGCGATCCTGTCCTTCGCCGTCGTCGTCGGCTGGATGATCGTCCGGTCCTACCGCGAACACGAGGAGGTGGTGATCCCGGCGGTCGAGGTCCAGCGGGTCAACAATGCCTGGATCGAGGCGATCCAGCTCTCCAATGGCGTCACCCGCGACCACGAGACGACGACGGACAACCGCGGCTACGCAACGACCGACATGGTGATCGCCTCATGAGCTCAGAGGACGTGAACATCCATCCGGGGATGAACCTCGGCTATGGCGAGGGCGAGCACCACGCCGAGGTGACGGTCTTCGGCTTCTGGACCTTCCTGATGTCCGACCTCGTCACCTTCGGCATCGTCTTCGCGATCTTCGGCACGATGACCGGCGCCACGGCGGGCGGTCCGGGGCCCGAGGAGGTGACCGAGCTCTGGAGCATCGCCCTCCAGACCGCGCTGCTCCTCGGCTCGTCGTTCTTCTTCAGCTGGGCCAGCCTGTCGATGAAGTACGATCGCGGCGTCTGGCGCACCCTGCTCTGGCTCGCCGGCGCGGCGACCTCGGCGCTGTTCTTCCTCATCTTCGAGCTGATCGACTTCCACCACCTGATCGAGATCGGCGCCACGCCCGACCGGTCGGGCTACCTCTCCGCGCTCTGGGCGCTCGTCGGCCTGCACGGCCTCCATGTCGCCGGCGGGCTCGTCTGGATGGGCGCGATCACCGGCCAGATCCTGCTCTTCGGCCTCACCGACGAGGTCAAGAGCCGCGTCACCCGTATGGGTCTCTACTGGCACTTCCTCGACGTGGTCTGGGTCGGCATCTTCTCCATCGTCTATCTCACGGGGATCGCATGAAATCTTCGGCATCGAAGGAAGAGCGCGACGAACGCCGCCATTACACGATCGGCCTCGTGCTCTCGGTCGGCCTCACCATCCTGTCCTTCGGCACGGTGATCTCCGGCCTCGTGCCCCGCTACTGGGCGATCGTGACGATCATGGTCCTCGCCGTCGCGCAGATCGTCGTCCACCTGGTGATCTTCCTGCACATCAACCTGACGAAGCAGCGCCGGGAGGATCTCCAGCTCCTGCTGTTCTCGTTCCTGCTCCTCGGCATCATGGCGCTCGGCACGATGTGGATCATGGCCGATCTCTACCAACGCATGATGTGAGAGCGGGAGGATGGGGCCGCCGTTAGGGCGGCCCCCCGGCCGTTTCAGACCTCCGCCGCCAGCACCTCGCGCGACATGATCTCGTTCTGCCTGTCGCTGCCGACCTGCGCCCGGGCCTGCATCCAGAAGCCCAGCCCGACGAGCGACCAGAGCGCCACGATCAGCCATTCCGCCGGCCAGACCAGCGCCGAGGGCATGCCCGGAAGGTAGAGGACCGCGAGCGCGCCGCCGAGCACGACCGCCGCCCAGCCGACCGTCTCGCCCTTCGGCACCACATAGGGCCGCGGCATGTCCGGCTCCGTCCGGCGCAGGACCAGAAAGGAGATCGCCACCAGGAGGTAGGCGATCACGATCCCGAACCCGCCGGCATCGACGAACCACACGAGCGCCGAGCGCCCGAGGAATGGCGCGACCGCCGCCAGCGCCCCGATCAGCAGGATCGCGTTGGTGGGGGTGCGGTATTCGGGATGCATCTTCGCCAGGAACTTCGGCAGCATCCCCGAATGGGCCATGGCGTAGACCGCCCGGCTGCCGCCGATGAAGAACGCGTTCCAGCTCGTCAGGATGCCGCAGAGCCCGGCGAAGACGAGGAACTTCCCGCCCCAGGATCCGCCGACCACCGCCGCCAGCGCATCCGCCGGCGCGAGCTCGGTGGTCTCGAGCGCGGCCGGGTCGAGCATCAGCGACACCGCCACGATGATGAGGATGTACCAGATCACCGCCATCGCCACCGACAGCAGCAGCACCTTCCCGATCGACCTGTGCGGCAGGTCGATCTCCTCCGCCGCCTGCGGGATCACGTCGAAGCCCACCAGCAGGAACGGCGTCATCACGAGGACCGACATCCAGCCGCCGAAACCGCCGACGAATTGCGGCGAGGTGTTGGCGACCTCCCCGGTGAAGACGCTGCCGACGATCAGCATCACCCCCGCCAGCGCCAGCGCGAAGACGAAGATCTTCTGCATCGCCGCCGAGAACGACACGCCGCGATAGTTGATCCAGGTCATGAACACCGCCCCGGCCGAGCCGGTGAGCGCCCAGCTCAGCGTGACGTCCCATCCGGCGATGGTCCAGAGATGTCCGATCTGGTAGTTCGGCACGAGATATTCGAGCACCGTCGGCAATGCCACCGCCTCGAAGGCGGTCACCGCCACGTAGCCCAGCACCACCGCCCAGGTGCAGACGAAGGAGCCGACGAGCCCGAGCGCGCGATAGGAATAGACATGCTCGCCGCCGGTCTTCGGCATGGCGGCGCAGAGTTCGGCGTAGGTCAGCGAGATCAGGAAGATCGCGAACCCGCCCGCCGCGAAGGCCAGCGCCGCGCCGAGCGTGCCGCCCTGCTGGACCTGCGTTCCCGCCAGGACCACCCAGCCCCAGCCCACCATCGCCCCGAAGGCCAGGGCCAGGACGTCCCATCGCCCCAGAACCCGTTTGAAACCCGCCTCGTCCGACATCGTCGTCTCCCCGTTGTGTACACGGGTCTGACCTAGCGTCACGGCTCGGGGCGTCACGGGACGCGGCCCCGGCGGTGCCGGAAAAAGGAGGCGCTGCCTATTCCGTGGGCAGGGATTCCGTGGGCAGGGACGCGCAATGCGCGCCCGACGCCGAAGCGCCGGACCCGAGCGCGACCATCGGCGGCTGGGCGTAGATGTCGGGCGGCTCGGAAGCCGAGAGGTCGAAGGCCAGGAGCCCGGCCATGAGCGCGGCGACGAGCGAGGCGGTGAGCGTGCGGGTCATCGCACTAGCCTCCCAGACCCAGTCGCGGGCGCAGCCGGACGCCCACCGCCGACCCCGCAAAACCGGCCGCGAACCAGGCCCAGCCGTGCAGCGAGCCGGTGGAGATGCCGGAGAAGAAGGCGCCGACATTGCACCCGAAGGCGATCCGCGACGAGTAGCCGAGAAGCAGGCCCGCCACCACCGTCGTCGCCCAGGCCCGCGCCGGCAGTTTCGGCAGTTCCTGCGCCAGTCCGCCGCGCCAGATGGTGACGAGCAGCGCCCCGCCGATGAGGCCGAGATTGGTGAGCGACGTCACGTCGGTCAGCAGGGTCTGGGCGATCCGCTCCTGGTTCGACGGCAGCGACCAGAACGCCGAGGCCTCCGTGGGCACGCCAAGCGCCGTGGCCCCCTTCGCCGCCCAGAGCCCGAGCCCGTAGACCACGCCCCAGGGCTGGCCCGCGACGACGATGTTGAGGATCGCGAAGAGCGCCAGGAACAGCGAGGCATAGACGTATCGGCGGGGGATGCGGCGGCTCCCGGCGGGCGCGAGCCAGAGCACGAAGGTGGCCACCGCGGCGAGGCCCGCGAGGGTGACGGCGAGGCCGCCCATGCCGTCGAAGACGACGAGCGGCAGCGCCCCCCAGGAGCTCCACCAGACGAGGTTGTAGGCGCCGAGGAACGATCCGATGGCGAAGAAGGGCAGGGCGAGGACGCCGACCGGGTTGCCCGACCCGGCATTGACGAGCGAGCCCGAGCCGCAGCCCATCACCAGCTGCATCGAGAGCCCGAAGACGAAGGCGCCGGCCACCATCGCGGCGCCCACCGGCGCGCGCGCGCCGATCAGCTCGCCGCCCGAGCCCGCGATCAGCGGAATGGCCACGATGGCGACGAGGGCGATGGCCAGAAGATGGCCCAGAAGCCCGCCGGGATCGCGCTCGGTGATCATCCGCCGCCAGGGACCGGCGAAGCCGAAGCGGAAGCCTTCGAGCGTGATGCCGAAGCCGAGCCCGATCAGCACCAGCAGGCCGTAGCGCGCGCCGACGAGGAGCCCGACCGCCGCGGTGAAGGCCAGCGCCGCGGCGACGAGCCCGCTGCGGGTCAGGGTCGAGGGCGCGGCGGAAGCCGCGCCGGCACTGGCGGAGGCGTTCACCATCATTCGCTCCCGATCAGAAGGCCGACTTGATCTGGTTCCAGAGCGTCCGCACCGGCCCCGGCACATTCGCCATCTCGTAGCCCGCGTTCGACCAGCCGACCACGCTCTCGGGATAGAGCTTCACGTTGTCGATGCCCGCGAGTTCGGAAAGCGCGAACCAGTTCGTCGCCGCCCAGTGGCCGGTATTGCAGAAGGAGATGATCTCCGCGTTGCCGGTGAAGCCCTGCTCCTCGGCCAGCGCCCGGGCGGCGTCCGGGTCCACGATGGCGGGCCCGTCGGAGAACCAGCCGGCATGCTCGAAATACTCCGATTGCGGGATCGTCCCGGGCTTCGCCGCCGCGGGGTGGGAGTCCTCGCCGTTCCAGAAGCTCGCCGGCCGCGCGTCGAGCAGGAGCGCCTCCTCGCCGCCGTCGACCACGCTCTGCACCTCCTCGGCGGTGGCGGTCCAGAGGTCGCTCCAGTCGAGGGCCAGATCGACCGGCTCGGGATCCACCGCCTCGGTCGAGGTCTGGTATCCGGCCTCGGTCCAGGCGTTCAGCCCGCCGTTCAGGATCGAGAGGTCTTGGTATCCGCTGGATTTCAGCGTCCAGTAGACCCGCGCGGCGGCGCCGAAATCGCTCACGTCCTCGCCCTGGTAGGCGATGACCACCCGATCGGACGGCTCGATCCCGACCTCGCCCAGAACCTCGCCCAGCTCGGCCGCGCTCGGCACCTGTCCGGGATTCTCCTCCGGACCGCGGAACAGGCTGTAGGGCGCGTTCACCGCTCCCTCGATATGCCCCCCGCCATAGCCGCTCTCGTCGGCCAGCCGGATGTCGAGCACCTCGACCCGGCCCAGGGCCGGCTTCAGCTCGTCGGGAGAGACCAGCGGTCCGGGCTCGCCCTGCTGGGCGGCGGCGCCGCCGCCGATCAGGAGACCGGCGAGCAGCGGAGCGGTGGCACGCATCGAAATCGTCATCATCGGCTCCTGTTCAATTCGTCGCGCCTGATCTGGCCCCGCAGGCGCCGGGCGCAAGACCGCCCCGCGCGCCCCGCCGCGACCGTCCGTTCGCCGATGGCGCCATGCGCTCGGCCCGCGGTTCGCACTCGCCCGCCAGACAGGAAAAACGTTCCGCAGCGGGTGGAGATCCGGGACGGCGGTCCTTCTCTCGGCGCCTAGCGCCGCCGGTCGCGCCGCGACGACATGGGCTGGAAGGCAACGCCCACATGCGCCTCGCAATAGGGCTTGCCGGCCTGGGAGGGCAGGCCGCAGAACCAGAAGTTCTCCGTCGCCGGATCGCCGATCGGCCACTTGCAGGTCCGCTCGGTCAGTTCCATCAGCGACAGGCGCTTCGACTTCTTCTCGACCTCGCGCACCGTCTCCAGCGCCTCGGGGCTGATCTCGTTCGCCGAGGGCTGCGGCGGCAGCGGCTGCCCGGCCGGCACGATCTGCCGCGCCAGGGAGGGGGCGGGCCGCTCCTCCGGCTCCTCCGGCTCCACGACCTCCTGCGGCGCCGCCCGCGCCTCCTCGACGACGGGGGCGTCCTCGGCCGCGCCGCCCTCGGTGGCCGCGGCGATCTCGCCCTCCGCCTCCGCCGGCACGCCGGCGGTGCGGTTCGACAGGCCGAGCCGGTGGACCTTGCCGATCACCGCGTTCCGCGTGACGCCGCCGAGCTCCTTGGCGATGGCGCTGGCCGACTGGCCCTCGTTCCACATCTTGGTGAGAAGCTCGACTCGTTCGTCGGTCCAGGACATCGGATACTCGCTTTCGGGCAGGGCGACCGCCCGCTTGAGAAATGCGTACGCCCCCTATTCTAGTCACCCGTCGCCGTGACACAAGGCGCCGGGACCCGCGAAGGAGCCGAGGATGACCGAGACCACATCGCAGCAGATGGGCGTGCGCCGCTTCGGCCGCTGGAACTGGATGGGGCTCTACACCCTCGCCGAGCGCGAATGCCGCCGCTTCCTGTCGATCTGGGCGCAGACTGTGATGGGCCCGCTGATCAATGCCGGCCTGTTCCTCGCCGTCTTCGCCATCGCCATCGGCCCGACGCGCGGAGACGTGATGGGCGTGCGCTACGTCGCACTTCATGGCGCCGGGCCTGCTGATGATGACGGTAATCCAGAACAGCTTCGCCAACACCTCCTCGTCGCTCCTCGCCGCCAAGGTGCAGGGCAACATCGTCGACACGCTGATGCCACCGCTCTCGCCCGCGGAGATGCTCTGGGCTATCTCGCCGGCGGCGTCGCCCGCGGCGGCCTCGTGGCGGTCGTGATCGGCGCCGTCATGGTGCTCTTCCTGCGGACCGGCCTCGCCCACCCGCTCGCCTTTCTGGCTCTTCGTCGTGCTCGGGGCGGCGATGATGGGCGCGCTCGGCATCCTCGCGGGCATCTACGCCACCAAGTTCGACCAGATGTCGGCGATCACCAACTTCATCATCACGCCGCTGTCGTTCCTCTCGGGCACCTTCTACTCGATCGAGGCGCTGCCGCCGTCGCTCACCTTCGCCTCGCATTTCAACCCGTTCTTCTACCTGATCGACGGGGCCCGCTACGGCATGCTCGGCGTTTCCGATTCCTCGCCGCTGCTCGGCTTCGCCGTCTGCCTGGCGACCACGCTCGCCCTCGGCGCCCTGGCGCTGCGCTGGTTCCGGCGCGGCTTCCGCCTGAAGTCGTGAGCGGCACGGCCGCCCGCGGGCGGAAGCAGACGTTGCGTCGCCCCGGCCGCGGTGGCATCCTCTAATTTCAACTGGGAGGACGGCCCATGGCCAAGACCATTCGCGACCCAGCGACCTACGCCATCGCCACCCTCGGGGACATCTTCGGCATCGTGCCCCGCATGCTGCGGCGCGTCGCCGGCGAGACGGAGGCCCCGCAGGTCCGCGCCATCACGCTCGACGACATCGGCGCCGCGCTCGCCGCCGGGCTCGACGACATCCGCGCCTTCCGCAGCGACGCGATCTTCGTCTGCTTCCTCTACCCGATCGTCGGCCTCCTGCTCGCGGCGGTGGCGTTCCAGCGCGAACTCCTGCCGCTGATCTTCCCCCTCATCGCGGGCTTCACGCTTCTCGGCCCCATCGCCGGGATCGGCCTCTACGAGATGAGCCGCCGCCGCGCCGCCGGGCTCGAGGCGAGCTGGGCGGACCTGTTCAAGCTCTTCTCCTCCCCCTCCCTCGGGCCGATCATCCTTCTGGGCCTGATCCTCTTCGGGCTGTTCCTGATCTGGATGGGCGCCGCGGCGCTGATCTACCAGGCGACGCTGGCGCCCCTCCGCCGGCCGGGACCGGTGGATTTCGTGGTGAAGGGCCTGACCACCGCCCAGGGATGGGCGATGGGGGTCGTCGGCTTCGCGGTCGGCGCGGTCTTCGCCGCCGTCGCGCTCTCGATCAGCTTCGTGCGGCCTGCCGCTGCTCGTCGACCGCGATGTCGGCCTCGTGCCGCGCCATCGTCACCTCGATCCGCGCCGCCGCGAAGAGCCCAGGACCGGTCGCGGTCTGGGGGCTGCTGATCTCCGCAGCGCTGGCGATGGCCGCGGTGCCGGCGCTCCTCGGCCTCGTGGTGGTCTTCCCGATCCTCGGCCACGCCACCTGGCACCTCTACCGCCGTGCGGTCGTCGCGCCGGCCGACGAGACACCGAAACCGCGCGACTGAAGCGCGGAGAAGGGCGCCCCGCGCAGCGGCTGTCTCCGCCCGCATTGACAGGCGCGTGGCGCTTTGGCACGGGCCACGCTTTCGCACCATTAGGACCACCCGATGATCCCCGCGATCCTGCCGACCTACAACCGCGCGCCGCTCTCCTTCGTCAGCGGCGAAGGCTGCTGGCTCTGGACGGAGGACGGGCGACGCGCTACCTCGACCTCGGCGCCGGGCATCGCGCGTCAACGCGCTGGGCCACGCCCATCCCGCGCTGGTGAGGCGCTGACGCGAGCAGGCGGAGCGGCTCTGGCACGTCTCGAACCTCTACGACATCCCCAACCAGCAGCGCCTGGCCGAGCTGCTGGTGGAGCACAGCTTCGCCGACACCGTGCTTCTTCACCAATTCCGGCACCGAGGCCTGCGAGCTGGCCGTCAAGATGGCGCGCAAGTACTGGTCGCCGACGCGGGGCGCGGACCGAGGCACCGCATCCTCACCTTCGAGGGCGCCTTCCACGGCCGCTCCTCGGCCGCCATCGCCGCCGCCGGCTCGGAGAAGATGACCGACGGGTTCGGCCCGCTGCTGCCGGGCTTCACCCAGCTGCCGCTGGGGCGACCACGACGCGCTCGAGGCGACGACGCGAGACCGACGTCGCCGCGATGCTCGTCGAGCCGATCCAGGGCGAGGGCGGCATCCGCATCCTGCCCGGACGCCTGCCTCCGCGGCCTCCGCGACCTCTGCGACCGTCACGGCGCGCTGCTGATCCTCGACGAGGTGCAATGCGGCATGGGCCGCACCGGCCGGCTCTTCGCCCACGAATGGGCGGGGGTCGACGCCCCGACATCATGATGGTCGCCAAGGGCATCGGCGGCGGCTTTCCCCTCGGCGCGGTGCTGGCCACCGAGAATGCCGCCGCGGCCATGACCGCGGGCACCCACGGCTCGACCTATGGCGGCAACCCGCTCGCCTGCGCCGTCGGCGCGACGGTGATGGAGATGATGACCGAGGACGGCTTCCTCGATCGCGTGACGCGCAGGCCGGCCCGCTTGCGCCAGGGGCTCGAGGGCCTCGTCGCCGCGCATCCCGCAGGTCTTCGACGAGCGTGCGCGGGCAGGGCCTGATGCTGGGCCTCAAGTGCCCGCGTCCCGAACACCGAGATCGTAAGGCCGGCTACGCGCAGCACGTTCTGACCGTGCCCGCCGCCGACAACGTCGTGCGCCTGCTGCCGCCGCTGACCATCACCGAGGAGGAGATCGGCGAGGCGCTCGGCCGGCTCGACGCCGCCGCCGCCGCGCTGGCGCAGGCCGCCTGATGGCTTCACCCTTCTCGTAATACGCCACGGCGGTCCGGGGGTATGACGCCCCCGGTCCGCCGTCGAACCGGATCCGCCGATGACCCATTTCCTCGACATCCACACGACCGACCCCGCCGCGCTCCGCCGCATCATCGACGGCGCGCGCGCGATGAAGGACGCGCGCAACGGCCGCCCGAAGGCGGCGCCCGACGACGAGCAGCCGCTCGCCGGCATCATGGTGGCGCTGATCTTCGAGAAGCCCTCGACCCGCACCCGCGTCTCCTTCGACGTGGGCGTGCGCCAGATGGGCGGCAGACGATGGTGCTCTCGGGCGCCGACATGCAGCTCGGCCACGGCGAGACCATCGCCGACACCGCCCGCGTCCTGTCGCGCTACGTCGATCTGATCATGATCCGCACCTTCGAGGAGGCGACGCTGCTGGAGATGGCCGAATATGCCACCGTGCCGGTCATCAACGGCCTGACCAACCGCACCCATCCCTGCCAGATCATGGCCGACGTCATGACCTTCGAGGAGCATCGCGGCCCCATCGCCGGGCGCAAGGTGGTCTGGTCCGGCGACGGCAACAACGTCTTCGCCTCCTTCGCCCATGCCGCCGAGCAGTTCGGCTTCGACCTCACCTTCACCGGCCCCGAGCCGCTCGACCCCGAGCGCGCCGCTCGCACGAGCCTCGTCACCATCGAGCGCGACCCGATGAAGGCCGTCGACGGCGCCGATCTCGTGGTCACCGACACCTGGGTCTCGATGCACGACCCGCAATCGGCCCGCGAGCGGCGCCACAACCAGCTCCGCGGCTACCAGGTCAACGCCGAGCTGATGGCCCGCGCCAAGCCCGACGCGCTCTTCATGCACTGCCTTCCCGCGCACCGCGACGACGAGGTGACCAGCGCAGGTCATGGACGGCCCGCACTCGGTGATCTGGGACGAGGCCGAGAACCGCCTCCACGCCCAGAAGGCGATCATGCGCCATTGCCTCGGCCGGTGACCCGGCCGCTCTCCGCACTATGGTCGCGGGAAGGCACACCGTCAGGAGGAGAGAGACATGGACGAAGCGCGACGCATCATCGTCACCGGCGACGTGCAGGGCGTCGGCTACCGCGCCTGGACCCGGGATCTGGCGCGGGAGTTCGGGCTGGCGGGCTGGGTCCGCAACCTGCCGGACGGCACGGTCGAGGTCCATCTCGAAGGCTCCGGCACCGCGATCGCGGAGATGATCGACCGGATGAACGCCGGGCCGCCGCCGAGCCGGGTGGACGACCTGAAGGCCGACGCGGCCGAACCCGAAGGCGCTGTGGATTTCGAGATACGATCCTGAGCGATCCGCCCCCGTCGGCGGTTGTCCGCCGACGGGGCCCCTGCTAGCCTCTTCCTACGGCAGAGGCCGGACAGACCGGGTCAACCGGCACCGGCAAGACAGGCAGAGAGGCATTTCATGGTGAGATTGACGAGCATCGCCCTGGCGGGCGTGGTGATCTGCGGCGCGGCCGCGGCGGGCCCCATCGAGTTCGGCCTGCGCGCGCTCCGAGCGCGGCGCGCGGAACGCCGCGCTCTGCAACTGCATCCAGCAGGTCGCGGACGTGACCCTCGACGGCCGCGACCAGCGGCTCGCGGCACGGTTCTTCCGCGACCCGAACATGGCGCAGCAGGTGCGCCAGTCCGACCGTCGCAGCGACGAGAGCTTCTGGCTGCGCTACCGCGCCTTCGGCTCCGCGGCGGAGAGCTACTGCAGCTGAGCCAGGAGCCCGTCGGCGGCGCGCTCGATCTGCTCGAGCGCCGCGGCGAAATCCTTCGTGTAGTAGGGGTCGGGGATCGACCGGCTCCCGTCCCCCGCATGGGTCGCGAAGAGCCGCACGGGCGTCGCGTCGCCGTCGGGCCGCAGGCGCTCGATATCGGCCAGATTGTCCTCGTCGGCGGCGAGGATCAGGTCGAACCGTCCGAAATCGGCGGCGCCGATCTGTCGCGCGCGGAGCCCGGTCAGGTCGTAGCCGGCCCGCCCCGCCGCCGCGACCATCGGCGGATGCGGCGGCTCGCCCCGGTGCCAGTCGCCGGTCCCGGCGCTGTCGATCTCCAGATCGAGACCGGCCGCCTCCGCCTTGCGGCGCAGCACCGCCTCGGCCGTGGGCGAGCGGCAGATGTTTCCCAGGCAGACGACGAGGATGCGGCGGATCATGGGGCGGAGATAGGCGCGAAGGCGCGCGTTTCACCCCTTGCCCGCGACGGGCCGCCCTCCTAGGCGGGGCGGGGGAGGGCTTCGCGATGATCTTCGTCCTGACCGGCGCCGGTCTCAGCGCCGAGAGCGGTCTCGGAACGTTCCGGGATGCCGGCGGGATCTGGACCCGATACGACCTCGAGGAGGTCGCCACCCCCGCGGGCTTCCGGGCCAACCCCACGAAGGTGCTCGATTTCTACAATGCGCGGCGCGCCAACGCCGCCAGTGCCGTGCCGAACGCCGCCCATCACGCCCTGGCGCGGCTCGCGCGGGAGCGCCGGGCGCGGATCGTCACCCAGAACATCGACACGCTCCTGGAGAAAGCCGGCGCGGCCGAGGTCCTGCACATGCACGGCCGCATCGACCGCGCGAAATGCGACAGGTGCGCCGCCACCTGGCCGGCGCCCGACGTCATGGACCCGTTCGACCCCTGCGCCGAATGCGGCGCCCAGAAGGTCCGGCCCGACGTGGTCTGGTTCGGCGAGATGCCCTACCATCTCCACGAGATCGAGGAGGCGCTGTTCGCCGCCGAGCTCTTCGTCGCCATCGGCACGAGCGGCACCGTCTATCCGGCCGCGGGCTTCGTCGAGGCGGCGGCGGAGGCCGGCATCCCGACGCTGGAGCTGAACCTCGACCCCTCTGGCGGCCGTTTCGACGCCGGCCGTTACGGACCGGCGAGCGAGGTGGTCCCGGCCTGGGTCGCGGACATCCTGGGGTGAGGCGAACGAGGCGCGGGCAGGATCGGCCGCGCGCGGCCGGCCGGGGCGCCCCGCCGATCGTCCAGATTGACAGGTTCGGGCGATGGCCCAAGCTCCGCTGTGCCGGCGCCGCGACGGGCGAGTCGCCGGCGTCTTTCGGAGGAAATGCCAGATGGACTTCGGAATGGACGGTATGTCGGCCGCCGGCCGGGCCCTCGGGGCGCCGGCGGCGGCGCTCGGGGGCCTCGTGCTCCTCGCCGGGGCGGCCGCCGCCGCCCCGCTCCACATCGAAAGCGTCGCGATGACCGGGCTGGCGAACCCGCGCGGCCTCACCTTCGGACCCGTGTGTGGATGGCTCCCGCGTGGCAAGGGCGTTGTTCGGGTCTGGCACCTGGTCGGTCGCGGCCATGTGTACGGCGTCGAAGATGCAGCGTCTTGGCTGCGCGCCCTGATGAAGTCCGCCGGCGGTCGGGTCCAAATCAATGGCACGCGCTCGAAGGCGCGTCGGTCCGAACTGGGTGTCCCGAATGCCGTGTCGCCGTCCGTTGCCATCACCTCACGCCGCGCCTCACCGTCTCGATGCCGAAGCGGACCCCGGCGGTCTCGTTCAGGCCGCAGCGGCCCGGTAGCTGTCTCCGGTCTTGATGAGCGCCCAGACGATCCGCGCCATACGATTGGCCAGCGCGACGGCCACCACCTTCACCGGTTTGCGCTCCAGCATCCGCCACAGCCAGTCCGTACCTGGCTTGCCGGAACGTCTTGCACTGATCTGCGCCATCGCGCCCAGGTACAGAAGTCGCCGAAGATAGCGGTTGCCCGCCTTGGAGATCCGGCCAAGTCTTTCCTTGCCGCCGCTCGAATGGGGCCGCGGGGTGAGGCCGAGCCAGGCCGCGTAATCCCGCCCCGTCCTGAAGGTCTCCACCTCCGGCGTGGTGGCGGCGAAGGCGCTCGAGGATAGCGAGCCGATCCCGGGGATCGTCGTCAGCCGCCGGGCGAGCGGATCTTCCTTCTGGGCCGCGGCGATCCGATCGGTGACCGCCTTGATACGATCCCGGGTCTCGCGGAGCTGTTCGGCCAGGAGGTCCAGAGCGGGTCGCGCCGCCTCCGGCGCCTCCGCGATCAGGGCGAGCAGGCGATCTGCATTATGGAGGCCGCGGGCACAGACCAGCCCGAACTCGGCCAGGTGGGCCCGGATCGTGTTCACCAGCTGGGTCTGCTGGCGAACCAGGAAGTCCCGGGTCTTGTGGTCGACCAGTGCGCCCTGGCGCGCGGCCGACTTCACCGGGACGAAGCGCATCGTCGGGCGCGTCACCGCTTCGCAAATCGCCTCGGCGTCAGCAGCGTCCGTCTTCCCTCGCTTTACATACGGCTTCACGTAAGCCGCCGGCATGATCCGCACGTCGTGGCCCAGGGCGATCAGTTCGCGGGCCCAGAAGTGCGCACCACCGCAGGCTTCCAAGCCGACAAGGCAGGGCGGACAGGCCTCGAAGAAGGCCAGAACCTGGCCGCGCCTCAGCTTCCGGCGCAGCGCGACCGTACCGTCCTCCCGGACGCCGTGGATCTGGAAAACGCTCTTGGCAAGATCGACGCCGATGGTGGTAATCTCGTCCATGGATGGCTCCCTCGATGGGTCTGTGACAGCACCCAATGTGGCACATTGCGATGCCGGGAGCGGGAGCCATCCACATGGGGTAATCGCGGGAGCGAGTCGCCCCGAGGGCGCTTCAAGATCTCGGAGGGCGGCTGTTCCCCGATACGATGGAAATAACGGGCTCACGACTGGTTGCCGGGCCCAGGCATCGAAGGGAGAACAGCCATGGAAGACTATATCGGCCTCGACGTGTCGATGAAAGAGACCGCCGTTTCGATCCGGCGGGGCGGTCAGCGTGTGTGGCGAGGGAAGTGCCTCACCGACCCAGTGGCAATTGCGGCACTCATTCGCAAACGGTCGCCGGCGGTGAAGCGTGTCGTGTTCGAAACCGGCCCGCTGTCTGTGTGGTTCTATCACGCGCTCAGCGCCAGAGGGTTGCCGGCGATCTGCATTGACGCGCGGCATGCCAAGGCAGCGCTCGACATGGCACCGAACAAGACCGACGCGAACGATGCCGACGGTCTGGCTCATCTTGCCGAGGTCGGGTTCTTTCGCGAGGTGCGCGTGAAAGGGTTCGACAGCATGCTGACACGCACGCTCGTCGGGGCACGCAACCAACTGGTCCGGATGACCACCCAGCTTTCGAACCAGATCCGCGGCGTCATGAAGACATTCGGCCTGCTCGTTCCCGCCGGCAAGGGAAGCACATTCGAGCGGAATGTCCGCAACCTTCTCGCCGGTCAGGCGGAGCTCGCGGCCATCGTCCTGCCGTTGCTGGAGGCCTGGAGCAGCCTTCGCACGCAGGTGGCGGGCCTCGGGACACGGCTCGTCGCAACCGCACGCCAGAGCACCGATTGCCGCCTTCTCATGTCGATCCCCGGCGTCGGCGCGGTCACCGCCACGTCCTTCGTCGCCGCCATCGAGGACCCGGCCAACTTCAGAAACTCACGCTCCGTCGGGGCCTGGGTCGGCCTGACGACGCGCCGCTACCAATCCGGAGAGGTCGACTATGACGGCCACATCTCTCGTCGCGGCGACCGGCATCTGCGCTGGCTGCTCTACGAGGCTGCGGCGATCATCCTGACCCGCGTCCGGGCCGAGAGCAACTTGCGCACATGGGGGCTCGGGCTGCGCGAAAGGATCGGCTTCAAGCGGGCCGCTGTTGCGGTGGCACGCAAACTGGCGGTGATCATGCATGCGATGCTCAAGACCGGCGAGGTCTTCGAGCCGCAACCAGGAGCCGCAACCTGACATCCAGCGGATAGCGTTCGGGTTCCGAACGCTGGAGGCGTCCCTGCCGGGACGTGGGCCGGGCCATTCCGTTGATGGGGTTGCACCATCGTTCAGACAGAGTGCGTCATCCACATTGAAGGCTCTTCCCGCGACGCCCAACATGCGGCGGCCCATGCCGACCGCGGAGACAACCATGCATCCGGCAGGCACGCATTCAGGCGGGTGGCGCTTGACGCGAGAAAAGCGATTAGACAACCCCATCAATGGCGGCCTCTACGTCGCCGAGGCGGGGAGCGGCGGCGACGGGCCGTCCTTCGTCTCAGGCAGCGGCGAGACGGTCTTCTTCGGCCGGAGCGCGGGCGTCAGCCGCGCGCTCGGCGGCGTGCAGGAGCGCCTGATCGGAGACCTGCCCTCGGTCGCGCCGGCGGGCGGCTTCGGAGCGGACGGCGCGACCGAGGTCGCCTTCGACGCGGCGGGCACGCCCTATGTCACGCTGGGCCTCGGCACCGATCCGGCGGTCCGGGCCGGCCTGCCCGAGGGTGGCGAACTGCTCGGCCAGATCGTCAAGCTCGACGGCGGCGCCGTGCCCTTCGCCGACATCGCGGCGAACGAGTCTGCGAACAACCCCGCCGGGGACGAGATCAACTCCAACCCGTTCGGGCTCGCCGCCCTGCCGGGCGGCGGCTTCGTCGTCTCCGATGCCGGCGGCAACGCCCTGCTGACCGTGGGCGAGGACGGCGCAATCTCGACCGCCGGAATTCTGCCGGCCCTGCCGAATCCGGCCTTTCCCGATCTCGGTGGCCCGGTCTACCAAGCGGTGCCCACCGGGCTCGCGGTGGCGCCGGACGGGCGGACGGTGGTGGGGCAATTGACCGGTTTCCCGTTCATCCCGGGCGCCGCGACGATCCGCGAACTGGTCTCCGGCAGCGTGCTCGAGACGATTGCCAGCGGCTACACCAACCTCGTCGACACGGCCTTCGGGCCCGACGGCGCCCTCTACGTGCTCGAGATCGACAGCGACGGCCTGCTCGGGCCGGGCATGACGGGCGCGCTCTACGAGGTCGCGGAGGACGGCACGCCGCGCCGTCTCTTCGGCGGATTGAACAGGCCGACCGGGCTCGCGGTCTCGCAGGACGGGCTGTTCTACGTCTCGAACAACGGGGTGTCGCCGACCGATGGCGAGGTGCTGGTCCTCTCGGCCGAGCCGCCGGCGGCCGTTCCCCTGCCCGCGGGCCTGCCGCTTCTGGCGGGCGCACTCGGCCTCCTCGCCGCGATCCGCCGCCGCCGATCGCGGGCCCCGACATGCGAAAAGGCCCCGCGAGCGGGGCCTTCATCCGACGCGGGGCAGGCGATCAGGCCGAGGCGCGGGCCTTGGCGATGTCCTTCTTGACCTTCAGCGCGCGGGCGGAGAGCTCGCCGTCCCGCGCCTTGTCGAGAAAGTTGTCTAGCCCGCCGCGGTGATCCACCGTCCGGAGCGCCGCAGAGGTGATCTTCAGCTTCACCGTGCGCCCGAGCGTCTCGGACATGAGCGTCACGTCGTTGAGGTTCGGGAGGAAGCGGCGCTTCGTCCTGTTGTTGGCGTGGCTCACGTTGTTGCCCACGGCGGGGCCCTTGCCGGTCAGTTCGCAGACGCGCGACATGGGATCTGTCCTCGTATTGCGGTCCGGGGCCGGGGGCCGGCGGACGGGAATGGATTGAGTTGGCGCCCCCTAAGGGATCGCCCGCCGCGCGTCAAGCCGCTCCGCCCTCCGGAAAGAGCTTCGCCAGCATCTCGTCGGCCGCCGCCGCCGGCGCGGTGCGCCCCGCCGCGACGGCCCGGCCGAGCGCCTCCATCCGGTCGCGCGTCTCCGCGTCGGTCGCGAGGTGCCGCATCACCCCCTGCCGCACCGCCTCCTCGAACCAGTGCCGGTTCTGCGCCGCGCGGACCCGCTCCCAGTGTCCCGTCTCGCGGCGGAAATCGGCCAGCGCCCGCATCTCCTGCCAGGCGCGGTCGAGCCCGTCCTCGGTCACCGCCGAGACCGCGAGCGCCTTCGGGAACCCCTCCGGGTCGCCCTCCCGCTTCCTGAGGAGTCTGAGCGCCCCGGCATAATCGGCCCGCGTCGCCTCCGCCTGCCGCGCCATCTCGCCGTCAGCCTTGTTGATCACGATCAGGTCGGCGATCTCCATGATCCCCCGCTTCACCCCCTGCAGCTCGTCGCCGCCGCCGGGCGCCAGCAGCAGCACGAAGAGGTCGGTCATCCGCGCCACCATCGTCTCCGACTGCCCGACCCCCACCGTCTCCACGATCACCAGGTCGAACCCCGCCGCCTCGCAGAGCGCCACCGCCTCCGGCGTCCGCCGCGCCACGCCGCCGAGCTCACTCTGCGCCGGCGAGGGCCGGATGAAGGCGCGCCGGTCCCTCGCCAGCCGCTCCATCCGCGTCTTGTCGCCGAGGATCGACCCCCCCGACCGCGCCGAGGACGGATCGACCGCCAGCACCGCGACCGTCAGCTCCCGGCCGGTCAGCATCTGGCCGAAGCTCTCCACGAAGGTCGACTTGCCCACGCCGGGCGTCCCCGAGAGCCCGATCCGCATCGCCTGCCGGTCCGGGTCCGCCACCCGCTCCAGAAGCGCCACCGCGTCCCGCCGGTGGTCGTCCCGGCGCGATTCCACCAGCGTGATCGCCCGCGACAGCGCCCGCCGGTCGCCCTCCGCGATGCGTTCTGCGGGATCCTCCACGTCCATGCCCCCTCATCCGACGCCGCCGCGCCCTTGTCCAGAGCCGGGCCGGGCGCGTAGGTCCCGCCCATGGACCTGCCCATCGACGACGTTCTCCCCGAGCTCCTCGCCGCCCTCTCCGCCGAGGGCCGCGCGGTGCTGCAGGCGCCCCCCGGGGCCGGCAAGACCACCCGCGTGCCGCTGGCGCTGCTGCCCCGTGTCGAGGGCCGCATCCTGATGCTCGAGCCCCGCCGCCTCGCCGCCCGCGCCGCCGCCCTGCGCATGGCCGAAACCCTCGGCGAGCCCCTGGGCCGGACCGTCGGCTACGCCATCCGCGGCGAGCGCGTCGTCTCGGAGGCCACCCGCATCGAGGTCGTGACCGAGGGCATCCTGACCCGCCGCCTGCAAACCGACCCCGAGCTCAAAGGCATCGGCTGCGTCATCTTCGACGAGTTCCACGAGCGCTCCCTCAACGCCGATCTGGGCCTCGCTCTCACGCTCGAGATCCGCGCCGCGCTGCGCCCCGACCTCGCCCTCCTCGTGATGTCCGCCACCCTCGATGCCGGCCCGGTCGCCGACCTCCTCGGCGGCGCGCCGGTGATCACCAGCGAGGGCCGCGCCCACCCGGTAGAGACCCGCTGGCTCGACCGGCCGCTCCCCAAGGCCCGCCGCTTCGACGACGCCATGGCCGAGCTCATCGCCCGCGCCGCCGCCGAGGAGGAGGGGGGCCTCCTCGCCTTCCTTCCCGGCGAGGGCGAGATCCGCCGCACCGCCGCCCGGCTCGACCTGCCCGGCCTCGACATCCGCCCGCTCTACGGCGCCATGCCCTTCGCCGAGCAGCAGGATGCGATCCGCCCCGGCTCCCGCCGCAAGCTCGTCCTCGCCACCGCCATCGCCGAGACCTCGCTGACCATCGAGGACGTGCGCATCGTGATCGACGGCGGCCGCGCCCGCCGCGCCCGCTTCGATCCGGGCTCCGGCATGACCCGCCTCGTCACCGAGCGCGTCTCCCGCGCCGAGGCCGTCCAGCGCGCCGGCCGGGCGGGCCGCCTCGCCCCCGGCACCGCCTGGAAGCTCTGGTCGCGGGGCGAGGACGGCGCGCTCCCGGCACGGCCGCCCGCCGAGATCGAGGCCGCCGACCTCACCGGCCTCGCCCTCGAGCTCGCCCTCTGGGGCGATCCGGACGGGGCGGGCCTGCCCTTCCTCACGCCGCCGCCCCGAGGCGCGCTGGCCGAGGCGCAGGCGCTCCTCCACGGCCTCGGCGCCCTCGAGGACGGTTCGATCACCGGGCACGGCCGCCGCCTCGCCACGCTGCCCCTGCATCCTCGCCTCGCGCACATGCTGGAGATCGCCGGGCCCGAGGCCGCCGAGCTCGCCGCGCTCCTCTCGGAGCGCGACATCCTGAGGAACCGCGGCGCCGACCTCGCGCTGCGGCTCCGCGCGCTGGCCAGCCCGCGGGACTTCGGCGTGGCGAAGGGGGCGGTTTCCCGCATCCGCCAGGAGACGAAGCGCCTCCGCAGACGCGCGGGGCAGGGGAGCGGCCTCTCCCTCGCGCAAGCCGCCGCGCTCGCCTATCCAGACCGCATCGCGCTCCGCCGCCCCGGCGAGGCCCCGCGCTGGCTCCTCTCCGGCGGCACCGGCGTCCGCATGGCCGAGGACGACCCGCTGGCGTCCCAGCGCCTCCTCGTCGTCACCGACACCGACGGCCGCCCGCGCGATGCCATGATCCGCCAGGCCGTCGCCCTTTCCGAGGCCGAGCTGCGCGAGGTCCATGGGCCGAGCATCTCCTGGCTCGACCTCTGCGACTGGTCCCGCCGCGAGTCCCGCGTCCTCGCGAGGCGGCAGGAGCGGTTCGGCGCCATCGCGCTCGACGACCGCCCCTGGCACGACGCGCCCCCCGACGCCGTCGCCCGCGCCATGCTAGACGGCATCCGCGAGCTCGGCCTGAACCCCGCGCCGCCCGCCCGCCGCTTCCTCGCCCGCGTCGCGCTCCTCGGTCTCTTCGACACCTCCGAGGCGGCGCTCCTCGACACGGCCGAGGACTGGCTCCTGCCCTTCCTCGGCGGCGTCCGCTCCGCCGCCGACTGGAAGGCCTTCGACCTCGTGCCCGCCCTCGCGGCGCGTCTCGACCACGACGCCCGGACCCGCCTCGACCGCGAGGTGCCCGGTCATCTCGAGACCCCCCTCGGCCGCCGCGTCCCCATCGACTATTCCGGCGCCGCTCCCGAGGTCGCGATCCGCGTACAGGAGCTCTTCGGCATGACTGCCCACCCGCAGGTCGCCGGGCGGCCGCTGAAGCTCACCCTCCTGTCGCCCGCGCAACGCCCCGTGCAGGTGACGATGGACCTGCCGGGCTTCTGGTCCGGCTCCTACGCCGACGTCGCCAAGGACATGCGCGCCCGCTACCCCAGGCATCCCTGGCCCGAGGATCCGACCGAGGCCGACCCGACGCTCCGCGCCAAGCGCCGCCGGTGACACCATGTCGCGCGATCGGGATGGGCGCGCCGGGGTGATCGCGCGTGGCTCCGTCCTAGTTCGACGCGCAACCGAACGGAGGCCCCCATGGCAGACGACGAAACCGACAGCGCCCGCATCCTGAGCTTCGCCCAGCAGGTCGGCAACACCGACACGCCCGCCGAGGAGACCGCCCGCAGGCGCGGCTGGATCGACGCGGAGGGCAACGTCACCGACGACGGCCGCGACGTCCTGAAGAGCCTCGGCGAGCAGGGCGGGACACGGTCGGTGTTTCGTTGAGGTCAGATTAGTCCGTAGGGTGCGCGGTCGCCGCGCACCGTTTGCCGTACGTCAGCTAAGTCTCGGAGTAGTCGGGAACACCCCATAAATCTGGCGGAAAGATTGCTTCCGGACCGACCAATTCATCGTAGCAGTTACCTAGCGTTTCGACTGAACCTGCGTTGCTCGGATCTAGAATCTCTGCAGAACCGGACAGAATGAAGCCCCAGACTTCAGGAGCAAAAAGTGTGGCAGCGGCTAAACCGCCGACACTCGCGAAGAATCCATCTCTTATGATCGTTCTCACCGGTCGGTACGATGGCCGACTGGCTAGTTCAGCACGGGTTTTCGAGAGACGCTTGTTCAGTTCCCCGATGGTATCTGCCATCGCCACGATTAGCTGAGCGATCTCATCTTCTGGAACGTCCCTAACAATTCGCATCGCTAGTGCATCCAGTAAACTCGGTAGTCGCTGAAGCGGATCCAGAGCATCAGGAAGCGCATTCGAGACCTCGCGCCGATAAGCATCCAGCGCCACTCGGATCTGGGCAGAAAGCCCAGTTGCAACCGTGGCGGTTAGCTTTGATCTGGCCTTGAGATAAGCTGCGTGTCGTCGCGCGCTTTCGGAGCGTGCCGTTTTTCTTTCTTGCTCAATTTCCCTGACTAGTTCGGCGATTAGCACCCGCGGCTCGAAAGTGACGGCAATTCGTTCCTGCATTTCCCAGTCGAGTGGCCGCCCGTCCAGAAACCCCTCATACCATCTCACCCAGAATACCCACTGGCTATCGCGGTCTGCTGCCAACCGCATGGTCTCTAGTTCACCCTGAATAACTCCCAACCTGCTGATTTACTGCGCAGATCATGCTGAAACGCTGGCGCCGATTTGCAGGGTTTCGTATTCTGGCCTTCGAAACCTTGCGAATTCCGGAGCCCCGATGAAGCCCCATCCCCGCCGGGAAGAGCAGGACGATCTCCTGCGCCCCCGCCTCACCGACATGATCGACATGCGGTGTTTGTCAAAGGAGTTGTCAAACGCCGGCACGAAGGTCAGCCTCGCCACGACCATCGACGAGGGGTTCGTCGTGGGCATGCGTGCGTTGCCGGGCAATCCCTATGACGGCCACACCTTGCCGGAAGCGCTTGAGCAGGTCGCCATCCTGACCGGCCAGACGCCTGCGCTGGCGGTCGTGGATCGCGGATACCGCGGCCACGGCGTGGCGCGCACGCAGGTCCTGATCAGCGGCACGCGCCGCGGCCTGACCCCGGCGCTGAGACAGCTGTTGCGACGGCGCAGCGCCATCGAGCCGGAAATCGGCCACATGAAAACCGACGGCCGCCTGTCACGCTGCCCGCTGAAGGGCACGTTCGGCGACGCGATCTTCGCCGTCCTGTGCGGCTGCGGCCACAACATCCGCAAGATCCTCGCCCACCTGAGAGCTCTTCTGGCCTTCTTGCACGCCGCGATCGCCGCAATCCTGGCCGCGGCGATCGCCGAAATCTCCCTCGGCAAGCACCAGAAAGGCACGCCGAAAGTTTGTTCAGCCTGAACTCTCTAGATTGTATCTCTGCGGGTCTGCCATGCCGCGTTCGAGGCCGCGTTCGAATAGGCCGCCAACATTGTCCACTGCGTCCGCATCGTCGATCGCCGCACGGAGCGCGAGCTCTGCCGCTTCGAACTCCCGCAGCTCTATATCTTGCCATTCGAGCTGCCAGCAAAGCTAGCAATTCGCGTCTGGTTCCTCTTGCCTTTCTGCGAGTTCGATCGCGGTCCAAGCGGTCACGAACGCGAAGAAATTCGAGCGTGACCCCGTTTCAGTTGCGTCCAAGTAGGATCAGGTGTTTCTCGCAGCGTCTTTCACTGCGTCGGACAGGTCGGGGCGGGTGTCCGTCGCTGATCGCCGCGCGAAGACGGCCGCTGTTAATGTCGAGAACAAGGCGTCGAGAACCGCGTCCGGGTCTCGCTCGCAGATTCTCGAAGAGCGCCGGAACTTCTCTTAACGCGGTCCGAACTGCCAGGGCGAGCACGACCGCGTTCGGTCTCGTGCGCAGCCTTTCGGCGCACTCCGCCCGAAGCCGATCGATCTCCTCCTGATCCGCCAACCGCCCTACCCCCTACGCAATCCGTGGACAACACGCCCGAACCGCCCCATACCCCGGACATGACCGAGCTCTCCCATATCCGCAACTTCTCCATCGTCGCCCATATCGACCACGGGAAGTCGACGCTGGCCGACCGGCTGATCCAGCTCACCGGCACCGTGGCCGAGCGCGACATGCAGGACCAGCTCCTCGATTCCATGGACATCGAGCGCGAGCGCGGCATCACCATCAAGGCCAACACCGTCCGCATCGAGTATCCCGCGCAGGACGGCACACCTACGTGCTGAACCTCATCGACACGCCCGGCCACGTGGACTTCGCCTACGAGGTCTCCCGCTCCATGCAGGCCGTCGAGGGCTCGCTCCTCGTCGTGGACGCCTCCCAGGGGGTCGAGGCGCAGACGCTCGCCAACGTCTACACCGCCATCGAGGCCGACCACGAGATCGTCCCCGTCCTGAACAAGGTCGACCTCCCCGCCGCCGACGTGCCCCGCGTCAAGGAGCAGATCGAGGACGTCATCGGCATCGAGGCCGACGACGCGGTGCAGATCTCCGCCAAGACCGGCAGGGCATCCCCGACGTGCTGGAGGCCATCGTCCGCCGCCTGCCGTCCCCCCATGGCGGCGACGCCGAGGCGCCCCTGAAGGCGATGCTGGTCGATTCGAAATACGACCAGTATCTCGGCGTCATCGTCATCGTCCGCATCATCGACGGCACCCTGAGGAAGGGCGACCGCATCCGCATGATGAAGACCGGCGGCACCTACGACGTCGACGACGTGGGCGTCTACCGCCCCGCGATGACCGCCGTCGAAAGCCTCGGGCCGGGCGAGATCGGCTACCTCAACGCCTCCATCAAGCAGGTCCGCGACACCCGCGTCGGCGACACGATCACCCACGAGAAGCGCCCCTGCGCCAGCCCTCTGCCGGGCTTCAAGCCCTCCGTTCCGGTGGTCTTCTGCGGCCTCTTTCCCGTCGACACCAACGATTTCGACGACATGCGCGACGCCATCGAGAAGCTCGCCCTGAACGACGCCTCCTTCACCTACGAGATGGAGACCTCCGCGGCGCTCGGCTTCGGCTTCCGCTGCGGCTTCCTCGGCCTGCTGCACCTGGAGGTGATCCGCGACCGGCTCGAGCGCGAATACGAGATCGAGCTGATCACCACCGCGCCGTCGGTCATCTACCACGTCTATACCCGCGACGGCGAGCGCAACGACCTCCACAACCCCGCCGACATGCCCGACATGACGTACGTGGACCATATCGAGGAGCCGCGCATCAAGGCGACGATCCTGGTGCCCGACGACTATCTCGGCGACGTCCTTAAGCTCTGCCAGGAGCGCCGCGGCATCCAGATGGACCTCACCTATGCCGGCACGCGGGCCATGGTCGTCTACGACCTGCCGCTGAACGAGGTGGTCTTCGACTTCTACGACCGGCTGAAATCGGTGACCAAGGGCTATGCCAGCTTCGACTACCAGATGATCGGCTACCGCGAGGACGCGCTCGTCAAGATGCAGGTGCTGGTCAACGACGAGCCGGTGGACGCGCTCGCCATGATGGTCCACCGCGACCGGGCGGAGATGCGGGGCAGGGCGATGTGCGAGAAGCTCAAGGAGCTGATCCCCCGCCACATGTTCAAGATCCCGATCCAGGCCGCCATCGGCGGCCGCGTCATCGCGCGGGAGACGCTCTCGGCGATGCGCAAGGACGTGACGGCGAAATGCTACGGCGGCGACGCGACCCGCAAGCGCAAGCTCCTCGACAAGCAGAAGGCCGGCAAGAAGAAGATGCGCCAGTTCGGGAAGGTCGAGATCCCGCAGGAAGCGTTCATCAATGCGTTGAAGATGGACGGGTAGGGTGCGCCTTTACGGCGCACCGCGAACGCCATGGTCGTCCGTCTCTCCCCTCACGCCCTCGACCGTGCAGCCGAGCGCGGCGCGACCGAAGCCGAGATCGCCGCAACCATCGAGCATGGCGAGACCGTTCCCGCCAGGCACGGCCGCACCGGCTTCCGCCGCATCTTCTCAGGCCCGTGGGTCTGGCGGCAGCGGACATTCGACGGAAAGCAGCTCTTCGTCTATGCTGTGCAGCGGGGCGACGACTGGCTGGTCGTCACCGTGATCGTGAAGTTCATCGGGAGGCGCGCGACGTGAAGCTGACCTACGATCCAGACGCCAACGTCGCCTATATCCGTCTGCGGGAACGGCAGGGCGACGTGGAGACAATCGAGCTGACCGCCGACTTCCTCGTGGACATAGACGAGACCGGAACGGTCTGCGGCATCGAGCTCCTGAACGCCAGCGAGCAGCTCGCGAAAGGCGATGGCGGGAAGCTGGTTTTCGAGAATGCTCTGAGCGGGGGGCGCGCGGAGCTGGACGTGGCTTGAGAGGCAGCAAGAAGAAGATGCGCCGGTTCGGGAAGGTTGAGATCCCGCAGGAGGTTTTAATCAACGCGTTGAAGATGGAGCTATTACCGGTGGCGGTCATATAGCCCCGAAAACACCCGGTGGAGCGTCTCCAGCTTCGCGCAAAACGAGGGTCTCGGCGCTAGTAGCTGCATGGACGCAAAAGGCGAAAGCAGCGGGCGCGGATTAGCCAAGAATACAAGTAGAGCAACTTTATGGTATCAAGATATATTCCCGAAGAAACAAAGAGAAAGGTCAGGCAAAAATGCGGGTACTGTTGCATCATTTGCGGCCTGATGCCTACCCAATACCATCACATTGTACAATTTACTGAAATAGACGCTCATCGAGTGGCGGATATTGTTCTCTTATGCAACAGATGCCACGAAGAAGTGACGCAAGATCGCCTTTGTAATGATGAGATTAGAAAACATCAACGACGGCCGTATGCTCTAGTGCATGGGCGCCCTCGGTATGACTTTCTCCACAAACCGGTAAACCGAATTTTTGCTATTGGCCACGGAATTACACTTCAGAACGGGCAAGTATTCGACATACTACGAACGGATACGCATAAGGTATTTTCAGTCCGAGTTGAAGGTGGTATTCCATTGTTTACATTGGAAATAAGAGATAGAAACGGGACAACTTCTTTTGAAATGGTAGATAACGTTATCTCATTTGATGTCTCTGGCGTTTACGATGTAAGGCTTCAAGGACCGAAATTTGAGGTGTGGAAAGAAAAAGGCAGAAAGATTGTTGAGCTTGCGTTTCATAAATCAGAGATTTTATTAAAGAATTTAGAGGTCTATGCGGATGGCTTTGCGATAGCTGCCAACGAATATGGCATTGCTTTTAAATGTTACGAAAGTCCAGGACATTCTACGATAGGGATGAACATGATTGAGAACGATAGCAACCCTATCCTGATTACGACCGAGAAAAATACAAGTTCGGGATACGCGTTTTTCCGAATAATGGATGACGGAAACGTCTCCTTTGAAACTGCCGAGAAATGGTTCAAAACTAAGCCATTAAAAGAGCATACAAAGCAGACTATCGAATTTCTAGAAAAAATGAAGTGGTTTCCAAAATAGAAATGGATAGTGCGCGTTTACCGCGCACCCCTCCATATCACCGCTTTCGCTTCTTCCCGCCCTGCGCCCAGGGCATCATCATCCCCATCCACATGTCCATCCAGGCGCGCTGCCATTCCTGCATCATGTAGGTCTGCTGCTTCTTCATCTCGCCCGACATCTGGCCGCGGGCGGTGTTGGTCATCGTGTTCGCGGCCGAAAGCCACGCGCTCATGAACGGGTTCTTCATCTTTACTCTCCGGGGGTCATGGTGACACGCATATAGGCCCCCGGAGGCCGGGTATAACCCCGCCGGGGCCGTCGATCGCGATGTTTCCGGGAAAAGCGGGGTGCGCGGTCCCCGCGCGCCGCCTCGCGGTGGGGCAGGGCGGTCCCGGGCGTGGGCTCGGGTGGTCCAGGCCGGCCCGGTCCGCGCGGGCCGGGCATTCGGCCCCCGGATCGCTCCGCCGGAGCGATCCAACGCTGCGCGGGCGGGCCTTACCCTTCCGCGTCGTCCTCCGTGGCGCTGCCGCCGAAGGTCACGTTCTCGACCGTGCCGAGTTCGTTGATCTTGCAGCTCGCGACCTCGCCGTTCACGTCCACCAGCACCACCGGGCCCGTGGCCGTGGCCGAGGCGGAAGTCGGCGTGGCGAATTCCGGCTCCACGTTGCGCGCGCTCGCCGCGGCGCGGGCGCAGGCCTGCTGCTGCTCCGGCGTCACGCTCGACACGATGGTGGTGGAGCGGACCTCGCGCTCCTGCGCGCAGGCGCAGAGCGTCAGGGAGAGAAGGGCGATCAGGGGGAATTTCATGTCCGGCCTCAATGTCTGGGACGGCGCGAGGGGATCCCGGCCGTCGAATGTCGTTAAACGTGTCCGACCGACGCGCGGTTCCCGCTCGGCGGTCTCTACTGCCGCGCCTCGTAGCTTTCCCGCTCGATCGCCCGTCCCGCGCTCTGCAGGTCGCGTCCGGCGCCGCCCATCGTCTCGCAGGCGGTCAGCGCGAGGAGGCACAGGATGACGAGGCTGGCGCGGTTCATGGGGATCTCTCCGGGATGCGGTCGGGAAGGTGATAGACTGCTCTTCGGGGCCGTTCAACGCCGTCCGCGCGCCGCGTTCACCCGGCGTGGCAACGGCGCATCCCCCGCCGGGACTCCGACGGAACTCCGACAGAAAACCGACAGGATTCCGACAGCCGTTTCCGGCCCCCGCGCCCGCCCGCCGCAAGGTGAACGCGAACCCGCCGGGCCGCGTCGGGGGTCAGCGCATCGCAGGAGGCCCGCAGGGACATCGACACCGGAGAGGGCATGGCTCGCGCCGTCCACGCCACCGCCACCGTCCTCATCCACGGCATCACCGGAACGTCGATCCAGGTCGCCATGATCGTCCGGGCCGTGACCCGTCGCAGGCATGGCGCGCCGCTGCTACCGCAAACAGAAAGCCAATGAATCCAACGGCTTTCACGGGCGAACCGCGCGCCGTTCCATGTCGTCCTGATCGCGATGCCCCTGCCGGGTCTGCTCGCGGTTCTCGCCGGATCCGACCTCGTAGCACAGGGATACGCGCTCACGGACGACGGCGTCGTCAGTCGAACGATCCCGAAGCGCTCCGGCTGCCCCGGCGGGAGGTCAGGCCTTGCGCTTGGCTCCGGATACCTCTTTCGGAAACCAGGGGAACATCATGTCCATCCAGGCGTCGAGCCACACCTTCACAAGGTCGGCCTGCTGACGTCCCATTTCCGACGTCAAGGTAACCCGATCTTCCGAAGCTCTCTCGTTCACTGCGCGCAGCCACGCCGTCATCATCGGATTGGTCATCTTTCACTCCCTGTCTCACGATTTACCGTCCCCGTTCCGATTGTTGGCACCGCCAGGGCGGCGCGCTTGCCACGCTGCCACGGAATCCGGATTGTGTCGCGGTCTTCATCGGAACTTGCGCTCGTGCGGGAGTGGTCGGCGGTAATCGGCCTATATTATGGGGCTAACGCATCTCGGAGAGGCGTTCTGCATCCGATCGAGGATCGGTCGCCCCCTGATGGACCCTATCACCCTCCGAGCCCGGCCGCTTGGCTTGGGCCGCGCTCGCAGCCGTACCGTCGAACATGCAAAAGGCCCCTCCACTGCTCGATGGAAGGGCCTCCTGACCGATACTCGCGATGGGCCGCCGTCAGTATTGCGCCTGATTGCTTTCGTTCTCGATCGCCTGTCCTGCGCTCTGCATATCCTCGCCGGCGCCGGCGACGGTCTCGCATCCCGCGAGAGCGACGAGCCCGAGAAGGGCGAGGATCTTAACGGTAGGTGTCATGTGTCACTCCTGTTTCGGCAGTTGTCACAACCCGGACGGGGCCCGATCGTTCCGCCGTCCCGTTGCATAGACGGCAATCGCGACAATGGCGTATATCCCGTTGACGAACAACACGAAGCTCCAGGGAGCGCCGGCGCCCCAGACCAGTTTCGCCGAGAGGGACGCCAAGGCGTTCAGCGCGACGAAGGCGACAAGGTAGGACGTGGCGCCCGCCGTGAGCGAGAAGATCGGGATCAATGCCATCGCGAAGACGACCGAGAAGAATTCCCGCCCGGCGCTGAAGATGAGGTGGAGGAAGGAAGCGTCCGGCGCCATCACCGCGAGCGCCAGCGAATTCGCGATACAGCCCATCACGCCGGCGAGACAGGCGACCAGGACGTTGCGTCGAGAGAACATGAGGTAACCCTTCTGAGGTTCAGACTTGTCGAGCGCGACTTGGCCGGATCGTCAGGCCCCCAGGAACGTCCGGACCGCGGCCTCGACCTCGCGCGGCTTCTCCGCATGCAACCAGTGACCCGCGCCGGGAATCGCCGCGAAGCGGGCTTTCGCAAAGAGGTCGCGCGCCGCTTCCTTCCCGTCTTCGGTCAGGTAGCCGCTTTCCGCTCCGGAAAGAAACAGGGCCGGCCCGTCAAAGGTCGCATCGGTATCGGGCCAGCCCACGATTCCCTCCACCTCCCGCTCGAGCGTGTCGAGGTTGAGGGCCCACCGCTTTTCCCGGATATCCAGGCTCTGGAGCAGGAAGGCCCGGACCTCGCGCGAGTCTATAAACTCCGCGAGTGCCCGGTCGGCGTCCTTGCGGGTGGCGAGCCCCTTGAGATCCAGGGATTTCATCGCGTCGATCAGGTGCGCC
Organism: uncultured Alphaproteobacteria bacterium; assembly: GCA_963776705.1. Lineage (GTDB taxonomy): Bacteria > Pseudomonadota > Alphaproteobacteria > Rhodobacterales > Rhodobacteraceae > Palleronia. The sequence continues at coordinate 97,770 of CAVZOA010000046.1, forward strand.
TGGGTGTGGGTGTACCGGACGGGAGCGATATCCGCCACGACGAGGCGCCGCACCTTTCCCGGATAATTAAGGGCCAGCGTCATCGCCGCCTTTCCGCCCATCGAATGGCCGAGGATGTCCCAGTCCTCGTCGATCGCGGCTGCGAGGTCCGCGGCAAGATCCTCGTAGCGGTGGCCGGCCGTCTGCGGTGACCCGCCGTGGTTGCGCATGTCGACGACGCGCACCATTCGGTCAGAGGACAGCCGTTTCGCGACCGCCCCCCAGTTCCGCCCCGAGCCGAAGAGCCCGTGCGCGATCAGCAGTGGCGGCGCGTCGCCGCCGCCGTGATCCGTGAACGCTAGATCGACCAATCAGAGCTCCGGATAGATCGGGAAACGCTGGCACATTTCAGCGACTTCGCCGCGCACTGCCGCTTCCACTTCGGCGTTGCCGTCGGAGCCGTTCGCAGCGAGACCATCGACGACCCGGACAATCCAGTCGGCGATCTGTCGGAACTCGGGCTCGCCGAAGCCGCGGGTCGTTCCCGCGGGCGTGCCGAGGCGGATGCCGCTGGTGATCGTCGGTTTCTCGTCGTCGAAGGGGATGCCGTTCTTGTTGCAGGTAATGCGGGCACGACCCAGCGCCGTCTCCGTGGCGTTGCCCTTCACACCCTTCGGGCGCAGATCCACGAGCAGCAGGTGGCTGTCGGTGCCGTTGGTGACGATATCGAGCCCGCCCTTCACCAGCTCGTCCGCCAGCGCGCGGGCATTGGCGATCACTCGCTGCTGGTAGGTCTTGAAGCCGGGCTCCAGAGCCTCCCGGAACGCCACGGCCTTGGCGGCGATGACGTGCATGAGCGGGCCGCCCTGTATGCCGGGAAAGATCGCCGAATTGAACTTCTTGGCGATGTCGCCGTCATTGGTGAGGATCATGCCGCCGCGTGGGCCGCGGAGCGTCTTGTGCGTGGTCGTCGTGGCGACATGGGCGTGGGGAAACGGCGAGGGATACTCGCCCGCCGCGACGAGTCCGGCGAAATGGGCCATGTCGACGAGCAGCCAGGCGCCCACCTCGTCCGCGATCTCGCGCAGGCGCGCGAAATCGAGCACGCGCGGGATGGCCGAGCCACCGCCGATGATCATCTTCGGCCGGTGCTCCCGCGCGAGGTCGGCGACCTGATCGTAATCGGGCAGCAGGTCCTGCCGGGTGACTCCGTACTGGACGGCGTTGAACCACTTGCCGGACTGGTTCGGCTTGGCGCCGTGGGTGAGGTGGCCGCCGGCGTCGAGGCTCATGCCGAGAATGGTGTCGCCGGGCTTGAGAAGTGCGGTGAAGACGCCCTGGTTCGCCTGGCTTCCGGAATTCGGCTGGACGTTCGCGAAGCCGCAGCCGAAAAGCTCCTTTGCGCGCTCGATCGCCAGGTTCTCGGCCACGTCCACGTACTGGCAGCCGCCGTAGTAGCGCCGACCCGGATAACCTTCCGCGTACTTGTTGGTCAGCACTGATCCCTGCGCCTCGAGTACGGCACGCGAAACGATGTTCTCCGACGCGATGAGCTCGATTTCGTCCCGCTGGCGTTCGAGTTCGTCGGACACGGCCCCGGCAATTTCGGGATCGATCTGCGAGAGCGTCCTGGTGAAGAAACCTTCGTCGCGGTGGGGCGCGTTCATGAGAGATCCTTTCGCAGCCGGGGCGGAGCGGTGCATCTTGCTTACCGCAGCGCGGGACGCGCGAAAAGGTCCGTGACCGACACGCACCTTGTCATTCGCGGCGAGCGGAGGCAATCGTCGGCGCGAGGAGGTGCCGATGTACCGAAAGATCGCCTTCGTCGCCAGCCGCAGCGAGGTCGCTCGGGAGGCGCTTGCCGCGCTGACCCGCCGCTACGGGGAAGTGCCGCTCGACGATGCTGGCGTTATCGTGGCGCTCGGCGGCGACGGTCACATGCTGCGGACGATGCACGACACCCAGGAGCTCCCCGCCCCGGTTTACGGGATGAATTGCGGGACCATCGGCTTTCTGATGAACGAATATGCCGAGGACGGGCTGCTCGAGCGGCTCGAGGCGGCGGAGATGGAGACGATCAATCCGCTGTCGATGTCGGCCACCCGTGTCGACGGCAGCGTCGAAAGGCATCTCGCGATCAACGAGGTCTCTCTCCTCAGGCAGGGTCCGCAGGCGGCGAAACTGTCGATCAGGGTCGATGGTCGTACCCGGATGCAGGAGCTCGTCTGCGACGGCGCGCTGGTCGCGACGCCGGCCGGCTCGACAGCCTACAACTACTCGGCCCACGGGCCGATCCTGCCGATCGGAGCGGACGTGCTCGCGCTGACGGCGATGGCGGCCTTCCGCCCCCGCCGCTGGCGCGGCGCGCTGCTGCCGGAGACCTCGCTGGTGCGCTTCGAGGTTCTCGAGGCGGAGAAGCGCCCCGTGATGGCCGATGCGGACGGGCGCTCCGTGCGCGATGTCGCGATCGTCGAGGTTCGCAGCGAGCCGAAGATCTCCCACTCGATCCTCTTCGATCCAGGGCACGGGCTGCAAGAGCGGCTGATCCGCGAGCAGTTCGTCTAGAGCTCTGGCGCCGGTCCGATCGGCAGAGGACCCAGCCATATGCGGCCGGCCCGGATCGCGAGCGGCGCCTTGAGCCGATCCTCCCGGCCGGTCATGCCGGCGAGGGCCCGGACACCCTGTTCGATCATCCCGCGCTGTCCGGGAGCGAGCAGCCCCGCCGCGTCCGCGATCTCGAGGGCGCGCTCCCAGTTGGTCAGGGTGATGTCGAGGCTGCCGGTCAAGGACCCGTCCGCCGCGATGTCGAACGCGCCGTCAGCGCCGAGCGTCATGCCGCTCCAGTCCAGATCGAACCGGGAGATCTCGATCCGTTCGATGTCGACATCGCCCGATTCGATCGCGACCCTGGAGACAGGGTTGGACAGGTCGAGCGTCGCGTCGAGAGTCGCGCCGTCGATTGGGCCGTCGCAGCGCCGCCGAGCCGCGCGGCAAGAGGCTGCGGAAGGTCGAGATCATCGACCGTCAGACCGATGTTCTGCCGGGTCGGTTTCGCGCCGTCCGGGACGCGCGCGGCCGCCAGCAGCTTCACGACCTCGACGACCCGGTTTTCGATCGTGACCCGCACGTCGTCGGCCACGAGATTCTGCGTGGTCGAGCGTCAGTTGGCCGTCGGTCCGAAACAGGCCCGAGGCCCGCGCGCGACCGTTTTCGATCACCGCCTCGCCGAAGGGACCGGAAAGCGACTGTCGCGGCGGCAACGCCACGATGATCTGGTTCGGCCGGTAGCTCAGAGCAAAGATCTGCAGAAACGGCGCGGACCACACAACCCCCGAGGGCCAGGCGAGCCGCGGCGTCGTGAACGTGGTGTCGAATTGGTTCGGAAACCCGGTGACGGAGATATCGTCGGTCTCCACCGAGATGCCGTCCGAGCGCAGTTCGGCGATTTCCGCCCGGATAGCGCGGTGCAGGGAGCGAGCCCCGTAGAACCAGTATCCAGACCAGCCGACCGCCGCGATCAGGACGAGCGCGATCAGAATTCGCATGCGGCGCGACCTTTCCGAAGTCGTGTCAGGGGATATAGGCTGCGGCATGGAACGGCCAGACACAACGACTTCGATGTGGGTTTTCGGCACGGCTCGCTGGTCTGGAACCCGGAATTTCCCGTAGCCGAGCGGCTCGTGGCGCGACTTCACGGTTTCGCGCGTTCCTTCTGCATGAGTTCGATCCATCACCGTGGTACGCCGGATTTGCCCGGACTGGTGCTGGCGCTCGATGCGCGGCGTGGAGCGAGTTGTACCGGCCTCAGACTCCGCGTCGAGCCGGGGCACGAAGCAACCACGCTGGAGGCTTTGCGAGAGCGCGAGCTCATCTCTTCGGCCTATCTCGAACGCCGTCTCCCGCTCGATCTCGCGGATGGCCGGCAGGTGGAGGCGTTCGCCTACGTGGTGGACCAGGAGCACGAGGAGTATCCGGCAGCCTCGCCCTCGAGGATCAGGCGCGCATCATCGCCGGCGCCACGGGCGGGCGGGG
>CAVZOA010000047.1:0-25985 GCA_963776705.1 uncultured Alphaproteobacteria bacterium
CGGAGGTTCTTCAGAAACTTGTTAAGAGGCTTCAATTAGTTCGGTGAGCCGGGACTGCAGATCGCCGTTCAGCAGGCGCGCGCCTTGCATCAGCTTTTCCTCCCACTTCGGCCCCCTGCCGATCGCCTCGTTCCATGCCTCCTGGAACTCGTAGGGACGGTCCTCCAGCAGCACTTCGATCAACGCCGCCGCCTGGGCCACATCCTTGCGCGCTTTGACCTGGGATTCCGCCGTCTCGATGCGCATCCGGGAAACGATCAGTTTGTGGATCGCGTAGCGCTCCGGCCGGGGCACGTTGACCGGGACACCCAAGCCGTGCAGCACCACCCCGTTGATCTCGCCGTAGATCAGGAAGTCGAGATAGCGCAGCAGCTGCGCGTCCCCCTGGAGCGCTTTCAGCGTCGTGATCGAGGCGCGATCAGGCCCCCTGAGCGGGCAGAGGATATCGACGGCGAACTGCTCCTGGCCTCCGATCCGAAGCGCGTAGCGCATCGCCTTGCGCCCGTCGAAGGGCGAGGGGATCGCCTCGAAACGGTTGTCCACCTCCTTGAGCTTCGCCAGCATTCCGTCCTCGACCTCGTCATCAACCAGAACCGAGATCGAATGGAACTGCGCGAGGTCGAGATCGCCGGTCTGGCCTGCAGTGTTGGCAAAGCGCACCCCGAGGAGCGGGCCGTAGATCTGAAAAGCGACCGTGCCGACGACCACCGCCCTGAGGCGAAACACTCCGGCATCCGAAAGCGCCGAAAGAATCTTGCCGCTCATCGCGTCGGCGGCGGCGACCCGCGCATTACGCAGGGCACGGACCATGTCGATCCGCTCTCGGCGTACCGCCTTCAAGTCGTTGTGCTCGTTCACCCGGCGGCGAACGTCCTCCGTGTCGGGCCCGAGATAACGATCCTTCCCCCTGACGCCATCGACCATCGGCATCTTGAGATACCAGTACTCGTTGCCCTTTAGATTGCGCTTGTAGGGAAATCCGCCAGCCTCGATCAGTTCCTGATAGGAACCGGACCAGCTGCGGTCGACGAGATCGGCGTAGAGCGTCTGTACGGAAACGGGCAAGCGATCGATCATGTCAGGAGAGCCTTCCGGGTGAGTTACAGACAGTATGTATTTTTGTCTGTAACCTCTCAAGTCCTGCCGAGCGCGCAAGCGAGAGCCTCGGTCGCATCGGCCCCATGAAGCTGGAATACAGCCTTCGTCAGATCGAGCCCGACCGTGGTAATTTCCGACATGACCGCTCTCCTCCGTGGATCGTCACAGACCCACCTTGGCGCGCAAGATGCCGTCGGGGGGCCGTCACACCATCAAGGCCGGCTCGACCAGATGCGTAAGCGCCCGAGCTATGATCGAAAATGGGTGATGGGGTCTGAGAAGGCGGCGTATCGAGGCGGGTGATCAAGCCTGCCAGAACCTCCGAAGGGAGCGATACGCCGTGACAGAAGATACCGAGATCATCCCGTTCCGTCAGCCGCATTCGGTGGACGATCCTCTGACCGAGGCTTTGTTGCGCAAAGGACGTGAAGCGCGGACCTCCCCTTTCCCCAGACGCACTTATGCCACGGGCTCTGTGACAGGTATGCCGAGCGCGGTGTAGCCGTTCAGGACGGCGGCGCGGATCTGAAGTTCGGCGACCTGACGATCGAAGTCGCGTGCCATGAGGCTCTGCCCCAAGAGCTTCACGCAGTGCATCTTCGTCTCGGCGCGGCTTCGGCGGTGGTACCCGCTCCATTTTCGCCAGATAGCGCGGCCGAGGTATTTCGATGCTCGGAGGGCCTCGTTCCGGGCGATGGCGCCCGCGGTCGAAGGCTTCCACGGTTTGGCGTTCCTGCGCGGCGGTATGACCGCATGGGCGCCTCGGTCGGCGACGGCGTCGTGGCACTTGCGCGTGTCGTAGGCACCGTCCGCGGTGACCGAGCCGATTTCCACATCAGGCGGGATCTGGCTGAGCAGTTCGGGCAGCATGGGCGCGTCACCGACGGTGCTCCCGGTGATCTCGAGGGCTCGGATCTCCAGCGTCTGTTCGTCGACGCCGATGTGGATCTTGCGCCATAGGCGGCGTTTCGCGCCACCGTGTTTGCGGGCGTGCCACTCGCCTTCACCTTCGGCCTTGATGCCGGTGCTGTCGATCAGCAGGTTCAGCGGCCCCTGCGAGCCGCGGTAGGGAATGGTCACGGCCAAGGCCTTCTGGCGCCGGCTCAACGTGCTGAAATCCGGCACCGCCCAGTCGAGGCCGACCAGGCGCAGGAGGCTTTCAACGAAACCGGTCGTCTGCCGGAGCGCCATGCCGAAGAGGACCTTCATCGTCAGGCATGTCTGGATCGCGGCATCGCTATATTGCGGCTGACGGCCTCGCTTGCCGGTCGGCGGCGGCACCCAGACCATGTCCGGGTCGAACCAGATCGTCAGGGAGCCACGCTGCTTCAGCGCTTCGTTGTAGGCCGGCCAGTTCTTGGTCTTGTAGCTCGGCGGGATGGGTCTGCTCATGCAGACCGGCTACCACGCTGGATTCACGAGATGAATCCCTCACCCGGCCTTTGCGCAACAGAGCCCATCGTTGACCTCCTACGAGGGCACGACAATTGCCTGACCAGTTGCGGAAGGTCTTCGGAGCCCCTATGTGTATGCCGTACCGGAGTTATACACATGCGCACCAACATCGTCATAGACGACGACCTCATGACGTCCGCAATGGCCGCGACGGGTGCGGCGACGAAACGGGAAGTCGTCGAACTAGGTCTGAAGACCCTGCTCCGCCTCCAGCGTCAGAAGGAACTCAAGCAGCTCCGGGGTCGCGTCGATTGGGCAGGCGATCTGGAGACGATGCGAACCGACGGATGATCCTCGTCGATTCAAGCGTCTGGATCGATTACGTGCGCGGGACTTCGAACGCGGAGACGGACATTCTCGACGGATTGCTTGGCGCAGAGCCGGTTGCGATCGGGGATCTGATCCTGACCGAGGTTCTCCAAGGGTTCGGGCCGGATCCCGCCTTTGACCGTGCCCGGCAGTTGTTCGCCGCCTTGGAGTTCGTCGATATCGCCGGGCCCGTGATCGCCTTGGAGGCAGCCCGCAACCTCCGTCGGCTTCGATCCAGAGGGATAACGGTTCGCAAGACGATCGACACCCTCATTGCTACCCGCTGTATCAACGACGCAATGCCCCTTCTCTTCACCGACAGGGATTTCCAGCCGTTCGTCGATCATCTGGGCCTGATGTCTGCAGCAAGTGGGGTAGGGAAATGACTCCTTGACCTCTGGACCGAACCGCACCCAGTTTGCCGGAGGCTTCATCTCTTGAGAGGTAGAGGTCATGGAGAACAGAAAACGTATGGCGCCGTATGCGCCTGAGGTTCACTAGTGTGCGGTTCGGATGGTGCAGGAACACCGCGAGGCACACGGGAGCCAGTGGTCCGCGATCCAGTCGATCGCGGCGAAGATCGGGTGCAGCGGCGAGACGCTGCGCAACTGGTGGGGTTCAGTACCACTCTCCTGTTCCCGCCAGGAGACGAACTCCAAGCCGCGGTCGGACGTGATCGAGCGCCGCGCGGCCGCGGGCCGGGGCCGGCGCTGCGGGACGACAACGGCGCGGGAACCTTTATCAAAGATCCCGCAGGAAAGCGGCCGCCTCGCGGTGCAGGCGCGCCGCGTCGGCTCGACCGACGACGGTACGGCGTGCTACCGCCGCGCGGTGCCGCGCGGCGTGGGGATCGTCTAGGCTCTGCTGGACCGCCGCCGCTATACCTCCCGGATCGCGCATGTCGGTCAGGAGAGCGCATTCCGTGTCGGCGAACTCGGTGACCGGCGGTGTATCCGACAGGACCAGCGGACACCCCACCGCCATTGCCTCGAGCATCGACCAGGAAAGGACGAAGGGCACAGACAGATAGACATGAGCGTCACTACGGCGAAGGAGCCAGCGATAGGAACGGACGGGGATCGTTCCCAGAAGGATGACGCGATCGCGATCGAGGCCCGGTGTCGCGAGCCCTCTGGCCAGCCAGTCTGTACGCCGCATGCGGTCGGTTCCGTAAGCCACCAGATGTTCACCTGCGATCGCGATCACGCAATCCGGGCGCGCAGCTTGGATTTCCGGCAGCGCGGCCATGAACTGGGGAAAGCCCCGATGCGGCTCCATTCCCCGCGTGGCGTAAGTTACGAGCGGCCGGTCGGGCGCGAGGCGCCTGAGGGGCTCCGGACAGTCGGAATCTTCGGAACGGGCCGCCGCCGGTCGGAAGAACTTGGTGTCGATCCCGTCGTGGCGGACGGTAATCCGCGGCCGGAGCGCAGCCGGAAACCGGTCTGCCTGGAAAAGCGTGGGACTGACGGTTGCGTGTGCGCAGGAGATCTCGAGCGCCATGGCCGCGTTCCGCCCGCGTTCGACCATTGCCTGATCCGACTCCGAGAGATCGTCGCACGGCTCCCCGAGATATGCCAGATCAGGAGCGGGATGTTCATACCACCATTCGGCATAGGCGACTGTCCGTGCGCCCCGGAAGGCGTCCAGCGCGAAGAGACCTGCTCCCGGCCCGGCATGGGACACCACGATGTCCGGGGCGAGGCCCGAGCGCGCCGCGGTCAGCGCGGCTTCAGCGAATCCCTGCCCGTTCAGGACTGCCCGGTCGAAGGACTGCGCGTAGGGATGAGTCCGCTCCGAAGGGGTCCGCCGGGGTCGGTAGGTCAGGCTTCGGCAACCGGGAACCGTGACGCCCCTTCGCGACGCGAAGGTCACCGGCCATCCCGCGCTGGCCAGACGGTGACCGAGCGCCCCGAACTGTCCCGGCCCGTCGTCGTGTACGAACAGCACATGGGGGAGCGTCCCGATGAGGCAGGCAGGGGCCGCCGGCGTCCCGCCGGGCAATTGGTCCGCCATCAGCCGGCGACGATCGACCAGATACCGAGGCCGAGCGATGCCGTGGCGACCGCGAGGGCGAACGCGACCGCCGCCACCAGGCCGCGGTTACCTGGTCGCTCGGGGGGCTCGATCGAAGACAATGCGGTTTCGAGACGGGCCTGAACGAGCTCAATTCGGTCGAGCTCCCGGCGTATCGACGCGTCCGCGATGGGGCTCTGCAAAGCGACCATGCCGCGAAGCTGCCAGAGTTCCTCGAAGCTGCGTTCGGCGAGCCGGCGGGCGGGATCCTCGGCCAGCCTGACGCGCCCGACGCGACGGAGCTCTGCCGTGGTCCCGTCATCGGCCCTGGCCGAGGCCGCGACGGTGAATTCGAGACCAGGCTCGAGCGGCGGGTCGAGATCGAGCGCGAAGCCGTAGCGCCCGGTTCCGATCCCGCCGCGCTCAAGGTCCGGGCGGTGCTGATCGGCACGGACCTCGCCGACGACCCGACCCTCCCGAGTGATCCGCACGGTCACGCCCGCCTCCGGATCGGACCGGTCGATCGCCCAGCCAGCGACGCGGCCGCGGCGCGGCACGTCGACGACACCGTTGATCCGGCCGTGTGCGTCGGTGTCCTCCGTTGCCGCGTCGAACCGGGCTGGCATATCCGTCATCGCGATGTCTCCCGCCTGCGTTTGCCGCCCATTAAGACCGACACTCTTACGCTTGGCTTAAAAGCGAGGTACGAAATGCGGTGGATTGCGCTCATCCTGGCCCTGATGGGTGGGAATTTCGAGGCGCAGATATCCTTGTTCGATTGGTCGGACGACGCCTGCGCGCGGTGGGACATACCCGACACGCCCGCCCGGTTCTGGCGGCAGGAGAGCGGCGTCGCGATGGTTTCCGGCTCGGAGGCATCGCGGATTAGCCGCGGTCCAAAGCCTTTCGACCTCGCGCGCGACTGTTCCGTGGCCTATTCGGGCAGCTACGATGCCGACTGGCGCCACCACGATGACAGAGCTTGGATCCATTCGGTCTGGGCGCACGATGATGGTCGGGTGGAGGCGCTCGCCCACGTGGAATACCACGGCCACCGGCACGGGACCTGTGCGGCCGGCACCTACATGGCCTGCTGGCGAAACTCCATTGTGGCACTCTACAGCCTCGACGGGGGGGAATTCGCGCGCCTTCCCGGCCCGCCTGTCGCGGCCTTGCCCTACGACTACGATCGCGCGCAGACGCAGCGATCGGGCTACTTCAACCCGTCCAATATCTTACGCGCCGGCGAACACCTTTACGTCTTCGTCTTCGCCGCCGCCTACCGCGAACAGGCACGGGGAGCCTGTCTGCTTCGTCGTCCGGTGGCGGGCGGCGAGTGGCGTGCCTGGACCGGCATGGACTTTACGGCGCGGTTGTCGGGTCCGGACGGGCCCGGCGATACCTGCGTTCCGGTGACCGGCGTTTCCTCGACGCTCTCTTCGGTCCTCCACGACGGAACCGGTGGCTTTCTCGCCGTGACGCCGCGGTCGGTCCGCGGGCGTCACGGCATCTGGCTGCAGCGGTCCCGCGATCTCCTGGCCTGGTCCCGACCGGAGCTCGTTGTCGAAGTCCCGCTCCTCTGGCGCCGGGACTGCACGGCACCGGCGGTCTATGCCTATCCAGCCCTGATCGCGCCCGAGAGTCCGTCGCGCAATTTCGAGACGCTCGAGGGGCCGGTCTGGCTCACCGCGGTCCGCATGCCGCTAGGGCCGGATTGCGGCGTCGGACCCGAGCGGGATCTCATCGCCTGGCCTTTGCGGCGGACGGAAGACGGCGGGCTCGCCGCCGCGGGCCCGGCTCCCTGACCATGCCGCGATCTCTCCACTCCCGACAGAGCCTCGGGGGAAGGGAGGCCCATCAGCCGGTCTCGGCAAGGTCCGCTGGCGCAAGGCGGGTGAGGAGCGCCCCGGGATCCGCCAGCTCCGCACCGGCTACCACCGGACCCTGGTAGCGCCGCACGGCCCCGGAGGCGGTCTTCTCCTCGATCACGTCGAGCGCGGCCGCGATATCGTCCATCGGTGCATCGAAGAGCTCGTAGATCGAGTAGCGCCACCACCGTGACGCCAGAAGTCGTTCCACCACCGCGTCTGGGAAACGCAGACGCAGCACCCGTGCGGGCGTGCCGACGACAATGGCGTAGGGCGGCACGTCCTTCACCACCGTCGCGCGCGCGCCGATGATCGCACCCGTGCCGACGGTGATCCCGGACTTGAGGAAGGCGCCCTGGCCGATCCAGACATCCGGCTCGAGTGTGGTCACCGGGCAGGATCCCGGAAACGGGCGAGACCGCGCGCCGATCTCCGCCGTGCGGTCGGCCGCCATCAATCGATCCCAGCCGTTCACCTCGGGAAAATAGGCGGTGCGCGAGGTGGTCAGCCAGTCCGTCGGGTGCTCGTGCGCCCCGATCACCACCCCAGTCGCTATCGAACAATAGCGACCGACCCTGAGATTGTTGAGCGTTCCGCCAGAGAGATTGCAGAACGCCGCGACGTCGAGAAACGCGCCCGGCGCAACGGCCGCGATGACCGAGGTCGGTCCCTCGAACTTCGAGCTCGCCTCGATGCGACGGGCCTGGCCAAGCCCTGCAAGCTTGAAACCGCGTGCGTCCAACGCACGGTAATCCGATCGGGTGAGCGTGACGGGGATCGTTGGCATTCCGATGACCTTTCAAGTTCGGATCAGCTGGCAGCGCGCGTCTCGGCGAGTTGCGCCCGGATCGCGTCGAGTGTCTGACGCGAGGGATGGTGGTCGGGCGCGATCTCGAGCGACCGCTCCTGCGCGGTTGCCGCGCCCGCGAGGTCGCCGCCGGAGCGCAGAACCACGCCGAGGAAATGCCAGTATTCGGCGTTGTACGGACGAAGCTCCGCCGCAAGGCGGGCATGCTTCGTCGCCTCGCCGGTGCGCTCCAGCCGATGCAGAAACTCCGCAAGCGTGCGAGATGCTTCGGCATGGTCGGGCAGATGCGCGACCGCCCGGCGGAAGCAGTCGAGAGCCGCTTCCGGGTCGCCCTGCTCCCAGGCGAGGCGGCCGTCGCGGATCCGGATCTCGGCCTCGAGCCGGCGGATTTCGCGCGTCTGCACCGCGAGGAGCCGTGCCGCGATCCGCGCCATCTCGGCGGCGCCGAACTCGACCGGGTCAGCGGTCTCGGGATAGGCATCGAAGCTCTCGTCGAAGAGGGTCGCGCGGGCGGGGAAGTGGCGAAGGCGCACCGCCTCGTTGGCGTCGCGGTAGGGGGCGTAGAACACCTCCGCCTCCGCGCGCGCGGGACGGGGCCCCGGGCCCGCGAAGTGCCGTGCCAGCCCGTCGGCGAGCGGTCCCTGCACCGCCTCCCGCGGGAGGCCAGGCAGCGTCTCGAGGCAGGCGTTCACACGCCGGAGAAAATCCTGCGCCTCGGCGTTGATCGATTCGTTGGAGTTCGTCGCCGGCAGGTATTCCTTGGGCGCGCCGAGTCCCCACGCCGCTAGAAAGTCGCTGACGACGTCGCCCGCGACGAGCGCGCTGCGGTCGAAAAGGCGGACATGCACGTGCGGAAACCCGAAGACCTCCTCCCAGTAGCCCAAGGACAGGTCGTAGTTGAAATAGGGGTCGGAGAGGTCCGTCCGGGGCAGGATATCGGTCCCCGTGCCGCCGCTCTTCAGCCGCGTCGAATTGAGCGAGACCGCGACCTGGTCCTGTCGGCGCAGATAGACGCACACGTCGATGCGGTCGAAATGCGGCACGAGCAGGTCGGACAGGCGCCGGATCTCCGCCGGTGAGTTGAGGCGACTGTGGCAATGTTCGCTGCAAAAGACGGTGATGCGTGATTTCCCGAGTTCGGCTTCCGCCTGCCGTTCGAAACGGCTTCGGAAATCGGCGACGTCGGCGTGCGAATGGATGCCGAATGCCCCCCTGATCGGATCGCGGCGTCCGTCCTCCATCGCGTAGGCAGCCAGACCGGTATGGTTGAACCGGCCCGGAAAGTTCGGATAGCAAATGCCGCGAGCCCGCAGGCGCTCGCGGTTCTGCGCGAGAAACTTCTGCAGGGTCGTCGTTCCCGTCTTCTCGGTCCCGATCTGGAGGATGCAACGTCTGGTCATGGGGCTATCCTGGGCCGTGTGCCTTGCCGACGGGTGAACGATCATTGCTCCCGCATTGCCCGCCCGAGGCGGCGCAGAAGCGGTTCGACGAAATAGTCCCCGGCGCGCCGCTCGCCGATGGTCAGCGAGACCTCGACAGGCATGCCCGCGACCGGCGTCACACCGGAGAGATCGGCGAGGGCGGCTTCGTCGAGTTGGACGCGGGCCTCGAAATAGGTCTGGCCCTCCGCATCCGCGAGCGCGTCGGCGGAAACGTAGGCGACCGTGCCCGGGACGGTCGGGCTGCCGGCAGCCTTCGCGGCGGTGAAGCGGATTGTCGCCGGGACCCCCACGTGAACGCTGTCGATGGTGGCGGGGGCGAGCTGGGTGAGGGCGACGAGCTCGTCGTTCTCTGGCAGGATCGTCATAAGAGGCTCTCCCGGAGCGATCACGGCCCCTGGCGTGACGGTCGTGATCTCCACCACGCGACCGGACTGAGGCGCGCGAAGATCCTGCCGTCGGAGCACATCTTCGGTGCCCCGGATCTGCGCTCCGAGCGTCTCGATCCGCTTTCGCGTCTCCACGAGCGTCGAGACGATCTCGACGCGGCGCTGCTGATCGAGTGCGCGGATTCTCGTTCTGGGCGCGGGCGATGTCCTGCCGGGCGGCCTCGGCGAGCGCGACCTGTTCGTCCCTCTCGCCCGTCGTACGGGCGACCACACGGTCGAATTCGAGAAGCGTCTGACGCGCCGTGGCTCCTCGCTCGACAAGCAACGCGTTCTGGTCGCGCTCCTTGATCCAGAGGGCGAGTTGACGACCGGCTGAACCGGCGCGCGCCTCGGCGGCCGCGATCTCCGCGCGGAGCTCGTCGGTCTGCCGCTCAAGCGCCGCGATCTGGAAGCGGTGCGCCCCGTGGCGCGCCTCGAAGAGCGCGAGCTCGGCGGCGACCCGCGCCTCGGCGAGAAGCTCATCTTCCGGCCCCCCGTCGACATTCGACGGGGCGTCCGCCGGGTCGGGCGCGCGAACGGCATTCTCGGCGTCGAGCCGCCACAGGGCAAAGCGGGCCTGGACGAGTTCGGCGCGAAGCTGCGCGAGCACCTCGCGCGTCTGGGTTGCGTCGAGCCGGGCGACAACCTCTCCCTCCTCGACGCGGTCTCCGGCGCGGACAAGCAACTCGGATAGGATACCGCCCTCGAGGTGCTCGACGGTCTTGCGTTCACTGTCAGCGTGCAGCGTGCCGTAGGAGACGATCGCGGCGTCGAGACGGGCGAAGAGTGCCCAGCCGCCGATGGCAACTACGAAGGCGCCGGCGACGAGGATCGCGGAGAAGACGATCTGCGCATAGGGCTGAAGACGGGTGTCATCAATGGCGAGCGTCACGATGCGGCCTCCCGGATCTGCGGTCTCGGTTCGGTGGCGACGCGGCGCGGCGTCATCGTTTCCATCACCTCGGCCCGCGGTCCGAACTGGGCGACGACACCGTCCTTCAGCACGAGAAGCCGGTCGGCTCGGTTGAGGATCGACATCCGCTGGGCGACGACGACCACGGTCGCACCGCGGCTCCGCGCGGCCTCGATCGCGCTCACGAGGGCCGCCTCGCCCTCGGCGTCGAGATTCGAGTTCGGCTCGTCGAGAACGAGAAGCTGCGGCGCGCCGTAAAGCGCGCGGGCGAGGGCGACCCGCTGCTTTTGCCCCCCGGACAGCTGGACACCGGCTCCGCCGAGCCGGGTGGCGTAGCCCTGCGGCAGCGACCCGATCAGGTCGTGCACCCCCGCGGCGCGGGCGGCAGCGACGATCCCTTCCATGTCCCCGTCGCCGAATCGGGCGATGTTCTCCGCGACGGTGGCGGTGAAGAGTGCGGCATCCTGCGGCAGGTAGCCAGTCGCCCGGCCGAACGCGGCCCGTTCGTGGAGATAAGTCGATTGCCCATCGAGAAAGACACCGCCCGCGGTCGGGCGATGGATGCCGACGAGCATCCGTGCGAGCGTGGACTTTCCTGCCCCCGACGGCCCGACGATGCCGAGCATCTCGCCCGACCCGATCTCAAAGGTGACGTTGCGCAGGAGCGGGCGGCCCTGGGCGCCAGGCACGTAGGTCAACCGGTCGACGCAGAGTCGTCCGCACTCGATGTCGAACCCCTCGCTCGCCCTTTCGGAAGCGCCGGCCTCGGTGACATCCTTCAGCCGTCGTGCAGCCGCCAAGGCGTCGACCCATTGCCGCCATCCCTCGACGAGCTGCTCGAACGGCAGGAGCAGACGGCCGGTCAAGGTCGAGGCGGCGATGATCGTCCCTGCTGTCGCCGCCTCCTCGATCACGAGGACGGCGCCGGTGGTGATGATGCCGATCTGGAACGACATACGCGCTGTCCGCACCACCGACGAGAGGGTCTTGGCGATGCGCTGGCCGCGTTCGACGGCCTCGATCGCCTCGCCCTGCGTACGTCGCCAGCGGCGGGCGAGCGCGGGCAACATGCCCATGGCGGTGATGACCTCGGCGTTCCGCATCGCTTCGGCGGTCTCAGCCTGCACGAGCCCGTTCGCAGTCGAGGCCCGCGCGCTCGGACGCCGCACGGCGACCTCGATCCCGATCGCCGCGAACAGCAGCAGGAGCGCGCCCGAAAGGGCGACCAAACCGTAGACCGGATGCAGCAGGAACAAAACCGCCAGGAACAGCGGCGCCATGATCAGGTCGATCGGCAGCGCGATCGTCCCGCCCACGATGAAGCTCCTGAGATCGGCAAGGTCGCGCACCGAGCCGGCGGCGGGTGAAGGACCCTCGCGCAGCGTTGTCTCGATCGCGGCCTCGAAGACAGGCCGTCCGAGCCGCGCCGTGAACCTTCCGCCGAGGACGGTGAAGATGCGCTGGCGCAGCACGTCGAGTACGAGCTGGAAGCCGAGCAGCACGCTGATGAGCAGGAGCAGCGCGAACAGCGTCTCGAGGCTGCGCGAGGACAGCACCCGGTCGTAGACCTGGATCATGTAAAGGGGCATGCCGAGATGCAGGAGGTTGACGAAGAACCCCACCACGCCCGCCGCGAGACCGCCGCGCAGAACGTCCCGCAACGCGGCCTCGTAGGCCTCGGAGGGTCGCATCTCAGACCGCCTCGCGCATCGGACGGCGGCGGTCGAGGAGCTTGCCGAAGAGTTCCGCGTGGCGGCGTCCGGTCGCCTCGGCCGTCATCGGCGGCCTGATGCCGGCGCGCAGCCGCGACCAAAGGGCCGGATCCCCGACCGCCTCGGCCAGCCGCTCCGCGAGGCTCTCGGCCGAAGAGGCGTGAAAGTGGAGGCCGTCGATTCCGTGGCGCACCTTCTCGGCCATGCCGCCGATGTCGGATGCGATGATCGGGCGGCCGTGGTGGAAGGCTTCCTGAATGACGACGGGGGAGTTCTCCCACCATGTCGAGGGCACGATCATCCAGTCCACGTCGCGCATGAGACCGGGCAGTTCGTGGCTCTTGTAGCTGCCGCGGAACCGGATGCGGGGGCCCGCGATCCGGAACAGCTCCCTGACCTGGGTCTGGAACTCCTCTGGCTGGTGCTCGAGATTGCCGCCGTAGACATAGAGGATGCTGTCGCCCCAGGAGGTCTTCGGCACCCGGTTGACCGCCTCCACCAGGACCCGGATGCCCTTGAACGGGTTGAGCTGGCCGAAATAAGCGAACCGATTGCGTCGCGCTCCGGGCGCGGCGTGACGGGGCGGCGTGACCGGGCCGCCGTCGAGCCCATTTTCAATCATCACCAGCTTCTCGGGCGGAAGGCCCCAATCGGAGAAGCGCGACAGCAGGAAGTGAGAGGGCGAGACGAAGGCGTCGACCTCGGCGAAGAAGGACTTCACGAACATCTCACGGCGCAGCATGTTGCCGGCGCCGATCTCTGGAAAGCACATCCCGCAATCGGAGGCCGAAGCGCGGGTGCAGAGCGCGTGGGTCGCGGGCTTGATCATCTGGCCGTGATGGGCGCAGATCGGCAGGTATTCGTGGAGCGTATAGACGATCGGCACGTCGCCCAGGGCGCGGCGGACGGCGCGGATCGCCTGGAATCCGAATCCCATGACGTGATGGAAGTTCACCACGTCGGGCCGGAGGTCGCGCAGGAAGCGCTCGAAATGTTCCATCAGGCCGCCGAGGTCCTTCGTCCCGAGATGGAACCAGTCGAAATCGTCCGCGTAGTAGAGCGTCTCGTTCGGACCGCGACCGAGGGACATGAGCGGCGTTGCCCTGTGGGGCACGACCGGCGGGGCCACACCGGCGAGGTAATGCGTGCTCCAACCGGGCTGTGCGCCGAGCCCCTCGAACAGATTCCAGGACGCGACCTGAGCGCCGCCGATCGAGTAGGCGGGGTGGGCATGGGAGATGATGAGCGCCTTCATGGGCGGGCCCCTTCCTTAATGCGTCGGGCGAAAAGCGCCGCGTCCACGGCGCGCGTCATGAGGGCGAAGGGCGATCGGTCCTCGGGGCGCGGATCCTCGAGCATCCAGAACGCAATCGATGCCGCGCACCAGGCCGTTCCACCGGCGCGCCGCAGGCGTCGGGCGAGATCGAGATGGGTATGGGAATCTCCGAATAGGTGGCCCGAGAAGCCGCCCGAAGCAGCGAGCACCTCGCGGTCCACGAGCGCGATCTCGGCCGCGCCCGCGGAGACCGGCCGCACCCCGTCCTGACGGAGAGCGTGGCTGCCGAAGCCGGCGCGGCTGCAGCTCGCTTTTCGGGCGCCGAAATCGGGACGCGCGCCGCTGAAATAGACCGATCCGTCCTCGTAGAGCAGGACCGGAGAGATGAGCCCGCGATCGAGCCGCTCCGCCTCCATCTTGAGCCGTGCCAGCCAGTCCGGCCCACGCGGAAGTGCGGAACTCTGCCATGCTAGGATCCGCGGCGCGGTTCCCGAACCGACACCTGCGTCGAGCCGCGCCGCGATCGTCGCATGATCGGGCACGACGACGAGGTTGCCGGTGAGCCCGTAGAAGCGGAACGCGTCGTCCAGGGCCGTCCGGATCTCGGCGGCGGCGCGGCGGCCGGCGACGAGCGTGATGTCCATGCCCTCGGCATCCGACGTCCCGGCCAGCGCGGCGAAGACCGGCTGCAATTCGGCGATTCCCGCGATCGGCATCACGGTCGATACGTCGCGCCCCGCCGGGCCCGGTCCGAGCGGAACCGGCCGGCCGATCTTCCACAGCGGATCCACCCGGCGGCCGAGCCCGGCGAGGAACGGCGCCAGATGCGTCTCGACGATCACCGACAGTTCCGGTTCGTCGGGCGAGAGACCTGACAGGACGGCGGGCAGAACGCCCTCGCCTTGGCAGGGCGTGACCGCGACCGGCCGGAAGAGGCAGGTCCCGTCGTCGAGCACGATCTCTAGATAGAGGTCGCCGTCGGACTGGTCGGGCCGTGCCGGCGCATGGCAGACGAAGCCGTGCATCACGTCGCGGTCGTCGAGCAGCCCGGCAAAGAAGGGATTGTCGGAGAAGCCGTGATTGAGGTCCGGCCTCGGCAGCAAGGTCCATGACTCATGGAGGGGCGCGTACAGGTTGGCCCGGCTTTTCAGGAGCATGTGCTCGACCCGAGACAGCGGGTCGAGAAGCCAGCCTGAGACGAGAAGCGTGCCGTCCGCTGCGCGCAGCACGCGGTCCAGCGCCGCGGCCACCGGGCCGGCATGTCCCGAGAGCGTGTCCTCACCCTCGTAGCGCGGGCGGCAGACGCGGCGGAACGCCGAGAGGGTGCTCTTGGGAGCCTGCAGCCGCCCGAGCATGGAGCGGACGTGTCCGGTGGCCGCAGCGCCACGCAGCATCGCCTCGCTCGCCGGCACCAAGTCCAGACGTCCAAGACCGCCGTCGCGGTGAACGTAGAGGGCCTGCGGCAGCGGCGCGTCGGGGTCGACGCACTTGGCGAAGAGGCAAAAGCCCGATGCGGGTGGGAGGATATCTTCGCGGTCGAAGCGCGCTACCGCGATGTCGCGGCCGTCGTGACCTGGAATGCCGATAATCCGCGGCGTCTCCGCATCGACGGATTGCGCCCAGCCCTGAAGGAAGAGTCCTCCGCATTCCGTGCGCGCCACGAGTTCGACGAAGCCTTCGCGCTCGGCTGCCTTCGCCACGAAGTCGGCGAGGAGACCTGAGGAAACGCTCGCCGCATGTGCCTGCAGGAAGGACATGAGGGAAGCCGCATCGCACTCCCCCGCGCGAAGGAGCCGCAGGAGCGGTGCCGCCGTGACGTCAAGATGACCCGGACGCTCCAGCCGCGCCACCGTCTCGCCCTCGCCGGTCACCAGCCGAGCCTCGTGCGGAGGCAGCGAGGGCAGGAGCGCGACCCCGCTCCGACCCCGCTCGGCCTCCCAACTCAGCGCCGTCCAGCTCCCGGCGCCGTCGACCGTGCCGCTCGCGGGAAGCGCGACTGGCGATCGCTCGATCACCAGGGCGACGCGGCCGCCGGGGAGGATGATGGCGGCGGCGGGCGAAAGCACCGTCTCGGTCGCCGTCGCGTCGGGGGAAAGGGAAGTCAGCATGCTGGGACCTGCTCGAGTAGCTGGCGATACTGTCGGAGATGGGCGCGGGCCATCGTTTCGAGGTCGTCGGGCGGGCGAATGTTCGCGGCGAGCCGCCGGCAGAGGGCCGTGTCCGTGGAGTCGGCGATCGTCTCGGCGAGGGCGGCGGCATCGCCGCGCGGGACGTGCAGGCCGGTAACGCCGTGCGCCACTGCCTCGGCCATTCCGCCGATACCGGTGCAGATCACCGGCCGTCGGGCGCGCTGCGCCTCGAGGATCACGAGCGGCGCGTTCTCCCACCAGGTCGACGGAACGATCACCCAGTCGGTTCCCGCCATCAGCCCGGCGATCTCGGCGCGGTCATAGGGACCCAGATACTGCGCCACGGGTGCCGCGTTGGCGACGGCCTCCGCGAAACGACACCGCTCGGTCTCCGCCGCCCAGGGGAAGCCCCCATGAACCGCGATCTGGGCGTCGCTTCCGCCATCGGCGAGCCGGGCGGCGGCCTCAAGGAGAACGTGGACCCCCTTGTGATCGGCAAGATTGCCGAAGAAGGCAAAGCGGTCGGCTCGCTCCGGCAACGCCGCACGCGCCGCGGGAACGCCGTTCGGGACGAGGGCGATCCGTTTCTCGCTTACCCCCCATTCCGCGTAGCGCGCCATGAGTAGGCGGCTGGGGGCGATCAGGAGATCGATTCCCGTCAGCGCCGATTTGAGGCGCGCCGTTCGCAATGCGTGCCGCGCCGCGGAGAGCTGCGGCAGGCAACACCGGCACGCGGACGGGCTCGCGCCATGGCAGAGCGCGCCGTCCGACTTCACCATCAATCCCTCTCGTGCGCAGATCGGCTGGTAGTCGTGCAGCGTCATCACGATCCGCGCCGTCGGACGGTGCGCGCGGATTGCATGCACCATGTCGGCGCCGATACGGTCGAGGCCGTGCAGATGGACCAGGTCGGGGCGGGTCCGGTCGAGAAGCCGGGCAAGAGACGCAACCCATGCGGGGCCGTCGAGGCGCGTCATCGAGAAGGCGTCGTAAGCGCCGGTTCGGAGGAGGACGTCCTCGCCGTAGGTTTCCAGCGTTCCCGGCGCCGCCTCGGGCCGCGACAAGGCCGTGGTCGCGGCGAGGAGCGTCACCTCGGCGTCGAGCCGTCTCAGTCCGCGGGTCAGGTCGTGGGCGATCCATTCCGTCCCGCCGCTGGTGAAGGCGGGATGATCGTGCACGACCTGAAGAATGCGCGGCTCAGCCATCTCGGGCCTCCCCGGTCTCGGCGAGAACGAGCAACTCGACCGCGTCGGCCAGCGGATCGTCGACCGCATCGCCGAACGTCGTAAAACCGTCCCACTTCATGCCGCCGACCGGAAGGTCGGGCGTCGCGTGAAGGTCCGGCAGAACACTTGGCAGAAGGGGTTTCGACGTCCGAGGCGCATTCGTGCGGCATCGTTGAGCCCGACAACGTAGCCGCCCGCCTCCGCGCCGCCCACGACCGTCGCCTTGGCCGTCACCACGCGGGGCAGGGGACCGGCGATGCGCCGGCGGCACGCGGCGAGCCAGCCCGGCCCGTCCGGCAGGACATCCTGCCCATGGCAACGCATTTCGGCGCCCGAACAGACCGCAGGGCCGCTCGCAGGGCCTCGCTCGGCAGCGCCTCCGAGGCCACCGAGACCACGCTCAGTCCGATGCGGTGGACGGAGCTCAGCATTTCTGCGGCGCGCAGGACAGTCTCGGTCGCCGGTCCGTCCTGATGATGGATGACGAGTTCCACCGGGCCTCGTCCTGCTTCCGCTGTCGACCGCCGCGACCGCGGCGTGGAGATGCTCGGGAGCGGAACCGGCCGCGATCACCACGGCGACGGAGCAGGTGGCCCGGACCGATCCGAAGGTCGTCACGCGATGGCGCCAGGCCGGTCGCGCGGCGATGCAGGCGGGCAGCGACCGAGCGAGCGCCGCCGCCGCCACGCCAGTCGGCAGGCCCCGGAACGCTTCGGGCAGGAGCGCGTCTGCCACCTCGACGGCGGCCCGGCTCGCCGCACCGCGCCGTCCGGAACGGTAGAGCGGGGAGATCGTCGCTTGGCTCGCGCAGCGGCCAATCTGGAGGCGAACCCGGCTGCGACGACGCCATGCCGCGAATGCCAGTCGAGCCGGTCCAGCGGAAGATCGATGTGCGCGTCTTGCGTCTCCACGCGAATCCCGGCTAAGAGGCCGCGCGGGTCCGCGACCCCGATCATGTAGAGAAGACCAGCCGGCCCGCGAGAGAGATGCAGAACCTTCAGGGACGGCTCGGACCCGGCCGGGCACAGGAGCTCGTCTTGGAGGATCACCACGTCGGCCTCCTCGGCCGCGAGCTTCGAGACAATGTCCATCGTTCGCGCCCGCACCGCGTCGCCGCGCCTCGCGAGCCAGCTCGCGAGCGGCCGCGGCGCGACCTCCCGCGACATGCCGAGCAGCAGCAACCTGGAGCTGAAAATCACGAAGTCGGCGTCGTTCGGAATGGGGCGAAACACCGTCAGGTGCAGAATGCGCCGGCCTTCGGACACATTCTCCGAGACCTCGAAATCGGTCATCCGCGTGGTCCGCCCGTCGCTCAGCAAGTAGAGGGCATGAAGCGGCGGCAGTTCGAGCGCCGAAACAGGGATTTCCCACGACAATATCCGCGTCCGCTGGCCGATGCGGCAGCGCCCGGCGAGAGGCAGCCGCGTTCCGAGCCGTCCGACGAGGTGGTCGGCGAGCGCGCCGAAGGCGCCAATATCGCCCTTGCCGAAGAGCGAGGCGCCGGTCGTGACGAGTAGCTTCAGAAGCCGCAGGCTCGCGGTCCCGTCGAGCCCGGCTATGAGCGCAAGGGGATCGACGAACGGCGATTGCAGCGCCAGCGGATCGATGCGCGCGAGGATCGCGTTCCGCACCGAAATGATCAGCGTGCGCCGGCCGAGAGCGTCGCCCGGGACCGGCGCCAGCACGACATGGCGCTCGGCGCCGTTCTCGAGGCCGAGGCGTGTGACCGCGAGCGGGCCCTCGACGGTCGGCCGTCGAGGGTCGCCGAGAGTCGCTGCTCCGCGGCCGACGACCACCGGTGGGCCGTCGAAGAAAATGGCCGACCGGGACGGGGACAGAGCAACGATCCGCGCGGCTGCGGCGATCGGGACCTGATCCTGCTGTTTCGGTGAGAATGCCGCATGTATCGTCATTCCGGTGCTCCGATAAGACGCTTTTGAGAAGGCGGTCGGGCCGATCCGCTCGGGACCGTCCCGACCGCCTAACGAGCTCGCGGGCGATCAGACGATCGAGAAGAACTTCTCCGGATCAGCCGCGATGTCGTCGAAGGAGACGCCCTTGAGGAGGATGCTGTCGCCCTGTTCGAAGTCGATCAGAGTGCCCTCCTCGCCGAGGTCGATGGCGAAACCGGCAACGTCGGAGGCGCTTTCCAGCGCCAGCCCGTCGAGCGTGCCGACGATCTGCAGCAGGTCGCCCTCCGAGAAGTCCATGACGACGTCGCCGCCACCGGAGAAGACGAAAAGATCGTCGCCCGACCACCGAACATCACGTCGTCGCCGGCCCCGCCGTCGATCACGTCATCTCCCGCGCCGCCATAGAGCAGGTCGTCGCCGGCACCGCCGGACAGCGCGTCGTTGCCGTCGTCGCCATAGACCAAGTCGTCGCCGTCACCACCGGACAGCGCGTCGTCGCCGCTTCCTCCCCGCAACTCGTCGTCGCCGGCCCCGCCGTCGATCGAGTCGCTCCCAAGCCGCCCACCATCGTGTCGTCGCCGGCGCCACCGGACATGGTATCGTCTCGGCCCCGCCAAGCACGGTGTCGTTACCCTCGCCGCCGGAGAGCTCGTCGTCGCCCGATCCGCCGATTACGAGGTCGTCGCCCCAACCCCCTGGATCCTGTGATCCCCCGAACCGCCGTCGAGCATGTCCGACCCCGGCACCACCGTCGATCACGTCGTCGCCCGAGGCGGCGACAACGATGTCGTCCCCATCCCCCGTGGTGATGAAATCGTCCGACGATGTCCCGAACACGAAGTCGTTGAACGCTCCACCTGGAATTGTAGCCATTTCCATTCCTCCTGACGAGGCACGCCCCGCACCGGGTTCCGAACTGCACTGCAGCATCCTAACGAAACCCTAATGCAAGTCGGCGGAGGTCGGAATCGTCAACCTGAAAGAGAATAAAATTTTCGGATAAAGATCGAATACTCTATACGAAATGCTAGGAGGGAATTAAGGTATCCGCAAGACTTCCGGACAACCAATTTACCTCGGGCGGGGCACCAATTTCGCGAGACATCATGTCGACAATTCAGTTCTAGAATTATCAGAAAATCTGGAGAATCGCGACAAATCCGAGGTAGAACCGTGTTTAGATTTGCATTCAAGTATTTCGACCCTGTGTTGGGAGAGAGCTTCCCGCACGTCGGCCTGTCGTGGGGAGCAGGATGCAAGACGCTTCCTTTCAGCCTTTCTCCAGATACTTGGCGGTTCGGATCGGACGCTGGGGATGTTCTGTTCGGCGATGGAAAGGTCGATTGGATTGACGGAAGAGATGGTAATGATTTCATTAACGGGGACGCCGGAGGCGATATACTGATTGGCGGAAGCGGTGTCGATATTCTGCGCGGTGGCGGCGGAAGCGACACAATCGCAGGTGGTCCCGATCCGGACTTGATGACGGGCGATCTACGGAGACGACGTGATCCACGGCGGCGGCGGGTCGAACCTTCTCTTCGGCGGTGACGGCGACGACATTCTCGATGTCCGCTGGCTCACCGCTGACCACTCAGGCGAAGAGTACGGTCGCTGGCGCGACGAAAAGCGCCTCTCGACGGACGAGATGCACGGCGGCGCTGGCAACGAGCGGTGGAAGGGCGTCAGATCGATCTATTATACGGCGGGGAGGGAGATGACATCCTCCGGGGACAGGACGGCGAGGATCGTCTGTTCGGCGGTGACGGGGACGACATAGTGCGCGGCGACAACGGCGCCGACCACCTTTCCGGCGGCACGGGCGACGACCTCGTCCGCAGCAGAGCTGGCGACGACCGTATCATCGGTGGCGACGGCCGGGATTTCCTCCACGGCGATGCGGGACGCGACGAGATCGACGGCGGCGATGGCCGCGATCTCATCCACGGCGGCTCGTCCGCCGACACGATCCGCGCCGGCGCTGGGAACGACTGCGTGGACGGCGGGCACGGAGACGATCTCATCTGGCTCGGAAACGGGAACGACTTCGTCGCCGCCATCGACGATCTCGGCCGCGGCGACGACGTCATCTATGGCGAGGCGGGGGACGACTGGATCCCACGGCGGCCGCGAGGACGACTTGATCAGCGGCGGGGCGGGGAACGACAGGCTGAACGGCGGTGCCGGCACGGACGTGCTGACCGGCGGACCGGGATGGGACGTCTTCGAATTCCGCGGTTGATCCGGCAACGACGTCATCACCGACTTCTCCGCGGAAGACGAGTTGCACATGCTGCGCGACATGAACGGCCTCGCGAATCTCGACGCCGCATCGCTGTCGGGCCGCATGACAGCCTTCAACGACGACACATACCTCGATCTCGGCGAGGACAACTCGATCCTCTTCGTCGGCATCGATCCCGGCAGCCTCGGCACCGTGCTCAAGACGATCTACCATCTTTGAGGTGAAGCCCATCGCGCGTTCTGATGTGTGGAGGCGCCGGCTACGTCGGTAGCGCCTGTTTCCGCCAGCTTCGCCGGCTCGGCATCGAGGCCTTCGTGCTCGACGACCTGAGCGCGGGTCATGTCGCGGCGGTCGAGATCGACCGGCTCGATCCCGCAGATATTCGCGACACCGGCGCCGTGGCCGATGTGCTGCGGCGCCGGGGCGTGGGCGGGGTTCGCTGCACTTCGCCTCGCTGATCTCGGTCCCGCAATCGATCGCGGACCCGTCCGGCTATTGGTCGGTAAATGTCGACGGCTGGCGCAGCCTGCTGGAGGCGATGCGGTCCGAAGGCGTCGAGCGGATCGGCTTCTCCTCCACCGCAGCGGTCTATGCTGGCCGGATTCGACCGGCCGATCCGGGAGGACGACCGAATCTCGCACGCGCGCCCTACGGCACCTCGAAACTCGCCGTCGAGCATCTCCTGGAGGGCTATGCCGCGGCCTACGGCATCGGCGCGACGGCGTTGCGCTACTTCTCAACGCTGCCGGCGCGGACCTCGATGGCCGGCACGGCGAGGCCCATCGCCAGGAGAGCCACGTGATACCGCTGGTGATCCAGGCGGCGCTCGGCCAGCGCTCGCGCTTCGATCTCTGTGGCGCCGACTGGGACACCCAGGACGGTTCCTGCATCCGGGACTTCGTCTCCGTCGTCGATCTCGCGGACGCGCATCTCCGCGCGCTCCGCAGGGTGAAGCCAGGAGCAATACGCCGAATACGATCTCGGCTCCGGAGTCGGTACCAGCGTTCGCGATCTGCTCGCCGCGGCACAGGAGGTCGCAGGGCGGCCGGTTCCGTCGGAGGTGAAACCGCGCCGCGCCGGCGATCCGGCCCGGTTGATCGCCGACATTACCCGGGCCCAAGCGGACCTCGGCTGGGTGCCGCGCCATTCCGACGCCCGCAGCCTGCTCGGGTCTGCATTCGCCTGGCACGCCAGTGGCGGGCTCGCGCAGTGCCTCGGCGGCCTTGCCGCGGCCGAATAGCCCGCGTCGGGGCAGGGCATTTTCTCGCGAAAGGTCCCAGTGGGTCCGGTGCGTTGCGCGAGCGAAATGGGGCCATTCCTCGGTCTGCTCCATGAGAATGGCGCCAACGAGGCGAGGGACGGAGGCTTCGTTGGGAGAGATGCGACATCAGTGCGCCGCTTGATTTCGCCGTTCAGCCTCTCGATGGGATTGCCGCTGTGCAACTTTGCTCGGTGCTGCTCAGAGCTGGGATGGCGATGATCGCCGGCGCCCTGATCCGCTTCGGCATCGGCGCCTTCGCCTCGGTGAGGAACCGCCATCGTGGTCGGCCTTGCGACGCTGGCCTTCTTCCCGTCGATGCGGTTCCTGAAGGCGGTGCCGCCGGTGCTCTTGGCCCTGGTCGTCGGACTTGCGGCGGCGTTTCTGACGGGCAATTTCGGAGGCGGCTACGCGCCAATCGTCTTCGTCGCGCCTGAATTCACCGCGCCGGTCTTCACCCCCCGACGCCTTTCTTACCATCGCCGGGCCGCTCGCTCTACTACCTGGTGATCAACGCCGAGAACGCCCAGGCCATCGGCGTTCTCTATGCCGAGGGCTACCGGGGGCCGGTCAACGCCATGACCATCGTGTCGGCGTGGGCGGCGTGCTCGACAGCCTGATGGGCGGCCACACCGCCAACATTGCCGAGCCCGATGACCGCGATCTGCTCCTCGGAGCAGGCGGGGGAGAAACGCGAGGGGCGCTACCAGGCGACGGTCCTGAACGGCGTGCTCTTCATTGCCTTCAGGAATTCGCCGGCGTCGCGGTGCCCGTCATCATGGCCTTCCCCAGGCCGCTGATCGGCGCCGTGGCCGGGCTCGCCATGATAAGTGGTTCAGGCTGAACAAACTTTCGGCGTGCCTTTCTGGTGCTTGCCGAGGGAGATTTCGGCGATCGCCGCGGCCAGGACTGCGGCGATCGCGGCGTGCAAGAAGGCCAGAAGAGCTCTCGGGTAACGCGGATCTTGCGGATGTTGTGGCCGCAGCCGCACGGGACGGCGAAGATCGCGTCGCCGAACGTGGGCTTCAGCGGGCAGCGTGACAGGCGGCCATCAAGTTGCATGTGGCCGATTTCCGGCTCGATGGCGCTGCGCCGTCGCAACAGCTGTCTCAGCGCCGGGGTCAGGCCGCGGCGCGTGCCGCTGATCAGGACCTGCGTGCGCGCCACGCCGTGGCCGCGGTATCCGCGATCCACGACCGCCAGCGCAGGCGTCTGGCCGGTCAGGATGGCGACCTGCTCAAGCGCTTCCGGCAAGGTGTGGCCGTCATAGGGATTGCCCGGCAACGCACGCATGCCCACGACGAACCCCTCGTCGATGGTCGTGGCGAGGCTGACCTTCGTGCCGAACTCGTAGCGATTGCGGGCCTTGCCCTTGGAGATGCAGTCGACCTCCGGCTCGTGCAGCGCGTAGATCTTGCCGCGGCTCCTGGGGCCCTGGTGCAGCAGGCGGCCCACCAGCACCAGCATGTCCAGAACGCGCTCGCGCAGCGGACCCGCAGGGATCGCATCCAGCTGGCGGCGGAGGTCGCGCAGCACGCGGCCGGTGTAGCCCTTCAGCTTTTTCAGGGCCTTGCGCATGCGCTTGAACTGTCGGGCATGGGCGTATCGGCCGGCCTGCATGGCCAGGCGCGGCGCCAGCCGGTTGTAGTTCTGCCGCAGCGTGACCCCGGCTTCACTTGCAAGGGCGACAAGCTGATTGCGGGCCTTGTCATAGAGGCGCGCGTCGGTCGGGTGCGCGATGTTTTTCTCCATGACCGTGGTGTCGACGGCGACGCGCGACAGGCTGTCGTCATCGATCGTGCCCGATGCCCGCCCGGCCTCGATGGTCTTCGTGAGCAGCCACTCGGCCCCTTCCTCACCGATCCGCTGCCGCCAGCGGGTCAGGCAGGACGGGTCGATCGGTGGGCGGTGCTGGAGTGAGGCGGGGAACAGATCGGTCCGGTGGACCGATCTGCCGCCGAACGTCTCACCGGTGAAATGCTGATAGTAGGGGTTCTCGACCCAGCGCGCGACGACTGCCTCGTCCGACAGCCGGTAGGCGTGCTGGAGATACAGCAGCCCCGCCACCAGCCGCGGCGAGGTCGCGGGCCGCCCCCGATGCGATGGGAAGAACCCGGCCCATTCCCGTTCGAAGAACTCCCAGTCGATCAGCGCCGCCAGCGTCGCCAGCTCGTGACGCATGTCGATCATGTCGGTGAGGCGGGGGCGCAGGAGATCGTCCTGCTCTTCCCGGCGGGGATGGGGCTTCATCGGGGCTCCGGAATTCGCAAGGCTTCGAAGGCCAGAATACGAAACCCTGCAAATCGGCGCCAGCGTTTCAGCATGATCTGCGCGGTAAATCAGCAGGTTGGGAGTTATTCAGGGTGAACCCGGTAGGGCAGGGGTTTCCTGGAGGAGGCGCAGGGCGGCGCGGATGGTCGCCAGCTAGTAACGGTCGATGTCGGGGATGGCGATGCAGGGCAGGGGCATGACGGGGTAGTGCCCCACGGGGTGGTGTAATTCCGAGGGTAGCGCGGGCTGAGCGGAGCCTTGCGTAGCTCAGGCGAAGCCCGTGCGGGTTGCCGGGCGGCCATGGACGTTCTCCGGTAGGATTTGGGTTGCACACCTAACCTGCCGATCAAGGAGATCACCCATGACCAAGGATACGATATCAGAAACGGCTGCGCTGAAGGCGCTTCTTTCGGAGACCGCCGATCATCAAATTCTGGCCGAGATGCTGGGTTTTGTCGCCGACCGTTTGATGGCGCTGGATGTGGACCAACTGTGCGGTGCCGGGTCGCATGAACGCTCGGTTGAGCGGATGAACCACCGGAACGGGTATCGTCCGCGCCGGTGGGAAACCCGTGCCGGGGCTGTCGATGTCCAAATCCCCAAGCTGAGGAAGGGGACGTATTTCCCGGAGTTTCTGGAACCGCGTCGCGCCTCGGAAAAAGCCATGACGGCCGTGATACAGGAAGCCTACATTCAGGGCGTCTCAACGCGCTCGGTCGACGACCTGGTCAAGGCCATGGGCATGACTGGCATTTCCAAAAGCCAAGTCTCGCGCCTATGCGTCGAGATTGACGAACGCGTGGATGCCTTTCTTGACCGTCCGCTGGAGGGCGAATGGCCCTATGTCTGGCTGGACGCCACCTACGTCAAGGTCAGGCGCTCCGGACGGATCGTCAGCGTGGCAGCCATAGTGGCTGTGGCGGTCAACACCGACGGGCGGCGCGAGGTTCTGGGCATCGCGATCCAGCCCAGCGAGGCCGAGGTGTTCTGGGATGAATTCCTGCGGTCACTTGCGGATCGCGGTCTGCGTGGGGTGAAACTGATCATAGCGGACGAACATAAGGGTCTGAAGGGAGCCGCCGCCAAGGTGCTGGGGGCCACCGTACAGCGCTGCCGCGTGCACTTCATGCGCAACGCGCTGGCCTGCGTTGGCAAGAAGGACCGCCCCATCGTGACGGCGGCACTCAGGACGGCCTTCGATCAGGACACGCTGGCGGCCTCAAAGGAACACTGGGCCAAGCTGATCGAGGCATTCCAGCCGCGACACGACAAACTCGCCGAGCTGATGCTGCGCGCCGAAGACGATGTCCTGGCCTACAAGACTTTCCCGCAGGCTCACTGGCGGCAAATCCACTCCACCAACCCGCTTGAACGTCTCAACAAAGAGATCAAGCGTCGCACCAACGTCGTCGGTATCTTTCCCAACGAGCCAGCGATCAGGCGTCTCATTGGTGCGCTGATGCTGGAGCAGAACGACGAATGGGCCGTCACACGTCGATACATGACGCTGGAAACCGTCGCCGCCATCTGCGAGGATCAAGCCATGGACCCGGCCAAAATCGCCGCCCTGTAAACCGGCTCAACACCCAGCCGGAGAACAAATTACACCACGTCCCGGGGCACT
>CAVZOA010000048.1:0-57532 GCA_963776705.1 uncultured Alphaproteobacteria bacterium
GTAGTGCCCCACGGGGTGGTGTAATTCCGAGGGTAGCGCCGCGGGCTGAGCGGAGCCTTGCGTAGCTCAAGGCGAAGCCCGTGGTTGCCGGGCGGCAGTGGACGTTCTCCGGTAGGATTTGGGTGCGCACCTAACCTGCCGATCAAGGAGATCGAACCCGATGACCGAGGATACTGATATCAGAAACGTGCGGCGCTGAAGGCGCTCCTTCCGGAGACCGCTCGATCATCAGATTCTGGCCGAAGAACGCCGGGTTTCGTCGCCGACCAGTCCGATTGGCGCTGGGATGTGGAACCAACCGTGCGGCGCCGGGGTCCAGCACCGCAACGCTCGGCTTCGAGCGGTATCGAGCCACCGGAACGGGGATCCGGTTCCGCGCCGCGTGGGAAACCCGCGCCGGGGCTGTCGATGTCCAAATCCCCGAAGCTGAGGAAGGGGACGTATTCCCGGAGTTTCTGGAACCGCGTCGCGCCTCGGAAAAAGCCATGACAGCCGTGATACCAGGAAGCCTACAGTTCAGGGCGTCTCGACGCGCTCGGTCGACGACCTGGTCAAGGCCATGGGCATGACTGGCATTTCCAAAAGCCAAGTCTCGCGCCTATGCGTCGAGATTGAGCGAACGCGTGGATGCCTTTCTTGACCGTCCGCTGGAGGGCGAATGGCCCTATGTCTGGCTGGACGCCACCTACGTCAAGGTCAGGCGCTCCGGACGGATCGTCAGCGTGGCAGCCCATAGTGGCTGTGGCGGTCAACACCGACGGGCGGCGCGAGGTTCTGGGCATCGCGATCCAGCCCAGCGAGGCCGAGGTGTTCTGGGATGAATTCCTGCGGTCACTTGCGGATCGCGGTCTGCGTGGGGTGAAACTTGATCATAGCGGACGAACATAAGGGTCTGAAGGGAGCCGCCGCGCAAGGTGCTGGCGGGCCACCGTACAGCGCTGCCGCGTGCACTTCATGCGCAACGCGCTGGCCTGCGTTGGCAAGAAGGACCGCCCCATCGTGACGGCGGCACTCAGGACGGCCTTCGATCAGGACACGCTGGCGGCCTCAAAGGAACACTGGGCCAAGCTGATCGAGGCATTCCAGCCGCGACACGACAAACTCGCCGAGCTGATGCTGCGCGCCGAAGACGATGTCCTGGCCTACAAGACTTTCCCGCAGGCTCACTGGCGGCAAATCCCACTCCACCAACCCGCTTGAACGTCTCAACAAAGAGATCAAGCGTCGCACCAACGTCGTCGGTATCTTTCCCAACGAGCCAGCGATCAGGCGTCTCATTGGTGCGCTGATGCTGGAGCAGAACGACGAATGGGCCGTCACACGTCGATACATGACGCTGGAAACCGTCGCCGCCATCTGCGAGGATCAAGCCATGGACCCGGCCAAAATCGCCGCCCTGTAAACCGGCTCAACACCCAGCCGGAGAACAAATTACACCACGTCCCGGGGCACTACCGGCGCTCACTGCCGAGGGAGCCATCCATGGACGAGATTACCACCATCGGCGTCGATCTTGCCAAGAGCGTTTTCCAGATCCACGGCGTCCGGGAGGACGGTACGGTCGCGCTGCGCCGGAAGCTGAGGCGCGGCCAGGTTCTGGCCTTCTTCGAGGCCTGTCCGCCCTGCCTTGTCGGCTTGGAAGCCTGCGGTGGTGCGCACTTCTGGGCCCGCGAACTGATCGCCCTGGGCCACGACGTGCGGATCATGCCGGCGGCTTACGTGAAGCCGTATGTAAAGCGAGGGAAGACGGACGCTGCTGACGCCGAGGCGATTTGCGAAGCGGTGACGCGCCCGACGATGCGCTTCGTCCCGGTGAAGTCGGCCGCGCGCCAGGGCGCACTGGTCGACCACAAGACCCGGGACTTCCTGGTTCGCCAGCAGACCCAGCTGGTGAACACGATCCGGGCCCACCTGGCCGAGTTCGGGCTGGTCTGTGCCCGCGGCCTCCATAATGCAGATCGCCTGCTCGCCCTGATCGCGGAGGCGCCGGAGGCGGCGCGACCCGCTCTGGACCTCCTGGCCGAACAGCTCCGCGAGACCCGGGATCGTATCAAGGCGGTCACCGATCGGATCGCCGCGGCCCAGAAGGAAAATCCGCTCGCCCGGCGGCTGACGACGATCCCCGGGATCGGCTCGCTATCCTCGAGCGCCTTCGCCGCCACCACGCCGGAGGTGGAGACCTTCAGGACGGGGCGGGATTACGCGGCCTGGCTCGGCCTCACCCCGCGGCCCCATTCGAGCGGCGGCAAGGAAAGACTTGGCCGGATCTCCAAGGCGGGCAACCGCTATCTTCGGCGACTTCTGTACCTGGGCGCGATGGCGCAGATCAGTGCAAGACGTTCCGGCAAGCCAGGTACGGACTGGCTGTGGCGGATTCTCCCGGTGTACGGTTTTCTGAGACAGCGATTTGGGTGAAAGCGGCTCCATCGAGGAGGAGCCATGACGGACGATCGAGGGAAGAAGGCGGGCTTGCCGGAGCGCGCCCATCACGCTGGCGAGGACAAGCCCGCCGCACCGCGTCAGCGGCGCATGTCGGCCAGGAAGAAGCAGGAAGCGGTGCTGCGGATCTTGCGCGGCGAGGATCTGGAAGTGGTCAGCCGCGAGGTCGGCACCACCGCCGCGGATCTCAGTGCATGGCGTGACGGCTTTCTGGAGGCCGGCGCGGCGTCGCTGAAGAGCCGTCCGGAGACCGACCAGGGTCGAGAGCTGAAGGCGATGCGGGAGAAGATCGGCGAGATGACGATGGCCAACGAGCTGCTCGAGGCCAAGATCGACCGCCTGGAGGCCGGCGTCCCTTTTCGGCTGCGGAGATCGAAGCGATGAGCCAGGCCTTCTCGATCTCCGTGAGGCGCCGCTACGGTCTGGCCCGGCTGTGTCTGTACTGGCGCGTCAGTCGGGCGACGCTTCACCGGCATCTGAGCGCCGCGAACCGGCCGGACGCACCGCGACGCCGTCGGGGACCGCAGGGGGCAATGCCCGATGCCGATCTGGCGGAGCGCATCCGTTCGCTGCTCGCCGGCAGCCCCTTCCACGGCGAAGGGTATCGCAAGGTTTGGGCGCGGCTGCGCTATGCGGGCCTGCGCACCAGGGCTCGCGCCCGCCGGCGCCGAAGGACTGCCGCTACGCCTGGGCCTGCATTTTCGGAGCCGTCTGTCCCGCCCGCGCGACCGGCGCTGCCCTCGTCATGCCCTATGCGAACACGGACGCGATGAGCGCGCACCTCGCCGAGATCGGCCGACACGTTTCGCCTGGCGCGCACGCTATCCTCGTCCTCGACGGCGCCGGCTGGCACAGTTCCAGGGACCTCGCCGTGCCGGCGAACATCACCTTGCTGACGCTCCCGCCCTACAGCCCGGAGCTGAACCCGGTCGAAAACATCTGGCAGTTCCTCCGCCAGAACCGCCTCGCGAACCGCGTGTTCGACAGCTACGAAACCATCGTCGCCGCCTGCTGCGAGGCCTGGAACGCACTCATCGCAACCCCGGAACGCGTCGCCTCCATCACCCTCGCGTAACTGGGCGCAGGTCAGCGGATGATGCCGCTGGTATGAGACGACGCTGAGGACGATCGCCGCACGGCCCGGAACCCCGTCAATTCGGGGGTATCACCGCCGCCAGCCGGCCGGCTTAGCGGTATCGTAGAGGCATCTGACCAGGGCCGACCGCTTCGAGATGTTGAGCTTCGCGCAAGCGCGGCGGCAATGTTCTCGTACCGTATGGGCGCTGATCCCGAGCTTGCGGGCGATCTCCTTGTTGGTCAGGCCGTCGCCGATCATGCAGGCCACCTTGAGTTCGCGCTGGGTGAGCCGCTGCACGATCGAGCGGTCGGCGAGGCGGTCGCTGCCGCAATCGTCGCTGAAGAGCACGAAGACGCTGCCATCGGCGACGATGCGGCCCGCGACGTGGCTGCGAAGGTGCTGCATCGCGAGCCCGTCCTGGGTGGCCACCCACTCCTCTAGGCGGATCGCGGCCACCGGCATGCCGACGAAATCGAACCGGATCACGCTCTCGCTGATGGCGCGAAGGGACGCTAGCAGGTCCCCGCCGCAGGGCGGCCCCTCGCCGGTCCGGATCTTTTCGGCGGCGCTCATGGCGTCCGGGCCTCCGGCGGCGCATCGGTCCGCCGCGCCACGACATGCAGCCATCCGTCGTCGCCGCCCGGCTCGGCGGGCCGCCAGTCGACGATCTCGAACCCGCTTCCCGTCAGCAGCGTGCTGATCTCGCTCCGCGCGTGCCAGCGCTGGCGATAAATCTCGAATGTCGGACGGGCGTCGGGGCGGGCGGTGTCGCGCATCAGGATCGCGACCGTGCTGCCGCCGCCTTCGGGATCGATCCGGACGCGCCACTCCGACAGGATGCGGCCGGCCGTGACGCGCTGACGGCCGCTCGCGGTCGCCGGACTCGCCCCCTTCGGGATGAAATCGAACATCAGCGTGCCGCCCGGCTGCAGCGCCGCGGCGAAGTTCCGGAAGGTTCGCCCCAGAATCCCGGGGGTCGAGCAGGTAGTTGAGGGTGTCGAACGTGCAGGTGAGCGTCTGCACCGGCCTCGGCAGCGCGAGATCGCGCAGGTCCATGCGCAGGAGCCGGATATCGGCCCCCTGCAGCCGCCGCGCGGCGCGTCGCAGCATCGCCGGAGACCGGTCGACGCCGATGAGCGTGCCGCCGAAGCGGCCGAGATATTTCAGGAAGCGGCCGGTGCCGCAGCCAATATCCGCGATGCTGTCGGTTTCCACGCCGAAGCGCCGCCGACTTTCGCTGAAGGCGTCGATGAGACTCGGAAGCACCGCTGCCCCCATCGCAATATCGTAGATGACAGAGAACGTCGTATACGCAGGAACCCTCCGGAGTCCTCGATCACCGGACGGCGGCAAATCCTTCCGTTCCTCACTCGTCTTCCGTTGGAACTCTACCCGTGAAGCGATCGGCCCGGCGGATGCAGGTCCGACCCCCCTAAACAACCTGAAGATACACAAAAGGGCGAGTCGGGGCAAACCTTGTCGTGCCGATCGGCGCTCTCCGCCGCTTCGCTTGTCATCGGGATCGTCCTCGCGTCGACGCATCCGATCTCAGAAGCGTCATGGGGCCTTCCCCGGCCACGGCGCGCGCGATCGCGGCGCGCACATCGTCCGTGATCCGAACCCCGGCGTTGAAGTGGCCGGGCGGTGCCGTCGGCGCCCCCGGCCGGCACCCCCACGGGCCGCGAGCGGCGGGGCGCGGCCCACGCGTGTGGATCGCCAGGACGTCGCCGCGGCCTCCCGGCGCATCGATCCAGACCGGCGCACCGGAATGACCCGGGCAGGTATCCACGCTGTAAAGCATCAGCCGCGCGCCGAACCGGTCCATTCGCTCCGCATGCGTCCAGAGTTCGCCCCTCGGCTTGTCCGATGGGTATCCCGCGATGTGCAGCAGCCGGTTGGCGCGCACCCCGGCGAGGGCGGCCGAGGAGAGGGCCCGCAGCGTCAGTTTTGGCACGAGACCGGGGAACCCGTGGGGCAGGACGATCACGCCGAAATCGAAGCGCGCGTCGGTCTGCGTCAGGAACCGCGGATGGGCGAACCAGCGCAGCGCCCAGACCGCGCCGTAGGGGCGCCGGGTGCCGTCGCGGGCCGGCGACACGAGGATGCGGCGGGCGGTCCGCCTTCGCCGCAGGGAGAAGACGCAGTGTCCCGCGGTCAGTGCGACCTGCGGGCTGATCAGGAAGGCCGTGCAGCCCGAGAGCCGGCCATCGCCGAAATCGCGTCCGATATGGCACACCGCGTCGAGCGGCGGTCTGGCGTTCCGCACGCGTGTCCGCCCGTCCGTGGGCCCGATGACGGCATAGTCGAGCCGCTCGAGCAGCCGGTCGAGGACGACCGGCGTGTGGATGTCCGATCCCGGCGCCATCACTCCGCCGGATCGTCGCCCGGCGTCTCCGGAGGCCCCTGCCGGCCTCCATCCGGGGGGTCGACTGCGCCGCGGGGCGCAGGTGACGGAGGATCGGCCAGATCCGGGGGCGTGGTCTCGGGGTCGTCGCCCCATTCCTCGTCCGGTGTCGCCGCGGCCTCGGCCTCCTCGTGCCGCCAGTCGCGCTCGGCGGGCAACGGGGCGGCGGCCGAAGGGGCGCCGCCCAGAACGCGCCGCGCCAGGGCGTCGAGCAGGATGTCCGCGTTCGGCCGGCTCTCGAGCCAGTCCGCGGCGTTGGCGAGGAACGCCTCCTCCTCGCGGGCGAAAAGCCCCTCGAGATGCCC
Organism: uncultured Alphaproteobacteria bacterium; assembly: GCA_963776705.1. Taxonomy (GTDB): domain Bacteria; phylum Pseudomonadota; class Alphaproteobacteria; order Rhodobacterales; family Rhodobacteraceae; genus Palleronia. The sequence goes on from CAVZOA010000048.1 coordinate 6,227, forward strand.
GGCCGGTGGGCGCCGGGGCGGCCGGGCGAGAGGGTGCGCGCGAACGACGTTGTCGGCATGCCGCTTGCGCGACGAGTTCTGGTCCGTTCTGGCCCCCGCCGCATCGCCGGCGGCCGTCGCGTATCCGTCCGACGCGGGCGGTTCGGCGGAGGGCTGCCGCGGCCGGTAGCGGCCGAAGAGGTGCCGCAATTCGCGATCGACGAGACGGTCGAGCGCGTCGAGGTCGGGGCTGTCTTCTTCCGGGATCATGGTGCGGTCTCCCTGCCTGCGGTCAATCCTCGAACGTCCAGGATTGCGGGTTGTAGGTGCGGGTTCGTTCCTGCCACTGCAGCAGGATCTCGTAGGCGTGGAGCAGGCGCCGGTCCGGCCGTCCCCGCCAATGCAACCTCTTGCGGAAGCGGCCCAGATGCACCGCGGCGGCGGCGGCATCGGCGATCAGCCGGCGGGGGGGCGTGCCGCGTTTCACGGCGTAGCGGCCGGCACCGCCATACTTGGCCGCGCCCGAGAGGACCTGCGCCGGCGGGACGAAATGCTTGAGGAGCCGGAAGCCGGCGACCTGCGACGTGACCATGCCGATATCGACCGGCACGGGCTGTCCCTTGGTCTCGATACGGTAGAGCGTGCCGGTCCGGGTGAAGTACGGATGGAACGCAGGCGGAACCCTGTTCAGGAGGTCGCGGGGAACCGGCAGCGGCGTGCTTCGCTTCGTCGTGCCGAAACGGGTCGCCATCTCGGAATCAACATAGCGCGCGGCGGCGACCAGTTCCTTCAGAATGACACCGCTTCCCCATCCGCCCCAGTCATGCAGGGTCAGAGGCCCCTCGCGCGTGCCGGTGCGCGGGGTCCCGAGACGCGTGGCCGTGGCCGGCGGTCTGGGGGCAGCGGCTTCGACAAGGCCGCATCGGCATCTTGCGGCACCGCAGCGACAGCGCCGGCCGGGCTGCACATGCAGAACGATCCTGTCGAGCCGGCGGTCATGATACGCCATCTTTCAGTCTCCTCTGCTTGGTGGGTGCGGCGAGGCCCGGGGCCAGGTGGCCCGTCTTCTCCATAAGCGTCGCCCTCCGGCGCGGCGGGGCCGCGCGCCGGATCCCGTAGGCGAGCGCCAGGTTGGCCCGCGTGTCGGAATGCAGTCTGAATCGCCCGGCCGGCCCGCTCAGGAGCGTGGTCACGCCCGGCCCGTGCCCGGCGACGGTGCTGTCGCCGTGCACCACGATGCCGATCGTGACGCATCCCGTCCGGTAGGCGCGCCCGTAGCGGCCGTCGGCCTCGACGATCGCGACGATGTCGCCGAATCGCAGGGTGTCGAGCCGAAGACGCCGGACGATCCCGCGGTCGAAGAGCTGGATGTCGTAGTCGCCGCGCGCGGCGCTGGACTTGCCGAGACCCGATCCCATCAGCGCGGCCGGCACGGCATGCGTGGCCGGCACCGAGAGCCGCCCCAGCTCCTGCCGCATGCCGAGCCGCGCGAGGAGCTCGGGATCGGCGTTCATCACCGCGACGTCGGGAAAGTCGAGCAGGCGCAGCCCCTGACCCGTCGCGTCGATCTGCACCACGTCGCCGAGCCGCATCCGGCGCATCTGCGCCGAGGGGAAGTCCACGATCACGTTCGCGACCCCGCCATGCTTGCCGGTGACGATCCCCTTGGCACCCATGGCTGGGCCGGAGACGATCCGGGCGACGTTGCCGACACAGGCGAGGACATTCAGCGCCCGGTTGGCCGACTCCTTCGCGGCTTCCGGGCCCCGCGACGGGCAGCGGATCGAGACGCCGGGCTCGAGATGGTCGGCGGCGAGACCGACGCAGCGATCGCCGACGCGGTGGCTGTAGGTGATGCCGCCGGGACCCGTCAGCACCCGCAGCGCCCCGTCCTGTCCGATCCGGTAGGCCGAGCCCTTGGTCAGGGGCGGCGCGATCCGCCCGGCCACGCTGATCGTAGGAAGCTCGCCGCGATTGGTCCGCGGCAGTGAATGGGGGGCGGCCGCGGGTTTCACAGCGCCACCTCGCACCAGACGGCCTGGGCGCCGCGCCACGGGTCGCGCTCCTCGGAATAGATCACGTCGTCCGGCTCGAAATCGCTCTCGGGCTCGAGCGCGGCGGCGATGGCCCGGGGGGCGAGAAGGCTGACCGCTGCGACCTGCACGCCGCAGGCGAGGGCGAGTTCCGCTCCGGCGGGCGGGGTCTGGCCCAGCGCGGATCGCCGGAGCCGCTGCGCCGCGAGGCCGTCGATCTCGCGTGCGCCCACGCCTCCGGCGGCGAGGAAGTCGCAGAGCCGCGGCCGGGCGGCGGCGCGCATCTCGGTCAGGATGACCGGCGCGTCGACCGCCTTGACCGCGGCCAGCGCCGCGGCGTCGCGGGCGCAGACCGTCATCGCCGAAAGCGGCCCGTGGCTCTCGGCGAACCGCTCGAGCGTCAGCGCGAACCCTTGCAGGCGCCGCGCCGCCGACTGGTCGAAATCGGGCGGCAGGCGGCTCTCGAACAGCACGTCCCCCACCCAGTAGAACCGCTCGAGAAGCTGCGTGCCGCTCCAGACCGCGTGCCATTCGCGCAAGGTTGGCAGCATAGCCTCGACGTCCTCGTCTGGGTCCGCGAAGTCAGGATAGTCGATGACCTCGAACCGCTGCAGCAGCGCCCAGAGGCCGGGCACCAGCCAGACCGCGCGGCGCGCCGCGAGCGCAAGCGCCAGCATCAGCCCGTGCTCGGAGAGGGCGAGGCGCCCGTCGATGATCAGGTCGGGCGTCTGCTTGCCCTGGAGTGTCCGCGCGGCGAGGTGCTGGGTCATCGCTCAGCCTCATGCCGGAATGCCGGAAGCCATCCGCTTCGGCAGCCCCTGCGACCAGCGCAGCTGGTCCGTGACGCCGGGGAAGCGGCGGCCCTCGGAAGTCATCCGGTAAGCGGCGATCCAGGCCTCGGCGAAGGCCGCGATCGGCCGGATTTCGGAGCGGAACACCTCGATGTCGATCGACGTGGCGAAATCGTTCGCGGCGATGAATTCGAGCGCCCGGCGCCCCGACTCGGCCATCTTGGAGCGCTGGGAGAGCGGCGCGTGGCCGTTGAGATGCCGCATCGACACCTGCTCGATCACGTCCCACTTGTTGTTGGCGTCGAAGCTCTTGAGGATGTCGGGCGAGCCGAGCAGGTCGAGCGTCGTCTGCAGGTATTGCCCGACCTCGTGGGTCAGCGCCAGGATGTTGCCGTAGCTCGAGCGGTCGAGCGCGTAGCGCAGGTCGGTGCCGAGCCGCTGGATCGTCGCGATCGTGCCGTAGGGGCGATCCACGATCTGCTGGCTTCCCTTGATCACCTCGCTGACAGTAAGGTCGCGCGTGTACTGCGCCAGCGACGACATGAAGGCGACGAACTGGTAGTGGAAGTTCTTGTTCACGACCGCGCCCGCCGGCACCGGGCCGCTGCCGTAGTTGAAGGCCCGTTTGTAGGCGATCACCCGGTCGCGGCGCGAATAGCGCAGCGGCTTCCACTTCTCGAGGATGTAGAGGCTCCGCGCGCCGGGCCCCTGCTGGATCCGGAGCCGGCCGAGCTGGAACAGCTTGCGCAGGACGTCGACGACCTCGAAGACTTTCATCCGTTCGTGCTGGTAGATGTAGTAGAGTTCGGCGGCGGCGTGCAGCTGGCTCGGGATCACCGCGGCGTCGAAATCCGGCTTGACCCGGGAATAGGGCAGGTCGGCGAAGGGCCGGACCCCCTCGCCGCCGAATCCGATCAGGTCGGCGAAGCCGAAGCTGTCGCCGCCGGATTCCTCGAGCAGGGACTGGAAGCGCTGCTCGAACTGGCGCTCGAACGCCGCCCGCTCCTCCGGCGACAGGTTGCCAAGCTCCTCGCGATAGAACCGCTGGAACAGCCGCTTCAGGGTCTCGTTGGTTTCAAAAGGTAGCATGGCAGAACCTCAGTCTTTCAGGGTGGCAAACGCCATCCGGCCCTCCGCCGGTCAGGACGGCACTCCTCGCTCCTCTTTCTGCCGCCGGCAGATCTCGTAGAACATGCGGATCTCCTCGAGGTCGGGCGGCGGCGCGACGTTCGCACGATCCGCCGCGTATGCCTCGAGGCACTTCTCGTAGATCACCTCGCCGGGCTGCTTGCCGCCCTCCGGCGGCTGGCCGGCGATGTCGCCAACGCTGTTGTAGCCGGCGGCCCGGAACGACGAGAGGCGAGGCTCGCTCTGCACGAAGTTCTCGGTGGTCGGGCTGATGCCCTTCATCAAGGCGAAGGAGAGCCACGGCCGGCGATGCACTTCGTGCCAGTGCTGCCGGGCCTCGAGCGCCGACAGCCTGTCCTCCGTCAGCTTCAGGCGCGCCTCGAGATCGCCGCCCGGAGCGGCGCCGACGGGCGGACGCAGCATTTCGAGATAGCCGTAGAGCGAGTTTTCCGGAGATCGTGTCATGGCGGGGCCTCACGGTGTCTTCTTCAGCGGATTGCGGTTGCGTCCCTTGAAGGGGATGTTGTGCACCAGCGTCTCGAGCGAGACGTCGGCATGGTCGGGAACCGAGATGTCGAGCTGGTCGCACGGATCGAAGGTCAGTCCGCTCGCCTGCGCGAGCAGCCCGATGGCGTCCTCGAGCACGCGGTTGACCGCCGAGACCTGGTCGTTGATCCCGAGCAGCTGGTGGTTGCACTTGGCGGACATGGTGCGGACGATCTCCACCCACTTCGCCTCGGTGAAGCTCTGCGCGCAGATGACGTCGTGCATGGCATGCGCCCGGCGCTCGCCTTCCTGCGGCGACGGGTTGCTGATCGCGGGCGGCAGACTGGCGGCGAGCACCGCATGCGCCGCCGTGATGGCGTCGAGCGGGGCGGTCAGGTGGACCGGCAGGATGTCGGTCCGGGGAAGCGTCTTCAGGATCGCGTTCGCCGCCTGCACCACGAACTGCAGGGCGTCTGCCGTGACCAGCGATTCGCCGAAGCCCGACGGCGACTGCGCCAGGAGATCGATGGTGCGGTCGATGTCGTAGAGCGCCTTGCCGCCCACGATCAGCGTCTCGGCCGCCTCGGCGTCGCAGCAACAGCAGCAGAAGCAGTCGAGCGCCTCGGCGAAGCGTCCCCGCTGCTCGACGAGCGCGAGCAGGAACGTGGTCACCGCGTCTGGGCTCGCGGCCCCGTAGATGCCGTAGAACAGGATGGGAGGCCGGGCGATGTAGATCAGCCGGTGGCCCGAGCGCGCCGCGCCGAACGCCTCAATGAAGTACTGGATCGCGGTCAGGAAGGTGGTGAGCTGCGGGCTTTCCGGCTCGGCCACGTCCTGGCTGACGCGCAGGAACCGCTCGAGCTGCGCGGTCGTCACCACAGATGTCGCGCCGAGCGCGCGCAGCCCGTCGGGCGTCCGCCCCGCGGTGAGCGCGATCATCTCGTCGAAAACGTTGCCGAGATAGCCCTCGTCGAGGAACGCCCGCAGGTCGGAGGCGCCGCTGTCCTCGAGCGCCCGGTGGAGCTGGCGCAAGGCTGTCAGGCCGCGCGGCCACTCGCCCGAGACATAGGCGTCATGCGTCGCCCCGGTCAGGTTGCGCAGCGCCGCCAGCACCGCCTCGCGCCGCGTCTGCAGCTCCGAAGAGGCCGATTGCAGGATCACCGACGTGCTCGTGACCCCGCTGGCGGCCAGCGCGTCGCCCGCGGTCACGAGGATCAGCGCGCCCATGTTGTCGCAGCTCTGCGCCAGCCGGCAGAAGAGGCCGGGCACGCATTGCGTGAGCGCCGCGAGATAGCGCGCGAGCCGCGCGTAGTCGGTGAGCGTGCGGCGCGCCGCCATCGCCCGGTCGCGCTCGGTTCCGTCGAGCGCCAGCCGTGCCGAGGCGAGGCCCGCGCGCGCGCCGTTGCGGATCGAGTTCGCCCAGCCGCGCAGCTCGGGCTGCAGATCCTTGATCTGGCTCTCGTTCAGGAGCGCGTCGAGGTCGCGGTCGAGGTCGCTCTGCGCTTCGCTCACCTCGCGCGACGGCCCCGGCAGGCTCGCTGCGGCGATCGGCATCTGCTGCACCTGGATCGGACCGCCCGCGAGTTCCTGCCGCCAGCGCGAGGCGTCGTCCGGAAAGCGGTCGATCAGGGCCTTGGCGAGCTGCATGGGGTCCGTCGGGTCCGATACCCGGAGCGCCCGGCGGATCAGGTTGTCCACCGTCACGGAGGTCGCCGAACGGGGGGTGGAGCTGCGGCTCTGGTCACTCGGGTTGGTCATGTCCGTCCACCTCTCTTGCTACCTCAGGCCGCCCGCGCGATGTGCAGGACGGGTTTCTTCCGCTCGCGCGTCGAATGTTTCGAAAGATGCCGGATCACCGCGTCGGAGAGCGGCGCGGCCGGCGCGCCCATGGTGAGCGCGAAGCGGCTGGCGCTGACCAGGAACCGCGGCGGCAGGTCCGGCATGCGTCCCGCGACCAGATGCATCGCGGCGCGGCGAATCCGCGCCTCGTCGTCGCGCGTGAAGCGGATCACGTCGACCAGCGCGCGCTGCGCGAGGTTGCGCCGCGGCTGGAACGCGATCTCGTCGACCACCGCCGGGATGACGTTCTCGGACGACGCCAGAAGCTGCCGGGGTATGCGCCCGTGCTCGGCCCGCCCGTAGAGATCCCCCCAGACTTCGCGGGCCTTCGCGGCATCGGCGGGAAAGCCCATCCGGCGCAGCATCTCGGCGATGATCCGGACCCGCAGGAATCCCGTCGGATGGGAGCCGCCGGGCCTGTAGGTCGTCGTCTTGGGTGCCGGGTGGGCGAGGAAGTCCATCATGCCCCAGGCCGACGCGGTGCCGCCGAGCAGGATCGCGGCGAGATCGGCGAAGATCTCCTTGTGCCATCGCCGGTACACGGTCGCCACCAGCGGATGCGCGCGGCTGCCGAGCAGCCGTCGCGCCACGGCCGTCTGGTTCTCCTGCCAGATGCCGAGATCTGCCTGAAGGTTGTGGGCGACCTCGTGCAGGAACACCGATTGCCACGGATTGTCGCGATCCCAGGGAATCCGGATCACGGGAAACGGGTTGGACTCGCCAAGGAGCCGTGACAGCGCCACGCCCCTGCGCATCGTCGCCGGAGAATAGCCGTGCTCCATGTAGGTCAGGGGCCGCAGGATCCCGCGGTCGAAGACCATCGGCGCGGTCGCGAGGATCGCCTCGTAGCAGTCGCTGGCGATCGCGTCATGCGCGGCGAGCGCGGGCGCGAATCCGCCGTTTCGCTGGCTGAATATCTCGAAGATCATGCCGAAGGTCCGGCGGGCGCGGTCGACCTCGCGCTCGGCCAGAGCGACCGAGACCAGCACCTGCCTGGGATGGGCGGTCCGCGCGTGGCGGCGCAGGAAGGCGATGCGGGCGTCGATGCGCCGGTCGATCGACTTGAGGCGCCGGTTCGCGGCTGCGAAATGCGCGGCGCTCGGGGCGAAATCGGCGAAGGCCGCCGGGATTCCGACGCGGTGCGGCGTCAGCGAGGTCAGTCGGCGCGACCGGGCGACGAGCGCCCGCACCTTGGCGTCGATGAACTCTGATGTCGCGACGGCGATCATGGTCGGGCTCCCGGCGAGTGGCGGTCATGCGGCGGAGATGGTGATCCGTGCGGGACCGGGGATGGTGAAGCTGCGGCCCATGGCCGCCTTCGCCGCACCGCTCTTCTTGACCGTCGCGACGGCCTTCATCTTCGGCCTCGCGAGCTTGCGCGTCATTGCCGGGCTGCGGGCGACCTTGGAGGCGGCGGTCTTGACCACCTTGGTCCGCACCGGCGTCGGCATTCCCTTGCGCGCGCCCATCTTCTTCGCCGACCGGACGATGCTCGGCAAGGCCCGGATCGCCTTCGGGCCGCGCTTCTGCACGAGCGTCCTGGCGGCCTGCTTGACATCCTTGACCGCCTTCTTGCGAGCGGCGAGGCTCATGCTCTTGCCCTTGTTCTTCAGGATCGTCCGGGCGCCGATGGTGGCTACGATCGGCATCGCCCTGGGATTGCGGGCGGCGAGTTCCGCAAACGCCTCCAGCGCCTCCTCCTCGGTCGCACCCTCCATGCGCAGACGGCCGAGAAGCTTCGCGGCCTGCGAGCCGAGCTGGGCATAGGGGTGCGGGATCTTCGACAGGATGGGCGCGGCCACCCGCGCGACCTTGCCGATGATCGGCGCCGCCTTCTTGATTCCCTGGCCGACCTTCTTCGCGACACTCTTTATGCCGCGGAAGAGCTTGCCGAAGAACTCGTCCTCGTCCTCGGCGGCCAGCGAATAGGCGAGCATGGTGTCGAACTCGTCCTCGTCGAAATCCTCCTCGTACTCGTCGAACTCGTCGTAGAAGTCGGCTTCGTCGGAGGCTTCGAGCGCGTCGTATTCGTCATACTCGTCGAAGTCGTCGTATCCGTCGAAGTCGTCGTATTCGTCGGCTTCATCGAACTCGTCGTATTCGTCGAGCTCGTCGTACTCGTCGAACCCGAAGGCATCCGCAGGGCCTTCAGCCTCGTCGTAGGCAAGATCGTCGAACATGTCGTCCTCATAGAGAGCCATTTCGACACTCCTTTCCGGCTGCTACATGATGGCCTCAGCGGCCGACGGACCGGGTCGATTCTCGCGGCTGTCGGGCCTGGACCGAGGATGATCCTTCGCCGATGACGCGGCAATTCACCGGGTAGCGGTCCTCACATCGGGTGCTCAATGTCGAGGACCACGAACTCGGTGCGCAATTCGTCGTCGCCCGTTTCGACGACGCGCCGAGCCACGGCGCCGGATCTCCCGACGCGGCAGGTTCTTCTGTCGAAGGAGGCGAGAGGGGGCTCGGCCCCCGCCTGTCCTTCCCGGCCGCCGGCACCCGGGCTGCGCCGGACAGGATCGCGCTCGGCCATCGGGGCCGGGGCCTCGGCCCCCGTCGAACCGTTTGGCCATGCGGGGAAAAATCGTCTTCCCAGCTCTTGAACGGGACCCCCGGGCTCCCCACATTTTCGACGTCGGACGCCTCTTCTGGGTCCGATGCACGCCCGCCCCGGAGGGGGATGGCGTGACCCATGGTAATCGCTTCCCGAAAGGATCACCCCATGAGAACCTTCGACTTCGCTCCCCTCTACCGCGCCACCGTCGGCTTCGACCAGATGGCCGACCTGATGGACCGCGTCCTCAGCGACACGTCCGGCGCTCAGACCTATCCGCCCTACAACATCGAGAAGACCGGCGACGATTCCTGGACGATCGAGATCGCCGTCGCGGGCTTCACCGACGACGAGTTGGCCGTCGAGCAGCGCGAGAACGCGCTCGTCATCTCCGCCCGGAAGGCCGACGAGGACAAGGGCCGCACCTATCTCTATCGCGGCATCGCCACCCGCGCCTTCGAGCGCCGCTTCCATCTCGCCGACCACGTGCGGGTCGAGGCCGCAAGCCATGCGAACGGCATGCTGGTCATCGAACTGAAGCGCGAAGTGCCCGAGGCTCTGAAGCCGCGCCGCATCGAGATCGGCAACGGCGCGACCGAGGCTCTCGAGCACGAGACCGCGGCCTGACGCCGCCACCGGTACAGCCGAGCCGACCCGACCGCGGTGATCGCCGCGGTCGCCGCAGCCGGGCCCGACGGGGCCCGGCTGTTCCGTGTCCGGCGATGCCGTATCCGGCGGCGAGCGTCCGGGCCGCGTCCCCTCATCCCCGCGGCGACTGCGACGCCTCGGCGGCGACCAGCGCCCGGATGCCCGCGGCGGCCGGAGACAGGATCTCCTCCGCGCGGGAGATGAGCGCGTAGTCCGCCACGCGGAGATCGGCCGCCACCGGAAGCCGGGCGAGGCGGCTGCCGAGGGCGCCGCGATCGATGAAGAAGTCGGCAACGGCCCGGGCCAACGGCGCGATCGCATTCGTCTCGTGGACCAGGGCGAGGGTGAAGAGCTGCGACGTAGTCCCGATCACCCGGTCCGGCAGGCCGAAGCCGCGCTCCATGAGGTAGGTCTCGACCGTGCGGCGCAGCAATCCGCCGGGCGGCTGGAGCACCCAGTCGTAGCCGAGGCAGCGGGCGATATCGAGCGGCGCGTCCCGGGTCAGCGGATGATCCTGTCGGACGACGAGGGAGATCGGCTCGGGTCCGATCGCCTCGAGTGAGAAGGACCGCGCATCGGCCTGGTGCGGGATGCGTCCGATATAGAAGTCGATCTCGCGACTTAGAAGCGACTCCCCCAGCCGGTCGGAGGTGTCGACCAGGATCGAGATCTCGACCCGCGGCAGCGAGCGGCGCGCCGTCCTGAGGGCAGGCAGGACGATCTCAAGCGACGGCCCGGTGACGGAGCCGAGCCGCACCGCGCCGCGCAGACCCGACACCGCCTCGCCGATGCGCTGGCCGGCGAGATCGAAGCCGCGGAGCGTCGACATCGCCTCGTCGGCGAGGATGCGGCCCGCCTCGGTCAGGGCGATGCCGCGCGGATGGCGCTCGTGCAGCGGGGTGCCGGCAAGGTCCTCGAGCTGGCCGAGGAGCCGCGACGCGGCCGGCTGCGTCATGCCGACCATCTGCGCCGCCGCACTGATCTGGCCCGTCTCGCGCAGGGCGGCGAGAAGCCGGATCTGGGAGACCTTCAGTCCGCGGCGGATCAGGTCCGTCATGTAAAATCCGGTATATCTACTTCCTTAAAATGAATTTGACCGATATGCGCATCGATCGCAATGTCGCCGCGGGCCGGTCATGCGGCCACGACAAGCGGCGCGGAAAGGGGAGCCGCGCCAGAGGGAGGAAAGATGACCCTAACGAGACGCGCGCTCGGAGCCACCGCTCTTGCAGCGATCCTCGCCATGCCGGCGATCGCTCAGGACAAGGGGACCGTGGGCATCGCGATGCCCACGAAATCCTCGGCCCGCTGGATCGCCGACGGCAACAACATGGTGAAGCAGTTCCGGGAGGCGGGCTACGCCACCGATCTGCAATACGCCGAGGACGACATTCCGAACCAGCTCGCCCAGATCGAGAACATGATGACCAAGGGCGTGGACGCTCTGGTGATCGCGGCGATCGACGGCACGACGCTGACCAACGCGCTCGCCAACGCCGCGGCGCTCGACATTCCCGTGGTCGCCTACGACCGGCTGATCCGCGACACCGAGAACGTGGACTACTACGCCACCTTCGACAACTTCCAGGTCGGCGTGCAGCAGGCCAACACGCTGGTCGACGGGTTGAAGGAGCGGTTCCCGGATCAGGACACCTGGAACGTCGAGCTGTTCGGCGGCAGCCCCGACGACAACAACGCCTATTTCTTCTACGACGGCGCGATGAGCGTGCTGCAGCCGCTGATCGACGAGGGCAGGATCGCGATTCCCTCGGGTCAGGAAGGCATGGACACGGTGGGCACCCTGCGCTGGGACGGCTCGGTCGCCCAGGCGCGGATGGATAACCTCCTGTCGGCGAACTATACCGACGACCAGAGCGTGCACGGCGTGCTCTCGCCCTATGACGGGCTGTCGATCGGGATCATCTCGTCCCTGAAGGGCGTGGGATACGGCTCAGGCGACACGCCGATGCCGATCGTCACCGGCCAAGACGCCGAGATCCCGTCGATCAAGGCGATCCTCCGGGGCGACCAGTACTCGACGATCTTCAAGGACACGCGCGAGCTCGCCAACGTGACGGTGGGCATGGTCGACGCGCTCCTGCAGGGGGGCGAGCCGGAGATCAACGATACCGAGACCTACGACAACGGGTTGAAGGTCGTGCCCTCCTATCTTCTCGAGCCGGTGCCGGTCACCGAGGAGAACTGGAAGGAGGTCCTGGTGGGATCGGACTACTACACCGAGGACCAGATCGAGTGATCCTCCCGACGGGTCGCGGGCCGGCCCCGCGCCCGTCTCGATCCCCGGCCGCGGCGCCCGGGGTAGCTTCGCCAACGGGGAGAGCGGGATGGCGACCATCCTCGAGATGCGCGACATCACCAAGGAATTTCCAGGCGTCAAGGCGCTCGACCGGGTGAACCTGAAGGTCGAGGAGGGCGAGATCCACGCCCTCGTCGGCGAGAACGGGGCCGGCAAGTCGACGCTGATGAAGGTGCTGTCGGGGGTCTATCCGCATGGCAGCTACGACGGCGAGATCGTCTACGACGGCGCGGTCCAGGGATTTCGCGGCATCAAGGACAGCGAGAGTCGCGGCATCATCATCATCCACCAGGAACTGGCGCTGATCCCTCTGCTGTCGGTGGCGGAGAACATCTTCCTCGGCAACGAGCGCGTCCGGGGCGGCGTCATCGACTGGCGCGAGACTGAACGGCGCGCGGGCGAGCTCCTGCGGCGGGTCGGGCTTCCGGAGAGCCCGAAATCCACCGTCGCGACGCTCGGGCTCGGCAAGCAGCAGCTCGTGGAGATCGCCAAGGCGCTGTCGAAGGACGTGCGTCTGCTGATCCTCGACGAGCCCACATCGTCGCTCAACGAGCAGGACAGCGAGAAGCTGCTCGCGCTCCTGACGGAGTTCCGCAAGCAGGGCGTCACCTCGATCCTCATCAGCCACAAGCTGAACGAGATCCGGGAGGTCGCCGACACGATCACCGTCCTGCGCGACGGCGCGACCGTGGCCCGGCTCGACTGCGACGGCGGGATCAGCGAGGACGAGATCATCCGCGACATGGTCGGCCGCGCCCTCGACGACCGGTATCCGGCCCGCAAGCCCCATATCCGCGACGAGATCGCCCTCGAGGTGGAGGGCTGGACCGTGCAGCATCCCGTCCAGGCCGACCGGCAGGTGGTCAAGGACGTCTCCTTCCACGTCAGGAAGGGCGAGGTGCTGGGCATCGCCGGGCTGATGGGGGCGGGCCGGACCGAGCTGGCGATGAGCCTGTTCGGCGGCTCCTACGGGAGCCGCACTTCGGGACGCGCACGGATCAACGGGCGCGAGGCCGACCTGTCGAGCGTGCGGGCGGCAATCAATGCCGGCCTCGCCTACGCTACCGAAGACAGGCAGACCTACGGCCTCGTCCTCCAAGACTCGATCCGCCGCAACGTGCCGCTGGCCAGGCTCGACGCCGTCGCCGACGGGATGGTCGTCAACCGGCGCCGCGAGGGGGAAGTGGCCGAGCGCTACCGGACGCGGCTCAACATCAAGTCCGCCTCCATCGAACAGGAGGCGGTGAACCTCTCCGGCGGAAACCAGCAGAAGCTGGTCCTGTCGAAATGGCTCTTCGCCGACCCGGACATCCTGATCCTAGACGAGCCGACGCGCGGCATCGACGTCGGCGCGAAGTTCGAGATCTACACGGTGATCCGCGACCTCGCCGAGCAGGGCAAGGCGGTGGTCGTCATCTCCTCGGAGATGCCCGAACTCCTCGGGATCACCGACCGTCTCTACGTCATGAACGAGGGGCGCTTCGTCGGCGAGATGCCGACCGCGGAGGCGAGCCAGGAGAAGATCATGGCGCGGATCATCAAGTCGGGGGAGCGCAGGCAATGAGCGGCATCATCGACGGAACGTCCGGGACCTCCGGCGGAGACCGGGCCCGCGCCTCCTGGCGGTTCCTGAAGACCCACCTGCGCGAATACGGCATCCTCTTCGCGCTGATCGCGATCATGGCGTTCTTCCAGATCGCCACGGGCGGCATCCTCCTGAAGCCGCTGAACCTCACCAACCTCGTGCTGCAGAACAGCTACATCGTCATCATGGCGATCGGCATGCTGCTGGTGATCGTCGCGGGCCATATCGACCTCTCGGTCGGCTCGGTGCTGGGCTTCATCGGCGCGCTCGCCGCGGTGATGATCGTGAACTGGGACATGCCCTACTTCCTCGCCGGGCTTCTCTGCCTGGGGGTCGGCGCGCTCATCGGCATGGCGCAGGGCTTCTGGGTCGCCTATTTCCGCATTCCCGTCCTTCATCGTGACGCTGGCGGGCATGCTCGTCTTCAAGGGCCTGACGCTCTGGCTCCTGGCCGGGCAGTCGGTCGGCCCCTTCCCGCCGCAATTCCAGCTGATCTCCTCGGGCTTCCTGCCCGACCCCTTCGGCATGGACGGGATGAACCTCATGTCGTTCCTGATCGGCGCTGGCGGTTGCCGCGGGCCTCGCCGCTCTCGCGATCCGCGACCGCGCGGCGCAGGCCGCGGACCGGCGCGGCCGACGAGCCCTTCGCCTTCTTCGCCGCCAAGACCGCGATCGTCTTCTTCGGCATCGTCTGGATGAGCTGGCTGATGGCCGATTTCCGCGGCCTGCCGAACGTCTTCATCGTCATGGCGCTGCTGATCGCGATCTACTGCTTCGTCACCAGCCGCACGACGATCGGCCGCCGCATCTACGCCATCGGCGGCAACGAGAAGGCGGCGACGCTCTCGGGCATCAACTCGAAGCGCCTGACCTTCCTGACCTTCGCCAACATGGGGATGCTCGCCGCGCTCGCGGGCCTCGTCTTCGCCGCGCGGCTCAACACCGCGACGCCGAAGGCGGGCGCGACCTTCGAGCTCGACGTCATCGCGGCGGTCTTCATCGGCGGCGCCTCGATGGCGGGCGGCGTCGGCACGGTCGTCGGCGCGGTGGTCGGCGCCTTCATCATGGGGGTGATGAACAACGGCATGTCGATCCTCGGCATCGGCATCGACTACCAGCAGGTCATCAAGGGCCTCGTGCTGCTCGCCGCCGTGATCTTCGACGTCGTGAACAAGAAGAAGGGCTGACGAGGTGAGGCAGGTCGGCGACATCCCCTGGAGCGAGCGCGGGAGGCGGCGCGGATGAGCTTCGTCCCCGCCTCCTGGCCCCGGCCGCTGCGCTCCTCCGGAATGGTACGGGGGCACCTCCGCGACGCGATCTACCACCGCGGCTGGCTGAAGAACCAGGGCTATCCGCACGACCTGTTCGACGGGCGGCCGGTGATCGGCATCATGAACACCTGGTCGGATCTCGACCCCCTGCAACGGCCATCTGCGCGAGCTCGCCGAGAAGGTGAAGGCCGGGCGTCTGGGAGGCGGGGGGCTTCCCACTCGAGGTGCCGGTCTTCTCCGCCTCGGAGAACACCTTCCGCCCGACGGCGATGATGTACCGCAACCTCGCCGCGATGGCGGTGGAGGAGACGATGCGCGCCCAGCCCATCGACGGCGCGGTGCTGATGGTGGGCTGCGACAAGACCACCCCCTCGCTGATGATGGGCGCCGCCTCGACCGACATCCCCTCCATCGTCGTCACCGGCGGGCCGATGCTGAACGGCTGGTTCCGGGGCGAGCGGGTCGGGTCGGGGACGCAGCTGTGGCGCTTCTCCGAGGCGGTGAACGCGGGCGAGATGACGCGTGGCGACTTCCTCGAGGCGGAGCAGGCCATGTCCCGCTCCTCGGGCACCTGCAACACGATGGGCACCGCCTCGACCATGGCCGCGATGGCCGAGGCGCTGGGCATGGCGCTGTCGGGCAACGCGGCGATCCCGGCCGTCGACGCGCGCCGGCGGGTGATGGCGCAGCTTTCGGGCCGGCGGATCGTGCAGATGGTGAAGGAGGACCTCAAGCCCTCCGACGTGCTGACGCGGCCCGCCTTCGAGAACGCCATCCGCGTGAACGGCGCCGTCGGCGGCTCGACCAACGCGGTGGTGCATCTCCTGGCGCTCGCCGGCCGGGTCGGCGTCGAGCTGACGCTCGCCGACTGGGACCGGCTCGGCCGCGACGTGCCGACGATCGTCAACCTCATGCCGTCGGGCGAGTACCTGATGGAGGACTTCTTCTATGCCGGCGGGTTGCCGGTGGTGGTGCAGCGCCTCGGCGCGGCTGGGCTCCTCCACCGGGAGGCCCTGACCGTCTCCGGCGGCACGATCTGGGACGAGGTGAAGGACGCGGCCAACTGGAACGAGGACGTCATCCGCTCCGCCGACCGCGCTCTGACCGCCTCCGGCGGGATCGCCGTGCTCACCGGCAACCTCGCGCCGCGGGGCGCGGTCCTGAAGCCCTCGGCCGCGTCGGCGCATCTCATGGCGCATCGCGGCCGCGCCGTCGTCTTCGAGGATATCGACGACTACAAGTCCCGTATCGCCGACGAGGACCTCGAGATCGACGAGAGCTGCGTCATGGTCCTGAAGAATTGCGGGCCCCGCGGCTATCCCGGCATGTCGGAGGTCGGGAAACATGGGCCTGCCGCCGAAGCTGCTGCGCCGGGGCGTCACCGACATGGTGCGCATCTCGGACGCCCGCATGTCCGGCACCGCCTACGGCACCGTCATCCTCCACGCCGCACCGGAGGCGGCGACCGGCGGTCCGCTCGCGGTGGTCCGCGAGGGCGACATGATCGAGCTCGACGTGGAGGCGCGGCGGCTGCATCTCGACATTCCCGACACTGCCCTGCGGACCCGTCTGGCGCAGTGGCGGCCGACGATCCCGGCCCCAGCGAGCGGCTACGCGAAGCTCTTCCACGATCACGTGGGGGGCGCCGATACCGGCGCGGATTTCGATTTCCTAAGGGGATGCCGTGGCAGGGAGGTGCCCCGTGACAGTCATTGACCGCGCCGACGCATCGGCCCTGGCCGGGGGCCGGAGAGATACCCGGAAGTCGGCACGCGATCGCTGACCGTCTTTCCGGGAGAGAGCGCCGGTGGCGGAAGCGGAACCGGCGGAAGAAGAGAACCGCGGAAGGCCGCATGGCCGGCGCGGAGGATGCAAACAGGGAGGAACTGAGAATGCGGAATATCTTGATGGCGAGCGCGGCCCTGCTGGCGGCCGGCGCGACGGCGGGGGCGGCCCAGACGGTCGGCTTCTCGCAGATCGGCTCGGAATCCGGCTGGCGCGCGGCGGAGACGACCCTGACCCGGCAGCAGGCCGAGGAGCGCGGCATCGACCTGCGGTTCTCCGACGCGCAGCAGCGGCAGGAGAACCAGATCGCCGCGATCCGGTCCTTCGTCGCCCAGGGCGTCGACGCGATCCTGCTCGCGCCGGTCGTGGCGACCGGCTGGGACAGCGTGCTCGAGGAGGCCAGGGAGGCGGAGATTCCGGTGGTCCTGCTCGACCGGCAGGTGGACAGTTCCGACGACCTCTACCTGACCGCCGTCGGCTCGGATCTCGTCCACGAGGGCGAGGTCGCCGGCCAATGGCTCGCGGATGCCGTCGGCGACGAGGAGTGCCGCGTCGTCGAGCTGCAGGGCACGACCGGCTCCTCGCCGGCCATCGACCGCGCGACCGGCTTCCGCAACGCCATCGAGGGCCACGACAATATCGAGATCGTCCGCAGCCAGACCGGCGACTTCACCCGCACGGGCGGCAAGGAGGTGATGGAGAGCTTCCTGCAGGCCGAGTCGGCGCAATCATCTGCGCGCTCTATGCCCACAACGACGACATGGCGCTCGGCGCGATCCAGGCGATCAAGGAGGCGGGCGATCGAACCCGGGCGAGGACATCCTGATCGTCTCGATCGACGCGGTGCCCGACATCTTCCAGGCGATGGCCAACGGCGACGCGAACGCCACCGTGGAGCTGACGCCGAACATGGCCGGCCCGGCCTTCGACGCGCTCGAGGCCTACTGGAACGACGGCACCGAGCCGCCGAAGTTCATCCAGACGGAGTCGAAGCTCTACACCCAGGACGACGATCCGATGGCCGAATACGAGGCCCGCAAGGACCTCGGCTACTGATCCGCTGCCGGCCGGGGCGCCCGGGCGCCCCGGGCATGTCGCGACAGAGGAGGCGCCCGATGCTTCTGACCATCCGATCCCTGACCAAGACCTTTCCGGGCACCCTGGCGCTCGACGCGGTGGATTTCGACCTCTGCGCCGGGGAGGTCCATGCGCTGCTCGGCGAGAACGGCGCCGGCAAGTCGACGCTGATCAAGTGCCTGACCGGCGCCTACCGGCGCGACGGCGGCGAGATGCTCCTCGACGGCGAGCCGATCTCGCCCGGATCCACCTCCGAGGCGCAGGAGCTGGGCATCGGCACGGTCTATCAGGAGGTGAACCTGCTGCCGAACCTCACCGTGGCCAGAACCTGACCTTCGGCCGCGCAGCCGATGCCGGTTCGGCATGGTCGACGGGCGCGCGCAGAGGCGGAACGCCGAGGAGATGCTGGCGGGCTACGGGCTCGACATCGACGTGGGCCGCGACCTCGGCAGCTATTCCGTCGCGATGCAGCAGATCGTCGCCATCGCCCGCGCCGTCGCGCTGTCGGGCAAGGTGCTGATCCTCGACGAGCCGACCGCGAGCCTCGATGCCGCCGAGACGCGGCTGCTCTTCGACGTGGTGCGGGACGTCTGCGCGGCGCGGGCTCGGCATCGTCTTCGTCTCGCATTTCCTCGACCAGGTGTTCGAGCTGACCGACCGGGTGACGGTGCTGCGGAACGGCCGCAAGATCGTGACCGAGGAGACCGCCGATCTCGACCGGTTGCGGCTCATCGAGCACATGCTCGGCCACGAGCTCGAGGAACTGGCGGCAAAGGAGACCCGGCCGCGGCCTCCGGCCCGGCGGCCGGCACCGAACTGCTGCGGTTCCGCGGGCTCGGCCGCCGCGGCGTGATCGAGCCGTTCGACCTGACGGTGCGCGAGGGCGAGGTGATCGGGCTCGCCGGTCTGCTCGGCTCCGGGCGCACCGAGACCGCCGAGGTGATGTTCGGCGTCCGCGCCACCCAGCGCGGCGAGACCACGGACGCGGAGGCGCCCGGTCTCCCACGGCACCCCGCGCGAGGCCATCGCCGCCGGCTTCGGCTTCGCGCCGGAGGACCGCAAGACCGACGGCATCGTCGCCGACCTGTCGGTGCAGGGAGAACATCGCGCTGGCGCTTCAGGCCCGGCGCGGCTGGGCGCAGCCGATCCCGCGTGCCGAGCAGCAGCGCCTGGCCGACGAGCACATCCGCCAGGCTCGACATCCGCACGTCGGACGCCGAAAAGGCGGTGGGCGACCTCTCGGGCGGCAACCAGCAGAAGGTCGTGCTGGCCCGCTGGCTGGCGATGAACCCGCGCTTCCTGATCCTCGACGAGCCGACCCGCGGCATCGACGTCGGCGCCCATGCCGAGATCCTGCGGCTGATCGGGGAGCTCACCGAGGCCGGCATGTCGATCCTGCTGATCTCCTCGGAGCTCGACGAGCTCGTCGCCGCCTCCGACCGCATCATCGTGGTGCGCGACCGGCGGCACGTGCGCCGAGCTGTCCGGCGACGAGATCGCCGACGGACGCGATCGTCCGCGCCATCGCCGCGCCCGAACGCGACCCGGAGGCCGCCTGATGCCCCGCGCCCTCGTCCGGATCGTCCCGCAGCTCCTGACGCTCGCCGCGCTGGTCGCTCTGGTCATCGCTCTTCTTTCCGCAGTTCCTGCCGATCGACTACCGGGCGGCCGGCTCGTCGGCCCGGTCATCGACGTGCTCAAGCGCGGCGCGCCGGTGGCGCTGCTGGCGATCGGCATGACGCTGGTGATCGCGACGCGCGGCATCGACCTGTCCGTCGGCACCGTGATGGCGATCTGCGGCGCCGTCGCCGCCTGGGCCATTGCCGCCGGCTGGGGCTGGGCGGCGGCGGTGCTCATGGCGCTCGGCGCGGGGCTGCTCTGCGGGCTCTGGAACGGCTGCCTGGTGGCGGTCTTCGGCATCCAGCCGATCGTCGCGACGCTGATCCTGATGACCGCCGGGCGCGGCATCGCGCAGCTCATCACCGAGGGGCGCATCCTGACCTTCAGCGACGCGGACCTCGCCTTCTCGGCTCGGGCACGGTGCTCGGCATGCCCGCGCCGGTCCTGATCTGGCTCGTCACAGGCATCGTCGTCGCCCTGCTGATGCGGCGCACGGCGCTCGGCCTGCTGATCGAGGCAATCGGCATCAACCGCGCCGCCTCCGCGCTGGCGGGAGTCAACGCCCGGGTGCTGCTCGTCGCGGTCTACATGGCCTCGGGCTCTGCGCCGCGCTGGCGGGGATCATCGCCACCGCCGACATCCGCGGCGCCGATGCCAACAATGCCGGGCTCTGGCTCGAGCTCGACGCGATCCTCGCCGTGGTGATCGGCGGCAATTCGCTGCTCGGCGGGCGCTTCTCGATCGCCGCCTCGCTGCTCGGCGCGCTGATCATCCAGACCATCGACACGGGCATCCTGCTCGCCGGCTTCCCGTCGGAATTCAATCTCGTCATCAAGGCGGGGCTCGTGCTGATGATCCTCGTGCTGCAATCGCCGCAACCTCGCCTCCCACTGGCATCTCGTCCGGGCAGGCATCCGCGCCCGGCGCGGAGCCGAAGCCCGCCGGCCAGCCCGGAGCCGAGCCATGAGCCTCAATCCGCGCCTCTGCCGCTGCTCGCGACCATCGGATCTTCGTCGCTGGCCTACGCGTCTGCTGATCGCAGTTCCCGTGCATGCTGTCGACGCGCGTGGTGGGCAACCTGCTGACCGACAACGCCTATCTCGGCATCGTCGCGGTCGGCATGACGATCGTCATCCTGTCGGGCGGCATCGACCTGTCGGTCGGGTCGGTGATCGCCTTCTCCGGCGTCTTCATCGCCGTCCTGCTGCGCGACACGGGCCTGCATCCGCTCGTGGTCTTCGCGCTGCTGCTGGCGATCACGACGGCCTTCGGCGCGGCGATGGGCGGGCTGATCCACGTCCTCGCCATGCCGCCCTTCATCGTGACGCTGGCGGGCATGTTCCTGGCCCGCGGCGCCGCCTACATGCTGACCATCGAACTCCGTGCCGATCGACCATCCGTTCTACGACGTGCTGCAAGGACGCCTACTAGCTGATGCCGGGCAAGGGGCGGCTGACGCTGATCGGCGTGTCTGATGCTGCTCGTCGGTCGCCGCCGGCATGGTCGTCGCCCACCGCACCCGGTTCGGCGCAGCGTCTTCGCGCTCGGCGGCGGCGAGCAGACGGCGCGGCTGATGGGCGTGCAGGTCGGCGCGGACGACGGTCTGATCTACGCCTTCTCGGGCTTCATGGCGGGGCTCTCGGGCATCGTCTTCTCGATCTACACCGGCTCGGGCTATCCGCTGGCCACCGTCGGGACCGAGCTCGACGCCATCGCCGCGGTGGTGATCGGCGGCACGCTGCTGACCGGCGGGGCGCCGGCTACGTCTTCGGCACGCTGATCGGCGTGCTGACCATGGGGCTGATCCAGACCTACATCGTCTTCGACGGGAGCGCTGTCGAGCTGGTGGACGAAGATCGTCATCGGGCTGCTGCTGCTGCTCTTCATCCTGCTGCAGAAGGGGCTGCTGCGCCTGACCGCCGCGCGGGCCTGAGCGCCCCGTCCAGACCCCAACCGGGAGCACCGACGAGACATGCCAGACAGCTACACGATCGGCCTCGACTACGGGACGAATTCCGTCCGGGCGCTGGTGGTGCGCGTCTCCGACGGAGCGGCCGTCGGAACGGGCATCGCGGACTACGCCTCGGGCGACCAGGGCATCCTGCTCGACCCCGCCGATCACAACCTCGCCAGGCAATTCCCCGGCGACTACCTCGACGGTCTCGAGCGGTCGGTGGCGGGCGCCCTGAAGGAGGCCGGCTCGGATCCCGGCTTCGATCCCGCCAGAATCGTTGGCATCGGCGTCGATTCGACCGGCTCCTGCCCGATCCCGGTCGATGACGGGAACGTGCCGCTGGCCATGCAGGAGCGCTTCGCCGGCAACCTCGCCGCGCAATGCTGGCTCTGGAAGGACCATACCAGCGTCGGCGAGGCCGAGGAGATCACCCGCAAGGCGGAGGCGATGCGGCCGGACTATCTCGGCATCTGCGGCGGCACCTATTCCTCGGAATGGTTCTGGGCGAAGATCTGGCACTGCCGTAAAGTGGCGCCCGAGGTGTTCGAGGCGGCCACCTCCTGGGTGGAACTCGCCGACTGGGTTCCCGCGGTGCTCGTCGGGGCCGACGCGCCGGAGAAGGTCGTCCGCGGGGTCTGCGCCGCCGGTCACAAGGCGCTCTACAACCCCGCCTGGGGCGGGCTGCCGGATGCCGACTTCCTCGCCGCCCTCGACCCCGCCCTGGCAGATCTCCGGGGCCGCCTCTACGAGACCGCGCACGATCTCGACACGCCGGCCGGCACGCTCTCTCCCGAATGGGCAGAAAGGCTCGGCCTGCCCGAGGGCATCGCCGTCGCCATCGGCGCCTTCGACAACCATTACGGCTCCATCGGCTGCGGCATCGAGGAGGGGGTGCTGGTGAAGGTCATCGGCACCTCCACCTGCGATTGCGCGGTGGTGGAACCGGCCAACAATCCCGGCACCATCCCCGGCGTCTGCGGCATCGTCGAGGGCTCCATCCTGCCCGGGTTCTACGGCATCGAGGCCGGGCAATCGGCGGTCGGCGACATCTTCAGGTGGTGGGTCGAGGGCATCTGCGCGGGCGACGCGAAGCTCCACGCGACGCTCACGGCCGAGGCCGAGCGGATGGCCCCCGGCCAGTCCGGCCTTCTCGCCCTCGACTGGAACAACGGCAACCGCACCATCCTCGTGGATCAGCGCCTGACCGGCCTAATCCTCGGCCAGACCCTGCACACCAGCCGGGCCGAGATCTACCGCGCCCTCGTGGAGGCCACCGCCTTCGGCGCCCGCGCGATCCTCGAGCGGTTGCGCGAGAACGGAACGCGGGTGGAGGCGATCATCTGCGCCGGCGGCATCGCCGAGAAGAACGAGATGCTGATGCGGATCTACGCCGACGTGCTGCAGACGCCGCTCCTCGTCTCAACCTCGCAGCAGACCTGCGCCCAGGGCGCGGCGATCGGCGCCGCCCATGCCGCCGGGGCGCACGAGAGCCTCGATGCGGGCATCGCCGCGATGACGGGCCTGCGCGACATCCGCTACGAGGCCGATCCGGAGCGGGCGAAGGTCTATGACGCCCTCTACCGGCTCTACCGCCAGATCCACGACGCGTTCGGCGGTCTCGAAACGGCCGCCGACCTCTCGGGCGTGATGAAGCGGCTGATCGACATCAAGGCCGAAACGAAGAAGGAGCGGACCGCATGATCGGGCTCAAACCGATGAAGATCTGGCTGGTGGTGGGGACCCAGCCGCTCTACGGCCCCGAGATCTTCGACGAGGTGCAGGCGCATTCCGACGAGATCGCGGCGGGACTGACCGCCGCCGGCCTGCCCGTCGAAGTGGTCTCCCGGCCGATCTGCAAGTCCGCCGCGGACGCCACGGAGACCTGCATCGCGGCCAATGCCGACCCGGAATGCGGCGGCGTGGTCCTGTGGATGCACACCTTCTCGCCGTCGAAGATGTGGATCCGCGGCCTCTCGCAGCTCGCCAAGCCGATGCTGCACCTCCACACCCAGTTCAACCGCGACCTGCCCTGGGACGCGATCGACATGGATTACATGAACCTGCACCAGTCGGCGCATGGCGACCGGGAGGCGGGCTTCCTACACACGCGGCTGCGGATGGGGCGCAAGGTGGTCTCCGGCCACTGGTCCGATGCCGGCGTGCAGGCGCGGATCGGTACCTGGGCGCGCGCCGCGCGGGCCTGGCACGACTGGCAGGGGAGCGCCGTCATCCGGTTCGGCGACAACATGCGCCAAGTCGGCGTCACCGACGGCGACCGGGTCGGCGCCGAGATGGCCTTCGGCTTCACCGTCGACACCTACGGCGTCGGCGATCTCGTCGCCCGCATGGGGGAGGTGCCGGACGCCGACGTGGAGGCGCTCGCGACGGCCTACGCGGAGAGCTACGACATCGCCCCGGAACTCTCCGCGGGCGGCGACCGGCGCGAGGCGCTGCTGGACGCTGCCCGGCAAGAGCTCGGCATGAACGCGTTCCTGCGCGAGCGTGGCGGGATGGCGCTCAGCCATACCTTCGAGGATCTGCACGGGCTGAACCAGCTTCCCGGGCTCGCGCCCCAGCGGCTGATGGCCGACGGTCTGGGCTTCGCCGGCGAGGGCGACTGGCGCACCGCGGCGCTGGTCCGCGCGCTGAAGGTGATGGGCCACGGCCTCAGCGGCGCGACCTCCTTCATGGAGGATTACACCTACGATCTCGCGGAGGGCCGCGAAGCGGTGCTCGGCGCGCACATGCTGGAGATTTGCCCCTCGATCGCCAGGGAGCGGCCGCGGATGGAGATCCATCCGCTGGGCATCGGCGGCAAGTCCGATCCGGTGCGCCTGGTCTTCGACAGCCGAGAGGGCGCGGCGCTCAACGCCTCCCTCGTCGATCTCGGCGGCCGGTTCCGGCTCGTGGTGAACGAGGTCGAGGCGGTGGGCCATCCCGACCTGCCGCACCTGCCGGTGGCGCGCACCGTCTGGCGCTGCAAGCCCGACTTCGCCACCGCCACCGCCGCCTGGATCCACGCGGGCGGCGCCCACCACACCGCCTTCAGCCACGACGTGACAGCGGAGATGCTGGAGGATTTCGCGACCATTGCCGGGATCGAGATGTGCCTGATCGACGACGGCACGGAACTCCCGCGCTTCCGGCAGGATCTGCGTCTGGGCGAGGTCTACTGGCACACCGCGAAAGGGTATGTCTCGTGAGCCGGACCGAGCTGAAGCGCGAGGCCTACGAGGCCAACATCGACCTGCCGCGGCACGGGCTCATCAACCTGACCTTCGGCAACGCCTCTGCCCTCGACCGGGCGGCGGGCATTTTCGCCATCAAGCCCTCGGGCGTCGCCTACGACACGATGCGCCCCGAGGACATGGTGCTCGTCGATCTCGAGGGGGACGTGGTGGAGGGAAGCCTGCGCCCGTCGTCGGACACGCCGACCCACCGGCGGCTGTTCCTCGCCTTCGAGGGGATCGGCGGCGTGGTCCATACCCATTCGACCTCCGCCACGGCCTTCGCGCAGGCAGGGGGGCCGGTCCCGATCTTCGGC
Source organism: uncultured Alphaproteobacteria bacterium (assembly GCA_963776705.1). Classification (GTDB taxonomy): domain Bacteria; phylum Pseudomonadota; class Alphaproteobacteria; order Rhodobacterales; family Rhodobacteraceae; genus Palleronia. The sequence continues at coordinate 30,841 of CAVZOA010000048.1, forward strand.
ACCACCCATGCCGACTATTTCGACGGCGACGTCCCGGTCACGCGCAAGATGACGCCGGAGGAGATCGCCGGCGCCTACGAATGGGAGACCGGCTCGGTCATCGTGGAGCGGTTCGAGGCCCTCGATCCGCTGCAGATGCCGGGCGTCCTCGTCAATCGCCACGCCCCCTTCACGTGGGGTCCGGGCGTCGCCAAGGCGGTCGAGACCGCCGTTGCGCTCGAATGCGTCGCCGAGATGGCGCTGAAATCCCTGTCCATCGCGCCGGATCTCGCTCTGATCGAACCCGAGCTGCTGGACAAGCATTTCAAGCGTAAGCACGGGGCCGGGGCCTATTACGGACAGCCGGGATGAGCCGCCCGTCCGCGCACCATGAAAGGGGAGGGGCCCGGGTGGACCCGGCCGGGAATTTCTCCCCTCTCAGGCGCCGGAACCCGGCTGCCGAGTTTACAACCGTCGCCGGAAGGTCGATGGTCTGCCCTGAAAGATACCGCGTTTTCTGTGACCTGGACGAATCGGCATGAGCGATACTCCCGTTCTCGAGATGCGGAACGTGTCGAAGTCCTTCGGACCGGTGAAGGCGCTGACCGACGTCTCCCTGACCGCCCGTGCCGGCGAGGTCCACGCCCTCATGGGCGAGAACGGCGCCGGCAAGTCCACCCTGATGAAGATCCTGTCGGGCGCCCATGCGCCGGATGCCGGCGGACAGGTGCTGGTGAACGGAACGCCGATGCCCCTTGGCGACCCGAAGGTCGCCAAGGCCTTCGGGATCGCCGTGATCTATCAGGAGTTGTCTCTCGCCGAGAACCTCACCGTCGCGCAGAACATCTTCCTCGGCGCGGAGCCCTCCCGCAGCGGGATCGTCGACCGCGCCGCCATGGCCAAGAGGACCGGGCCGATCCTCGACCGGCTCGGGGTGACCTTCGGGCCCAACACGCGCGTCGGGTCGCTCTCCCTCGGCGAGCGGCAACTGGTGGAGATCGCGCGCGCGATGTCCACCGACGCGCGCATCATCGTCATGGACGAGCCCACCACCTCGCTGTCGAACCGCGAGACGGAGAAGCTCTTCGCCGTCATCGCCAGCCTGAAGGAGCAGGGGATTGCGGTGCTCTACATCTCGCACCGGATGGACGAGATTTACGAACTCTCCGACCGCTGCTCGGTGCTCCGCGACGGGGGCTATGTGGGCACGCTAGATCGCTCCGAGCTCGACGCGTCACGGCTCGTGTCGATGATGGTCGGCCGCGACCTGTCGAGCTTCTACACCAAGGAACACAAGCCGACCGAGGAGGACCGGGACATCGTCCTCGAGGCGCGCGGCCTGTCCGACCAGCGCAAGCTGAAGGACTGCTCCTTCGTCGTCCATCGCGGCGAGGTGCTGGGCGTCGCCGGGCTCGTCGGATCGGGCCGGACGGAGCTTCTCCGGCTGATCTACGGCGCCGATCCGGCCACGTCCGGCACGGTGCGGCTGAACGGGGAGGAGGTCACGGCCTCCACCCCGCGGCAGGCGCTCGACCGCGGCATCGCCTACCTCACCGAAGACCGCAAGCGCCTCGGGCTGTTCCTCGACATGACGCTCGCGGACAACATCTGCATGGCCGTGGCCGAACGGGATGCGCGCGCCGGCGGCATCACCAACTTCCGGGCGCTCTACGACCGGGCGCGCAAGGCGATCGAGGCGCTGTCGATCCGCACGCCGTCGCCGAAAGCCAGCGCCGGCTCGCTCTCTGGCGGCAACCAGCAGAAGGTGCTGCTCGCCCGCCTCCTCGAGGTGAAGCCGGCCGTGCTGCTGCTCGACGAACCGACCCGTGGCGTCGATGTCGGCGCCAAGTCGGAGATCTATCGCCTGATCGACGATCTCGCCCAGAGCGGGCTCGCGATCGTCATGGTCTCGAGCGAACTGCCCGAGATCGTCGGCGTCGCCGACCGCTGCATCGTCATGCGCGACGGCGAGATCGCCGGAGAGGTCTCAGCCGCCCCGGGCCGGCCGATCTCGCAGGAGGACATCATGGCGCTCTCGACCCGAGCGGAGGCGGGCGCCGGCAAGAAGACGGGCGAACGAATAAAGGAGGATGCCACGTGAGCGACGTGTCGGACGGAACGGGCGCTGGCAAGCGGGAAAGGCTCCGCATGCTGATCACCACGCTGGGGATGCTGCCGGTTCTTATCCTGCTCGCGATCGGGTTCGAGCTGCTGACCGGCAAGTTCGTCTCCGTCAACAACATCTCGATCGTCATGCAGCAGGCCTCGATCAACATCGTGCTGGCCGCGGGCATGACCTTCGTCATCCTCACCGGCGGGATCGACCTGTCGGTCGGCTCGATCCTCGCCGCCTCGGCGATGGGAGCGGTGATCGCCTCGCTGTGGCCGGGTCTCGGATTGCTGGGGATCCCGGTGGGGCTGGCGCTCGGCCTCGCCTTCGGGCTCGCCAACGGCGCCTTCATCGCCTTCATGGGGCTGCCGCCCTTCATCGTGACCCTGGGGAGCCTGACCGCGGTGCGGGGGGTGGCGCGGCTGATGGGCGAGGACACGACGGTCTTCAACTCGAACCTGCCCTTCGCCTTCCTCGGCAACGGCGAGATTTTCGGCATTCCCTGGCTGGCGATCATCGCGCTCGCGGTGATCCTGATCTCCTGGGGCGTGCTCCGGGGCACGGTGCTCGGGACCTGGATCTACGCGGTCGGCGGCAACCGGGAGGCGGCGCGGCTGACGGGGATCAAGGTCTGGCTGGTGCTGCTCTTCGTCTACGGCGTGTCGGGGCTCCTGTCGGGGCTCGGCGGGGTGATGTCGGCGGCGCGGCTCTACGCCGCCAACGGGCTGCAGCTCGGCCAGGCCTACGAGCTCGACGCCATCGCCGCGGTGATCCTCGGGGGCACGAGTCTCGTCGGCGGGGTCGGCTCGATCTGGGGCACGCTGATCGGCGCGCTGATCATCGCCGTGCTGTCGAACGGCCTGATCCTGACCGGGGTCAGCGACATCTGGCAGTTCATCATCAAGGGCCTCGTCATCATCCTGGCGGTGGCGCTCGACCGCTACCGGCTGAAGGGCGGCGCGCGCACCTGACGCCGTGCCGGACAAAAAACGCAAGAAAAGGGAGGACATCCATGCGTTTCTCTAGGACATTCCTGCTCGGCGCCGCCTCGGCGCTCGGCCTCGCCACGGCCGCCGCGGCACAGGACGACACGCTCCAGAGCGTCGGCATCTCCGTCGGCCTGCTCGGCAACCCGTTCTTCGTCGCCACCATCAAGGGCATCGAGGACGCCGCCGAGGAGATCAATCCCGACGCGCGGGTGACATCGGTCTCGGCCGATTACGACCTGAACAAGCAGGTCAGCCAGATGGACAATTTCGTCGCCTCGGGCGTCGACGTCGTCATGCTGAACGCCGTGGACGCGAGCGCCATCGAGCCCGCGGTGATGCGCGCCAAGAAGGCCGGCATCGTCGTCGCCGCCTTCGACGTGTCCGCGCCGGGCGCCGACGTGACGGTGATGACCGACAACGTCGCCGCCGGCCGCAAGGCCTGCCAGTACATCGTCGACAATATCGGCGGCGAGGGCGACGTGGTGATCATCAACGGCCCCGCCTCCTCCTCGATCCTCGACCGCGTGAAGGGCTGCCAGGAGGTCTTCTCGGAGAACGAGGGCATCAACGTCCTCTCGGACGACCAGAACGCCGGCGGCTCGCGCGAGGGCGGGCTCGACGTCATGCAGGGCCTTCTGACCCGGTTCGACCACATCGACGGCGTCTTCGCGATCAACGATCCGACGGCGCTCGGCGCCGAGCTCGCGGCGCGGCAGCTCGACCGCGACGAGTTCATCATCACCGGCGTGGACGGCGCGCCCGACATCGAGGAGGCGCTGTCGTCGGGGAATTCGCTGATCAAGGCCTCCGCCTCCCAGGATCCCTACACGATGGCGGCCCAGGCGATGGAGATGGCGAACCAGGTGCTGAAGGGCGAGACGCCCGAGGAGACGACGGTGCTGATCGACCCGCAACTCATCACCTCGGAGAACATCGCCGACTACACCGGCTGGACCGACCCGCGCTAGGTCCCGCGGCGCGTCCCGGAGCCCGGGGCGCGCCGCCGCTCAGACGACGCGCACAGTAAGCTCCCCGAGCCCCGCGATGCGGGCGACCATCTCGTCGCCCTTCGCCACCGGCCCGACGCCGGAGGGCGTGCCCGAGAGGATGACGTCGCCCCCGGCCAGTTCGTAGTAGCGCGAGAGATACGAGATCATCTCCGGCACCTTCCAGATCATCTGGTTCAGGTCGCCCTCCTGTCGCAGCTCGCCGTTGACGACAAGTTCGACCCGGCCTTCGGCGGGGTGGCCGACCGCGCTCGCGGGATGAACCGGGCCGACCGGCGCGGAGCGCTCGAACGCCTTCCCGATCTCCCAGGGGCGGCCCATCCTCTTCTGCTCCCCCTGCAGGTCGCGGCGGGTCATGTCGAGCGAGACCGCATAGCCGTAGACGTGGTCGAGCGCGTCCTCCGCCGGGATCTCCGTTCCCCCCGATTTCAGCATCACCGCCATCTCCACCTCGTGGTGCACTTCGGAGGACCGGACCGGATAGGGAAACGCGCCCGACGGATCGAGGTTGTCGGGGTTCTTCTGGAAGAAGAAGGGCGGCTCCCTGTCCGGGTCGTGGCCCATCTCCACCGCGTGGGCGGCGTAGTTGCGCCCGATGCAGTAGACGCGCCGCACCGGAAAAACGGCGTCCGTGCCCGCGACCGGCAGCAGGGCGTATCGGGGCGGGGCGATGACATGGTCAATCACGGCTGTCTTCCGGTCGGGTCGGGGGCAGGCTAGCCCCGCGCTGCGGATAGATCAAACACGCGCGATCCGCCCCGGAACGGGCCGTCGCCCCGGCGCCACCCGTGTCCGCTCGTCAGGCCGCCGGAGGAGGCCAGCCCGATGCCGGTCCGACCGGCTCGACGGCCGGTGTCCCGCGACGGGCCGGGCGCGGCCCGCCGTCCGGAACCGGTTCCGGCGCGCTGCCGCGCCGGGAACCGGCAGGCGCCTGCACCGCGATGCCGGCGTCGAAGAGCTTCGCGATCGCGCCGTCGGGGAGCTTCGCCACGTCGCAGAGGACCTCCTCGGTATGCTGGCCGAGGCGCGGCGCCGGCCGCGGGGGCAGGCGCTCGGAGGCGCCGAAGGCGAAGGGCGAGCCGGGGGTCAGGTAGCGGCCGATGCCGGGCTGGTCGATCTCGGCGAAGACCGGGTTGTCGGGGGTCAGGTCGGGGTCCTCCGCCACGGCCTCGGCGAAGGACCGGAAGACCGACCAGGTCACGCCCGCCCGGTCGAAGGCGTCGGCGAAGTCGCCGACGCGGCGCGCGGCGAACCACGGCGCCAATACGCGGGTGATCTCGGCGCGCGCGTGCCACCTCTCGCCCTCGCGGGCGAGGTCGCGGCCCAGCCGGCGCGCCAGCGCCTCCATCGCCGCGCCCGTCCCGGTGACGCTCACCAGGTTCCGCCACTGGCGCAGGGTCAGCGCGACGACCATCACGCGGCCCCCGCAGGCGGTCGCGAAATCCCGGCCGTAGGCGCCGTAGAGCGCGTTGCCGTGCCGGGCGCGGCTCTCGCCGTTCACCTGCACCTCGGCGAGGATGCCGAGATGCCCGAGCATGGCGGCTGCGACGTCCTTCAGCGTCAGGTCCACGAGCTGACCTTCGCCGCGCCGCAGGCGATGCCGCTCGGCGGCGAGGAGCCCGGAGACGATCATGTTGCCGGCGATGCAGTCCCACGCGGGAAGGACGTGGCAGACCGGATCGGCGCTGCCCGCGGGGCCGGTGGCGTCGGGAAAGCCGATTGCCGGGTTCACCGTGTAATCCACCGCCGGCCGTCCCCGCCGGTCGCCGCGCAGCGACACCATGCAGAGATCGGCGCGGCGGCCCTGCAGCGTCGCGTGGTCGGTCCAGCCCGGAACCGCGAGATTGGTGATGAAGAGGCCCGCATCCTCGCCCGGCGCGGCGATGATCTCCTGCGCGATCTCGCGGCCGCGCGGCGTCTTGACGTCGATCGCGACCGAGCGCTTGCCCTTGTTCATGCCCGCCCAGAAGAGGCTCCGGCCATCCCGCGTCACTGGCCAGCGCGTCGCATCCATGCCCCCCTGCGGCAGGTCGAGGCGGATCACATCCGCGCCCATCTGCGCAAGGGTCATGCCGGCGAGCGGCACCGCAACGAAGGCGGAGCTCTCGACGATGCGCATGCCCGCGAGGATGCCGCTCATTCCGACCATTCCATCCTGGCTTCCATCCCGACATGTCCGGCGGACGCGACCGTCGCCAGCTCGAGGCCCGGCGCGTCGGGATCGGCCCTCCCCGCGAGACGGATCCCGTGATCGTGGAACATCGGATAGAGCCCCCGGAACCGGAATTGCGCCGGCGCCCGGCCGCCGTGGCGTTCTCCCGCCTCGAGGAGCCAGATCGCCTGCATCGGGCCGTGGATCACGAGGGCGGGATACTTCTCCACCTCGCGGGCATAGGTCAGATCGTAGTGGATGCGGTGCGCGTTGAAGGTCGCGGCCGAGAAGCGGAAGAGCCGCGCCTCGTCCACCGCCACCTCCTCCTCGAAATCCGGTGCCTCCGGGGCGGCGACGCGTTTCGGCGGGCGGAAGCTGGCGGGGATGTCGAGATAGACGATCTCCTGCTCCTCCTCGATCCGGCCGCCGGCCGTGCCCTCGATCACGTGGCCGACCCGGACGAAGGCCATCGGACCGGCGGCGCCCGCCTTCTCGGTCACGTCGAGGATCTCGGAGCGCCGGTGCAGGCGCTCGCCGATCCGCAAGCCGCCGTGGAAGACGAGCCTGCCCCCCGCCCACATCCGCCGCGGGAAGGGCAGTGCGGGCAGGAAGCCGCCGAGCTTCGGATGCCCGTCGCGGCCAAGCCCGGACTGGGGGACGAAATCGGGGAAGGCCGCCCAGTGCCAGAGGCGCGGCAGAGGCGCGCCGGGGCGGAGATCCGGCGGCGCCGAGGCGGCGTGTCCGACCGCCGCGCCGAGCATCCCCGCGAGTTCCGGCGTCAGGCAGCCGGATCGCTCCTCGCGACGCCCGACCCGGCCCCCCGAGGGGCCGGAAAAGGATTTCGAGCCGCGTCACGCGGCCGCCCGGCGTCCCAGAACCTCGGCCATCGTCCTGCCCATCGCCGAGGGGTTCGGAGCGATCTCGATGCCGGCCGCGGAGAGCAGTTCGACCTTCTCCTGCGCGCTCTCGCCGAAGGCGGAGATGATCGCGCCGGCATGGCCCATCTGGCGGCCCTTCGGCGCCGAGAGCCCGGCGACATAGGCCACCACGGGCTTCGACATCCGGTCGCGGACGAAGGCGGCGGCGGCGGCCTCCTGGGGTCCGCCGATCTCGCCGATCATCATCACTGCGTCGGTCTCCGGATCGGCCTCGAAGAGTTCCAGGATGTCGCGGAAGGACGAGCCGTTGATCGGGTCGCCGCCGATCCCGACGGAGGTCGAGACGCCGATCCCGAGCGCCGACATCTGCGCCGCCGCCTCGTAGCCGAGCGTGCCCGAGCGCCCGACGATGCCGACGCGGCCGGGCCTGTAGATATGCGGTGGCATGATCCCCATGAAGCCATGGCCCGGCGAGATGATCCCGGCGCAGTTCGGCCCGATCAGGCGCATCTTGCGCTCCCGCGGATAGCGCCGGAGGAACCGCTTCACCCGCATCATGTCCTGCGCCGGGATGCCGTCGGTGACGCAGACCGCTGTGCGGATCCCGGCATCGGCCGCCTCCATCATCGCGTCGGCGGCGAAGGGCGGCGGCACGAAGAGGAGCGAGGCCTCCGCGTCCGTGGCCTCCACCGCCTCGCGCACAGTGTCGAAGACCGGGCGGCCGAGCACCTCCGTTCCGCCCTTGCCCGGCGTGACGCCGGCGACGACGTTGGTCCCCGCCGCGATCATCTCCTCGGCGTGGAACCTGCCGATGCGGCCCGACAGGCCCTGGACGACGACGCGGGTCTCCCCGGTGATCAGGATGGCCATTCTTCTCGTCCTCCTCAGGCGGCTCTGGGTTGCGAGCGGGCGCGGACAGCGGCCTCGGCGGCCGTCTCCAGCGTGTCCGCGGTGATGATCGGAAGGCCGCTCTCGGCGATAATCCGGCGGCCCGCCTCAACATTCGTGCCCGAGAGCCGGACCACCACGGGCAGCTCGACGCCGACGTCGCGGCAGGCCTGGACCACCCCTTCCGCGATCCAGTCGCAGCGGTTGATGCCGGCGAAGATGTTGACGAGGATGACCGACACGTCGGGATCCGACAGCACCGCGCGGAAGGCGGTGCAGACCCTCTCGGGGCTGGCGCCGCCGCCGATGTCGAGGAAGTTCGCGGGCTCGCCGCCGGCGAGCTCGATCATGTCCATGGTCGCCATGGCGAGCCCGGCGCCGTTGATGATGCAGCCGATATCGCCGGTGAGCCCCACATAGGCGAGCCCGTTGTCGCGCGCGGCGCTCTCGCGCGGATCCTCCTGGGCGGGATCGCGCAGCGCCGCCACCTGCGGCCGGCGGAAGAGGGCGTTGGTGTCGAAGGACATCTTCGCGTCGAGTGCGACCAAGCGCTCGTCCCCCGTCACGACCAGCGGATTGATCTCCACCATCGTCGCGTCGAGATCGCGGTAGGCGCGGTAGCAGGCGCGCAGCACCGTGACCATCTGCGTCGTCAGCGCGCCCCGCAGACCGAGCCGGAAGGCGAGCTCGCGGGCCTGGAACTCGGCGAGCCCGACGGCGGGGTCGATCACCATCCGCACCAGGCTGTCCGGCGCCTCCTCGGCGATCTCCTCGATCTCCATGCCGCCCTCGGCCGAGGCGACGATCATGATGCGCTCCGAGGCCCGGTCGAGGACGAAGCCCAGATAGAGCTCGCGGCCGATGTCGGAGACCTCCTCGACCCAGAGCCGATGGACCTGCCGCCCCGCGGCGCCCGTCTGCCGCGTGACGAGGGTCCGGCCCAGCAGCCCGGCCGCGAAATCGCGCACCTCCGCCTCGGAGCGGCACACCTTCACACCGCCCGCCTCGCCGCGCCCGCCCGAATGGATCTGCGCCTTCACCACGCAGGCCCCGCCGCCGAACTCGCGGCAGCGATAGGCCGCCTGCTCGGGCGAATAGGCGAGCCCGCCCCGCGGCACCGGCACGCCGAAGCCGGCCAGGATGTCCTTCGACTGGTGCTCGTGAATGTCCATTGCTCTCCGCTCCTTCTCGACGAGGCGCCTCAGGCGACCTGCTTGGCGGCGATCGCATCGGCCACGTCGATGACGTTGCGCGCCATCTTCTCGCTCGCCGCGTCGATCATCTTGCCGTCGAGGCTCGCCGCGCCCCGTCCCTCGGCCTCGGCCTGTTTCAGCGTCTCGATGATCCGCTCGGCGCGCGTCACCTCGGCCTGCGGAGGGCTGAACACCTCGTTGGCCATGGCGATCTGGCTCGGATGGATCGCCCACTTGCCCTCGCAGCCGAGCGCCGCGGCGCGCCGCGCGCCGTCCATGTAGCCGTCGGGATTGGCGAAATCGCCGAACGGCCCGTCGATCGCCCTGAGCCCGTAGGCGCGGCAGGCGATGACCATGCGCGAGATCGAGGCGTGCCACTGGTCGCCCGGGTAGTCCGGGTTCAGCCCGCCGATATTCACCGTCCGGGCCCGCATCGAGGCGGCGTAGTCGGCGACGCCGAAATGCAGCGCCTCGAGCCGGCCGCCGAACTGCGCGATCGCCTCGACATTGGCCATGCCGAGCGCCGTCTCGATCAGCGCCTCGAGCCCCACCTTCCCGGTCAGGCCGCCGGCCTGCTCGATCTGGCTCACCATCGTCTCGGTGGCGTAGAGATCCGCCGGCACGCCGACCTTCGGCACCAGCAGCGTGTCGATCCGGTCGCCGGCCTTCTCCATCAGGTCGACGACGTCGCGGTACATGTATTGCGTGTCGAGCCCGTTGATCCGCACCGAGACGGTCTTGCCCTTAGCCGTCCAGTCGATGTCGTTCAGCGCCTCGATCGCGTTCTTCCGCGCCTGCGCCTTCTCCGGCGGCGCCACCGCGTCCTCCAGATCGAGGAAGACGAAATCGGCGGCACTCTCGGCGGCCTTGTCGATCATCGCGGTGTTCGACGCCGGGACGGCGAGCTCGGAGCGCTGCAGGCGCTGGCGGCGGAGCGGGTGGAGCGTGTGGGACATGGGCCCGGCCTCCGGGTTCTGGTGCGAAGAGGTTACTCGGCGGCGATCGCCATGCGGGGCTGGCCTTCGTCGCCGAAGGCATAGTAACCTTGGGCCGCGCCGACGCCCGATCCGAGCGCGACCTTCACGCCTGCCCGCGCCATCGCCATCTCCGCGACGCCGAGCGCGCTGAGGCACATGCCCTCGTTCAGGTCGCCCAGATGGCCGATGCGGAACACCTTGCCCGCGAGCTGCGCCAGCCCGCCGCCGAACGAGGTGTTGTAGTCCTCGTAGGCGATCTTCAGCATCTCGCGCGCGTCCACGTTCGCGGGCACCCGCACCGCCGAGACCGTATCGGAGTAGAAGCAGCGATGTTCGGCGACGAGGCTCAGGCCCCAGGCGGAAACGGCGCGGCGCACCCCCTCGGCCAGCCGGTGATGACGGGCGACGACGTTGTCGAGCCCCTCGGCCTGGAGCCGGGCGAGCGCGGCCTTCAGCCCGTGCAGGATCTGCGTCGGCGGCGTGTAGGGGAAGTAGCCGTCGGCGTTCATTTTGGTCATGTCGCGGAACTCGAAATAGGCGCGCCGCATGGTGGCGGTCTTCGACGCCTCCATCGCCTTCCGGCTTACCGCGAGGATGCCGAGCCCGGCGGGGCACATCAGGCCCTTCTGGGTGCCGGTCACGGCGAGGTCCACGCTCCACTCGTCCATGCGGAAGTCGATCGACCCGATGGAAGAGACGCCGTCGACGAAGAGCAGCGCGTCGTGGAAGCAATTGTCGAGCGCCCGCCGCACCCCCGCCACGTCCGATGTCACCCCTGTCGCGGTCTCGTTGTGGGTGACGAAGACGGCCTTGATCGAATCGCTCTTGTCGGCGCCGAGGCGGCGCTCGAACTCCTTGACCGGCGCGCCGGCGCCCCAGGGCACGTCCACCAGCTCGACCTCGAGGCCCAGCCGCTCCGCCATCTCCGCCCAGAGCGCGGAGAACTGCCCGTGCCGGGCCATCAGCACCTTGTCGCCGGGATTGAGCGTGTTGGTGATCGCCGCCTCCCAGGCGCCGGTCCCCGATCCCGGGAACAGGAAGATCTCGGACGTCTGCGACCGCATCACCGCCTTCAGGTCCCGGAACAGGCTCAGCGTCAGGTCGCCGAAATCGGCGGCGCGCATGTCCTGCATGGGCACGTTCATCGCCTGCCGGACCGGCTCGGGGATGTTGGTGGGGCCGGGGATGAAGAGATGATTCTGGCCGGTGCGCATGACGGGGTCCTCCTGTGGCGTTGCCCCTCCCTGCGCCATCCACGCCTGTCGCTGCAAAGCAAACCGGGTCCTGCTGTGAATGCGCGAATTTACAAACCGGGGGAATTGTAAAAATGTAAAAAATCGGGTTAGTGGAGGGCATGGCGAAGACGTTCATCGGCCCGCGATTGCGGCGCCTCCGGCTGGACCGGGGGGAGACCCAGGCCGGGATGGCCAAGGCGCTGGGGATCAGCACCTCCTACGTGAACCTGCTGGAGAAGAACGAGCGCTCGGTCTCCGTCCCGGTGCTGCTGAAGCTCTTCGAGGCCTACGGCGTCGACTGGCGCGACATCGCCGAGGACGAGGACACCGCCGCCTTCGCCGACCTGCGCGGCGCGCTCGCCGATCCGCTCTTCGAGGGCGCCCGGCCTGACCTGACGCAGCTCCGCGCCGCGCTCGCCCACAGCCCCGATCTCGCCGCCGCGTTCCTGCGCGTCCACCGCGCCTACCAGGCCGCCTCCGAACAGATCATGAGCCTCGCCGGCACGCGCGACGGCGAGAGCCCCCTGGTCGCGGCCTCGCCCGAGACGGTGGTGCACAACTTCTTCCGCGACCACCACAACCACTTCCCCGAGCTGGAGAAGGCGGCGGAGCGGTTTTGGGGCGGCCGCAAGGTGCCGCCCGACGAGGTCTACGGCGCGGTCAAGGAGCGCCTGCGCGACAGGCTCGGCCTCCATGTCCGGCTGGTGCCGGTCTCCGAGATGCCCGACACCCTGCGCGAATACGACGAGACCCGGAAGGAAGTGCGGCTCTCCGAGGCGCTCGACCACCCCAACCGCGTCTTCCAGCTCATCCATGTGAGCGCCCTCGTCGAGCACCGCGAGGCCCTCGACGCGATCCTCTCCGAGCCCGGTCTCGACGATCCCGCCCGCCGCGCCCGCTGCCGGGTGGAGCTCGCCAACTACGTCGCCGCCGCGGTGCTGATGCCCTACCGCCCGTTCCTCGCCGAGGCGAAGGCCAGCAAGTACGATTTCGACCATCTCGCCACCCGCTTCGGCGTCAGCTTCGAGCAGGCCTGCCACCGGGCGACGACGCTGCAGCGCACCAGCGCCCGCGGCGTACCGTTCTTCTTCCTCCGCATCGACAAGGCCGGCAACGTCACCAAGCGGTTCAACTCCACCGATTTCCAGCTCGCCCAGTATGGCGGCGCCTGTCCGCGGCTCGACGTCCACACCTCGTTCCGCACCCCCGGACGGATCGTCTCCCAGGTGGTGGAGATGCCCGACGGCAGCCAGTTCTTCGTCTTCGCCCGGAGCGTCGACCGGCCCAGCTTCTCGCGCCACACCACCGACGCGCGGCTCGCCGTGGCGATGGGCTGCGCCCTCGATCACGCCCGCGAGATCGCCTATGCCGAGGAGGTCAGCCTGACCCGCGCCCGGATCACCCCCATCGGCATCAATTGCCGCGTCTGCCCCCGCGCCAATTGCGACCAGCGCGCCCACCACGCGCTCCTGCTCGCCGACCCGGTGGACGAGAACCGCCGCGGCGCGACCCGCTACGGCGTCTGACCGCGCCCGGCCGGGCGACGGGGCGCCGCTTTGACATCGGCGCGGGATGCGCGCAGTCCGGGCGCCATGTCGCATATCGGCTCCCGCGCGCCGCCCGGCAGGGTGCCGCTCTCCCTTCCCGCCTATGCCGCCGTCGTGTTCGCCGGCGGTCTGCTCTGGTACGCCTCCCGCTTCCATCCCGCGGCGATGCCCGCCATCGGCCCCTACGAGTTCTCTTGGCCGATCTGGCTCGCCGTCACGCTCTCGGCCTTCTGGTACCTGCGCGGTCTTGGCCGGGCGGCCGCCGAGGATCGTCCGCCGCTCTGGCGCCGGATCGCCTTCCTCGCCGGGCTGGCGCTGCTCTACGCGGTGACGCAGACCGGCTTCGAATACCTCGCCCAGCGGATGTTCTTCACCAACCGCATCCAGCATGTCGTCATGCACCATGTGGGCGCGATGCTCCTCGCGCTGAACTGGGCGGGACCGGTGATCGCGGCGGGCGGACCGGCCTGGCTCGGCCGTGCCGCGACGAGCCAGGCGGCGGCGGCCTCCCTCCGGGTCGTGCAGCAGCCGGTCATCGCCGCCCTGCTTTTCGTCGGGCTGTTCTATTTCTGGCTGATCCCGCCGGTGCATTTCCGGGCCATGCTCGACCCGGTGCTCTACCCGGTGATGAACTGGTCGATGGTGCTCGACGGCATCCTGTTCTGGACGCTGGTGCTCGATCCCCGCCCGGCCCCGCCGGCGCGCGCCCGCTTCGGCATCCGCGCGGCGCTGGCGGTGGCGGTGATGTTCCCGCAGATCCTGCTCGGCGCGCTCGTCACCTTCTCGACCCGGGATCTCTTTCCCCATTACGCCTTCTGCGGCCGCTACTTCCCCTCGATCGGCGCCGTCACCGACCAGCAGATCGGCGGGCTCGTCATCTGGATTCCGCCGGCGATGATGAGCGTCGTCTCGCTCCTGATCGTCGTCGGCAACATGATGCGCGCGGAACGCGACGGCTGAGGGGTTCAGCCGTCGATCAGCCGGGCGAGATCGTCCGCGGCGGCCTCGATATCGGCCTCGGCGGTATGGAAGTCCGGCCAGAGGAGCCGGGCGTCGCCCCCGGCGTCGAAGACGTAGACGGAGGTGCCGTGGGAGACGGCGTAGGATTCATGAGAAACGCGCGAAAGTTGGTGATGCCCTGAGGGGCGGCATATCATGGCGGTGTCGAAGCGCCGTCAATTCTCTGCCGAGAAAGGGATATGCCACATGTCGGAGACTACCATCGCCACGCTGCCCGATCCATCGGGATTTTCACCGGACCCTTTGACTGATCTCATCCGGAATGGGGCGCGCAAGCTGCTCGAACAGGCGTTTGAGGCGGAACTGGCCGCGCTGTTGGCCGCGTCCGCTTCGGACAAGCTGGATGACGGGCGTGCCAGATTGGTCCGGCACGGTCACTTGCCGGAGCGTGAGATTTTGACCGGCGTCGGGCCAGTGCCGGTGAAGGTGCCTCGTGTGCGGGATCGCAGGCCCGGCGCGACCAGGATCACCTTCACGCCCAGCATCCTGCCGCGCTACCTGCGCAAGACGAAATCGGTCGAGCAGCTGTTGCCTTGGCTCTACCTCAAGGGCGTGTCGACGGGCGATTTCAGCGAGGCGCTGGAAGCATTGCGGGGCTCGAACGCCAAGGGTCTGTCCGCAAAGACGATCACCCGGCTCAAGGCGGATTGGTGGGTCGAGTATGAGGCTTGGGAAAAGCGCGACCTCGGCACGCGGCGGTTCCTCTACATCCGGGCGGACGGCGTCTACTTCAAGCCGCGCATGGCGGAAGAAAAACAATGCGTTCTGGTGATCGTCGGTGCGGATGAATACGGCCGCAAGGAGCTGCTGGCCATGACCGACGGCTTCCGCGAAAGCGCCGAGAACTGGCGCGCGGTGCTGCTCGATCTCAAGCGCCGCGGCCTGAAACAGGATCCGAAACTGGCCGTCGGCGACGGCGCTCCTGGCTTCTGGACGGCCCTGCGCGAGGTGTTCCCCACGACAAAGGAACAACGCTGCCGGGTTCACAAGACCATGAACGTGCTGAATGCGCTGCCCAAGTCTGTGCAGTCAAAGGCAAAGGGGCACCTGCACGACATCTGGCAGGCCGAGACCCGCGCCGATGTCGAGAGCGCCTTCGATTTCTTCGTCGAAACCTACGGGGTGAAATGGGACAAGGCGGTTGCCAAGCTGGTCAAGGACCGCGACGTGCTTCTGACCTTCTATGATTTCCCGGCCGAGCACTGGAAACACATCCGCACGTCGAACCCGATCGAGAGCACATTCGCCACCGTCCGGCACCGCACCAGGCGAACCAAAGGCAGCCTGAGCCGCAAGACCGGGCTCGCCATGGCCTTCAGATTGATGATGTCGGCGCAGAAGAAATGGCGCAAGCTCGACGGTCGGAACCGCCTTCCAGAGGTCATTGCTGGGGTTGAGTTCCGCGATGGTCTGCGACACCTTCAAACCGCCGCCTGATCACGCGTCACCAAATTTCGCGCATACCTCAGGATTCGTCGCCCGGCTCGTGCTCCGACACCTTGTAGGTCACGCGGTAGCGGCGGGCGAGCGCGGCGAGCCGGTTCGCGTCGCCCCGGAGCGCGGTCACTCTCTCGCCGAAGGCGGCGGCATAACGCGAGAGCACGCCGTCCGTGTCGCGCTCGGGATCGACGGTGACGAACAGGATCGACAGCCCCTCCGCGGCCGGACCGAGAGTCTCGGCGACCGCGGCGAGATTGGCCAGCGTCAGCGGGCAGATGTCGGGGCAGGAGGTGTAGCCGAAGAAGAGCGCGACGACCTGGCCGCGGACCGCCTCCTCGGTCACCACCGCCCCGTCCTCCGCCCGCCTCATGCGGAAGGCCAGATCCGGCAGCGTCCCGGCGACGTCGATGCCGTACCGCTCCTCGCCGCCGCCCCGGCAGCCCGGCAGGGCCAGCGCCGCCGCGCCCCCGGCGAGGCCGCGGAGCACGCTCCGCCGGCCCGGGGCCTCAGGAGGCGCCGACCAACTCCAGCGCCCCGACGCCGAGGGCGGCGGCGAGGAACACGAATGCGACGAGGGCGAGGCCGAGCCCCAGCGTCCTGTTCGCGGCGCGGAGGTCGCGCGGCGGGGCGCCCTCCGCCGTCTCCTCCGCATGCTCGGGGGCTCCGTCATCCATGAAGGCTCCTTCGGTCCGTCGCCGGGTCTCGGGCCGAGGCCTCTCGCCGATGCGCCGCGCCCGCAACCCCGCGGCGCGCCGGAAGCGATCACGATGCCGAGCCCGGCCGCCCGCATGACACGAAAGTCTTAGAGGCGCGCCCCGTCGGCTGCGCGCGGCCGTGATATCATCGCCCTCGACGGGGCCGGGAGCAGGAGGCCGGGCGGCGGCCCGGCGCGCCCCGTCGGATCACCAGCCGAAGGGAGGAGGACGACATGAACGACCTGAAAGCGGCCTGCGACGCGGTCCTGGACGGCGTGGTCTCGGGGACGCCGCGGGTGCCGGGCGTCGTGGCCATGATCACGGATCGCGAGCGCGACATCTATTCCGGCGCCGCCGGCGAGCGCCGCCTCGGCGGCGAGCCGATGACCGAGGACACGGTCATCGCCATCTTCTCCACCACCAAGGCCATCGCCGGCACGGCGGCGCTGCAATGCGTGGAGGAGGGCCTGCTGGATCTCGGACGCCCCGGCGAAGGACTACGCCCCGGCGATCGGCGCGCTCCAGGTGATCGGGGGCTTCGACCAGTCCGGCGAGCCGCAACTCCGGCCGCCGAAGAGCGACATCACCACGCGCCAGCTCATGCTGCACACCGCGGGGTTCGGCTACGACTTCTTCAACGAGACCTATGCCCGCCTCGCCCGCGAGAAGGACCAGCCCTCGGTGGTCAGCGCCTCGCGCGCCTCGATCGAGACGCCGCTGCTGTTCGATCCCGGCGAGAAGTGGGAATACGGCAGCAACATCGACTGGCTCGGACAGGTGATCGAGGGCATCCGCGGCCGGCGGCTGGGCGAGGTCATGCGCGAGCGCGTCTTCGACCCCCTCGGGATGGATGAGATCGCCTTCACCCGCACCGAGGCGATGAAGGCCCGCAGCGCCACCATCCACGCCCGCGGCGCCGATGGCGGCCTGACGCCGATGGACGATTTCGCCCTGCCGGACGATCCCGAGATCGACATGGGCGGCCACGGCCTCTACGCCACGATCCCCGAATACATGAAGTTCATCCGCATGTGGCTGAACGACGGCGCCGGGCCGGAGGGCCGCGTGCTGTCCTCCGAGACCGTGGACTGGGCGGTCCGGGGGGCGCTCGTGCCGCCGCAGAAGGTGACGATGCTGCCGGGCGTGATCCCGTCGCTGTCGAACGACGCCGAGTTCTTCCCCGGCCTGGCGAAGGACTGGTCCTACACCTTCATGGTCAATTCCGAGGAGGCGCCGACCGGCCGGCCCGGCGGGCGCCATCGCCTGGGCGGGACTGGCCAACTGCTTCTACTGGATCGACAGGGAGACCGGCATCGGCGGCTACTGGGCGACGCAGATCCTGCCCTTCGGCGATCCGGTCTCGTTCCCCGGCTACCTGGAATTCGAGACCGCCGCCTACCGGGCCCGGAGGGACGCGAAGGCCGCCTGAGCCGCGCCCGGCCGGTGCCGGGCGGCGGGGCGCCGGATCCTCCGCCGTCCGCCATCGAGGGAGAGGGAGCTGCGATGGCCGGACGGACCGGACGCGACGAGCCAGTTGGAAGGGGGCCCGGATCGCCCGCGAGTCCGGCGACGTGCGGCTCCGCCCTGTCCGGGCCGCCCGGGAGAGGCGCCTGCCGCCTCACCCCCGCGCGGGAGCGCCGGATCCTCGACTTCATCGACGCCAACCTTCCGGCGCCGCTCGACCTGAAGGCCCTGTCCGGCGCGGTCGGCCTGACATCCTGCGTCTTCGCGCGGCAGTTCCGCCGGAGCTTCGGGGCCCCACCCTACGCCTTCGTCGTCGCGCGGCGGCTGGCGCGCGCGCGGCAGCTCCTCGCGGCGACCGAGGTGCCGATCAAGGCGATCGCCGCCGAATGCGGGTTCTCCGATCAGGCGCATCTCACCCGCATGTTCTCGCACCGGTTCGGCGAGACGCCCGCCGGCTTCCGGCGGCAGGCGCGCACCGGGTCTCACTCGGCGGCGCTGCTGGCCTCCGCGCCCGGGCGGGTCATCGCGAAGCCGGCATAACCGGCCTCGGCGATCTCGCGGCATTTCTGCCGGTAGGTCCCGACGCCGCCGGTATAGGACAGGACGCGCTTCGGCTTGCCCGGCACGTTCGACCCGTTGTACCACGAATCCGCCTTCGAGAAGAGCGTCGCCGCGGCGGTCTCGTCATGGTGCCGGACCCAGGCCTCCTCGCCCTCGGCGGTCGGCTCCATCACCGTCGCGCCGGTCCCGCGCAGGTGGCGCAGGCAGTCGGTGATCCACTCGGTCTGCTGCTGCAGGCAGGTGGTCATGTTGCACAGCGCCGCCGAGGGCGCGAGCGGCGCGCCGGTCATGAACAGGTTCGGGAAGCCGTGCTTCTGGATGCCGAGCGTGGTGCGGATGTCGCGGCGCCATTCCTCGCCGAGCTTGCGGCCCTCGCGCCCGGTGATGTCGATCCGCGCCAGCGCGCCGGAGCCCGCGTCGAACCCCACCGCCATGACGATCGCGTCGAGCTCGTGGACGGTCCCGTCCGCGAGCTTCACGCCCTCCGGCACGATCTCGGCGATCGGGTTGTCGCGCACCGAGACGGCCTCGACGTTGTCGCGCAGATAGGCCTCGAGATAGTTCGTCTCGAGCGGCACCCGGTGCGTGCCGAAGCCGTAATCGCCCGCCTTCGGCACGAGGATGTCGATGAGCGTCGGATTCTTCAGCCGCGCGCTCATCTTGTCGCGCACGAATTGCGAGATCTCGTCGCTCACCGTCTCGTCGAAGAACATCTCCGCGAAGGAGGCGAGCCAGAGCTTCAGCGACCCGTCCGCGTGGATCTCCTCGAGGACCGCGCGGCGGGCCCCCGGGTCCATGTCGGCCCAGCTGTGCTCGAAATCGTACTCGAAGCCGGTGAAGGTATTGGGCAGGCTGCCCTTCAGCTCCTCGAAGCGGGACTTGTACCACGCCGCCTCCGCTTCGCCGTAGGCCGGGTTCTTCATCGGCAGCACGTATTGCGGCGTGCGCACGAAGACGGTCAGATGCTCGACGATCGGCGCGATGGTCTGGATCACCTGGATGCCGGTGGCGCCGACCCCGATCACGCCGACGCGCCTGCCCGCCAGCTCCAGCCCCTCCTTGGGGTAGCGCCCGGTATGGACGATCGGCCCCTCGAACCTGTCCTGGCCGCGGAAGCGGTCCTCGAGCGGGGCGGAGAGCATGCCGGTGCAGCCGATCAGGAACCGGGTGTCGTAGCTCTCCCCGGCATCGGTCTCGACCTGCCAGCGTCCGGTCGCTTCGTCGTAGGCGGCCCGCGTCACCCGCGCCGAGAAGGTGATGGCGCGGCGCAGGTCGAGCCGCTCGGCGACGTAGTGCAGCCAGCGCTCGATCTCGGGCTGGCCGGGGAAGCGCTCGCTCCAGGTCCAGTCCTTGTAGAGGGCCTCGTCGAAGAGATACTGGTAGATGTAGCTCTCGGAATCGAACTTCGCACCGGGATAGCGGTTCCAGTACCATGTCCCGCCGACGTCGGATTCCGGCCTCCACGCCGTGCACGTCGAACCCGGCCTCGCGCAACTGGTGGATCTGGTAGAGCCCGGCCACGCCGGCGCCGATCACCAGCGCATCGATCTGTCGCGTCATCCGTCCATTCTCCCTTGCCCGATGTCGAGATGCGGTCCGGCCCGCGGCGGCCGCCGGCCGATGCAGTAGGGGGAGGCTACAGGCCCCGCGGGTGGCGGGTCTTGAACGTTTCGGACCGGATCGCCGGCGGCACGGCGCCGCCGCGCCGCATCGGAGGAGACGCGCCGACCGGATCGTGGCAGGATGGCGCCCGCACCCTCCGGGAGACCCCGCCATGCGTCGCCTGTCCCTCGTCCTCCTCCTCGCCGCCTGCGCCCCCGCGCCCGCGCCCGAGCCCGATCCGGGCGACCTCGTCCTCCTGCGGCCCTACCGCGCCGAGGGCGATCCCTGCCGCCTCGCCGGGGAGAGCGCCGCGACGCAGGACTATCTCGACGATGCCGCCGACCTCGTCGCCTGCCCGGCCGACATGGAGAATCTCGGCGTCTTCCCCCTCGACACCGGCGGCGTCGAGGTCGCCCGCACGGGCGGCTACGTGCTCTACTCGGTGCCGCGGCGCTAGGGGAGCGGCGCCGGAGCGCCGGCGATTGCCGGGCAGGGGACTCCGCCCGCCGATCCGGGAAACGTCGCCGGGAACGTTTGCAATTCGGCTGCCGTGGTCTCCGACCGGCGCCGGCGGACCTCGTTCACCGGACGGGTCCCCCTCTGTGTCCGAGGGCTCCGCACGTCGATCCGGGAAACGCTCCACCGGAGCGCTTCTACGTCCGGATCGACCCCCACAGGTCGTAATCGCCGGCCTCCTCCACCTCGACCGTCACGATGTCGCCGGGCGAGAGACCCTCGTGCCCCTCGTCGATGTAGAGATGCCCGTCGATCTCCGGCGCGTCGCCCTTCGTCCGGCAGGTCGCCGCGTCGTCTTCCACCAGGTCCACCAGGACCTCCATCCGCCGGCCGACCTTCGCCGCGAGCTTCCCCTCCGAGATCGCCTGCGCCCTTTCCATGAAGCGCTCCCAGCGCTCCTGCTTCACCTCGGGCGCGACATGGCCGGGCAGGGCGTTCGAGCGCGCGCCGGCCACGTCCTCGTACTGGAAGCAGCCCACCCGGTCGAGCGCCGCCTCGTCCAGCCAGTCGAGCAGATGGGCGAACTCCGCCTCGGTCTCGCCCGGATAGCCGACGATGAAAGTCGAGCGCAGCACCAGATCCGGGCAGGCCGCCCGCCAGGCCGCGATCTCGTCGAGCGTCCGGGCGGAGGCCGCCGGCCGCGCCATGCGCCTGAGCACCTCCGGGTGCGCGTGCTGGAAGGGCACGTCGAGATAGGGCAGCAGCCCCGATCCCGCCTCCGCCATCATCGGCACCAGGTCCCGCACATGCGGGTAGGGATAGACGTAGTGCAGCCGCACCCAGGCCCCGAGGCTCCCGAGATCCCGCGCCAGGTCCAGGATCGGCGCCTTGGCCTTCCGGTCCCGCCGGTCGGTGCCGTAGGCGGAGGTATCCTGGCTGATCACCAGAAGTTCCCGCACGCCCGCGCCCACCAGCCGCTCCGCCTCCCGCATCACCGCCCCGTGCGGCCGCGACATGAGCCGCCCGCGCATGTCCGGGATGATGCAGAACCTGCACTTGTGGTTGCAGCCCTCCGAAATCTTGAGGTACGAATAATGCCGCGGCGTCAGGCTCACGCCCCGCGCCGGCAGCAGGTCCACGAACGGGTCGGGATCGGGCGGCACCGCGTCGTGCACCGCGTCCAGCACCGCCTCGTATTGATGCGGCCCGGTCACCGCCAGCACCGTCGGATGCGCGCCGGTCACGTAATCGGCCTCCGCGCCGAGGCAGCCGGTGACGATCACCCGCCCGTTCTCGGACAGCGCCTCGCCGATCGCCTCGAGGCTCTCCGCCTTGGCCGAGTCGAGAAACCCGCAGGTATTGACGATCACCGCGTCCGCGCCCGCGTAGTCCGGCGAGATGGCGTAGCCCTCCGCCCGGAGCCGGGTGAGGATGCGCTCGCTGTCCACCAGCGCCTTGGGGCAGCCGAGCGACACCATCCCGATCGTCGGCGCGGCGCGACCGTCCGCGCCGCGCCGGCGGGGCGTCACCGTGTCGAGGTCGCGGTCGAGGCGCGGATGGGAGAGGTCGGGGCGGAGCGCGGGGGGATTGGCCATGCCCGCCTCCTATCCCATCCCCCGCGCGCCCGGAAGGGCGGCCCGCCGCCGATGCGGCCGCGCCCCGCTTGCCGCTCCCGGCGCGCCGCGGCAGGATCCGGCGATGCTCCGCGCCCTCGCCCTCCTGTCGCTCCTCGCCGCCTGCGCCGCCGGGCCGGAGGTCACCCGCCGCGCAGGCGGCGATCTCTATCCCGGCGAGACGCCGCCCATGCGCTCCCTCGTCAACACCTACGCGGACCGCTACGGCGTGCCCCGCTCCCTCGTGCACCGCGTCATCCAGCGCGAGAGCGACTACCGCCCCCGGGCCCGCAACGGGCCCTATTACGGCCTGATGCAGATCCTGCCGCAGACCGCCCGCACCATGGGCCATCGCGGCCCGCCCTCCGCCCTCCTCGAGCCAGAGACCAACCTGACCTACGCGGTGAAGTATCTGCGCGGTGCCTGGCTCGTCTCGGAGGGCGACGAGGCGGAGGCGGTCGGCTGGTATGCCCGCGGCTACTATTACGAGGCCAAGCGGAAATGCCTCCTCGTCGCCACCGGCCTCAACGACCGCGAGACCGCGCGGCGCTGCGGCTGATCCGCTCCGCCCCGCCTGAGGAGCCTCGCCGCCGCGCCGCGAACCCGGCGCCGAAATCTACAATTCGATCCGTTCTGTTCACAATTTCGCTCGATTCGGATCGCAGGTTGTCGCATCGAAGCCAACCGCGAGGTCAGTCATGGCCACCGAGATCCACGACCTTCAGACATCCGCCCTCTGCACGCTCGACGGCACGCCGCTGCGCTGCGCCACGCCGGACGGCTCGGCCACCTACCGGGTGAGCTACGAGGTCCGCCCCAACGACATCGACAGCTTCAATCGCATCTGCGTCGAATCTCCCGGGCAGAAGACGCGGGACGCGTTTCACGGCCTGCCGCTCTGCTCCGAGCACGACGCCGCGGTCGCCGCCGCCGCACCGCTGTTCGACCCGCCCGGACAGGTGGTCGCGGCGCATGGCTGGACCTCGGGCGCGGCCTTCGGCGGAAGCGCGGCCGGCGGCCACCTGTCGGGGGTCGGCGTCGCGCCGGTCCACGGCCTCCTCGTCGCCGGCGGGGCGCAGGGCCAGGCCCGGACGATCGAGGTCGCGGGCCTCGGCGGCCTCGGCGGCGGGGCGCCGCATGGCGGCCCGGGACCGGGCGGCCCGGGACAGGGCGGACCGGGACATGGCATGCCGGGCTATGGCGGTCCGGGCTACGGCGGCCCGGGACATGGCCGACCGGACGACGGCATGCCGGGCTACGGTGGGCCGGGACATGGCGGGTCACAGCCGCCGCGGCCGGAGACCGGCTGGCACGAGACCGCCGGCGGCGGACCGGCCGATCCCGGTCCCGCCGTGCCGCTGCCGGTCCCCCTGCCGTCCTCGGGCCTCTCCCTGGTGGCGGTGCTGCTCTCCTTCGCGCTCCTCGCGAGCCTCCGCCGCCGCGCGGCCTGAGGGCGGCCCGCCGCGCCGGCATCCGCCGGTCCGCCCGGGACCCGTTGACGCCCCTGGACGAAGCCGCTCCGCGGCATTGGCGCTCTTGGCGGGTGTCGGGCACTGATCTGATCTCCGCGCATTCGGGAATGGGCGCGCCTGGCTGACGATTGGGATCTCTCAATCGACAGACAGGAGGGTTCCATGACGGAGGAGAGGATTTCGCCGCTGCGGGCGCGGATGATCGAGGACATGCGTATCCGCGGGATGGGCGAGAAGGCGCAGAAGGCCCATATCCGGGCGCTGAAGGATTTCGCGTCGTTTCTCGGTCGCTCGCCGGACACGGCCACGCCGGACGACCTGCGCGCCTACCAGCTTCACATGACCGATACCGGTGTCACGCCATCGACGTTCAACATGCGGATCGTGGCGCTGAGGTTCTTCTTCGGCATGACCTGCGGCCGCGAGGAGATGAAGCGGTACATGCAGTTCCGCACCGAGCCGCGGAAGCTGCCCGTGGTGTTCAGCGTCGAGGAAGTCTCCGACCTGCTGATGGCCGCGCCGGGACCCGGGCTGAAGTACCGCGCCGCGCTCAGCATTTCATATGGCGCGGGCCTCAGGGCCGCCGAGGTCTGCAACCTCAAGATCGGCGACATCGACAGCGACCGGATGCTGATCCATGTCGAGCAGGGCAAGGGGGGCAAGGACCGCAAGGTCATGCTGTCGCCGGGGCTGCTGGAGTTGTTGCGCAACTGGTGGCGCGAGGCCCACCCCGAAGGCTGGCTCTTTCCCGGCAAGCCGAGGATCAACCCGATCTCGCCGCGGCAGCTGAACCGGGCGTTCACCTCGGCGAAGAACATGGCGGGGATCGCCAAGCCGGCCACGCTGCATACGCTCCGCCACAGCTTCGCCACGCATCTGCTCGAGGCGAACACGGATGTCCGGGTGATCCAGGTCCTGCTCGGCCACGGCCCGAGCTGACGACCACGGCGCAGTACACGCATGTCGCCACCAAGATGATCCGCGACACGGTCAGCCCCTACGAGATGCTGGCGAAGCTCCAGGATCAGACCGTGAAGCGAAGTCTGGAGTGACGGGGCGCCGGGGTGTCCCGGCCGAGGCTGGAGCTCGCCGACATCTTCCGTGAGCACGGTCCCGCGTGGCGGCGGGCCCATGCCGGTCATGTGGGCCTGACCCAGCTGAAGGTCATGTCGGCGATCGAGGCCTGCCGCACGGAGGCGCTCGGTGGGCATGTGGCGGCCTGCGCCAGGTGCGGACACCAGCATGTCGCCTACAACTCGTGCAAGAACCGGCATTGCCCGAAGTGCCAAGGTGAGCCAATGGATCGCCAATGATGGGGTGGATGGCTCCCGCTCCCGGCATCGCAATGTGCCACATTGGGTGCTGTCACAGACCCATCGAGGGAGCCATCCATGGACGAGATTACCACCATCGGCGTCGATCTTGCCAAGAGCGTTTTCCAGATCCACGGCGTCCGGGAGGACGGTACGGTCGCGCTGCGCCGGAAGCTGCGGCGCGGCCAGGTTCTGGCCTTCTTCGAGGCCTGTCCGCCCTGCCTTGTCGGCTTGGAAGCCTGCGGTGGTGCGCACTTCTGGGCCCGCGAACTGATCGCCCTGGGCCACGACGTGCGGATCATGCCGGCGGCTTACGTGAAGCCGTATGTAAAGCGAGGGAAGACGGACGCTGCTGACGCCGAGGCGATTTGCGAAGCGGTGACGCGCCCGACGATGCGCTTCGTCCCGGTGAAGTCGGCCGCGCGCCAGGGCGCACTGGTCGACCACAAGACCCGGGACTTCCTGGTTCGCCAGCAGACCCAGCTGGTGAACACGATCCGGGCCCACCTGGCCGAGTTCGGGCTGGTCTGTGCCCGCGGCCTCCATAATGCAGATCGCCTGCTCGCCCTGATCGCGGAGGCGCCGGAGGCGGCGCGACCCGCTCTGGACCTCCTGGCCGAACAGCTCCGCGAGACCCGGGATCGTATCAAGGCGGTCACCGATCGGATCGCCGCGGCCCAGAAGGAAGATCCGCTCGCCCGGCGGCTGACGACGATCCCCGGGATCGGCTCGCTATCCTCGAGCGCCTTCGCCGCCACCACGCCGGAGGTGGAGACCTTCAGGACGGGGCGGGATTACGCGGCCTGGCTCGGCCTCACCCCGCGGCCCCATTCGAGCGGCGGCAAGGAAAGACTTGGCCGGATCTCCAAGGCGGGCAACCGCTATCTTCGGCGACTTCTGTACCTGGGCGCGATGGCGCAGATCAGTGCAAGACGTTCCGGCAAGCCAGGTACGGACTGGCTGTGGCGGATGCTGGAGCGCAAACCGGTGAAGGTGGTGGCCGTCGCGCTGGCCAATCGTATGGCGCGGATCGTCTGGGCGCTCATCAAGACCGGAGACAGCTACCGGGCCGCTGCGGCCTGAACGAGACCGCCGGGGTCCGCTTCGGCATCGAGACGGTGAGGCGCGGCGTGAGGTGATGGCAACGGACGGCGACACGGCATTCGGGACACCCAGTTCGGACCGACGCGCCTTCGAGCGCGTGCCATTGATTTGGACCCGACCGCCGGCGGACTTCATCAGGGCGCGCAGCCAAGGCGCTGCATCTTCGACGCCGTACACATGGCCGCGACCGACCAGGTGCCGAACCCTAACAACGCCCTTGCCACGCGGGAGCCATCCACACATGGTCCGAGAGACATTGGCGAACGCGGCCAGGGACTGGATGGCGGCGCGAGCGGAGGACCTCCTGCCGGTGGAGTACTTCCACGTCGTCTTCACCCTGCCGGCGGAGATCGCCCGCATCGCGTACTGGAACAAGCGCGAGGTCTACGGGCTGTTGTTCAAGGTCTCGGCGGAGACGGTGACGACGATCGCCGCCGATCCCCGTCACCTCGGGGCGCGCCTCGGCATGATCAGCGTGCTCCACACCTGGGGCTCGGCACTTACGCACCATCCGCATGTCCACATGATCGTCCCCGGCGGCGGCCTGTCGCCGGATGGCGCCCGGTGGGTGTCCTGCCGCCCGGGGTTCTTCCTGCCCGTCCGGGTTCTGTCGCGGCTGTTCCGGCGCCTGTTCCTGGACGGGCTCTCGGCACTCCATGAGGCCGGCAAGCTCGCCTGCTTCGCCGACCTTGGGGACCTGGCGGACCCTGTCGCCTTCGCCTCCTGGCTGGCGCCGCTGCGCAAGGTCGAGTGGGTGGTCTACGCCAAGCCTCCCTTCGGCGGGCCCGAGGCCGTGCTGGCCTATCTCGGCCGCTACACCCACCGCGTGGCGATTTCGAACAGCCGACTGGTCAGCGCCGATGCCGAGACCGTCGCGATTTACTGGGAGGATTATCGGATCAAACCGCGACCGCCTCAAGGGCATGCGGATCGCGACAGACGAGTTCATCCGCCGCTTCCTGATCGACGTCCTGCCGGACGGCTTCCACCGCATCCG
>CAVZOA010000049.1:0-14946 GCA_963776705.1 uncultured Alphaproteobacteria bacterium
GTTCAGGCTGAACAAACTTTCGGCGTGCCTTTCTGGTGCTTGCCGAGGAGATTTCGGCGATCGCCGCGGCGAGGACTGCGGCGATCGCGGCGTGCAAGAAGGCCAGAAGAGCTCTCAGGTGGGCGAGATCTTGCGGATGTTGTGGCCGCAGCCGCACAGGACGGCGAAGATCGCGTCGCCGAACGTGCCCTTCAGCGGGCAGCGTGACAGGCGGCCGTCGGTTTTCATGTGGCCGATTTCCGGCTCGATGGCGCTGCGCCGTCGCAACAGCTGTCTCAGCGCCGGGGTCAGGCCGCGGCGCTTGCCGCTGATCAGGACCTGCGTGCGCGCCACGCCGTGGCCGCGGTATCCGCGATCCACGACCGCCAGCGCAGGCGTCTGGCCGGTCAGGATGGCGACCTGCTCAAGCGCTTCCGGCAAGGTGTGGCCGTCATAGGGATTGCCCGGCAACGCACGCATGCCCACGACGAACCCCTCGTCGATGGTCGTGGCGAGGCTGACCTTCGTGCCGAACTGGTAGCGATTGCGGGCCTTGCCCTTGGAGATGCAGTCGACCTCCGGCTCGTGCAGCGCGTAGATCTTGCCGCGGCTCCTGGGGCCCTGGTGCAGCAGGCGGCCCACCAGCACCAGCATGTCCAGAACGCGCTCGCGCAGCGGACCCGCAGGGATCGCATCCAGCTGGCGGCGGAGGTCGCGCAGCACGCGGCCGGTGTAGCCCTTCAGCTTTTTCAGGGCCTTGCGCATGCGCTTGAACTGTCGGGCATGGGCGTATCGGCCGGCCTGCATGGCCAGGCGCGGCGCCAGCCGGTTGTAGTTCTGCCGCAGCGTGACCCCGGCTTCACTTGCAAGGGCGACAAGCTGATTGCGGGCCTTGTCATAGAGGCGCGCGTCGGTCGGGTGCGCGATGTTTTTCTCCATGACCGTGGTGTCGACGGCGACGCGCGACAGGCTGTCGTCATCGATCGTGCCCGATGCCCGCCCGGCCTCGATGGTCTTCGTGAGCAGCCACTCGGCCCCTTCCTCACCGATCCGCTGCCGCCAGCGGGTCAGGCAGGACGGGTCGATCGGTGGGCGGTGCTGGAGTGAGGCGGGGAACAGATCGGTCCGGTGGACCGATCTGCCGCCGAACGTCTCACCGGTGAAATGCTGATAGTAGGGGTTCTCGACCCAGCGCGCGACGACTGCCTCGTCCGACAGCCGGTAGGCGTGCTGGAGATACAGCAGCCCCGCCACCAGCCGGGAGGTATGCGCGAAATTTGGTGACGCGTGATCAGGCGGCGGTTTGAAGGTGTCGCAGACCATCGCGGAACTCAACCCCAGCAATGACCTCTGGAAGGCGGTTCCGACCGTCGAGCTTGCGCCATTTCTTCTGCGCCGACATCATCAATCTGAAGGCCATGGCGAGCCCGGTCTTGCGGCTCAGGCTGCCTTTGGTTCGCCTGGTGCGGTGCCGGACGGTGGCGAATGTGCTCTCGATCGGGTTCGACGTGCGGATGTGTTTCCAGTGCTCGGCCGGGAAATCATAGAAGGTCAGAAGCACGTCGCGGTCCTTGACCAGCTTGGCAACCGCCTTGTCCCATTTCACCCCGTAGGTTTCGACGAAGAAATCGAAGGCGCTCTCGGCATCGGCGCGGGTCTCGGCCTGCCAGATGTCGTGCAGGTGCCCCTTTGCCTTTGACTGCACAGACTTGGGCAGCGCATTCAGCACGTTCATGGTCTTGTGAACCCGGCAGCGTTGTTCCTTTGTCGTGGGGAACACCTCGCGCAGGGCCGTCCAGAAGCCAGGAGCGCCGTCGCCGACGGCCAGTTTCGGATCCTGTTTCAGGCCGCGGCGCTTGAGATCGAGCAGCACCGCGCGCCAGTTCTCGGCGCTTTCGCGGAAGCCGTCGGTCATGGCCAGCAGCTCCTTGCGGCCGTATTCATCCGCACCGACGATCACCAGAACGCATTGTTTTTCTTCCGCCATGCGCGGCTTGAAGTAGACGCCGTCCGCCCGGATGTAGAGGAACCGCCGCGTGCCGAGGTCGCGCTTTTCCCAAGCCTCATACTCGACCCACCAATCCGCCTTGAGCCGGGTGATCGTCTTTGCGGACAGACCCTTGGCGTTCGAGCCCGGCAATGCTTCCAGCGCCTCGCTGAAATCGCCCGTCGACACGCCCTTGAGGTAGAGCCAAGGCAACAGCTGCTCGACCGATTTCGTCTTGCGCAGGTAGCGCGGCAGGATGCTGGGCGTGAAGGTGATCCTGGTCGCGCCGGGCCTGCGATCCCGCACACGAGGCACCTTCACCGGCACTGGCCCGACGCCGGTCAAAATCTCACGCTCCGGCAAGTGACCGTGCCGGACCAATCTGGCACGTCCGTCATCCAGCTTGTCCGAAGCGAACGCGGCCAACAGCGCGGCCAGTTCCGCCTCAAACGCCTGTTCGAGCAGCTTGCGCGCCCCATTCCGGATGAGATCAGTCAAAGGGTCCGGTGAAAATCCCGATGGATCGGGCAGCGTGGCGATGGTAGTCTCCGACATGTGGCATATCCCTTTCTCGGCAGAGAATTGACGGCGCTTCGACACCGCCATGATATGCCGCCCCTCAGGGCATCACCAACTTTCGCGCGTTTCTCGGGCGGTGCTGGAAGAACGTCTCACCGGTGAAATGCTGATAGTAGGGGTTCTCGACCCAGCGCGCGACGACTGCCTCGTCCGACAGCCGGTAGGCGTGCTGGAGATACAGCAGCCCCGCCACCAGCCGCGGCGAGGTCGCGGGCCGCCCCCGATGCGATGGGAAGAACCCGGCCCATTCCCGTTCGAAGAACTCCCAGTCGATCAGCGCCGCCAGCGTCGCCAGCTCGTGACGCATGTCGATCATGTCGGTGAGGCGGGGGCGCAGGAGATCGTCCTGCTCTTCCCGGCGGGGATGGGGCTTCATCGGGGCTCCGGAATTCGCAAGGTTTCGAAGGCCAGAATCCGAAACCCTGCAAATCGGCGCCAGCGTTTCAGCATGATCTGCGCGGTAAATCAGCAGGTTGGGAGTTATTCAGGGTGAACTAGGGAGCTTCCGCAACTCGGGACGGAGATCAGTCTGATGAGTTTGGTGATCGATGCCTCGCGCAACTCTGGCTACTTCGTGTTCCGGGTCCTGCTGCCATTCGCCTTCGTCGTGGCGATGCCATGGGTGACCTTCTGGGTGCCGCCCTCTCGGTTCGAGTCCCAGATCGGCCTCGGGGCCACCTCCATGCTGACGATCATCGCCTTCAACCTCGCGATCGCGAATACATTGCCGCGGCTCGGCTATCTCACGACAATCGACCTGATGCTGATCTAGGCGATCGGCCTCGTCTTCCTCGCGATCCTTCAGGCCCTCGTGACAGGAAGTCTCTCGCTGAAGGGATATGAGGCGGCGGCACAGCGAATTGACCGGATTTCGCGCTTTGCCTTTCCCGCTTCCCTTCTCCTTGGATGGTCGGCATTCCTCCTGTTGCGCTGAAACTTGAACTCGCGCGGGAAATCCGGCGCGGATCGGAGCTCCGGTCCTAATAGGGAAACCCCGCATCAGGTCCGTCGCCTCCCACGGACGCGGATGTTCATTTCGACTTCCGCGACGAGGGGGCCCTGTCGCGCAGCTCGCGTGCGGCGCCGACGTCCGGTCAGAGGGTGGCGGCGGCGAAGGTGTCACAGCCGCTCATCTCTCCGGTGTCGTATCCGTTCGCAAACCAGGAGGCGCGCTGTTCCGATGTGCCGTGGGTGAAGCTGTGCGGGTTCACGGCACGGCCCGCGCGCCGCTGCAGGTAGTCGTCGCCGATCCGCTGCGCGGCGTTGATCGCCTCCTCCAAGTCGCCGGGTTCCAGCAGACCATCGACGCCCCGCGCCCATACGCCCGCAAAGCAGTCCGCCATTATTTCGACCCTGACCTGGAGCGCGTTGGCCTCCGTGCGCTCGGCGCCCTGCTGGCGCGCATGCACTTCCCCGAGGATCCCGAGCTGGTTCTGCACATGATGGCCGACCTCGTGCGCGATGACATAGGCCGCGGCGAAGTCGCCTTCCGCGCCGAGCTGCTGCTCCAGCGTGGCAAAGAAAGCGGTGTCGAGATAAGCGCGCCGATCTTCCGGGCAGTAGAATGGTCCCGTCGCTGCCGATGCGCCACCGCAGGGCGACTGCACCGTACCGGAAAACAGAACGAGTTCCGGCTCTTCATATGGCTCTCCCACCTGCTCGGGGAACTCCTTCGTCCAGACATTCTCGGTCGTGGCCAGAACGCGAGCTACGAAATCGCCCGCCTCCTGCTCGGCCTGTGTCAGTTCGCGCGGTTGGGACGCCGTCGTGGTCTCGCCAGCCAGATCGAGAAACGGCCGCGGATCAACGCCGAGCACCCAGCTCACCAGAACGATCGCCACGACCCCGAGCCCGCCGATACCGCCCACGGCCACACCGCCGCGACCGACGCCGCGCCTGTCGATGACGTTCCCGCTTCGCCTTTTACGCCTCAACCGCATCCGATCTCCCCCCTCTGCCGTGTGACCATCCTGTTCGGTTCGATGCACTTTTTGCGGGCTCTCCTGCGAAGGCGTAACGCACGATTTCACCTCTCTCGCAGCTTCCCATGCGGTCCTGCGGCCCCCTTCTCGCTACAAAGCATGATCCCTTCTGCTAGGATAGTAATACCGCCGCGCGAAACGCCTGGCTCTGCGGGGGCTTCCGAGCCTTCGTGATCCGTGATTCCCTTCTGGAAGACGGATCATGAGGTTGGGATGGGACGAGCGCTCGAGATCAGGACGACATGACCGCGGCGGAGCTGCGGGCAGTTGCCGCGCGGGAGAAGAAGACCCGCGCGGCGCGTCGGATGCTGGCGATCGCGACCGCGTTGGAGGGCATGAGCCGGGCGGCCGCGGCCCGCGCCGCCGGGATGGACCGGCAGGCGCTGCGCGACGCGGTCGTGCGCTGCAACGCCGGAGGGATCGACGGTCTCCACGACCGTCCGGGCCCGGGCCGCCCGCCCGCGCTGACGGAAGCCGAGCGGGCGCTGCTGTCGGCGCGCCTCTTTTGCGGCCCCGATCCCGAGACCGACGGCGTGAGCAGCTGGACGCTGCCGGACCTCTGCCGCTGGATCGAGGATCGCTTCGACAAGCGCCTGCCGCCGCAGAGCCTGTCGCGCATCCTGAGGCGTGAGGGCTTCTCACGGCAGAAGACCCGGCCGACCCATCCGAAGACCGACGCGCAGGCGCAGCACCGCTTCGGAAAAGGGGGCTCAGGTCGGCGCTGGCGGCCGCCGCCGAGGCCCATCCCGGCAAGCGGCTGACCCTCCGGTTCCAGGACGAGATGCGCGTCGGCCAGAAGGGGCGGCTCTGTCATCGCTGGTGGGCGCGCGGCAAGCGCCCGCCTGGAGTTCAGGACCAGCGCCACGAATGGGCCTCCCTCCTTGGCGCCGCCCGGCCCGGCGGCGAGGCCGCCTTCGCGCTGGTCCTGCCCGCGGTCAATACCGACACGATGCAGATCTTCCTCGACCGCTTCGCCGCAACCCTGGCCGAGGGTGAGCACGCCGTCATGGTCCTCGACGGGGCCGGCTGGCATGGCGCCAAGGCGCTCGCGGTCCCGCGGAACATCACCCTCGTCCAGATCCCACCCTATTCGCCTCAGCTCGATCCGATGGAGCGAGTCTGGCTCTATCTGAGGGAGCGCTTCCTCTCCCTGCGCGTCCTCGAAGGCTACGACGCCATCGTCGATGCCTGCTGCGTCGCCTGGAACGCCATCGCCGACGAGGCCGACCGCATCCGATCTCTCTGTCTCTACCCGTGGATCGACAAAGTCATCGGTCAAGCGCGTGGAGAGTGAGTTGTTGGTGGAAGAGAGTTTAGTATTGGAAAAAAAATTAGAGAGGTTTGTTTTTAGATTAATAAGGAAGAGATGAGAGAGATAGGTAGGTGAAGTTTTTTATATAGATATTGAGTTTAAGGATTGATATGTGGGTGAAGAGGTAGAGATGAAAATTTAAAAAAGAGGAGATGGTGGAGGATAGAGATAATTGTAAGATATGATAAGAGAAATAAAAAGAGATGATATAAGGAGTAGAAGAGGTAGATGAGGTGATAGAGGAATAGAGAATATGTATTAGGGTAAGGTTATTAATATAAGATAGTAGATAGTTAGAGAATATGCTATGAGATGAGAATAGGTGTAAGATAAGGAAGAGGAAGGTAGATAAGAAAAGATAATATCTCTTCATTGTAGCGATGGAAACAGTAGCGCAGAGTCTGCAGGTACATCACGCAACTCTACGCAGCCTACGTAAGGGTACGCAAGTAGAGCAAGAAAGAACGGTATAACATCCTCTTTGCGTTGCTAGAAAACAGGACAACATTCTATACCAGCAGACATTCTCCTTCTCCAAAATCTCAGGGCGCCCCCTCCTCCTCCGCCTGCCCCTTCTCCACCCGCACCGTCTCGTTCAGCACCGTCACCTCCCGCTGCGGGAAGGGGATGGTGATCCCGTGCTCCCGGAAGGCGTCCCAGAGCGCGAGATAGACGTTGCCGCGGATATTGGTCAGCCCGCCGGTCGGGTCGGTGATCCAGAACCGCAGGATGTAGTCCACCGACGAGTCGCCGAAGCCGACGATGTGGCAGACCGGCTTGCGGTCGGCGAGCACCCGGCCCACCCCCGCGGCCGCCTCGATCGCGATCCGGCGCACGAGATGCGGATCGTCGCCGTAGGAGACGCCGAAGAACACGTCGAGCCGCACGAAGTCGTTGGAATGCGACCAGTTCACCACCTGCCCGGTGATCAGGTCCTCGTTCGGTATCAGGTATTCCTTGCCGTCCCGGGTGGTGATCGAGGCGTAGCGGGCGCCGAGCGTGTTGATCCAGCCGAAGGTCTCGCCAAGGGAGATCACGTCGCCGGGCTTGATCGACTTGTCGAGCAGGATGATGACACCCGAGACGAGGTTCGACACCACCTTCTGCAGCCCGAAGCCGAGCCCCACGCCGATCGCGCCCGACAGCACCGCGAGCCCGGTGAGGTCCACCCCCACCGCCTTCAACCCGGCGAAGAAGGCGACGCCGTAGAGCGCGATCTGCAGCACCTTGACGAGCAGCACCCGGAGCGAGGGCGAGATGTCCTCCGCGCGCCGGATGCGGTCGGCCCCCGCCCGAGCCAGGAAGCGCGCGCCGACGATCAGGATTGTGAGCAGGGCGGCGGCCTTCAGCACCGTCAGCAGCGTCAGGCGCACCTCGCCGAAGGCCATCCCGAACCCGTCGAGCGCGCCCGCCACCTCCTCGGTCAGCCCGAAGACCCAGAGCGTCACGTAGACCCAGAGCGCCCAGCGCACGAGGATCCGCAGCGTCGGGTTGCGGACCAGCCGCGAGCCGAGGATCACCACCAGCCAGCCCGTGGCGAGCGTCGCCACCACCTCCAGGATGAAGCTCCGCGAGGGAAAGGGCGTGACCGCCCGCATCGCGTAGGTCGCCGCCCAGATCAGGAGCGTGAAGGCGATCAGCTTCAGCCGCTTGTGGACGACGAGCAGCGCCCTGACCCGCCACAGAGGCCAGTCCCGCCCGCGCATCCAGTTGCGCATCCTGGGCTGCGCGACCCGTCCGAGGAGCACGGCGACGACCAGCATCGCCACGGTGATCGCGACCTGCCACAGGCGGGACGGCAGCAGCAGCGTCTGCGTCTGGAGCAGCGCCAGGTGCCAGATGTCCGACAGCGCCGAAAGGGCGGGCGCGAGGTCCGTTTCCATGATCCCTGTTCTCGTCCGCCGGGCCGCCTCCGGCAAGTCCGGGTACTGTAACCTGACGTCTGGAAATTCATTTGGCGATGGCGCCGTGAGCCCCTGCCGGGGCCGGCCCCGGCAGGGGCGATCCATTCTGGTATTCCATGGAATTGCTACACCACCATGGAGACAAGCGAATGGACAGGCGGAATGATACGGCGGTCGAGGCCCTCATGGAACAGCTGATCGAACACGGGCCTGTCCGCCATGGGCCTCCGACCGATGGCGGCCATCATGGCGGACCATCGCCACGGTCTTCGGTCGGGCCTTCGAACTGGCGATGCAGATCGAGCGCGAGCGGTACCTCGGCGCTGGCCTTTACGAGCGGACAGCCGAGCGCCGGGGCTACGCGAACGGCTACAAGCCGAAGCGGATCGACACGCCGGCGGGCACGGTCGCCGTCGATGTCCCCAAGACCGCCGGCCATGACGGCACACCGTTCTATCCGCAATCGCTGGAGCGCGGTCGTCGGTCGGTCCGCGCCGTGATGCTGGCGGTGGCCGAGATGTACGTCAAAGGCGTGTCCACGCGCGACGCCGAGCGGGTGATGACCGAGTTCGGTCTCGAGAGCCTGTCCTCGTCGCAGGTCAGTCGTGCGGCGAAGCTGCTCGACGAGGAGCTTGAAGCCTGGCGGACCCGGCCTCTTGGCCGGATCACCTGCCTGATCCTCGACGCCCGATACGAAAAGGTGCGTCAGGGCGGGGTCGTGCGCGATGCGGCCGTGCTCTCGGCCATCGGCGTCGGGCCGGACGAGCGCCGCCGGGTCCTGGGCGTCTCCGTCGCCCTGTCGGAAGCCGAGGTCCACTGGCGGGCCTTTCTGGAGAGCCTCCAGGCCCGCGGAATGCGCGGGGTCGAATATGTCGTCTCCGATGACCACGCCGGGCTTCGGGCCGCCCGCAGGGCCGTCCTCGGCGGCGCGACGTGGCAACGCTGCCAATTCCACCTGGCCCGGAACGCCGTCCATCACGCGCCGAACCTCGCGATCCGCAACCGCATCGGCGCCGAGCTGCGCGACGTATGGAACGCCGGCTCCCTGGCCAAGGCCGAAACCGCCCTGGCCGAGCTGGTCGCGGACTACCGCGACACCGCTCCGGCTCTCGCCGCATGGCTGGAAGAGGCCGTGCCCGAGGGTTTGGCCGTCTTCTCTCAGCCCAGCCCTCACCGCCGCCGGCTGCGCACATCCAACCCCATGGAGCGGGCCGTCCAGCAGGAGCTCAAACGCCGCACGGCCAAGGTGAGGGTCTTTCCGAACGAGGACTCACTCGAGCGCCTCGTCAGCGCCGTGCCGGTCGAGATCGACGACAAATGGGCCGCCACCGGCAAGGCCCATATCAAATGGGAATGCCAGGATGCGTGATCATAGCGTCGCTGAAATTCCAGACCTCAGGTTGCTCAATCCAAGTCCGCGCCGGAATCCGCCGATGCTACCCGCAGGGGTTAACGATCTTCTTATGCCGCCGGGGAATTCGTGTTAAAGTTTCATACTTTCATTTCAAATCGCAGGATCATTTCGGATGTGCATCTTCACGCGCCCCTTCTGGCCGATTCTCCTCGCCGCGGCCGGCCTCGCCTCCGCCGCGGAGGCCGCCACCTTCACCGTCCTCGACGAGACCTTGCCGGGTCCGGCGCTGACGCCCATCGGCAGCTTCGGGGCCCCGGCGTCCGGCGGCCCGCTCACCGCCGCCGGCATCACCTATGACGGCTACCTCTTCGACATGCTGGCCGCCGGCCCCGCCGCGCCCTTCTACTACGCCGCCGGCAATTACGTGGACGGCTCGGGCGGCGGCTTCGGGCTCGTCTACAATTCCACGCCCTTCTCGTTCAGCGACGGGTTCGACACGTTCGACTGCGCTGTCGGCGTCTGCGCCTTCGGGTTCGAGGATCGCGGCGGCGGCTACCCGACCAATGCCGGCGAATGGTACATCGATCACCCGGAGGCGCCCTACGCCTTCGGCCTCTACCAGATCGAGACCACGGCGGTGCCGCTCCCGGCCGGCGGCGCCCTGCTCCTCGCGGCGCTCGGCCTCGGCGCGCTGGCGACCCGCCGCCGCCGCTGATCCGCGTCCGGGGAGGGGGAGAGGCGCGCGGCGCGGCGCGCGCCTCTCCCCGACTGCGCGGAACCGCTTCAAATCGCGGCGCGGCTGCGCTATGTGATCCCTCATGGACCGGGTCTTCGACATGGGCGATCACACGCGCCTCGCCGAGCGCTTCGAGGGCGACAGCCGCTCGGTGCTCGCGCGCCTCTGAGCGCCGCTCCCCGTCACCCGAACCCCGCTTCCCTCCGAGAGACGGAGACCGTCATGGCCGGCAAGACCCTCTACGACAAGATCTGGGACGCCCACCTCGTCCACGAAGGCGAGGACGGCACCTCGCTTCTCTACATCGACCGCCACCTCGTCCACGAGGTGACGAGCCCGCAGGCCTTCGAGGGCCTCCGCATGGCGGGCCGCACCGTGCGCAAGCCCGAGAACACCATCGCCGTGCCCGACCACAACGTCCCGACGTGGGAGGACCGCGCCAAGGGCATCGAGGACCGGGAGAGCCGCATCCAGGTCGAGGCGCTGGACACCAATGCCCGCGAGACCGGCATCCACTACTACCCGGTGAGCGACGTCCGCCAGGGCATCGTCCATATCATCGGCCCCGAGCAGGGCTGGACGCTGCCGGGCATGACCGTGGTCTGCGGCGACAGCCACACCGCCACCCACGGCGCCTTCGGCGCGCTCGCCCACGGCATCGGCACCTCGGAGGTGGAGCACGTGCTCGCCACCCAGACGCTGATCCAGTCGAAGTCGCGGAACATGAAGGTGGAGATCACCGGGGAACTCTCGCCCGGCGTCACCGCCAAGGACATCGTCCTGAACATCATCGCCCACACCGGCACGGCGGGCGGCACCGGCTACGTCATCGAATATTGCGGCGAGGCGATCCGCGCCCTGTCGATGGAAGGCCGGATGACGATCTGCAACATGGCGATCGAGGGCGGCGCCCGCGCCGGGCTCATCGCCCCCGACGAGACCACCTTCGACTACGTGAAGGGCCGCCCGCACGCGCCGAAGGGCGCGCAATGGGAGGCGGCGATGAGCTGGTGGCGCACCCTTGACTCCGACGACGACGCCCACTGGGACAAGGTCGTGACCCTGAAGGCCGAAGAGATCGAGCCGACCGTCACCTGGGGCACCTCGCCCGAGGACGCGCTGCCGATCTCCGCCACGGTGCCCGAGCCGGAGAGCTTCCAGGGCGGCAAGCGCGACGCCGCCAGGCGCGCCCTGCACTACATGGGTCTCACCCCCGGCACCAGGCTCACCGACATCGAGATCGACACCGTCTTCCTCGGCTCCTGCACCAACGGCCGGATCGAGGACCTGCGCGCCGCCGCCGCGATCCTGAAGGGCCACAAGGTCAAGGAGGGCCTGCGCGCCATGGTCGTGCCCGGATCCGGCCTCGTCCGCGCCCAGGCCGAGGAGGAGGGGCTCGCCGACATCTTCCGCGCGGCGGGCTTCGAGTGGCGCATGGCGGGCTGCTCCATGTGCCTCGGCATGAACCCCGACCAGCTCGCGCCCGGCGAGCGCTGCGCGGCGACCTCCAACCGCAATTTCGAGGGGCGGCAGGGCCGCGGCGGGCGCACCCATCTCATGTCTCCGGCGATGGCCGCCGCCGCGGCGCTCACCGGGCGCCTCACCGATGTGCGGGAGCTCTCCGGTGAGCCCGAGCCGGCCTGATCCGCGCCGCGGCATTCGCCGCGATCAGGGCGATTCCGGGCAGTTCCAGGAGCGGGTTGGCCCGGATACCGGCGACGCGCAGGTTGATCAGCGCGTCCACGTGGTGCAGCCCCACCGCGCGGACCGCGACGAAGGCGACGACCAGCCCGAGGCCGAGGATCGAGACCGTGAGCCTGCCCAGATGCCGGCGCAAGAGCACCACCATACCGGCGCAGAACAGCGACGAGGCGGCGAGGAGGGCGAGGACGAACTCGGCCTGCACCGCCCGCCGCTCCCCGTACCAGCCCTGTGCCTGGGCGATGCAGCGCCCCGCTGCGGTCAGCGCCGATTGCAGGTCGAGCTGCTTGTTGACGCAGAGCGCCGCCATCAGCGCCGCGACGAGGAGCCAGAAGCCGCGCTCGCGACGGTCCTTGTGCCGCGCCGCCGCCACCGACAGCAGCGCCGCCAGCGCATAGGCGGCGACCGTCCCCCATCCCCACCATGTCGGATCGCCGATCCCGGGCCCCCAGCGCGCGGAGACGCAGGCGGTCAGGCTGTCGAGGTCCGGCATCACGTCACACTCCCGGGCGGATTCCCTCCGCGCTTTAAATGAAAGGTCCGAACGCATGGAAAAGTTCGACACGCTGACCGCCATCGCGGCGCCGCTGCCGCTGATCAACGTCGATACCGACATGATCATCCCCAAGCAGTTCCTGAAGACGATCAAGCGCGAGGGGCTGGGGCGGAACCTCTTCGACGAGATGCGCTACGACGACAACGGCGACGAGGTGCCCGACTTCGTGCTGAACCGCCCCGCCTACCGCGACGCCGAGATCCTGATCGCGGGGGAGAATTTCGGCTGCGGCTCCTCGCGCGAGCACGCCCCCTGGGCGCTGAAGGATTTCGGCATCCGCTGCGTCATCGCTCCCTCCTACGCCGACATCTTCTTCAACAACTGCTTCAAGAACGGCATCCTGCCCGTCGTCCTGCCGCAGGAGCAGGTGGACCTCCTGATGGAGGAAGCCGAGCGGGGCTCGAACGCCCGGATGACCGTCGATCTCGAGGCGCAGGAGATCACCACCTCCTCCGGCGAGACGATCCGCTTCGAGGTCGATCCGTTCCGCAAGCATTGCCTGCTCGAGGGGCTCGACGATATCGGCCTGACGCTGGAGAAGGCATCGGCCATCGAGAGCTTCGAGGCCCGCGCCGCCCAGTCCCGCCCCTGGGTCTGATGCGGCTCGCCTGCGCGGCGGCCCTCTCGCTCGCGCTCGCAAGCGCCGCCGGGGCGGAGACGGTCCGCGTCGCCACCTTCGCCACCGGGCTCGGAGCCGAGGGGCCGGGCCTACTCCTCCGCGACATCGTCGAGGAGCGCGACCCGAAGATCGACGCCGTCGCTGCCACGATCGCCGAGGCCGCGCCCGACATCCTCGTCCTGCAGGACATCGACTGGGATCTCGGGGGCGCCACCCTCGGCGCGCTGGCCGACAGGATCGCGGAGGCCGGGCCGGACTACCCCCACCGCTTCGCCCTGAAGCCCAACAGCGGCCTGCCCACGCCCTTCGACCTCGACGGCGACGGCCATCGCGG
Organism: uncultured Alphaproteobacteria bacterium; assembly: GCA_963776705.1. Classification (GTDB taxonomy): domain Bacteria; phylum Pseudomonadota; class Alphaproteobacteria; order Rhodobacterales; family Rhodobacteraceae; genus Palleronia. The sequence goes on from CAVZOA010000049.1 coordinate 13,044, forward strand.
CGGCCCGCGCGACCGGCAGGGCTACGGCGCCTTCACCGGCGCCGGCGGCATGGCCATCCTGTCGCGCTACCCGATCGACGCAGAGGGCGCGACCGACCTCTCCGGGCTGCTCTGGCGCGACCTGCCCGGCGCGATTCCGCCCGACCTGCCCGCCGAGGTGGCCGCGATCCAGCGCCTCTCCTCCGTCGGCCACTGGATCGTGCCGGTGGAGACCCCCGCCGGCCGCCTCACCCTCCTCGCCTGGCACGCCACGCCCCCCGTCTTCGACGGACCGCAGGACCGCAACGGCCGCCGCAACCGCGACGAGGCGGCGCTCTGGCTGCGCCTCCTCGACGGCGCGCTCGACGCCGCCCCGCCCGCGCGCCCCTTCGTCCTCGTCGGTCTCGCCAATCTCGACCCCGAGGACGGCGAGGGCCGCCGCGGCGCGCTGAAGGCGCTCCTCGCCGATCCCCGCCTGCGGGACCCGCGCCCGGTGAGCGCCGGCGCCGCCGAAGCCGCCGATCCCGGCCAGGCCGGCGATCCGGCCCTCGACACCGCCGATTTCGGCGAGGCGACCGGCAATCTCCGCCTCGACTACCTCCTGCCCTCCGCCGATCTCGCCATCTCCGGCTCCGGCGTCGTCTGGCCCGAGCCGGGAACCCGCCTCGCCGCGCGGCTCGGCCCGGCGGCGGACCGGCCCGCCCACCGCCTCGTCTGGGTCGATCTGGAACTCGACTGAGCCGGGCTCGCTTGACCCCCTCGGGGGGGCCGCGCTACCCCGCCCGCCGACCTTCCCTTCCGCGCCCGAAAGGACCCCAGCCATGCCGAACCCGTCCCTCCTGATCCTGCCGGGCGACGGCATCGGCCCCGAAGTCATGGCCGAGGTCCGCAAGGTCATCGACTGGTTCCGTGACAACCGCGACGTCACCTTCGAGGTCACCGAGGATCTGGTCGGCGGCGTCGCCTACGACACCCACGGCACGCCGCTGACCGACGAGACGATGGACCTCGCCCAGTCGGTCGACGCGGTCCTCCTCGGCGCCGTCGGCGGGCCGAAATACGACGATCTCGACTTCTCCGTGAAGCCCGAGCGCGGCCTCCTGCGCCTGCGCAAGGAGATGGATCTCTTCGCCAATCTCCGCCCCGCCCAGTGCTTCGACGCGCTCGCCGACTTCTCCTCGCTGAAGCGCGACGTGGTCTCCGGGCTCGACATCATGATCGTCCGCGAACTGACCTCCGGCATCTATTTCGGCGAGCCCCGCGGCATCACCGACGACAACGAGGGCGGCCGCGTCGGCGTCAACACCCAGCGCTACACCACGAACGAGATCCGCCGCGTCGCCCGCGCCGCCTTCGATCTCGCCCGCAAGCGGTCGAACCGGGTCTGCTCGATGGAGAAGGCCAACGTCATGGAATCCGGCGTGCTCTGGCGCGAGGAGGTGCAACGGGTCCACGACGAGGACTACCCCGATGTCGAACTGTCGCACATGTACGCCGATGCCGGCGCCATGCAGCTCGTGCGGCAGCCGAAGCAGTTCGACGTCATCGTCACCGACAACCTCTTCGGCGACCTGCTCTCCGACGCCGCCGCGATGCTCACCGGCTCGCTCGGCATGCTGCCCTCCGCCTCGCTCGGCGCGCCGATGGCGAACGGCCGGCCGAAGGCGCTCTACGAGCCGGTGCACGGTTCCGCTCCCGACATCTCCGGCCAGGGCAAGGCCAACCCGATCGCCAGCATCCTGAGCTTCGCCATGGCGCTGCGCTACAGCTTCGACATGGGCGAGGAGGCGGCCCTCGTCGAGGGCGCGGTGGAGGCGGTGCTGGCCCAGGGCATCCGCACCGCCGACCTCCTCGGCGACGCCGGCACCACGCCGGTCACCACCTCGGAGATGGGCGACGCGATCGTCGCCGCGATGGGCACCGA
>CAVZOA010000050.1:0-11147 GCA_963776705.1 uncultured Alphaproteobacteria bacterium
AGGCATCCGCCGTCACCGTCGCGATCGGGGTGCCAGTGGCGGCCACAACGGCGTCGAGACGCGCCAGGATCGCTTGCCCCTCGTTGATCTCTCCGGTCGTGACCTCGAGGTCGAGGACCACTCCGAGGGCATCGTCAATGACGCTGTGTTGTTTGTAGCTCGGCTCGAGGCGGCGGTTCCGACCCGAAGTCGCCATGGACGCCTCGGGGTCGGTCAAACAGACCTTCTTGAGTTCACCCTGAATAACTCCCAACCTGCTGATTTACTGCGCAGATCATGCTGAAACGCTGGCGCCGATTTTCAGGATTTCGTAATCTGGCCTTCGAAACCTTGCGAATTCCGGAGCCCCGATGAAGCCCCATCCCCGCCGGGAAGAGCAGGACGATCTCCTGCGCCCCCGCCTCACCGACATGATCGACATGCGTCACGAGCTGGCGACGCTGGCGGCGCTGATCGACTGGGAGTTCTTCGAACGGGAATGGGCCGGGTTCTTCCCATCGCATCGGGGGCGGCCCGCGACCTCGCCGCGGCTGGTGGCGGGGCTGCTGTATCTCCAGCACGCCTACCGGCTGTCGGACGAGGCAGTCGTCGCGCGCTGGGTCGAGAACCCCTACTATCAGCATTTCACCGGTGAGACGTTCGGCGGCAGATCGGTCCACCGGACCGATCTGTTCCCCGCCTCACTCCAGCACCGCCCACCGATCGACCCGTCCTGCCTGACCCGCTGGCGGCAGCGGATCGGTGAGGAAGGGGCCGAGTGGCTGCTCACGAAGACCATCGAGGCCGGGCGGGCATCGGGCACGATCGATGACGACAGCCTGTCGCGCGTCGCCGTCGACACCACGGTCATGGAGAAAAACATCGCGCACCCGACCGACGCGCGCCTCTATGACAAGGCCCGCAATCAGCTTGTCGCCCTTGCAAGTGAAGCCGGGGTCACGCTGCGGCAGAACTACAACCGGCTGGCGCCGCGCCTGGCCATGCAGGCCGGCCGATACGCCCATGCCCGACAGTTCAAGCGCATGCGCAAGGCCCTGAAAAAGCTGAAGGGCTACACCGGCCGCGTGCTGCGCGACCTCCGCCGCCAGCTGGATGCGATCCCTGCGGGTCCGCTGCGCGAGCGCGTTCTGGACATGCTGGTGCTGGTGGGCCGCCTGCTGCACCAGGGCCCCAGGAGCCGCGGCAAGATCTACGCGCTGCACGAGCCGGAGGTCGACTGCATCTCCAAGGGCAAGGCCCGCAATCGCTACGAGTTCGGCACGAAGGTCAGCCTCGCCACGACCATCGACGAGGGGTTCGTCGTGGGCATGCGTGCGTTGCCGGGCAATCCCTATGACGGCCACACCTTGCCGGAAGCGCTTGAGCAGGTCGCCATCCTGACCGGCCAGACGCCTGCGCTGGCGGTCGTGGATCGCGGATACCGCGGCCACGGCGTGGCGCGCACGCAGGTCCTGATCAGCGGCACGCGCCGCGGCCTGACCCCGGCGCTGAGACAGCTGTTGCGACGGCGCAGCGCCATCGAGCCGGAAATCGGCCACATGAAAACCGACGGCCGCCTGTCACGATGCCCGCTGAAGGGCACGTTCGGCGACGCGATCTTCGCCGTCCTGTGCGGCTGCGGCCACAACATCCGCAAGATCCTCGCCCACCTGAGAGCTCTTCTGGCCTTCTTGCACGCCGCGATCGCCGCAGTCCTGGCCGCGGCGATCGCCGAAATCTCCCTCGGCAAGCACCAGAAAGGCACGCCGAAAGTTTGTTCAGCCTGAACTCTTGAACTTGCCGGTCTTCTCTGACTTGCGAAGCACCTCCTGGCCATCACCGTTCGTCTCGGCAACCGCATCGACGCGGCGAACCGCGAGGCTCTCCCACGCGACATCCGCGCGGATCAAGGACGCGTCAATATGAACGATCTCGCCCTTGGCGATCCCAGCCTCCAAGCAGGCCACCACGGTCCGTTCAAAGATGCGTCGAAACCGCTCGGCCCCCCATCTCTGCCGTATCCGTGTGAGGGAAGAGTGGTCCGGCAGCCTGTCGTTCAAACCGAAGCCCGCGAACCAGCGGATCGCGAGGTTGACCTGCGCTTCGCGCATCAGACGTCGGTCGTGAACGATGCCGAGAAGGAACCCCGCGAGCATCAGGCGGACCGCGGCTTCCGGATCAACCCCCGGTCGACCGACCCCGGGTGCGTAAGGCCCGACAACCTCCTCACGCAACCAACCCAGGTCGAGAACATGATCAACGCGGGCGAGGATGTGCTCGTCGGGAACGAGATCGCGTAGCGATCCGCAGACGAAGAACTCCAACCAATCTCGGGTCCGACTGCCGATCATGCCATCCTCCAAATGATGTCGCCATGAGAATGGAATCAGCAGACCGCGCGTTTTTCAACGGCCCCAAGCTGCGCTCGTGCAGCTCGGCGCAGGCGGCGGACTGGCGGGCACCTGCCGCCGTGGCCTCGTCGATGAGGGCGATGATATGTCGGCGATCCGAGGCAGACGTCATGCGTCCTCGTCCCGTCCGGTGCTTCGGTCCGTCCACCGGACGGCCCGATCCGGCTTGCGCCGGACCACACAGAACCCCCGGATCGCCTCGGCCTTTTTTCTCAGGATCATCAGCGCGGCGGCCTCGGCCAGTGCCTTTTCTTTGCGGGCCAGTTCCCGTTCCAGCTGCTGGATGCGCGTCCCGGCGTCCTTCGTCTCGCGCGTGATCCGGTGTGCTGCCGCGCGCTCCCAGTCATTGGCCCGCTCGCAGGCCTCCCGCCAGACCCGGAGCTGCTCGGGATAGAGGCCCCGGCGACGGCAGTATCCGCCGAGGTCGGCCTCGTTCATCGACGCCGTCTCGATCACCGCCGCAAGCTTGTCGGCCGAGGTCCAGCCCTCCGGGCCCGCCTTCGCATCGGGAAGGAACCGACCCTTCGCCCGTGCCTCCGCCCGCCACTTGGCAAGCGTCGCCCGCGAGATCCCTTCCTCCTGCGAAAGCCGCCCCAGGGGCACGCTGTTCGGCGGCAGCATCTTCGTCAGAGCCGCCGCCTTCCTCTCCGGGGAGCAAGCCAATCCGTCATCCTGTCCCGCCCGCCTCAGAATACACTTTCAGTGCAAGAGCGGGCGGCAACTTCCCTGACAGAGGGGGCGGCCGCGCCGCGCCGGATTTCGACATCACCGGAACGGAGCGTCGCGCGAGGCGTTCCGGTATCCATCGGCAGCGGAGACTCCGCCGCCAGGGTAGGGAGACGTATCATGAATCTCGGCAGTAACGTTCGCCGCGCCGCCTCGGCCTTCGGCAAGTCCAAGACCGGCGCCCGGCCGGCAACCGGCACGACGGGAGTCGGCAAGACCGGCGTCGGCAAGACGGGTGGGCGCCACGGCAGCCCGGAAGCCGACCTCGCCAAGGGCGCGGCGAAGATGGCGAAGAAGAAGCTCTGAGGAGCGGGATGCGGATTGCGGAGAGGCCGCCCCGGTGGGGCGGTCTTTTTGCGTTTGGGGGCGAGCGATAAGAGGCGCGTTTATCGCGCACCCGGGCCGGGCGTGATAGCGGTGCGCGGTGAACGCGCACCCTACGCTTGCGAGTTCAATGAACGCTTGTCTTGGGCTGCCGACGCCGGATCGCGATTCCGAGAATTGCCAATCCTCCAAATAGAATTGGCAAAGAAGCCGGGAGTGGAATTACAGTAGTTCCATTGCCGCCATTTGGTTTGCCCATACCATCAGGCTCTGTGGGCTTATCGTCAATCACGGGATCGGTTGGTTCCTCTGGAATTAGAGGTTCGTTGATAAACTCCGCCTCCAAGACAATTCGCGCAAAGTCGTTCGGATTAAACGACCTATCGCCGCCGCTTCCTTCTATATGTCCGGCCAGAAGTTGATTTCCTCTCACACGCAACTCTCCCAAAGGTGAGAACGTGGTAAGATCGGTGTCGTAGGCCGCTGAAGTCAGATTCAAGCCGAGCTCTGAATCGAAGGTATAGACGGTATAGTTATTATAGTCCTGCGCGAAAGAACCGAAGCCAGAGTTGTCGTAGTCGATATCGATGTAGTTGGGGCCAAAGTCGACGGATTTGTTTATGAAGCGTCGGTTTGGCGGGATGGGGTCACTTCCGAATAGGGAAGCGCTATCCGGATATTCAACGCCTGGATCGCGAACCACTGCTTCTCGCGGAAAGGTTTCCGTGAAGAGCTCACTTGAACTCGTCAACTGGGAACCGAAGCCAATCGAAACCACGGAGTCAATCAGGGTAGCAGAAAAAGCAATGCTCGGGGCGATAGCGATTGTTGTTCCAAATAAAATCGCTTTCATTTCTTCACCTGCGCAATGACATCAACATTCCGTAACGAAGCCAACTTTTCCGAAGCTGTCAATAACCAATTAATTATCCAGGGTTGCGAACCCAGCTAGCCAGTTCTGCTCAAGAGATTAATCGCGCGGAGCCCCGCCGTCTTACCTCGCGAACTTCTTGTGCTTCACCCGCGTGGGCCGCACGGCCTCCTCGCCGAGCCGGCGCTTCTTGTCCTCCTCGTAGGCTTCGAAATTGCCCTCGAACCATTCGACATGGGCGTCGCCCTCGAAGGCGAGGATGTGGGTGCAGAGCCGGTCGAGGAAGAAGCGGTCGTGGGAGATGATGACGGCGCAGCCGGCGAAATCCTCGAGCGCGTCCTCGAGCGCGCGCAGGGTCTCCACGTCGAGGTCGTTGGTGGGTTCGTCCAGCAGCAGGACGTTGCCGCCGGATTTCAGCAGCTTGGCCATGTGGACGCGGTTGCGCTCGCCGCCCGACAGCAGGCCGACCTTCTTCTGCTGGTCGCCGCCCTTGAAGTTGAAGGCGCCGCAATAGGCGCGGGAGTTCATCTGCGCGTCGCCGAGGTCGATCACCTCGCCGCCGCCGGAGATCTCCTCCCAGACGGTGTGGTCGGGGTCGAGCGCGTCGCGGGACTGGTCGACATAGGAGAGATCGGCCGTCTCACCCCAGTCGATCAGGCCCTGCTCGGGCTGGTCCTGGCCGGTGAGGCAGCGGAAGAGCGAGGTCTTGCCGGCGCCGTTCGGGCCGATCACGCCGACGATGCCGCCGGGGGGGAGGGCGAAGGAAAGCTCCTCGATCAGCAGCTTGTCGCCCTTGACGAGGCGCAGATCCTCGACCTCGACGACCTTCTGGCCGAGCCGGGGGCCGTGGGGGATGACGATCTGCGCCTTGCCGACGCGCTCGCGCTCGGACTGACCGGCCATCTTCTCGTAAGCGGCGATGCGGGCCTTGGACTTGGCCTGCCGGGCCTTGGCGCCCTGGCGCATCCATTCGAGTTCGCGCTCGAGGGTGCGGGGACTTGGCCTTGTCCTCCCGCGCCTCCTGGGCGAGCCGCGTCTGCTTCTGCTCGAGCCAGGCGGAGTAGTTGCCCTCGTAGGGGATGCCGCGGCCGCGGTCGAGCTCGAGGATCCAGCCGGTGATGTCGTCGAGGAAGTAGCGGTCGTGGGTGACGATCAGGATCGTGCCGCGGTAGTCGACCAGGTGCTGCTGCAGCCAGGCGATGGTTTCGGCGTCGAGGTGGTTGGTGGGCTCGTCGAGCAGGAGCATGTCCGGCTGTTCCAGCAGCAGCTTGCAGAGCGCGACGCGGCGGGTCTCGCCGCCCGAGAGCGTGTCCACGGGCGCGTCGTCGGGCGGGCAGCGCAGCGCCTCCATGGCGACGTCGATCTGGAAATCCAGGTCCCAGAGGTTCTCGCTGTCGATCTCGTCCTGGAGGGCGGCCATCTCCTCGGCGGTCTCGTCCGAGTAGTTCATCGCCAGTTCGTTGAAGCGCTCGAGCTTGGCCTGCTTCGCGGCCACGCCCTGCATGACGTTGCCGCGCACGTCGAGGGCGGCGTCGAGCTCGGGCTCCTGGGGGAGGTAGCCGACGCGGGCGCCCTCGGCGGCCCAGGCCTCGCCGGTGAAATCCTTGTCCATCCCGGCCATTATCTTCAGCAGCGTGGACTTGCCGGCGCCGTTGGCGCCGACGACGCCGATCTTCACGCCGGGCAGGAAGTTCAGGCGGATGTTCTCGAACAGCTTCTTGCCGCCGGGGATCGTCTTGGAGACGCCGTCCATGTGGTAGACGAACTGGTAGCTGGCCATCGGGTTCTTCCTCGGAGCATGCGGATTTCGCCCTCCCTTCAGGGGATTCGGGCTCCGGCCGGAAGGTGGCGCGGCGGATCAGGCGGTGAGATGGCGGGCGAAGAAGTCCGCCAGCGCGACGGAGGTCTCCTCCGGCGCCTCCTCGGGGAGGAAGTGGCCGCCGGACAGGGCGCGGCCCTCGACGTCGTCGGCGTAGCCCCGCCAGACCTCCGGGACGTCGTAGCTGCGATGGACGAGGCCCAGGGCGCCCCAGAGCGCGAGGAGGGGCATGGGCAGCCTGCGGCCGAAATCGGCGGCGTCGTGCTCGAGATCGATCCCGGCGGAGGCGCGGTAATCCTCGCAGGTGGCGTGGACCGTGCCCGGCGCGGCGAAGCAGCGGCGGTATTCGGCCCTCGCTGCGGGATCGAAGACGGCGCCGTCGCCGCTCCAGGCTTCCATCTTGGCGTCGAGATAGAAGTCCGGGTCGGCGCCGATCAGCCGCTCGGGGAGGGGCGCCGGCTGGATCAGGAAGAACCAGTGGTAGTAGCCGGTGGCGAAGGCGCAGTCCGCGGTGCGGTACATGTGCTCGGTCGGGCAGATGTCGAGCACGGCGAGGGCGGCGACCCGCGCCGGGGCATCGCGGGCGAGGCGGTGGCCGACGCGGCCGCCGCGGTCGTGGCCGGCGACGCCGTAGCTCTCGTGCCCGAGACGGGCCATCAAAGCGGCCTGGTCCGCGGCCATCGCGCGCTTGGAATAGGGGGCATGGGTCGCGTCGCTTTCGGGGCGGTCGCTGTCTCCGTAGCCGCGCAGGTCCGACAGGACGACATGGAAGCCCGCCTCGACGAGACGCGGCGCGACGCGGTGCCAGCAGGCATGGGTCTGGGGATAGCCGTGGAGGAGCAGGAGCGGCGGCCCCGACCCGGCCGTGCGGACGCGCAGCGCGACGCCGGAGGGCAGCGCAATGCGCTCGTCGGTGAACCCTTCGAACAAGGCGTGCCTCCCGCTGCGATCGCCGGTTCATGGTAATGAGGGAGGCCGGCGCCGGAAAGGGGGAGGCGCCGCGATCGCGAGCCGCGCGGGTCAGCGCGCGAGATGCTCCTCCTCGGGAAGGAGGTTGCGCCAGCGGCGGTATTCCATCCGGGCGAGGGCCTCGCGATGTCCGCCGTCCCCCAGCAGGTAGCCCAGCGCCTCGCCGGCGCCGCTCGCCACGAGGATGAGGAACGTGTGCGGCATCGCGTCGAGCGCCCCGAGGCGCCCTCCCGCCGCGGCGCGCATGTGCGGCGCGATGCCGGCGAGGCGCTTGACGGGCAGCGCCGGTGCGGCGGCGAAGAAGAGGAGCCGCCGTCGCGCGCCCCAGGCCCTGGCGCGGCTGGCCGCGAACATCCGGCCGGAGAGGAACTGCAGCCTGAGCGAGCGGCGGAGGCGGGCATAGTTCGAGATGCGCGACCGCGATCCGGGGATCGAAGAGCAGCGTATGGCCGCGGCGCCCCAGATCGGCATGGAGCGTCCATTCGGCCTCGAGCATGTCGCCGAGCTCGGCTCCGTAGCCGAGGAGAAGATCGCGCCGGTAGGCGGAATTGTGCCCCGGCAGGAAGGCGACCTGCCGGATGCCCTCGCCGCGCATCCAAGGCGCGTATTCCACCGCGAGGTTCGCGCGGCTGGTTCGCGTCTGCGGGTTGGCGTTGACCATCCTCGGTCCGACGCAGGCATGGCCCGCCTCGAGCCCCTCGACGAGCCGCGCGGCCCAAAGATCGGTCCGGGGGAAAGAATGGTCCTCGACGAGCGCGACATAGGGGGAGGCGGCCGCCGCGATCGCCGCCACCCGCGCCGTCGCGGAGGTCTTGGTGTCCGCGGCGACGATGCGAAGAGCCCCGAAGGCCCCGACGAGGCCGGGCCGGATGGAGAGGGCGGCCGGATCGGCGGCCGCGATCACGACCTCGATCCGGTCGGCGATGCTCTGGGAGGCGAGGCAGGACAGGATACGGTCGAGCCCCGATCCGCCCTCCTCGGTGACGAGTATCGCGCTGAGGCGCAGGTTCGGCACTGTCATCTCCGATCCGCGAGGGAACACCGGGCGCGCCGCCGGCCGCGCGACAGGTGACCGCGAAAGACGCCGCTGTGACCGTACGCCCATTTCCGGCCCGACGTCATCGCAGTGACCGGTCTGGGGCCCCGCGCGTTTCCGCCTTGCCGACGGATCGGATCGGAAGGCGCCTTTGGTGCGGCGGGCGCGGTCCGGTATCCGCAGGGATCAGAAAATCTCGTCCTCGTCGAACATCGGATCGGAGTCGAGGTCGGCGGTGAGCTGGCTCAGCCGGTCCTCGGTATCGTCCACCGGCACGTCGGCGAGGTGGTAGACGGCGTCGCCCTCGTTCACCACCGGCATCGTGGCGCGGCCGATGAGGACGCCGCCGGCGGGCGCGGCGATCTCCTCCTCCTGGGTGCCGAAGGGGCTGGCGACGACGGCGAGCTTCTGGCCCTCCTCGACGTGCTCCCCCACTTCCCGGTAGAGGCGCAGGAGCCCGCTCGCCGGGGCGCGGATCCAGGCCGAGCCGTTGACCACGACGGGCTCGGCGGCGCGCTTCGGCAGGCCCTTGGCCGGGATCATGCGGAGTTCGTGCATGACGCGCAGGCAGCCGGAGGCGCCGACGCGGGCCGACATCTCGTCGAAGCGCAGCGCCTCTCCGGCCTGGTCGAGCAGCACGTCGCAGCCCGCCTCGCGTGCCGCCTCGCGCATCGAGCCGTCGCGCAGTCGGGCGCGGACCACGAGCGGGGCGCCGAAGGCGCGGGCGAGGCCGAGGGTCTCGCGGCTCGAGGCGGAGACCCGGATCTGGGGCAGGTTGGTGCGATGGATGGCGGCGGAATGCAGGTCGATGCCGAGGTCGGACCGGCCGGCGATCTCGCGGCATGAAGATGTGGGCGAGGCGGGCGGCGAGGGAGCCGGTCTCGCTGCCGGGGAAGGCGCGGTTGAGGTCGCGCCGGTCGGGCATGTAGCGCGAGCGGTTCAGGAAGCCGAAGGTGTTGACGATCGGCACGACGAGAAGCGTGCCGCGCAGGGGATCGAGCTGAGGCGCCTGGAGGAGCCGGCGGCAAATCTCGACGCCGATGATCTCGTCGCCGTGGATCGCCGCGGAGACGAACAGGGGCGGACCCTTGCGGCGGCCGTGGACCACCCGCACGGACATGGTCGCCGGCGTGTGGTCGGTCAGCACCGAGACGGGCAGGTCGATCGTCGCCGCGCTGCCGGGCGCGACGCGCTCGCCGCCGATCTCAAAGGGCTCAGCGGCCATCGTCCGCCCCGATCCGGCGCAGGCGTTCGGTATAGGCCGCGCGCAGGCAGGCGATGTCGGTGCCGCCGCCGTCGCGGCGGCCGCGCAGCCAGCGGTCCTGTTCGGGGTCTTCGGAGCGCGGCGCGCCGTAGAGTTCCGCCAGGCGGGCGTCGAGCCGGGCCAGTTCCGGCACCGCGCAGATCGTTCGCTCGGTGGCGTTGAGCGCCCCGCGCCGCACCAGGGCCGGAGCCCCTGCGCCCCGGCTGAGAGAGCCGGAGCGGCGATCAGGACGAGGGCGAGAAGGCCCGCGGGCGGGATGGCGATGCGACAGGTCACGATGGCGTGGATATGGCTCGCGCGCCCCGCCCCGGCAATCGGTTCAAACGTCGTGCGTATAGCGCATGGGCGCGAAGGCGAAGCCCTCCCCGGCGGTCTCGACCCATCCCGCGCCGGGAAAGGAGATGTGGCTGCCGGCGACGAAAGTCCCGTCGGCGGCGACCCGATCGAGGATCTGCCGGCGGATGTGGCGCGCACGGTCGATGTCCACTCGAACCCGGTGCCCACCTCGGGGCGGGCGAGCTGCACCGGGGCGACATGGACGATGTCGGTCCAGATCAGCAGCGCGGCGTCGCCGTCGGCGATCTGCAGACCCGAATGGCCCGGCGTGTGGCCCGGCAGCGGCAGGGCGGTCAGGCCGGGCGCGATGTCGGCCTCGCCCGAGAAGGTCTCGATCCGGTCGCCATAGGCCGAGAGGAAGGCGCGGGAGCTGTCGAGGGCGTTCGCCTCGCCGGCCCAGTGGGCGTGCTCGTCCTCGTGCAGGCGCACCGCTGCGCGCTCGAAGACCGCGCCGCCGTCGGCGAGGAGGCCGCCGATATGGTCGCCGTGCATGTGGGTGACGAAGATCGTGTCGATGTCGCCCAGCGCGACGCCCGCGGCCGCGAGATTGTCCGCGACCCGGCCGGTCTCCAGGCCCATCGCGCCGCCGCAGCCGGCATCGACGAGCACCGTCCGGCTGCCGGTCTCGATGACATAGGCGTTGAGGCCCGAGCACCAGGTATCCGGGTCGGCGTGGCGGGCGCGGAGGATGCGGGCGTAGTCGGCCTCGTCGATGCCCTCGAGATTGTCCAGGCCGAGGGGCAGGGGGCCGTCGGAGAGGGCGGTCGTTGAGGATGCCGCCGATCCGAAGGCGCTGGGCGTCGGGAATGCGTGTCATGGGCTCGCTCGCTTCCTGGGAAAGGTCAGTCGGAACAGGGAGGGACGACCCGGTCCCCCGCTCGTGGGCCTGCCATGGGCCGGTGGCGTCGATACGGCTGTCGCCCGCCGGGACTCACCCTGGCGCCCTGGGCCCGACGGAGATCGCTCCGCCGGGCCGGGTGTCGCGGCCGAGGTTGCTGCGCCGCTCGCCGGGAGTTGACGGCGGTTCGGCAAGCCGCATCCTCCCGCATCGTAAGTCGGTCCACCGGGCATCTAGGGCCGCGGGAACGCCTGTCAGGGGGAGAGAGATGTTCAGTCACGTGACACGGCGGGGGTCGACGACTTGGCGATGGCAGGGCGGTTCTGGGACGCGGTGCTCGCACCGGGGGGCCTGCGGCGGCGGCGGGTGCAACCGGATGGCGGACCCGCGGCGCTCTGCTGGGGGCGCCCGCGCTCCGTTTCCGCGGTTCTACGTCTGCCGGCCCTTCGACGGGGAGCCCGCGCGGACCGGGAACGGCGCCATGATCTCCTTCGTCGCGCCCTCGCGCGACGCGGTGGAGGCGGCGCATGCCGCCGGGATCGCCGCGGGCGGCGGGTGCGACGGTGCGCCGGGG
>CAVZOA010000051.1:0-25632 GCA_963776705.1 uncultured Alphaproteobacteria bacterium
ACCTGGCGCTCCGGACCTACGCCCGCCGGGTGACCGATCTCGAGGCGGCGCGGGGCGGGGCGGCCGCGGAGGGCTTCCTGGCCGTCCTCGCTTCGCCGGGGAATGTCTTCTCCGATCCCGAGCGGGTGGTGGCTCGCTGCCTCCGGGCGGGGCTCCGCGACCAGGACGACGAGGACGGGGACGGGCCGGACGCGGCCGCGCTCGGCGCGGAGATCGCGGGCGTGGCCCGGTCCGCTCCGGGACCGCTTCTCGCCGCGCTCCGGGAACAGTGCTCCTGCGCCGGGCGACGGGGACGCGCATTCCATCGGCCGAGCGGCTCGTCTTCCTGGCCATCGACCATGCCTGGCGGTCGGGCAGGGCAGGGCGGGGAGAATTGGCCGAGGGGGCGGGTGCCGAGGCGATCCTTGCCGCGTCCCGGGCGGGCTGGATCCGGCGCCGGCCACGGCGCTGACGGGGCAGGGGTTCCGGGCGTGGTCGCCGATGCGGCGCGAGGGTATCGAGAGCCTCCTCGACGGGCTGGAGCGGGAGACCGGCCGGGCGCTCGGACAGCTGCCGCTCCTGCGGCGGTGGCGGGCGCAGGCGATGGCGGCGGCGTCCGGCCGGCACGGCAAGTCGCGGCTCGCCGATGCGGTGACGGTTCTGATGCGGCACCCGATCGTCACCGGGGCGAGCCTCGGGCTGGCCCTCGGCGCGACGCCCCGGACGGGGCTGAACCTGCTCGTCGCGCTCGAGGCGGACGGACTCGTTGTCAACATCGTGCCACGGCGGACCTACCGCGCCTGGGCGCCGGCGCCCCTGGCCCGGCGGATCCTCGGGGATGCCCATGCCGGGGCCGGGGGGCGCGCCGTCCGGGACGCGGGCGGAGGGAGGGGCGATCGGGAGAGGGCAGGGGGCCTCGAGCGGTCCGGCGAGGCGCAGGGGCTCGACGACCTCGAGGCCGCCATGGCACGGGCGGACGAGGTGCTCGGGAGGTATCGGCGGCCTTGACCGCCCGTGACCGCCCCACAGCGCGGGTCCGCCGACGAAAAAGCGCGACTGACCGGTCCATGGGCGACGTGACGCAAGCGAAGCGGTTGCGGCGCGGACCGGAGTGACGGACGCAGGTCGCCATGACGAGCAGGATCGGCTGGCGCCGACCCCCTTTCCGCCGGCGATCATCGCTGAGGCGGTCTGGCTCTCCGCGCGGTTCCCGCTCAGCCTGCGCCCCGTCGAGAAGATGCTGCCTGAGCGCGGCGTCGACCTGTCCCGCGAGACGGTGCGCCGGTGGGGCGCGAGGCCGGCGCGCCGCCTCCTTCGGACTCTGCCGGATAAGCGGGGCTGGCGGCCGCGGCGCATGGTGACCGACAAGCTCGCCTCCTGCCCGGCGGCGAAGCGGACCGTCGCGCCCCGGGCCTGCAGCACCGCGCTCGCAAGGGCTGAACAATCGCGCCGAGAACAGCCACGTGCCGCTGCGAGAAGGCAAGCGGCAGATGCCGGGCTTCCGCTCGCCCGGCGGGCTGCAGCGCTACGTCCCGGTCGTCTCCACCTGCCGCACCCTCTTCGCCACCCCAGCCCGCCGCCGATCTGCTCTCGTCAGCCGCCTCCATCGCCTCCAGGCGCTCGACCTCTGGCGCGAGGTTGCCTGTATTGCGGCCCGACGCTCTTGGAGCGCAGCACATTCCGCGCCTGCGGTCGGTAAACGTGACATCGCCCTGACGGTCTGCCGAAAGTCGGAGTAAAGTGTTCCAGCCTGAGGAACACGCTTCGCTGCCGTTATTCACCTCAAAGGCGGAGATGCTGAAGATGCTGGATCAGGACAGCCCGAAGATCGGCCGTTTCGACAAGTCCTTCCTGATCCACATGATCCGGGACTTCTTCATCATCCTCGTGATCGTCACTTTCGTCGAGTTCACGATCAAGGCGGGCCTGGTCCTCTACGACTACCAGATGCACGGAGACGATCAGGCAGAGACCGTCGCTGAAGACCTTGCTGACAATGTCCGCTCGATCATGCGTAATGAGGGCGGCCCGGTCGCGGCACGGACGATGTATCCGATCCTGGAGCGGAACTGGGGAGACCTTGGATACGAGATCGCCATCTTGCCGGCGCCGGTGACCATCTCCTCCATCGAACAGGGCTTCGGGTTCACTCCTGAGGGCATCCCGGCGGACGACTGGTCCGAGGGCCGATTTCGGAATGCGACTGTCGACGTGAGGGCCGAACCGTTCTGCCTGGCATGTCACACCGAGGCCGAGACCGGGGATGTGCTCGGCTCGATCACCGTCCGCAACTATCTCTACCGCGACTTCCTGCTCTGGTGGGAGGATGTCCAGCTGACGGCTGCCTTCGCGATTGGCAAGATTGTCCTGCACTCGTTTCTCTTGTTCCTCATTCTTCGGGCGCGGATGGAGCCTCTCCTCGAGCTGAGGTCGGTCGTCAGCAATCTCGCCCGCGCCTACGGGCGTCTCGATCACCGAGCCGAAATCAGGACGGCTGACGAGTTCGGTGTGCTCGCGAGGGATCTCAATCTCTTCCTCGACCGGATCACCCGCGTTGTTCAGGAGCTGGAAGGCGTTCTCTCGAAGGTGGTCTCGGTCAATGACAGCATCATTGAAATTCAAGGCGACCTGAAAGCTTCAGTGAACCGGGTCTCGAAGGGCCTGCGCGATCTCGAGCGTGACGCCATGCTGAGCGCGAAGAAGGAACCGAGGCTGTCCAACGAGTGGTTCGATGCGATGCGCCTTTCCGTCGACGAGGTTGAGAAGGCATTGAGTGGTTCGACCAGAACCGCATCCGGCAAAGAGGTCCTGGAAGCGCTTCGACAGGTCGTCCGGAATGCAGAAGCGCAGATCTCCACGAGCGAGAAGATGTACGAAAAACTTGCTGCGATAACCGAACAGAGTGCCGATCTGCATTCGTCAATGACCGAGATGTCGCGCCTCGAAGAACGTCTGAAATCCATCATCGAGACCTGCGGGACGTTGGTCGGGAGACTGCAAGTTGGCCCGCATGAACCGGGGAAGACCTGACACCGGGGTTGCGAACAGGCATGGAATGGTGGGTCTGGCGCATATTTGGTGCAGCTGGGTCGAGCCAGCGCTACATTTCGATAATCTTGGCGGGATGCTGGCGATGGCGTCTGGGATGGATCGACGGGCATTCCTGCTTGGAGGGCTGAAGGCCGAACGGGTGGAGCTGGCTGAAGAGAGGGTGCTGATCCATACGCGCCCGACAAGGCCGACCCCTCGCCAATCTGGCACCGCGGCGGATCTCCGCCTTGGCCTCGGAGGATCCGAGGTTCCGGATCGACCTGCGGAAGGGGGAGCGGTTCGTTCCCACCTGGCACGACATCGAGATGGCCGCCCATGACCTGCGCCCCGATCTCGGGATCGGGCTCGGGGCTGGACACAGGCGATCCAGGTCATGGGGGGACAGGTGGCGACCCTCGCCCTCGTCCTGGCGGATGCGCGGCGCGAGCATCCCGCCGATCCGGTGCGCAACCCCGGCGGTTACCTGCGTGGTATGACCCGCCCCTTCCAGCGCGGGCAGCTGAACCTTGCCGGCAGCTTGGAGGGCCTATCGCTTCGGCGGCGCCAGGAGATGGCATGACGCAGGTCGATCTCGCGGCCGGGGCCGCACCGTCTGCGGCCCTGGCCGCCGGCCGGCCGGGCGCGTTCGCAGCGCGGCCGCAGATCCGGGCGGTGGAGCGCGACGGCATGGAGGGGGTCCGCGACCGGGGTGGCGATGTCGCGCAGCGCCCGACCCCCGCAAGACAACGGCGGGCCCCTCGCAGGACCCGCCGTTCGCCGCTCGATCTGCTTCTTTCGAGCCTTTCGGCCTCAGGCGGCCTTCTTCGCGGCCGAGGTCGCCTTGTCGGCGGCGCCTTCGGCCTTCGCGGTGGCCTTGTCGCCGATCTGCTGGCCGGCCTCGGAGACCGTCTCGGTCACCTCGGTGGCGCTCTTCTGGCTCGCCTCCGCGTAGGACTGCGCGGTGCGGCTGACGAGGTCCATCTGCTTCTGCACGAAGTCGGTGTACGCCTTGCCGTAATCGGCCGGCTCGTCGCGGACTTGGCTCACCTCGCGCACGTTGCCGAGCGCTTCCTGCGTGGTCTCGTGGGCGATATCGGCGGTCTTCGTGGCGGCGTCGACCATCACGCCCGTCAGGCGCTCGTTGAAGCTCGCCCAAGTCTTGAAGACGTCCTGGTAGCCCTGCGGGTCGAACAGGCTCTGGATGTCGATGACGGCGGATTTGGTGCTCTGCGTGGCCATGTCGGGTCTCCCTTCTGGAGTGTCGGTGTCTCGTGCGCTGTTACCCTCCCACATAATGCCGCAATGCGGCATTTCAACCGCTGCCGTGCAGAAAGAGAGCATCTGGTCTCAGGAGAGCGGCGTCTTCGGACGGTCCAGAACGGGAGGGTCCGAAGGAGCTCGATCTGGCGACGGGTTACCCTTCCCCCGCTGCGCGGCCCCTGGCGCCCGAGACCCCTCGGGAGGTGGTTCTCCCCCCCCCAGGAGCTGCAAGTAAGTGCCCATCCACGGGACCCTGAGAGGCTGCGAGGCGCTGGTACGCGATGGCACCGCTCAGCGGCGAGGCTCGCTCGTCCATCGAAGGGAAGGGCGCCGGGCGGAATCCGTTCGCCCAAGGTTTCCCACGATTTCGAAAGCGGCGTGGCGGTGAGAACGAGCGTTGGTCGATCAAGGGGCCATGGCGACACGGGTTTTCGCGGGCGGAAAGTGCCGGGACCTCTTGGGAAACCGCCCCCGCCTGCGCCTGCAGGGCGAAGGAGGAGGCGGGAACCGCCGGCGGATCGGGACCGGCGTGGCGGGCTTCGAGGGGAGGGCAGGGGGTCTCGCGTGACTCCGGACGGTCGCCTCGCCGGCAGCGCCGTCATCGCGGGCAGTGTGCCCCGTCAGGGTGGGAAGTACTTTTCCCAGATGTGCTCCGGTATCTCGGAGCGGTTGGTTTCCACGCACGTTTTCTCGAAGACCAGCTTCACGAGGAAATACTCCCTCTCGGCCTCCTTCAGATCCCGCAGGCTGGGGGACCATGAGGAAGTGTGGGGTGTTCGGCTGACCAGGGCGGCCGCACGCGGTAGGATGCTCTGGCAGGGCGACGTGACGGGGCGAGACCGTGGCGGGAGCGACGATTGGGACGACGGGGGCCTACGCGTCGGCACCCCCGGTCAGCGAGGTGCTGCAGTTCAAGGTCTGGCTCATGGGCGTGAGCCCGATGATCTGGCGCCGGCTGCAGGTGCCGCCCGAGATGACCCTGCGCGAGCTGCACGGCACGCTTCAGGTGGCGATGGGCTGGGAGAGCCTGCAACTTTACCAGTTCGTACTGCGCGCCAAGCGCTACGGGTCGTGGCAGCTGTCTGCGGCCTCGCCCGACGTGACGCTGGAGGACCTGAAGCTCCGTCGCCGCGCGCGGTTCGTCTACGAGTACGACCTCAACGTCCCCTGGCGTCACGAGCTGCGTCTCGAGGACCGCGTCGCCCGCGCGCCCCAGCGCTCGTACCCGTTCTGCGTCCAGGGCCACGCGCCGTGTCCGCCTGAGGAGGTTGGGGGCCCGGAGGGCTATCAGGTCCGGCGCGAGGCTTGGCTGTCCTACGAGGCGATGGAGGATCTCGAAGACCTGGCCGGGATGCTCAAGGCGGTGGTGCTAGACGGCCGCCACGAGCTTCTCGATGAACCGAGGCGAGAGGTGATGCGCGACATCCTCGATCGCATGCGGGTGCGCGAGGAGTGGAAGGGCGTGCCGTTCTCTAGGAAGGGCGTGAACGCGCGCCTGCGCGACGGCGAGCACCTCGTCCTCATGCATCAGCAGTACTGACCGTCGGCGCCGCCGAGGGCTGATCACGGGCGAGCAGGACCTCCGCGGCGAGCAGGGCCGCCTCGTCGCCGCGTCGGTCGCGGACCTGGCCGACGAGGTCGCGCGCCGCCGGCGCGGTGACGCGGTCGAACCGCGCCTTCAGCACCGCCGCCGTGGTCTCGGCGTAGCGCCGCGTAGTAGTGATGTCGGCGTGGCCGAGGAAGCGCTGCACGTCGGTGATGTCCATGCCGAGCGAGAGGAGCCGCGTCGCCACCGTATGACGCAGCAGGTGCGGATAGACACGCTTGGCGACGCCCGCCTCGCGCGCCACCTCGCGCACGACTTGGCCGACCCGCTGGCGCGTGTAGACGTGCGGCGTGGGGCCCGTGCCCTTTTGCCGGCTCTGGAACAGCGGCCCCGCCCGGCGGGCGCCGATGTGCAGCTGGAGGAGCTGGGCGAGCTCGCGCCGGATCGGCACCTCGCGGCGCCGGCCACCCTTGCCCTGGGGGATGACGATCACCCGCTCGGCGAGGCTGACGTCCTCGAACTCGGAGCCGGACGAACTCGGAGGCGCGGGCACCAGTCTCGAGCAGCGTCTGCAGCATCAGCCCGGTGCGGCCGCCGCGCGCGTAGGCGCGGTCGAGGATGCGCAGCTCCTCCTCTATCGTCAGCCGGTCGATTACATTGCGTCGCTCGGGCGGGGCGCGCAGGCCGGCACGCGCCCGGGCGGCTTTGATGACAGCCTTGCTCTGCGCGTAGTCAATCCCCTCGCGCACCAGGATGGCGGCCACGGCAGCGGCGGCGCGTTCGATCGGGCTCATGACGGCTTTGCCTCGTGACAATCGGGGTGCAAACTCATGGCCGGATGACGCCTGGTGAGCAAGGTTAGAGGTGCGATGAACGGGTTGGCCGGGGCCTGGGATTTCCAATCCGAGAATTGTGGAAAGCTCGGGCGGAGCACCCACCAGAGCGGGGCGGCGCGAACTCGGGGAGAGAACCGATGCGGATCAAGATCACGCTTCAGATCGTGGCCGACGACGGCACGCTCGGCACGCTCGAGGAGATCATCTCGCCGATCTCACCCGTCGAGAGGGCCGAGGACGTCGGCCTGTCGCTCGCGCACGGCAAGGCGCTGCTCGCCGATGTCCAGCGGCGCCTCGTTCAGCACCAGATCCGCGCATGGGCCACCGCGCGTCGCCTTTGCGAGGGCTGCGGCCGACGCCGGCGCGCCAAGGGCTCCTATCCCATCGTCTTCCGCACCCTGTTTGGAGACATCCCGGTGGCCAGTCCCCGCCTTCATCGATGCGCGTGCGAGGACGAGAGCGCACCGGCGACCTTCTCGCCCCTGACCGAACTCCTGCCCGACCACGTCGCACCCGAGCGGCTGTACTTGGAGGCGCGGTGGGCGTCGCTCGCCCCATACGGTGCGGCCGCTGCGATGATGGGGGACGTGCTGCCGATTGGCGCCGGGCGGAACGCGACCACCCTGCGCCAGCACGCGCTGCGCGCGGCCCGGCGCATCGAGGCCGAGGTCGCGCAGGAAGACGTGACGTTGGCCGTGGGGTGCCCGGCGGACTGGGAGGACCTGCCGATCCCGGGCGGGCGGGTCGTGGTGGGCCTGGACGGCGGGTACGTCCGGTCCTGGGCCGACCGCACCCGGAACTTCGAGATCATCGTCGGCCGCTCGATGCCCGAGGACGGCGGCTCGCGCTATCTGGGCTTCGTCCACGGCCACGACCGCGAGCCGGAGAAGCGCATCGTGGGCGTGCTCAGGGCCCAGGGCGTGCAGGCGAACCAAGACGTCACCTTCCTCACCGACGGCGGCGAGGAGGTCCGCTCGCTCGCCTTCGGCATCTCGCCCTGCGGGGAGCACGTCCTCGACTGGTTCCACATCGCCATGCGCATCACGGTTCTGCGCCAATACCTGCGCGGCTTTGCCCATCACGAGGAGGAAGTGGCCGCCGAACTCCTCGAGGACCTGGAGCGCCTGAAATGGCTCCTGTGGCACGGCAACGGCGTGCGGGCGTGCGAGGTCCTCGACGGTCTGTTCATGGACGTCGACGCCGTGGAGGCCGACTACCCACACCTGCGCAAGCTCCAAACCGCGGTCGGCGAGATGGTGGCCTACATCTGTAAGAACGCGCACAGCCTGATCAACTACGGCGAGCGCTATCGCGCCGGCGAGCGCATCTCCTCGGCCTTCGTGGAAGCGACCGTCAACGTCGTCATCGCCAAGCGCTTCGCGAAGAAGCAGCAGATGCAGTGGACACCACGCGGCGCGCATCTGCTGCTCCAGACCCGCACGAGGACCCTCGACGGCACGCTGCGGCAGACCTTCGAGCGCTGGTACCCCGGCCTGGCAAACGACAACGGCGCCGAACCCGATCAAGCCCGGGCAGCATGACCGCCCCACACTTCCTCATGGTCCCCTGGTTCCAGGACGAGATGCGCGTCGGCCAGAAGGGGCGGCTCTGTCATCGCTGGTGGGCGCGCGGCAAGCGCCCGCCCGGAGTTCAGGACCAGCGCCACGAATGGGCCTCCCTCCTTGGCGCCGCCCGGCCCGGCGGCGAGGCCGCCTTCGCGCTGGTCCTGCCCGCGGTCAATACCGACACGATGCAGATCTTCCTCGACCGCTTCGCCGCAACCCTGGCCGAGGGTGAGCACGCCGTCATGGTCCTCCCCCTGAGGCCGTTCCATGTCCCCCAGGGGGAGAGGGGGCAGCCAACTTCCGCTCCCCCGCTCACCCGCTCACGCCGCCGCCCAGCGGCTCTGCGCCCCCCAGACCCAGCGAGGCGACGGTGGGTAGGAAGAGGTTGGCCAGACCCAGCGAGGCGACGGTGGGTAGGAAGAGGTTGGCCAGACCCAGCGAGGCGACGGTGGGTAGGAAGAGGTTGGCCAGACCCAGCGAGGCGACGGTGGGTAGGAAGAGGTTGGCCAGACCCAGCGAGGCGACGGTGGGTAGGAAGAGGTTGGCCAGACCCAGCGAGGCGACGGTGGGTAGGAAGAGGTTGGCCAGACCCAGCGAGGCGACGGTGGGTAGGAAGAGGTTGGCCAGACCCAGCGAGGCGACGGTGGGTAGGAAGAGGTTGGCAGGATATATACAAAGGTAGTACCTTTGTTATTGTATGGACCGAAGACGGCGACCACTCTTCTGCCCCGAGCGCTGCCCGATGCCTCCCTCCTCCGATGATCCCTCCACTCCTTCCCAGCCCTGGCGGTCCCGCGAGATTTGGGGCGGCACCTGGGTCGAGGTGACGGACAACGATGCCCCAGCGGCGCGGGCCGAGCGGGTGGTGTCGGTGAAGATGACGGAGCCTGAGGTGGCGGAGCTCGACGCGGCGATCGCGCCGCTGGGGCTGACGCGGAACCGGGCCTTGCGGATCGCCGCCAGGCGGATCGGCGGGTTCGTGGAGGCGGACCCGGCGGAGGTGGAGGCCTTGCGCGACGCGGTGCGCCAGCTCGGCGGCATCGCGCGGAACGTCAACCAGATCGCCCGGGCGGCCAACCGCACGCATGACCCGGACTACCGCGGCTTCATGGAAGAGCGGGCGGCGCTGGGGCGTCAGCTCGCCCGGGTGGAGGACCGGGTGCAGGAGCTCCTCGACCTCGCCGCCCGGCGGCGGGACGGGCTGGCGCGGCTGGAGGCGGCCGCGGGAGAGACGGAGGGGAACGCGAAGACGGCCGGCCGGACGCCCGCGTCGAGGAAGGCAGCCAAGTCGGCCGGGTCTGCCAAACCGACCAAAGGGGGACGGACGCCGCGGCGGAGCGGGGTGGGCATCGTGCGCGGGAGGTCCGATGATGGATCTCCGGAGAGCGAGGAGCGATGAGCCCGGTGGCGGGGGCAAGCGGCGGTCTCTGGGGGCGCCTGCGCGGCCTCGTGGGGCGGGGCGGGTCCGTCCCCCGCGGGGCGCCGAGCTTCGTCGTCACGGATCTGCTGGAGCGGGGGCGGAGGGCAAAACCCGGTCTCTCCGCGCTCGACGCGGTGATGGGCGAGGACTGGGCATTGGTCGACTTCGACCGGGCCGGGAGGCCGCCGGTCTCGCGTGCGGGTATCGCGGCGGCCCATGCCCGCGACGTCGCCCGCTTCCCGGGTGGCGGACCGGGGTTCTCCGCGGGGCGCGACCCGCAGGCGGTGGTGAAGATGATCCGCACCGGCGGGGCCTCGGATATCCGGGGGCTGCGGGCGCAGATGGCCTACCTGTCCCGGCAAGGGGAAGAGCCGCTCTGCCGATCCGAGCGTTACATGGGGGCCGAGATCGACGCGGACCAGGCGGCCTCGCTGGAGCGGGCGTGGGCGATGCCGGAGACCGCGCCCGAAGGCGGGGCGGACCGCACCAGCCACCTCATCGTCAGCTTTCCCGAAGGGACGCCGGTGGACGCGGCCGAGCAGGCGGGCCGGGACTGGGCGGAGGCGATGTTCGGCTCCGGCGAGCAGGGCGGCGACAGCTACGACTACTACACCGCCTTCCACACCGACCGGGCGCATCCGCATATGCACGTGGTGGTCCACCGTCGGGGGCTGGAGCGCGGGGACTGGCTGAAGGTCTCCCGGCGGAGCGACATCACCTACGACCGGATGCGGGAGGTGCTGGTGGGGGTCTCCCGCGAGCACGGCATCCATCTCGAGGCCACGCCGCGATACGCGCGGGGGATCCACGAGCGCCCCGTGCCGGATGCCGAGTACCGGCGGGCCAGCGCGGAGCGGCGGGAGCCCGAGGTCCCGGCGCATACGCCGGAGACGGCGCTCCGGGCCGCGGCGGGGCTCATTCACTACGCACGGGGCGCCGAGGCCGGCGGGCGGGATTCTGAGGGAGATCGACCCCACGCAGGCGGAGCGACTGCAGGAGGCCGGGCGGGCGCTCGCTGAGGGGCGGGAGCTACGGCCCACCGACTGGGGACGGCCGGAGCCGCCCGCGCGGACGGGGGTGTCGGCGCGGGTCGCGGCGCAGCGCGAGACCGTGACGGCCAATTTCCGTACCCTGGACGGCAAGGTGATGCAGCTGGAGCCCGTGTCCCGGGTCGAGGCGATGCGCCGGGTCGCGGCGTCGAAGGTCGATGTGCGGGAAGCCTTGGGACCACAGGGCCGGGAGCTCGATCCCTACCTGCGCCCTGATCCGAGCGGGCGCTACGACGGGGACCCCGTCGGGATCGAGACGCGGCAGGTCGGGTGGATCGCGGAGCGCTACGGGGTCGACGTGGAGGCCGCTGTCGCACGGCTCTCCGGCGGGGTGCCGTCCGAGGGGCTGGCCCGGGACTTCGCCCGGGCGGAGGCCGACGAGCGGGCTGCGACTCGGGAGGAGCGGAGCCAGCGGGAGGAGAGCCCCGAGGAAGCGGAGGTCGCGCTCGACCGGATGCATCGCGAGATCGCGGCCACCCGTGCCTGGGTCGAGGCGGAGCGCCACGCAGAACAGGAGCGCCGGGAAGAAGAGGCGCGCTGGGCGGAAGAGATGCGGCAGCACGAGGAATGGCGCGCCGAACAACGCCGCGAGGCCGAGCGCAGGGCGCGGGAGGACGCGGAGCGCCGCGCCGCCGATCGCGGGGAGTTGGAGACCGACCGCTGGATCCGGGAGCGCGAAGAACAGGAGCGCAACGACCGCGACGGCGGACGGGGGCTCTGAGGGGCTGCTTGTGAGAGCCATGGGACGCGGTCCCGCCGCGCCCAGGGCATTACTCGGCCAGTTCCTCTCCGCTTGCCCGAAAATTGATGTCGAGAATGATCTGCTGCGGCTTGAAGGTGACCCGAGAGAAGGTAACCGGAATGAGCGCCACTGCCGACCCGGTGGAGTTGATAAGACGCATTCGCGACGAACAGGCCGAACTCGGTCATCGCGTCGGCCGACGCGGCCTCGGCGATGGAAAGGGTCTCGAGCCGGCCCCTGTGCATTATTGGTTCACTCTGAATAACTCCCAACCTGCTGATTTACCGCGCAGATCATGCTGAAACGCTGGCGCCGATTTGCAGGGTTTCGTATTCTGGCCTTCGAAACCTTGCGAATTCCGGAGCCCCGATGAAGCCCCATCCCCGCCGGGAAGAGCAGGACGATCTCCTGCGCCCCCGCCTCACCGACATGATCGACATGCGTCACGAGCTGGCGACGCTGGCGGCGCTGATCGACTGGGAGTTCTTCGAACGGGAATGGGCCGGGTTCTTCCCATCGCATCGGGGGCGGCCCGCGACCTCGCCGCGGCTGGTGGCGGGGCTGCTGTATCTCCAGCACGCCTACCGGCTGTCGGACGAGGCAGTCGTCGCGCGCTGGGTCGAGAACCCCTACTATCAGCATTTCACCGGTGAGACGTTCGGCGGCAGATCGGTCCACCGGACCGATCTGTTCCCCGCCTCACTCCAGCACCGCCCACCGATCGACCCGTCCTGCCTGACCCGCTGGCGGCAGCGGATCGGTGAGGAAGGGGCCGAGTGGCTGCTCACGAAGACCATCGAGGCCGGGCGGGCATCGGGCACGATCGATGACGACAGCCTGTCGCGCGTCGCCGTCGACACCACGGTCATGGAGAAAAACATCGCGCACCCGACTGACGCGCGCCTCTATGACAAGGCCCGCAATCAGCTTGTCGCCCTTGCAAGTGAAGCCGGGGTCACGCTGCGGCAGAACTACAACCGGCTGGCGCCGCGCCTGGCCATGCAGGCCGGCCGATACGCCCATGCCCGACAGTTCAAGCGCATGCGCAAGGCCCTGAAAAAGCTGAAGGGCTACACCGGCCGCGTGCTGCGCGACCTCCGCCGCCAGCTGGATGCGATCCCTGCGGGTCCGCTGCGCGAGCGCGTTCTGGACATGCTGGTGCTGGTGGGCCGCCTGCTGCACCAGGGCCCCAGGAGCCGCGGCAAGATCTACGCGCTGCACGAGCCGGAGGTCGACTGCATCTCCAAGGGCAAGGCCCGCAATCGCTACGAGTTCGGCACGAAGGTCAGCCTCGCCACGACCATCGACGAGGGGTTCGTCGTGGGCATGCGTGCGTTGCCGGGCAATCCCTATGACGGCCACACCTTGCCGGAAGCGCTTGAGCAGGTCGCCATCCTGACCGGCCAGACGCCTGCGCTGGCGGTCGTGGATCGCGGATACCGCGGCCACGGCGTGGCGCGCACGCAGGTCCTGATCAGCGGCACGCGCCGCGGCCTGACCCCGGCGCTGAGACAGCTGTTGCGACGGCGCAGCGCCATCGAGCCGGAAATCGGCCACATGAAAACCGACGGCCGCCTGTCACGCTGCCCGCTGAAGGGCACGTTCGGCGACGCGATCTTCGCCGTCCTGTGCGGCTGCGGCCACAACATCCGCAAGATCCTCGCCCACCTGAGAGCTCTTCTGGCCTTCTTGCACGCCGCGATCGCCGCAGTCCTGGCCGCGGCGATCGCCGAAATCTCCCTCGGCAAGCACCAGAAAGGCACGCCGAAAGTTTGTTCAGCCTGAACTTATTGGGACATGGATTCACGGTAGGGGCTGCCGGTCAGCTTCGGCTGCCGAGGTCGAGTGGCATGAGGCCCTCGTCGTCGAGTGTGATGGCGTCGGACCAGACGTAGTCGCCGGTGAGGTTGATGCGGTCCCATCCGAGCGGCGAGAGTTGGGCGACGAGGGCGTCGTCGATCGGTACTGCGACCTGACGTCTGGAAATTCATTTGGCGATGGCGCCGTGAGCCCCTGCCGGGGCCGGCCCCGGCAGGGGCAATCCATTCCGGTATTCCATGGAGTTGCGACACCACCATGGGGACAGGCGAATGGACGGGCAGAAGGATAGGACGCTCGAGGCCCTCATGGAACAGCTGATCGAACACGGGCCTGTCCGCCATGGGCCTCCGACCGATGGCGGCCATCATGGCGGACCATCGCCACGGTCTTCGGTCGGGCCTTCGAACTGGCGATGCAGATCGAGCGCGAGCGGTACCTCGGCGCTGGCCTTTACGAGCGGACAGCCGAGCGCCGGGGCTACGCGAACGGCTACAAGCCGAAGCGGATCGACACGCCGGCGGGCACGGTCGCCGTCGATGTCCCCAAGACCGCCGGCCATGACGGCACACCGTTCTATCCGCAATCGCTGGAGCGCGGTCGTCGGTCGGTCCGCGCCGTGATGCTGGCGGTGGCCGAGATGTACGTCAAAGGCGTGTCCACGCGCGACGCCGAGCGGGTGATGACCGAGTTCGGTCTCGAGAGCCTGTCCTCGTCGCAGGTCAGTCGTGCGGCGAAGCTGCTCGACGACGAGCTTGAAGCCTGGCGGACCCGGCCTCTTGGCCGGATCACCTACCTGATCCTCGACGCCCGATACGAAAAGGTGCGTCAGGGCGGGGTCGTGCGCGATGCGGCCGTGCTCTCGGCCATCGGCGTCGGGCCGGACGAGCGCCGCCGGGTCCTGGGCGTCTCCGTCGCCCTGTCGGAAGCCGAGGTCCACTGGCGGGCCTTTCTGGAGAGCCTCCAGGCCCGCGGAATGCGCGGGTCGAATATGTCGTCTCCGATGACCACGCCGGGCTTCGGGCCGCCCGCAGGGCCGTCCTCGGCGGCGCGACGTGGCAACGCTGCCAATTCCACCTGGCCCGGCCCGGCCCGGACCGCCTGAGCCTGTCGTCTCGAGTTCGAGCCGGCGCAGCACCGCCGGCTCTCCAAGGTCCCGTCGCCGGGACGCGGACCCCGATGACGCCGGCAGGCTGCTCGTGACGCGTCCTCGGACGTGCAGCACGCTCTTCAGATAGGCGCTCGGGGTTCACTGGATGGCATGATGTGGCGGCCGAGCGCCGATCAGGGACGGAAGCATGAAACCGGCGACGCGTGACACAAGGGGACTTGACCAGCCACCGCCCATTACGGAAGCAGCCTGTTAGATCGCAAGGTCGGCCGCGTAGGCGTCGAGAATCCAGCGCGGCAGCGTCGGCGCTGCCTGAACCAGGCGACCGCCTGCAAAGACCAGCATCTGTTGCGGTGGAGTATTGAGGCGGGAGTTGTCGAAGACCATACCGCTATCAGCGCGCAATACTGCTTTGCGAATGAGTGGCTGGCTTCGCGCGTATCGCGCGCGGATCTTGTCTTCGGGAACGTCGTGGCCCCCCTCTTCAGCGCGTCCGCGCACTCGTTTGACGGACAGGTCCGGGCTGTCGACTCCGACATGCATGACCACGACGAGGTAGTCGCGGGCCAGAGCGCTCTCGATGATCTCAAGCTTGGAGGGATGGGAGAAGACCGTCTCTGCGGCAAAGCTTGTGCCTGCCGCCAGCATCTCTTCGCGGCGCCGTTCGGCGATCTTGGCGGCCTCGTAGGCGGCCTCCATAGATGGATTTCGCAGCTCGTCACGCTGGATGATGTCGGCATTGATGAAAAGACCCGCGAAGCTGGGAGCCACGCGGGTCTGGTAGAGAGTGGACTTGCCGGCGCCATTGGGACCGGCAAGTAGGACAAGGCTGGGTCTCATGCGGCAGTATCATCCTTGGCATGGATGAGGTTGCCACCGGCATCGAGCCCTACGCCCCGGCCGAAGGCCTGGCGGTCAGCGTAGAAGGCCGCTTCAACCTCGTGGGGTTGACCCATCTTTTCGGTGAAAGCGTCGAGCCAAACGGCCTCCTCCTCCTCGCGCAGCTGGGTGGTGTCGAGCCGCCCTTCCAAGACTGCGGTGATGCGTGAATGGTCGTAGGTGCCGGATTGCTCTATCGCCCGGCCGATCTTGAGCCAGTGGGTGATCTGACCTGCCACCGAGCGGCTGTGAAGTTCTGCTTCACGCCGGACCAGAGCCATGACTTCATCGGCAAGTTTCACGGATTGTGCCATGTTCGCCTCCTTGCGTCAGGACATAGGTGGCAAAATTCCACCTTAAATTCAAGGATGGGGCCGACTGCTCTGATAGGTCCCGCTGCGCGGAATGTTTCCGTCCTGCGGCCCGCCGCTTTCCGGTTCCGGCCCGATGAGGACAATTCTCGGTATTTGCACAGCCTCCGGGACCGGTGTTTTTACTGTGCTTTCAGCGCAGGCCGGTTAAGCCGAAACCATGATGACTTGTCCCGCTTCCCAGACGCCCGCCCCTTCGTCCCGTGTCTCGTTCTGCGATGCCGCTGCGATCCTGGCGGGCTACGGCATGGCGGGGCTCCAGGTCGCGACGCTCGGAGCGGCGATCTTCGGCTGAGGTCGGATGCGGGCGTGCCACCGGTTCCGGACGAGCGGTCCCGGTTAATTCTTCATTAAAGTAAACTTGTCACGAGATGCCCTCACTGGCGACGGTGAGACGGGGCGTCGATGAAGGGCGGTGTCTGGAACTGGCTGTTCGAGGCGGGGGTCGATCTGATCGCCGCCGGCGGGGAGCGCAGGGACCGGGGTCGCAAGGCCGACCCGGAGGCCGGCGCGCGCCCCGCCTCCCCGGGCCGCACCGGCCGGTCGTTTCGTGATGTCCGGTCGGGACCGGAGGGGGCCGGATTGCACCCGCCTGCCGACACGGCCCGACCGTATCGTCCCGGCCTCGATCGCCTGTCGCGGCAGGCCGCGGCGGGGGGCGGCTACGTCACCGAGGCGGACGGGCGGCAGCGGCCCCATTACTGGGGGCACCGGGAGCGGCTCAGGACGCGGTTTCTCGCCGGCGGGCAGGAAGCCATGCCGGATTACGAGATCCTGGAACTGGTCCTCTTCGACGCCATTCCGCGGGTCGACGTGAAGCCCCTGGCCAAGCGGCTCCTGGCGGAGTTCGACGATCTCTCCGGCGTCGTCGCCGCCTCCAGGCACCGGCTCCTGAAGGTGGAGGGCGCGACCGACCGGGTCTATTACCAGTTGCGCCTTCTCGACGCCGTGGCGGGGCGGGTCGCGCGCGCCCGCGTTGTCGGGCGCGAGGTCATCTCCTCCTGGGACGCGCTCATCGGCTATTGCCGGACGATGATGGCCCGCCGCGACGTGGAGGAGTTCCGCGTCCTGTTCCTCGACCGCGCCAACACGCTCATCGGGGACCACGCGCTGGGGCGCGGCACGGTCGACCACGTGCCGGCCTATCCGCGCGAGATCGCGCGGTGGGCGCTTGAGCTGAACGCCAGCGCCATCGTCCTCGTCCACAATCACCCGTCGGGCGACCCGATGGCGAGCGAGGAGGACATCGAGACCACGCATCTGATCATCCGCGCCTGCCGTGCCATCGACGTGGAGGTGCACGACCACGTCATCGTGGCGGCCGGGGGCGAGAGCTCCATGCGAATGCGCGGCCTGATCTGAGCGTCACTTTGCGGGGCAGGGGGCCCGTACCTATATCCCCGATCGGTCGCCGGCACGGGCGACGGGGTCGGAGGGAACGGGATGGGGTATGCCAAGACGGCCATGCTGATGGCGGCGATGACCGCCCTCTTCATGGGGATCGGATACCTGCTGGGCGGCTCGGGCGGGGCGGTGATCGCGCTCGTGGCGGCGGCGGCCATGAACGCCTTCACCTGGTGGAATTCGGACAGGATGGTCCTGCGCATGCACAACGCGCAGGCGCTCGAGCCGGAGGACCGGTCGGGCCTGCGCGAGATGGTGGCCGGTCTCGCGCAGGCCGCCGGGCTCCCGACCCCGGCCGTCTACCTGATCGACACGCCCCAGCCGAACGCCTTCGCCACCGGCCGCAACCCCGAGAACGCCGCCGTGGCGGTGACGACGGGCCTGATGCGCGCGCTCTCCCGCGAGGAGCTCGCGGGCGTCGTCGCCCACGAACTCGCCCATATCCGCAACCACGACACGGCGATCATGACGGTGACGGCCACCTTCGCGGGAGCGATCTCCATGCTCGCGAACTTCGCAATGTTCTTCGGCGGCAGCCGGGAACGCATGGGCCTCGCCGGCACGCTGGCCATGATGATCCTAGCGCCGTTGGCCGCGAGCCTCGTGCAGATGGCGATCAGCCGGACGCGGGAATACGCCGCCGACCGGGCGGGGGCGGAGATCTGCGGCCATCCGCTCTGGCTCGCCTCGGCGCTCGAGCGCATCCAGGCCGGCGCGGCGCGGATCGACAACGACGCCGCCGAGCGCCACCCGGCGACGGCGCACATGTTCATCATCAACCCGCTTCACGCCCACAGGCACGACAGCCTGTTCTCGACCCACCCGGCGACGGCGAACCGCGTCGCGGCGCTGAGGGAACTGGCCGGCGGAGCCGGGCCCGCCCGGCCCTCCGCGGCGCGCCCGGCGAGAGGGGAGCGGACCGGGAGGCCGGGCCCCTGGGGGTGAGGGGAGCCGATTGCGCGGGCGAAGGATTAGACTAATTTCACCAGACCAAGTCCGGACCATTGCCCCATGAAGATCGTCAACATCCACGAGGCCAAGACCCATCTCTCGCGCCTCGTCGGCGCCGCGGCCGCCGGAGAGCCCTTCGTCATCGCCCGGGCCGGCAAGCCGCTGGTGAAGGTCACGGCCCTCGCACCGGAGACCCGACCGACAGGTCGCCTCGATATCCTGAAGGACCGGATCGACGTGCCCGAAGATTTCGACCGGATGGGAGAGACGGAGATCGCCGCCCTGTTCGGGGAATGAGCCTTCTTCTCGACACGCACGCGCTCCTCCGGGCCGCGGGAGCCTCAGAGCGGCTGGCGGCGCCCGTCAGCGACCGGATCGCCGATCCGGCCTCCCGTGTGGCCTTCAGCGTTGCCAGCCTCTGGGAGATCATGATCAAGTCGGCGCTCGGCCCCCCCGACTTCCGGGTGGACGGGGCGGAACTGCGCCGGGCGCTTCTCACGGTGGGCTACGACGAACTCTCCATCGCCGGCTCACATGGGCTGGAGCTCGGACGGCTGCCGCCCCTCCATCGCGATCCGTTCGACCGGATCCTCGTCGCGCAGGCGCGGGTGGAGGCGCTCACCCTTCTGACGGCCGACGGCTTTGTTGCGCAAAGGACGTGAAGCGCGGACCTCCCCTTTCCCCAGACGCACTTATGCCACGGGCTCTGTGACAGGTATGCCGAGCGCGGTGTAGCCGTTCAGGACGGCGGCGCGGATCTGAAGTTCGGCGACCTGACGATCGAAGTCGCGTGCCATGAGGCTCTGCCCCAAGAGCTTCACGCAGTGCATCTTCGTCTCGGCGCGGCTTCGGCGGTGGTACCCGCTCCATTTTCGCCAGATAGCGCGGCCGAGGTATTTCGATGCTCGGAGGGCCTCGTTCCGGGCGATGGCGCCCGCGGTCGAAGGCTTCCACGGTTTGGCGTTCCTGCGCGGCGGTATGACCGCATGGGCGCCTCGGTCGGCGACGGCGTCGTGGCACTTGCGCGTGTCGTAGGCACCGTCCGCGGTGACCGAGCCGATTTCCACATCAGGCGGGATCTGGCTGAGCAGTTCGGGCAGCATGGGCGCGTCACCGACGGTGCTCCCGGTGATCTCGAGGGCTCGGATCTCCAGCGTCTGTTCGTCGACGCCGATGTGGATCTTGCGCCATAGGCGGCGTTTCGCGCCACCGTGTTTGCGGGCGTGCCACTCGCCTTCACCTTCGGCCTTGATGCCGGTGCTGTCGATCAGCAGGTTCAGCGGCCCCTGCGAGCCGCGGTAGGGAATGGTCACGGCCAAGGCCTTCTGGCGCCGGCTCAACGTGCTGAAATCCGGCACCGCCCAGTCGAGGCCGACCAGGCGCAGGAGGCTTTCAACGAAACCGGTCGTCTGCCGGAGCGCCATGCCGAAGAGGACCTTCATCGTCAGGCATGTCTGGATCGCGGCATCGCTATATTGCGGCTGACGGCCTCGCTTGCCGGTCGGCGGCGGCACCCAGACCATGTCCGGGTCGAACCAGATCGTCAGGGAGCCACGCTGCTTCAGCGCTTCGTTGTAGGCCGGCCAGTTCTTGGCCTTGTAGCTCGGCGGGATGGGTCTGCTCATGCAGACCGGTTACCACGCTGGATTCACGAGATGAATCCCTCACCCGGCCTTTGCGCAACAGAGCCACGGCCGACGAGACCGTCGCCACTTATCCGGGACCGGTCGAGCGGATATGATGTTGTCCGCCTCCCGGTCCCGCGGTACGGGGTCGGCTCGGACGGCGTTCCCATTAACGGAAAAGTCAGCGAGACGACGCATGGGTCGCCTCGTGACCGGCGATCTGGTAGATCGCGCCGGACAGCAGATCTCCGACCGCGTCCGGGCCGGAGGCCGTGCGGAATCAGACGAGGAACCGACCCCGTGAGCGACGCGACCCAGTCCGAGACATCCTCCTTCGCGGGAGCGCGGTCGGTCAACCTGCCGGGGTTCTCGCTCTTCCTGCTTCTCGTGGCCTCTGCGATCCCGGTTTTCTGGATCGGGTTCAGGTCCCTGGCGCAGGCCTGGAGCACGCCGGAATACAGCCACGGACCGCTGATCCCGATGATCTCGCTCTACCTTTTCCTGCGCGAGCTGCGGCGCCTGCCGCCGCCCGTCAGGGAGGCGAACGATCGCTGGCCGGGCGTGGGGGTGATCGGGCTGGCGCTGGCCGTGGCCGTGCTCGGCAATCTGATCCGCGTGCCCGACATCGTCACCTACGCCTTCATCCTGTGGGTGGGCGGCGTCGTCCTGACCGTCTTCGGCTGGCAGCGCGGGCGGCTGCACCAGCTCGGCGTGGTGCATCTCGTCTTCATGCTGCCGCTGCCGCAATTCCTCTACTGGCAGCTGACGATCGTCCTGCAGTCGATCTCCTCCCAGCTCGGGGTCTGGATCGTGTCGCTGGCCGGCATCCCCGTCTATCTCGACGGCAACATCATCGATCTCGGCATCTACAAGCTGCAGGTGGCGGAGGCCTGTTCGGGGCTGCGCTACCTGTTCCCGATCCTGTCCTTCTCCTATCTCTTCGCGATCCTCTACCGCGGGCCACTCTGGCACAAGGCGGTGCTGCTGCTGTCGGCTGCGCCGCTCACCGTGCTGATGAACTCGGTCCGGATCGGCGTCATCGGCGTGCTGGTGAACGCCTACGGCATCGAGCAGGCGGAGGGGTTCCTGCACTTCTTCGAGGGCTGGGTGATCTTCGGCGCCTGTATCGGCATCCTGTTCGCGATGGCCGTCACCCTGCAGCGCCTGACGCCGAGCCCGATGCCGCTCAGTCAGGCGATCGATCTCGACTTCGCCGGGCTCGGCCGCATCGCCGCGCGGGTCTTCTCCATCCGGGCCTCGGTGGCGGGCGCCGCCGCGGCGGCGCTGACGCTGTCGGTCACCGCGCTCTGGCTCGTCGCCCAGCCGGGGGAGCCCGATCCGGTCTCCCGGGCGAGCTTCTCGGGCTTTCCCCTGACCTTGGGCGAGTGGAGCGGCAACCGCAGCTATCTCGACCCCGACATTGAGAAGACGCTCGGCGCCGACGATTACATCAACGCCACCTACCGTGCCCCCGGCGAGGCGGCGCCGGTGAACTTCTTCTCCGCATTCTACCGATCGCAGACGGAAGGGGAGGGAATCCATTCCCCTGAGGTCTGCCTGCCGGCGGGGGGGTGGGAGATTTTCCGGTTCGGGCAGCAGGTGGTCGATTTTCCGCAGACGCCCTACGGCCGCTTCGAGCTGAACCGGGCAGTGATCCAGAAGGGCCTCGACAAGCAACTCGTCTATTACTGGTTCGAGCAGCGCGGCAAGCGTATCACCAACGACTTCGCGGCAAAGATCTCGGTCCTGAAGGACAGTCTCCTGACCGGACGGTCGGATGGCGGCATCGTGCGGTTCGTGACGCCCATCGAGGGCGATGGGGGTCCTGCCGCCACGGCCGCGGCGGAGGCCCGGATCGAACGCCTGATGGCAAAGGTCCTGCCCCGCCTGCCGCGCTTCGTTCCCGAGACGCTGGAGGGGGCTGCCGGCAGCTAGGCGTCCGGATCGGGACCCAGGATTATATCCGGGCCGTCCGTCCGGTCGGTGGCCCTTTCGGGCGCGTGGCGGTGGCCGACCACCCTCGCCGGCACGCCGGCGGCGACCGCGAAGGCCGGGATCTCGCCCCGCACGACGGCGCCGGCGGCCACGATGGCGCCGTTCCCGATCCGGGCCCCTGGCAGGACGATGGCGCGGGTACCGAGCCAGACGTCGTCGCCGATGATCACGTCGGCCTCGTCCATGGCCTGGGCCGTGACCGGGCTGCCGTCGTTGAAGCGGTAGCCCGCGGCCGTCACCATCACTTCGGGACCGAAGAGGACATTGTCGCCGATCACGATGTGCCCTTTCGAGGGCCCGGCCCAGAGATGGCAGCGGGCGCCGAGATAGAGGTTTCGCCCGGCACGGATGCGGTCGGGGTTCGAGAAGGCGGTGTTGGGGCTGATCGCCGCGTGGGGGCCGAGGGTCACCGATCGGAGTGGCGTGACATGGCTGTAGTTGTAGTAGTTCACCAGCTTGATCGCGTGAATCCAGGCGCGCGGGTCGAGGGTGCTGGCGATCAGTCGGAGGAGGCGCGCCCGGCGGGGCATCGGGCGCTTGCGGACAGGCATCTTCGGATCTGTCACGAGGCTCTCCGTGCCGGTGTCAGGGCCTGCCTCAGCATCCACCCGGAGCGGAGCAGGCGCATCCGGAAAAGCGTGGAGACCGCACGACGCTTCTCGAGACCGGTGAGATCGGAGTGCCGAAAGATTTGCGGTGCATGAACGACGGCGCTCGGCCCCATGGCGAGACCGCGCAGGGCCCATTTCACCCGCGCAACCGGGCTCCGGCCGTTAAGGACGAACATCTCGTCCGTCAGGCGTCGCCACTTGCGGACGAGGGAAGGGTGGTCGCTGCGGGAGGGATGAGAGACGGTCATGCGGTCGTCGTAGACGAGCCGGAAGCCCTTCTTCCGCGCCCGGAAGCACCAGTCCATGTCCTCCGAGAGGCCCGGCACGAGCGGCCCCGTCGCCTCGAAGACCGCACGCGTGGTGACGAGATTGGCGGTGACGGAGAACCCCTTGCGCTCGATGTAGTCGCGCTGGCGGAAGGCGAAGACCCGCTCGAAGGCTTCGGCGCCGGAGCGGGGTGGGGGGGTCTCGTCGAAGATGTCGACCCTCCCGCCGGTCAGCGTGCCGGGCCGCGCGGCGGCGGCGCGGACGCGCTCCAGCCAGTCCGGTGCGGGGACGCAATCGGCGTCGAGGAAGGCGAGACCCGGCGCCGTCGTCTCTGCCACTCCGCGATTGCGCGCCGCGGCGGCTCCTTTCGCGGGTTCGATGACGATACGGATGCCGGGATGGACGGTCTGGATCCTGTCCAGACCGGCGGTCGATCCGTTGTCGACGACGACCGCCTCGACGTCCGCGCCGATCTGGGAGGAGAGCGCCTCGAGGCACCGGGCGAGCCGCGCCGGATCCTCGTAATGCGGCACGATCACGGCGATCTCGGGGGGCTGGCTCTCCGGTCCAGGCATCGTCACTTGGCGGCGCGCTCGTAGGCTGCAATCAGGGCCGGTATTTGATGGTCCCAGCTCAACTCTGAGACGACGCGCCGATACCCCGTTCGGCCCATCTCGGCGCGCCTGTCCGGGTCGTCGAGAAGCTCCGCGATCTTGTCGGCCATGTCGCCGGTGTCGTCCGCGCGGGCGTAGAGGGAGGCGTCTTCCGCAGAGCGCCGACCCTCCGTCACGTCGAACTGCACGATGGGTTTCTCGAACGCCATGTATTCGAGGATCTTGTTCATCGTCGACTTGTCGTTCATCGCGTTGACCCGGTCCGGGTTCACGCAGACATCGGCGTTGGAGAGAACGTCGAAGAGATCATCGTCCGGGGCGCGACCGGTGAAGGTGACGTGATCCGCGAGCCCCATCCCGGCCGCCTTCGCCTTCATGGCGTCGAGGGAAGACCCGCCGCCGACGAGGACGAACTGGACGTCGCGGCCGCGCTCGTGGACGAGGTCGCGGGCGGCGTCGAGCAGGAGGTCGATGCCCTCCTGTTCGCCCATGACGCCCACATAGCCCACCATGTGGGCGCGGCCGTTGTGCCAGCGCCGGTCCGGCGGCATCCGCCTCAGCCGGGTGAGATCGGGCCCCGAGCGCACGACGAAAACGTCCCCGGCGGCCTTGCCGCCGCGGGTGAGGGCGATCTCACGGTAGCTCTCGTTCGTCGAGATGACGACGTCGGCACTGCGGAAGGTGAACTTCTCGAACAATACCATCAGCTTCCAGAAGAAGCCCGCGGCGACCGAACTTCGCCTCGTAGAGCTCGGGATTGATGTCGTGGTGGTCGAAGACGAAGCGCGTGCCCCAGAGGCGCTTGAACGGCCAGGCGACGAGGAAGATCAGATCCGGCGGGTTGCAGCCCTGGATCGTGTCGAAGCCGTGCCGGCGCCTGATCTTCAGCGCCAGCCGCATCTCGTGGAAGAGCGCCGCGCCGTATTCCAGAAGATACCCGGCCGCTCCGCTCGCATCGAGCGGCAGGGGGTGGCGATAGATGTGGACGCCGTCGATCTCCTCGTGGACCGCCTCGTATCCCTTGCCGGTCGGGCAGATGACAGAGACCTCGGCGCCCGCGCGCGTGAGGGTGCGGCATTCGTGCCAGACCCGCCGGTCGAAGGGCAGGGGCAGGTTCTCGACGATGATCAGGAGATTCCGTCCCGCGAGCGGCCGGCGCGTGGCGATCTCCGTCATGTTGGGCATCCGGACGGGGTCTCGGCGACGGTGCTTGCCCGGTTCATGTCAGCGATCCCAGATCGAGCACCGTCTGGCCGGGCAGGTCGAGCGCCTTGATCGTGGCGTTCGTGGCGAGGACCCGGTCCCAGGTCGCGGCCTCCGCCTCCTCCTTGGAGGCCAGCAGCCGCTCGAGGCTCGGCAGCTGGCTGTAGGCGTAGCCGAGGTTGGCGCCGATCAGCATGTCGGCGGGGATCGCGGGATCGTAGATGCGCAGGTCGTAGCCCGCGGCCAGGAGCTTGCGGGCCAGGTCCACGTTCGGGCTCTCGCGCAGGTCGTCGGTGCCGGCCTTGAAGGCGAGCCCCGCCATCAGGATCCGCGCGCCGGGCTCCAGCCCCTCGGCCGCGTGCTGGAAGAGGCGATGCTTGTGCGCCTCGTTCGAGCGCAGGAGACTGTCGATGAGGTGCAGGTTGGCGCCCGTGTCGGCGCCGATATGCGCCAGCGCCCGGACGTCCTTCGGCAGGCAGGAGCCGCCGAAGGCGCCGCCGGGACGGGTGTAGTAGGGGGAGATGTTGAGCTTGGTGTCGCTGACGAAGATCTCGTGGACCTCCTTCGCGGAGATGCCGAGCTGCAGGCAGACGCGGCCGATCTCGTTGGCGAAGGCGACCTTCACCGCGTGCCAGGTGTTGTCGACGAACTTGGTCATCTCCGCCTCGCGGTAGCCGACGTGGAAGACCGGCGCCTCGATGTTGGCGTTCAGCGCATCCATGGCCGGGTCGGGGCGTCCGTCGCGCGTGCCGACGACGATCTTCGGCGGCTCGAAGTAGTCCTGCACGGCGGTGCCCTCGCGCAGGAACTCGGGGTTGTAGACGACCGCGGCGCGTTCGTCCGTCCCCTCGCCCAGCACCGATCGGAAGATCGGCAGCACCAGCTCCTCCACGGTGCCGGGGCGGAAGGTGGAGCGGTAGGCGACGCTGAGGGGCGTGCCCCGGTCTTGCCTCGGCTTGAGCGAGGTGGCGATCTGGCGGGTGACGTCGGCGATGTAGCCCATGTTGTGCGAGCCGTCGGCGGCCGAGGGCGTGCCGACGCAGACGATGGCGAGGTCCGCGCCGTCGAGGGCGTCGCCGATCTCGGTCCGCGCCTCGATCCGGCCGTCCCGAGGCCCTCGGCGAGCATCTCGTCGACCTTCGGCTCGACGATGGGCGACTTCCCCGCATTGATGCCGTCGACCTTGCGCGCGCTCACATCGATCCCGACGACCTCGTGGCCCTCGCTCGCGATGCAGCAGGCGGCGGTGAACCCGACATAGCCGAGGCCGAAGATGACAACCTTCATGGGATGTTCTCGATGTGCCAAAGTGCGCGCCTCTCCTACACGATAGAGGTTGAAGATCAATGTGGGCGG
>CAVZOA010000052.1:0-64334 GCA_963776705.1 uncultured Alphaproteobacteria bacterium
CGGCTCTGTTGCGCAAAGGCCGGGTGAGGGATTTATCTCGTGAATCCAGCGTGGTAGCCGGTCTGCATGAGCAGACCCATCCCGCCGAGCTACAAGACCAAGAACTGGCCGGCCTACAACGAAGCGCTGAAGCAGCGTGGCTCCCTGACGATCTGGTTCGACCCGGACATGGTCTGGGTGCCGCCGCCGACCGGCAAGCGAGGCCGTCAGCCGCAATATAGCGATGCCGCGATCCAGACATGCCTGACGATGAAGGTCCTCTTCGGCATGGCGCTCCGGCAGACGACCGGTTTCGTTGAAAGCCTCCTGCGCCTGGTCGGCCTCGACTGGGCGGTGCCGGATTTCAGCACGTTGAGCCGGCGCCAGAAGGCCTTGGCCGTGACCATTCCCTACCGCGGCTCGCAGGGGCCGCTGAACCTGCTGATCGACAGCACCGGCATCAAGGCCGAAGGTGAAGGCGAGTGGCACGCCCGCAAACACGGTGGCGCGAAACGCCGCCTATGGCGCAAGATCCACATCGGCGTCGACGAACAGACGCTGGAGATCCGAGCCCTCGAGATCACCGGGAGCACCGTCGGTGACGCGCCCATGCTGCCCGAACTGCTCAGCCAGATCCCGCCTGATGTGGAAATCGGCTCGGTCACCGCGGACGGTGCCTACGACACGCGCAAGTGCCACGACGCCGTCGCCGACCGAGGCGCCCATGCGGTCATACCGCCGCGCAGGAACGCCAAACCGTGGAAGCCTTCGACCGCGGGCGCCATCGCCCGGAACGAGGCCCTCCGAGCATCGAAATACCTCGGCCGCGCTATCTGGCGAAAATGGAGCGGGTACCACCGCCGAAGCCGCGCCGAGACGAAGATGCACTGCGTGAAGCTCTTGGGGCAGAGCCTCATGGCACGCGACTTCGATCGTCAGGTCGCCGAACTTCAGATCCGCGCCGCCGTCCTGAACGGCTACACCGCGCTCGGCATACCTGTCACAGAGCCCGTGGCATAAGTGCGTCTGGGGAAAGGGGAGGTCCGCGCTTCACGTCCTTTGCGCAACAAAGCCCTGTCGATCTGCACGAAGCCGAGGCCGTGGAGGACCTGCTCGAAGTCTTGCCCAGTGACCGGGCCAGATCCGGGACGCAGCAGCAGGTGCCGGTCGAGGAAGAGTTGGCGCGCCGTTCGATTGGCCAAGACGGGACGAGTCATCTGGCCACACTACCGGCGCTATCTATGGGGGACAGGGCCTGCCGCCCTATCGTTGCGTCGGCGATCTGGCCGCCTTGGCCTTCGAGGATTCGCCGTGTTGCTCGTGCCAGATCTTCGCGAATGCCCGGTCAGCGTCGGGAACGTTCTCAATGTCGTACCCGACTTGGGCAGGTTCGGCTCGATGAACTTCCGCTTCCGAAGATACGGCAGCGTCCAACTCTCCGCGCCGAGGCCCGGAAAGACGCGGCCGACTTCCTCAAGCCCGCCTCGGCCACCAGGAAGACCCACTGCGACAGCCTGCAACATCGCTTCAGCTCATCGGCTCTGGAGTTGGCCGAACACGAGCCAATGGACAGGATATGCTTTCCACAATGGACATATGACCCCGAAAATGGCCAATAATTGGTTGCTGTTTCAGCAATCGACCAAGGTGATCAACCACTACATTTCGAATGGCCACAGGCCGCGCAGGTCATGCAACCCTCGATCATGCGCAAATCGAAGCTACCGCAGTTCGGGCAGGCGCGCGCGATCTGGCCCACGACCGCGATCTCGGCGCCCGGCCCGCTGTCGGAAGCGATGTTTGCGCAGGCGGCAAAGCCTGTCTCGGCGAGATGGCGCTCAATAACGCCTCCGATAGCGGCGAGGATGGAGGGGATGTATCGACCCTCCATCCAGGCGCCGCCGCGGGGATCGAACACCGCCTTCAGCTCCTCGACCACGAAGCTCACGTCACCGCCGCGGCGGAAGATGGCGGAGATCATCCGCGTCAGTGCGACCGTCCAAGCGAAATGCTCCATGTTCTTGGAGTTGATGAAGATCTCGAACGGCCGGCGGCGGTCATCCTGCACGAGGTCGTTGACGGTGATGTAGATCGCGTGCTCAGAACCCGGCCATTTCAGCTTGTAGGTCCGCCCCTCCAGCGCCTGCGGACGGTCGAGGGGTTCGGTCATGTAGACGATGTCGCCGTGAGCGTGTGGGACCGCAGGCTCGTCGGCATGGGCAGAGCTGGGAATAGGCCCACCTGCCTCCAGAAGCTCCTCGACGCTCTTTCCGAATACTCCCGCAATTTTGAGCGCATTCTCCGCCGACGTAGATGCGCCTTCGCGCGTAAGCAGCTTGTTGATTACATCGCGAGAGACGCCCGACAGGCGCGCCAAATCCGCAATCTCCAAGTCACCTTCGTCCAGATGCCCGCGAATTGCTTCCCCCAGAGTTTGCACTGCCACAGGGGACGCGGCAGCAACGCTCAGAACGCTCCCCGTCACCTCGTTCGGTCTGTACGTCGTACAGCCCTTGCAGCCCCTCGCGTAGGCGTCGAGATAGACGCCCTTGAACGCCTCGAAGTCGATGTCCTCGGGGCAGTTGATGGTCTTGGAGATGGAACTGTCCACCCATTCCTGCGCAGCGGCCTGCATGCGGACGTGGTCGAACGGCGCGAGTGTCTGGGCCGAGACGAAATGCTCGGGCAGCGGCGCATCGCCCTTGAGATCGCGCCAGGCCTGCACGGCACGATCCACGACCTCATCCTCGGTGCGGGTTCCGTCGCGCTGGAGGACCGTGCGGCTATAGGCATGGGCGAAGATCGGCTCGATGCCGCTGGATACGTTGCCGGCATAGAGGCTGATCGTGCCGGTGGGTGCGACGGAGGTAAGGAGCGAATTGCGGATGCCGTGGGTCGCGACGGCCTCCCGCACCTCCTCGTCCATCGCCTGCATCATCGGGCTGGCGAGGAAGGCTTGGCACTCGAAGAGCGGAAACGGCCCCTTCTCGGCGGCCAGTTTCGCCGAGCTCAGGTAGGCGGCGCGGGCGAGGCGCTTCATCCAGCGCGCGGTGAGACGCGCCGCCGACTCGGAGCCGTAGCGTTCGCCCACCATGGCGAGCGCGTCGGCAAGGCCGGTCACGCCGAGGCCGATCCGGCGCTTGGCCGCCGCCTCGCGCGCCTGCGCCTCGAGGGGGAAGCGGGAGGCGTCGACCACATTGTCCATCATTCGCACCGCCACGCCGACGAGATCGTCGAGCGCAGGCTCGTCGAGCCGGGCGCCGACGCCGAACGGGTCCGCGACGAGCGCGGCAAGATTGATCGACCCCAGAAGACAGGCGCCGTAGGGTGGCAACGGCTGCTCGCCACAGGGATTGGTCGCCGCGATGGTCTCACAATAGCCCAGATTGTTCGCGGCGTTGATCCGGTCGATGAAGATCACCCCCGGCTCGGCGTAGTCGTAGGTCGCGCGCATGATGCGGTTCCAGAGGTCGCGCGCCTCGACCGTGCGGTAGACCGTGCCCTCGAAGACCAGATCCCACGGTCCGTCCGCCTTAACCGCCTCCATGAAGGCGTCTGTCACCAGCACGGACAGGTTGAAGTTCCGGAGCCGCGCCGCCTCGGACTTGGCCTCCACGAAGGCCTCAATGTCGGGGTGGTCGCATCTGAGCGTGCCCATCATCGCGCCGCGCCGGGCACCGGCGGACATGATCGTCCGGCACATCGCGTCCCAGACATCCATGAAGGACAGGGGCCCGGACGCATCAGCGGCGACGCCGTGGACCGCCGCCCCCTTCGGCCGGATGGTGGAGAAATCGTAGCCGATTCCCCCACCCTGCTGCATGGTGAGCGCTGCCTCGCGCAGATGCGCGAATATGCCTTCGAGCGAATCGGGGACGGTGCCCATGACGAAGCAATTGAAAAGGGTCACGCTGCGGCCGGTTCCGGCGCCGGCGGCGATGCGCCCCGCGGGCAGGAAGCGGAAATCCTCGAGCGCGGCGTAGAACCTCTCCTCCCAAGCGGCGGGATCGGTCTCCACCGCGGCGGTGGCGCCGGCGATGCGGCGCCATGTCTCCTCCACGGTGGCGTCGATGGGTGTGCCGTCGGCCTTCTTCAACCGGTACTTCATGTCCCAGATCTGCTCGGCGATGGGGGTCGTGAAGCGGCTCATCGGAGGCTCCGTTTGTCTCGGCGGAGGAGAGATTTACGATCCGGAAGGTGGCGCGTCAACGCGAAAGCCCCTACATGATGGGGGTGTGGCGACAAACTTCCACAGTCTGTGGATAAAATCCCGGAGGAGCGTCCATGTCAGCAACCGTGCACCTGCTGAAGCTGTCCGTCGGAAGCGAGTCCGTGGACAGCCTGGGCGACTGGCAGGCGCAGCGCTCCGGGCAACGAAAAGACGGCCGCTACTACCACCTCACCCGCATGCGACCGAAACGGGAAGCCGAGCTTCTCGACGGCGGATCGATCTACTGGGTGATCCAGGGCACGATCCTCGCGCGGCAGGAAATCACCAGGTTCGAGGAGATGGTCGGCGCGGACGGGATCCGGCGCTGCGCCATTTTCCTCGCCCCGGAAGTCGTGCGCACGGAGGCAGTTCGCAAGCGGCCCTTCCAGGGTTGGCGCTACCTTGACCCCGGAGACGTGCCGCGCGACCTGCCCTCCGGCCGGCAGGAAGGTAGCAACCTGCCGCCTGATCTCGAGGCCGCGCTCTCGGATATCGGCGTCCGCTGAGCCTGGGTCAGAGAAGGTTGACGCTTTTCGCCCAAGCGAAACTCTGCCGCCGCTCCACCGTGACTTCGTTCGAGACGCCCGACGGGCTGCCTCGAGAAACCAGAATGGTGGAGGATACATGACACCGACACGTACAAGCATATTCGCCGCGGCTGCGCTCGCCTTGGCCGGCCTTGCTGCCCCGGGCGCCCAGGCGGCCACGACGAACTACGCCGCGATCCTGAAGGAGCTGAACGGCTCCGGCGTCTCCGGCCGTGTGGATTTCCGCCACGACAGCGCCGCAGAGACCCTCCGCGTCAAGGCGGACATTGCCGGGCTGACTCCGTCGGTGCCGCATGTCAACCACATCCACGGGCGGTTCGCCGAGGACGGCTCGGCGCGCAACTCCGTGGTGCCGACCGCGGCGCTCGACGCCGACGGAGACGGACTCGTCGAGGTGCTGGAGGCCGCGCCGTCCTACGGCGACATCCTGCTGTCCCTCGAGCCGTCGCTGGCCCGGCCCGGAGCCGATCCCTCGATGGTCCATAGCGGCCCGATCGCGGATGCGTCTGGCAACCTGTCCTACGACCTTACGTTCGATCTCACAGACGACTCGATCTTCTTCAGCCCGGTATCCGGTGCCGGGCATGCGGCCGCGG
Source organism: uncultured Alphaproteobacteria bacterium (assembly GCA_963776705.1). Lineage (GTDB taxonomy): Bacteria > Pseudomonadota > Alphaproteobacteria > Rhodobacterales > Rhodobacteraceae > Palleronia. Next base: position 5,334 of record CAVZOA010000052.1, read on the forward strand.
ACCTGTTCCCGCTAGACAAGCGGGAATATGTGATCCACGGTGCCTTCGTGCCCGGCGCGACGCTGAACGAGGGATTCAGCTTCGTTCCCGGCACGGAGCGCGAGGACGGCACCGGCTATTCGGCCACGCTGCCCGTGGCCGCGGCAGAGATCAGTGCTGTTCCGGTTCCGGCGGGCGCGGCGTTGCTGCTCACCGGTCTCGGCGGTCTGGGATTTGCCCGGCGTCGTCGCAAGGCTTGAGCCGTCTCATGTTTCCAGACCGAGCCTCGCCCGGAGACGGGCGAGGCTTTCGCGCGTCCGGTCGGTCCAGTGGGCCCGGCGCGCGCGGTAGAGTGTCGCCTCGCTCGCGAGGATCGGTCCGTCCGAGAGCGTCTTCAGGTGATTGGCCCGCAGGGTCTCGCCGGTGGAGGTGATGTCGGCGATGGCCTCTGCGGTGCAATGGCGCACTGTGCCCTCGGTTGCCCCCTGGCTGTCGACCAGCCGGTAGTCGGCGACGCCGTGGTACCGCAGATGCTCACGCACCAGCCGGTGATACTTGGTCGCGATGCGCAGGCGGAAACCGTGACGCCGGCGGAAGGCAGCGGCGGCGGCATCGAGATCATCGAGCGTGTCCACATCGACCCAGAAGGACGGTACGGCGACGACCAGATCGGCGTGACCGAACCCCATCGGCACCAGTTCCTCTACCTGCTCGTCCCAGTGGCCTAAGCGCTCACGCACCAGATCCGTACCTGTCACGCCGAGGTGGATGCGTCCGGCGGAAAGCTCGCGCGGTATCTCGCCGGCGGCGAGAAGGACGAGTTGGAGCTCGTCGGCCCCCTCCACGACGCCGGAATATTCCCGCTCCCCCCCGCCCCTGCCCATCGCGAGGCCGCGGGCGCCGAACCAGTCGAAGGTCTTCTCCATGAGCCGGCCCTTGGAGGGCACACCGAGCGTCAGCACGAGGCACTCTCCAGCGTCAGGGCCGGCCGGACGACCCCACCGACCGCCGGGGAAGCCCGGCCGCCGCCGAGCACGCGGGTCAGCGCGTCGTAGCGCCCGCCGGTCGCCGCTGGTGGCAGGTCCGCCCGGCCGGGGAGCGTGAAGGAGAAGACGAAGCCGTCGTAATATTCCATCGTCGAGCGGCCGTGGCTGCCCTCGAAGGGTAGGCAGTCAGGGGCGATTCCGCTCCGGTCGAGGGCCTCGAGCCGCCGGGCCAGCCCGTCCACGGCGACGGTGATCGCAGGCATGTCGACGGCAAGATCCCGCAGGCGCTGGAGGGCGGAGCCAGATGTCTCGCGCATCTCGAGAAGATCGTCGATGAGCGCGACCTCGGTCGCCGGGAGGTCGGGCTCGGACCGGTCGGCGCGAAGCGCGGCAATCCGTGCCTCCACGTCGCTGCGGTCCCGCAGACCGATCGCGGGGCCCGCCACCGCGAACGGATCGGCGGCGTCGAGCACGGCCGTGCGGGCGGCGGGCTCGGCGTCTTGCCGGAATAGCGATCGATGAGCGCCCGGAAGCGCCGCGGCCGCCAGACATGGCGAAGGAGCGCGGCCTTGCGGGCGTCGGAGGCAGCGAGGCCTCGCACGGCGGCGGTCAGGATGCCGATATCGCCGGTCACCGCGCGCAGGCCCAGCGGCGACAGCAGATTGTGGAACAGCGCGAAACATTCCGCATCAGCCTCCGCGCTCTCTCCGCCGAAGAGCTCGAAGCCCACCTGCAGGTATTCGATGGCCGCTCGGCATCGAGCGGTCCTGCCGCCGGAAGACCTCCCCCGCATAGGCGTAGCGGGCGGGATCGCCACCACCGGCCATGTGCATCTGCACGACCGGCACGGTGAAGTCGGGGCGCAGCATCGCCTCCCCGTCGGGGCGAGGGTACGTAGGCGCGGGCGCGGATATCCTCGCCGTAGAGGTCGAGGAGCGTGTCGGCGGGCTGCAGGATAGCCGCCTCGACCGGCTCGGCGCCGGCATCGAGGAAGTGGCCAGGAGGCGCGCCGCCTCGGCGCGCTCGGCCGCCCTGTCGGGACCGAGTGTCACGACAGGCGCTTTTCGATCTCGGTGCACAGATCCTCCAGCGGGCATTCGAACTGCGCCGGCTGGTCGCGCCATTCCTCGTGGCTAAGGGTCCCGGCGAGCTCCGCGCCGAGCCGCAGGTCCTTGATCTGAACGACCCCGCGCGCGGCCTCGTCCGCGCCCTGGATCACGGCGAAGGGCGCCCCCCGACGGTCCGCATATTTGAGCTGATTGCCGAAATTCTTAGGGTTGCCGAGATAGAGTTCGGCGCGGATGCCCCTGCCCCGGAGATCTCCGACCATCATCTGGTAGTCGGCGATCCGGTCGCGGTCCATCACCGTCACGACCACCGGCCCCTCCGCCTCTCCCTCGAAGCGCCCCTTGGCCTCCAAGGCGGCGAGGAGGCGGTCGACGCCGATGGAGACGCCCGTCGCCGGCACCGGCTGCCCGGTGAAACGCTTCACCAGGTCGTCGTAGCGCCCGCCTCCCGCAACGGAGCCGAACCGGCGCGGCCGGCCGTCCTCGTCGGTGATCTCGAAGGTCAGCTCCGCCTCGAAGACCGGGCCGGTGTAGTAGCCGAGGCCGCGGACGACGGAGGGATCGATAACGATGCGGTCTGGGCCGTAGCCCTGGGCGTCAATTAGGGTGGCGATATCGCGAAGCTCTTTGATCCCGGCCAAACCTTCGTCGGATCCTTCGACGCTGCGTTCTACTTGGGAAAGAACGTAGTCGTTCCATTCCGCTTTTTGTTGGGGAGTCCTTACGCCACCGCCTACGATTTGGTCGTTGGCCCATGCTATGGACTGCACATAAGTCGCGATGACATCAATCTGATGCGGTATTAGCCCCGCACCCTTGGTGAAATCCCCGCTCTCGTCGCGGCGCCCCTCCCCCAAGAGCTCGCGGACGCCGTCCTCCCCGAGCCGGTCCAGCTTGTCGATGGCGCGCAACACGATGCCGCGCTCGCGCTCGTGCTCCTCCCCGCCGATGCCCGCGACCTCCATCACGCCGTTCAGGACCTTGCGGTTGTTCACCCGCACCACGTAGTCGCCGCGCGCGATCCCCACGGCCTCCAGCGTGTCGGCGAGCATCGCACAGATCTCCGCATCCGCCGCCATCGACGCCGACCCCACCGTGTCGGCGTCGCACTGGTAAAACTGGCGGAAGCGCCCAGGTCCCGGCTTCTCGTTCCGCCAGACTGGGCCCATCGCATAGCGGCGATAAGGGCTGGGCAGATCGGCGCGGTACTGCGCGGCGACGCGGGCTAGGGGCGCCGTCAGGTCGTAGCGGAGGGCCAGCCAGTCGCCCTTCCCGTCCTCGTCGCCCTCCTGCCAGGCGAAGACGCCCTCGTTCGGACGGTCCAGATCGGGGAGAAACTTGCCCAGCGCCTCGACCGTCTCCACCGCTGACGTCTCGAGAGCGTCGAAGCCGTAGAGGTGGTAGACCCGGGCGATTTCGGACAGCATCGAGTGGCGGCGCGCGACATCGGCGCCGAAATAGTCTCTGAAGCCCTTTGGCGTGGCTGCCTTCGGGCGGGGTTGCTTTTTCTGCCTGGCCATGGCGGGACCTGCTTCACGTGCGGGCGTCGTCTAGGTGAAAGGCACGGGCACCGCAAGACGGAGGGGATGATGGACGAGATGGAGGAAAGGCTGGCGCATCTGATCCGTCAGGGCGACGAGTTGTCGGAGGTGGTGGCCGCGCAGGGGCGCCGCATCAACGCGCTGGAGCGGCAGGTCGCGTTCCTCCTCGACCGCGAACGCGGACGGGAGGAGGCCGCGGGAAGCGTATATCTCGGCGATGAGCCCCCGCCGCACTAATAGCACTGCGACGGCCGGGGCATCTCGCAGCTAGGCACCGCGCCAGAGACACTCGCCGTTTCGGCGTCGTGGGCACCGTCATCTCCGGTCCGATGGGAATCGATCAGATGTCCTCCACCGTCATCACCCCGCCGAGCGAGCGCAGCGCGCCCTTGATCTGCGGCGCCACAGGGAAGTCGAGCCCCAGCGAGACCTCAACCTCGCCCGGAAGCGAGCGGTCCATCAGGCAGAGGCTCACCGGGCCGCGCGCCCTGATCTGGGCGTCCTCCCGGGCGCGGGCGAGGACGGAGGCGACGAGGTCGACGGCCTCGGGCGCCTCGACATAGACGCGGAAGCCGGTGCCTCCGGTATCGGCCACGACGCTGTCGATCGGCGCGACGGAGCGGCCGAGGAGCTTCAGCTGCTCGGATTCCATGGTGGCCTCGACCTGCACCACAACGTTCCGGCCCGGCTCGAGATGGGTACGTGCCGCCTCGAGAGTGTCGGAGAACACCGTCACCTCGTAGAGGCCGGTCGGGTCCGACAGGCCGACGAAGGCGAAGCGGTTGCCGCGCGCCGATTTCCGCTCCTGCCGAGCGGAGACCGATCCGGCCATCTTGGCGACGAGCGGGCCGTCCATCGCCGCCGCACGCACCTCCTCGAGCGTCTTGATCCCCTTGCGGCGCAGGGGCGCCATGTAATCGTCGAGCGGATGGCCGGAGAGGTAGAAGCCCACGCCCGTATGCTCCTCGGCGAGCCGCTCCGTCGGCAGCCAGTCGTCGACCGGCGCGAGCCGAGGCTCCGGCAGGTCGTCCCCCGCCTCGCCAAAGAGCGAGACCTGGGCGGACGTTCTCTGCTGGATCACCGCCGCCGAATAGGCGGTGAGCGCGTCGAGGCTCTCGAAGACCCGCCGCCGGTTGGGGTCGAGCGCGTCGAAGGCTCCGGCCCGGGCGAGCATCTCCAGAGGCCGCTTGCCGATGCGCTTCAGGTCCACTCGGCGGGCGAAGTCGAAGAGCGTGGAGAAGGACCGTCCGTCGCGACCCTCGACGATCAGCCGCATGGCGTCGAGTCCTACGTTCTTCAGCGCGCCGAGCGCGTAGACGATGCGGCCTTTGGAGGTGGTGAACGTCTCCGCCGAACGGTTGACGCAGGGCGGAACGATCTCAACCTTCAGACCGCGCTTCACCTCCTCGGCATAGACCCCGAGCTTGTCGGTCAGGTGGATGTCGCAGTTCATGACGCCGGCCATGAACTCCACCGGGTGGTTCGCCTTCAACCACGCGGTCTGGTAGCTGACCACGGCATAGGCAGCGGCGTGGGACTTGTTGAAGCCGTAATTGGCGAACTTGTCGAGGAGGTTCCAGACCTCCTCAGCCTTCTCCTCGCTGACGCCGCTCCCTTCCGCCCCGGAGAGGAACTTCGGCCGCTCCGCGTCCATCGCCGCCTGAATCTTCTTGCCCATGGCACGTCGCAGAAGGTCGGCGCCGCCCAGGGAATAGCCCGCCATCTCCTGCGCGATCTGCATCACCTGTTCCTGGTAGACGATGATGCCTTGGGTCTCGTCGAGAATATGGTCGATGGACGGGTGGATGGAGGCTCGCTCCCGCACCCCGTTCTTAACCTCGCAGAAAGTCGGGATGTTTTCCATAGGGCCGGGCCGATAGAGCGCCACGAGCGCGATGATGTCCTCTATGCAGGTGGGTTTCAGCCGCCGCAGCGCATCCATCATGCCCGTAGATTCCACCTGGAACACCGCGACGGTCCGCGCCTTGGCATAAAGCTCGTAAGTCCGCGCGTCGTCGAGCGGGATCAGGTTCATCTGGTTCTCGGCCCCCGGCGCGGGGGCGTAGAGTTGGGACCCGTCCGCCGCCACGTGGATCGGACGCTGTGCGGTGATCAGGTGGACGGCATTCTGGATCACGGTCAGCGTCTTCAGGCCGAGGAAGTCGAACTTCACAAGACCGGCCTGCTCTACCCACTTCATGTTGAACTGGGTCGCCGGCATGTCGGATTTCGGATCGCGGTAGAGCGGCACCAGGTGGTCGAGCGGCCGGTCCCCGATCACGACCCCCGCGGCATGGGTGGAGGCGTTCCTGAGGAGCCCCTCGACCTGCCGGCCATAGGTCAGGAGTCGATCGACCACTTCCTCGGACCGGGCCTCCTCCCTCAGGCGCGGCTCGTCGCGGAGCGCCTGCTCGATCGAGACGGGCTTGACCCCCTCCACCGGGATCATCTTCGACAGCCGGTCCACCTGCCCGTAGGGCATCTGCAGCACGCGGCCGACGTCGCGCACCGCGGCCTTCGACAGGAGCGCGCCGAAGGTGATGATTTGGCCGACCTTGTCGCGGCCGTATTTGTCCTGCACGTAGCGGATCACTTCCTCCCGCCGGTCCATGCAGAAGTCGATGTCGAAGTCGGGCATGGAGACCCGCTCGGGGTTGAGGAACCGCTCGAAGAGCAGCGAGTAGCGCAGCGGATCGAGGTCGGTGATCGTCAGCGCGTAGGCGACGAGCGAGCCCGCGCCAGAACCCCGGCCCGGCCCGACGGGGATGTCGTGCTCCTTGGCCCACTTGATGAAGTCGGCCACGATCAGGAAGTAGCCGGGAAACCCCATTCCCTCGATGATGCCCAGTTCGAACTCGAGCCGGGCCTCGTACTCCGCCACCGGTGCGGCGTGCGGGATCACAGCGAGCCGGGCCGCCAGCCCCTCCTTCGCCTGGCGGCGGAGTTCCTCCACCTCGTCATCGGCGAAACGCGGCAAGATCGGGTCGCGCTTCGGCACCGCATAGGCGCAGCGGCGAGCGATCTCGACGCTGTTCTCCGTCGCCTCCGGCAGATCGGCAAAGAGCGCGCACATCTCCGCTGGCGACTTGAGGTGGTGCTGCGGCGTGAGCCGCCGGCGCGGCTCGTTCTGGTCCACATAGGCCCCGTCGGCGATGCAGAGGAGCGCGTCGTGGGCCTCGTACATATCTGCCTTTGGGAAGTGGACGTCGTTCGTCGCGACGAGCGGCAGATCCATGGCATAGGCCATCTCGACTTGGCCGCGTTCTGTCAGGCGCTCGCCTTCTGGCAGAGCCCCGCCCTCGCCGGGATGACGCTGCAGTTCGACGTAGAGGCGGGCAGGATAGATTGCCGCCAGCCGCACGAGCAGCGCCTCGGCCCGGTCGCGGTGTCCGGCCTGCAGGAGCCGGCCGACCGGCCCGTCCGGCCCGCCGGAAAGACAGATCAGGCCCTCGCCGTGTCCTTCGAGATCCTCGACGGAGACCTGCGGCATCGACCGGTCGCCCTCCAGATAGAGCCGGGAGTTGAGCGTCATCAGGTTCTCGTAGCCCCGCTCGGACTGCGCCAGGAGCACGAGAGGGGCGGGCTGCGGCCGCTGGCCTCGCGACGCCTCCGTTCCGAACCCGCCGAGCGAGATCTGGCAGCCGACGATCGGCTGCACCCCTTCCGCCATCGCGCCCACCGAGAACTCGAGGGCGGAAAACATGTTGTCGGTATCGGTGACGGCCACTGCGGGCATGCCCATCCCGCGGATCAGTCCCGGCAACGCCTTCAGCCGCACGGCGCCCTCGAGCAGGGAATATTCACTGTGGAGGCGGAGATGGATGAATCGCGGATCGGCCATGCCGCCACGCTATCTTGTGGCCCCGCCGCAGGCCAGCGCGTTATCTGGCTTGACATGGCCTCACCTTGGCCTTGCCCTATCTCGCGGTGTGACGTCTCGCCCGGAGGATACCATGCGCAATCTCATCGGCATCGCCATCATCGTCGTCATCGTGATCGCCGTCCTGGTCTTCAGCGGCTTCCTGAACCTCTCGTCCGAGGGCGAGAGCGCGCTCGACAACGCCCAGGAGAGCGTGGGCGAGGCGGTGGAGAATACCGGCCAGGCGATCAAGGACGCGGGAGAGGACGTCAGTGGCGGGGATCGGTGACCCGCGACGGAACGGACCTTCCGCGGGTCCGCTACCGCCGCAGGCGGTCTGACCAGTGTTCGAGAGGTTGCCCACGTCAATCAAAGAAATGATCGTATTGCCGCATCCCCGGATGTTCCTGAGGGGTCATGTCGTTGCCTCAGCCAGATGCTCCTGAGAGTGCTTGCTCCCGCGGGCTCCGTGGTCCGACGGTTCCTGATGACCTCTGACGCGCGAAGCCTCCATATTGCGCAGAGCGTCGGAGGTCATCTGCGGGTGCGCGGCCGCACTGGCTCCGAACACCAGTGCTCTGGCCATGTCGCCTCTCCAGGTCTTCAGGCGGCGCTGCACTGTGCGGATCAACCCGTCAGGATAGGTGTCCGGCTGGGCGGCCTGAAGCCTGCCCAGGAGCTCCCGCCCGGTTTGTGACGGGTCCTCGTCGAACCATGCCTTGAGGTCGTCGGTGACTTTGGCGAGCGGATCAGGGCGCCGGCGCCCTCGGGGGACGGGTGGCTTTTTCCGCGACGTCGGCCGGATCTCCCCCTCCTTCCAGGCATGGCGCAGACCCTCGAGGAAGGCTTCGACGTCCGCCTTGGGGGTGTCGGTTCCAGCGGACGGCGTTGTATCGGCCAAAGCCGTCAACCGTGCCTGGGCCGGACGGATGTCGTGGAGCAGGACGACCGGGTCGAGCTGCGTGAACTGCGCCGCGAGCTCGTCCCTGGATGCCTGCGCGACGGCGGGATGGGCCTGCACGCGCTGGAACGGTGTCAGCGGCGCGTGATAGCGCTTGGTCACCCGGGCGCCGTCGCGGGTCTTCTCCATCAGCTTGAACGACGGCTGGAAGAAGTTCACGTAAAGCCGCATGTCGCGATACAGTCGCGCCAGTTCGGTGGCTGCGGCGATACCGGCGTATCTGCGATAGCCCACCATTCGACGGACCACCGCTCCGTTCTCGGGGAATTCGATCCACTGGATCGAATTCTGATCCCTCGAACTCTGTTCCACATGGGCTTGGTCATTCTTGCGATACGGACGGGACCGGGTGAAGTCGACCTGCGCCGCCTCGCACCAGTCCTTGATCGTCTCGTTCATGAAGACGCTGTCATTGTCCGTGTCGAAACCGAGCAACGGGAACGGCAGCGCCGGGCGCAGCGCGGTCATCACTTCGCCAAGCAGGCGCTGCTCGCGGAACAGCAGGGGCGCGCATTCCGTCCAACCCGTCGCGACATCGGTGAGGGTCAGCGTCTGCACGAAGCTGCCGCTTGGCCGACGGGCCGCTATGCGCGACAAGAACCGCCTCCATGTAGCCGGGCGCAGGATCGCCCCAGTCCGCATACGTCCGGATGGGCACGCTCCGTCGCACCGCCGAGGAATGCGCAGTCCGACGACGTCGGTCGCCCGAGCCGACGGCCCGGACAGGGGCCAGAACCCGGTCAATCGTGGCGGCGCTGATCTCCGGCAGCCGGACCCGCACCTCCTCGTCCAGCGCAAGATGGCCATGGCGCTCCATCGCCGGAACCAGGAGCGGGATCAGAGGCTTCAGCCGCTTTCCGCAGATGCGGTCGGATGCTTCCCGGAGCACCACCAGCGCCTCTTGCACGGCCTGGTCATACACCCGGCGGGCGGGCCGGGGCCGCGACCGGTCCACGACATGTTCACGCCGAAGAAGCCGTTCAGCGTGCTTGCGGTGATACCCGGAGATCTCCGCGAACTCTGTCAGGATGCGGCCTTTCTCCGTTCGCGTCGCACCACGGTATCGCGCCGCCACAGCCGCCAGAAGTTCGTCTCTCGTGCCCATGCTGATCCGCCTCATGTCTGCCCCCGACCAGAACCGCTCCGGGAACGTTTCCAATGAGGCAACGGCACAAGCTTCAGGAACAGTTCAGGCAAGGCAATGCGTCGTATTGCCGAACATCCCGACGTCGCCGGCCATGCGAACGAGCCCTTGGGCAAGGCGGTGCGCCGCGTGATGTATTGCGCCGCGATCTGCAATTCCTGCGCCGATGCCTGCGCCGTCGAAGAGGAGGCGGACCATCGCGGCCCCTGCAACCGGCTCTGCGCCGATTGCTCCGATGTCTGCCCGCCACCTACCGCCGGACGGGCAGCAACGAGGCAGTGCTGAAACAGATGCTGGAGCTCTGCGTGGCCGCCTGCGAGACCTGCGCCGAGATGTGCGAGAAGCATGACGATGCCCATTGCGCGCGCTGCAAAGAGATGTGCCGCGAATGCGCAGCAGATCGCTGCAAGGCCGCAGCAACGATCTGAGTCGCCCCGCGAAGCGATTCTCCGACCCTTGCCAAACGCGGCGCGGCCCGGTTTCATCGAAGAACGGGCCACGCGCTCTATGCCGCATCGACCGCGCCGCCCGGGGAATGAACGAGTACCGCGGCGGACAAGTGCATGCAGGTCAGGTTCCGACTGAACGGAGACCCGGTGACGGCCGACACGGCGCCCACGACGACCCTTCTCGACTGGCTGCGGGAGGTCCGGGGGCTGACCGGCACCAAGGAGGGCTGCAACGAGGGCGATTGCGGCGCCTGCACGGTGATGGTGACTGACGGGGCGGGCGCGCGGGCGATGAATGCCTGCATTCTCTTCATGGGCCAGCTCGACGGCCATGCCGTGCGGACGGTGGAAGGGATCGCCTCACCGGACGGTACCCTCCACCCGGTGCAGCGGGCAATGATCGACCATCACGGCAGCCAGTGCGGCTTCTGCACGCCCGGATTTGTCGTCGCCATGGCCACGGCGCATCTCAACGGACGCGGAGACCACGACGACCAGCTTGCAGGCAATCTTTGCCGCTGCACCGGCTACGCCCCGATCGTTCGGGCGGCGGAGGCCGCCGCCTCCCTGCCGGTGCCGGACTGGATGCGCGACGCGGTCCCGCCTTCGTCCGTTTCCGATCACGCCTGGAAGCGATCGGACTTGCCCGACCGGTGGGCCAGGCCCATCCCTGCCGAGCCGGAGGACGTCCAGGCCGATTGGGGCGGACGCGACCCTCTCGCCGCCACCGGAGCCGATACGCGCGGCGATCCGGGCGACGTGCCCACCGCGTTCCGGCCCCGCAGCAGCGACGAGCTCGCCGACTGGTATCTCGATTACCCCGACGCCACGCTCGTCGCCGGCGCGACGGATGTCGGGCTCTGGGTGACGAAGGGGCTGCGCGATCTCGGCCGGGCCTGCTTCCTGAACGGTGTGGCCGAGCTGGCCCGCATCGAGATCGACGAGGCGGCGATCCGCGTCGGAGCCGGGACGACGCTCGCCGCTCTCCGTGACGCGATATCCCCCCATCACCCGGCCTTCGCAGAGTTGATCCGCCGCTTCGGGGCCGTCCAGGTCCGAAACGCCGCGACCATCGGCGGCAACATCGCCAACGGCTCGCCCATCGGCGACGGCCCGCCGGCGCTCATCGCGCTCGGGGCGACGCTGCATCTGAGGCGCGGCGACACCCGGCGACAGATGCCGCTCGAGGATTTCTTTCTCGATTACGGCAAGCAGGACCGTGGGCCGGGCGAGTTCGTGGAGGCGGTGACAATCCCCCGGCAACCCGACCGGCTTTCCTGCCAGAAGCTGTCGAAGCGCTTCGACCAGGACATCTCCGCCGTCTGCGGCTGCTTCAACATCGAGGTGGCGGACGGGACGGTCACCGCCGCCCGCATCGCGTTCGGCGGTATGGCGGCGGTGCCGCAGCGGGCTCGTGCGACCGAGGCGGCGCTGACCGGCCAGCCACTCACGACCGACGGCATCCGGGCCGCGCAGGAGGCGCTATCGGAGGATTTTGAGCCCCTGAGCGACATGCGCGCCTCCTCCTCCTACCGGTTCGCTGCGGCACGGGGGATGATCGCCCGGCTCGGCTCTTCCGAACCCACCGTTCTCGATGTCGAGCCATGAGCGTGTCGAGACCCCTGCCCCACGACAGCGCGGCACTCCACGTCGCCGGTCAGGCCCGCTACGTCGACGATATCCCCGCACCCGCGAACACCCTTCACTTGGCCTTCGGCCTCTCGCCGGCGGCGCGCGGCCGGATCGTGCAGCTCGATCTCAGTGCCGCCCGCGCCGCACCGGGCGTGGTCGACGTTCTGACCGCTGCGGATCTCCGATTCGCCAACGACGTTGCACCCGCGGCCCATGACGAGCCGCTCCTCGCTGACGGTTCGGTCTGCTACATGGGGCAGCCAGTGTTCCTCGTCGCCGCGACCTCGCATCTCGCCGGCCGCAAGGCGGCGCGGCACTCCGCTCCGGAGATCGAGGAGGAGACCCCGGTCCTGACCATTGACGACGCTCTGGCGGCCGGCTGGCGTTTCGAGGAGGGGCCACGGGAATATCTCAAGGGCGACCCCGAGGCCGCCATCGCCGCCGCGCCGCGTGGTCTTCGGGGTTCCGTCGAGATCGGCGGACAGGAGCACTTCTACCTCGAAGGTCAGGCCGCGCTCGCCCTGCCACAGGAGGGGGGCGACATGGTGGTCCACTCCTCCTCCCAGCACCCGACCGAGATCCAGCACAAGGTGGCGGAGGCGCTGGGCGTGCCGATGCACGCGGTCCGGGTCGAGGTCCGGCGAATGGGCGGCGGCTTCGGCGGCAAGGAGAGCCAGGGCAACGCGCTCGCTGTCGCCTGCGCTGTTGTGGCGGCGCGGACCGGGCGGCCCGCGAGGATGCGCTACGATCGCGACGACGACATGGTGATCACCGGCAAGCGGCACGATTTCCGCATCGACTACGACGTGGGCTTCGACGACGCGGGCCGGATCGCGGGGATCGTCTTCGAGCAGTTCTGCCGCTGCGGCTGGAGCCGGGATCTCTCCCTGCCGGTGGCGGACCGGGCGATGCTCCATGCCGACAACGCCTATCACCTTCCCGCGGCCCGGATCGTGTCGCACCGGCTCAGGACCAACTCCCAGTCCGCCACCGCCTTCCGCGGATTCGGCGGGCCGCAGGGCATGGTCGGGATCGAGCGGGTAATGGACGAGATCGCCCACAGGCTGGGGCGGGACCCGCTGGATGTGCGGCGCGCGAACTTCTACGCGGGCGCGAACGGAGACCTCGGACTGGGAGCGTGGCCCCCCGACGCCGGAGGCGGCTCCCTCCGCGGCGATCACCGGAGGATGAACCGCCATGTCGGTACCGAGGACGTCGCCGTCGGCATGGCAGCCGACTTGGCAAGCCGCGGCGCGCTGCACGAGACGGCGGAAACCACGGGCCCCGTGCGCCCCGCATCGGAGGGCGTTCAGACGACCCCCTATCACATGGCGGTCACCGACTTCCTCCTGAACGAGATGGTCGAGGCGCTTGTCGAGAGGGCGGAGTATCGTGCGCGGCGGAAGGCGGTCGCGGCGTGGAACGCCGCGCATGACGGCATCAAGCGCGGCCTCGCTCTGACGCCGGTGAAGTTCGGCATCTCCTTCACGCTCACGCATCTGAATCAGGCGGGGGCCCTCGTCCACGTCTACCAGGACGGCTCGGTGCATATGAACCACGGCGGCACCGAGATGGGACAGGGCCTGCACCGCAAGGTGGCGCAGGTCGCCGCCGCCCGGTTCGGGATCGATCCGGACCGGGTGAAGATCACCGCCACCGATACCGGCAAGGTGCCGAACACGTCGGCCACGGCCGCGTCCTCGGGGGCGGATCTGAACGGCATGGCGGTCAAGGCCGCCTGCGACACGATCCGCGACCGTATGGCGGAATTCCTGGGCGAGCAGCACCAGGCCGATCCGGGGTCGGTGCGGTTCGCGGACGGTTCCGTCTCGGTCAGCGGCGCCCGATACGCCTTCGCCGAGGCGGTGCAGCTTTCCTACCAAGGGCGGGTGAGCCTGTCGGCCACGGGATTCTACAAGACCCCCGACATTGAATGGGACCGGATCGCGGGCCGGGGGCGGCCGTTCTACTACTTCGCCCACGGCGCCGCCGTGACCGAGGTCGCCGTCGACACCCGCACGGGGGAGAACCGCATTCTCAGGGTCGACATCCTGCACGATGCCGGCCGCTCCCTGAACCCGGCGATCGATGTCGGGCAGATCGAGGGCGGGTTCGTGCAGGGCGCGGGCTGGCTGACGACGGAGGAGCTGGTCTGGGACGGCGAGGGCCGGCTGATGACGCACGCCCCTTCCACCTACAAGATTCCCGCCTGTTCTGACCGGCCCGGCATCTTCAACGTCTCCCTCTGGGACGCGGAGAACCCGAGCGCGACTATCTACCGCTCGAAGGCGGTGGGAGAGCCGCCCCTGATGCTCGGCATCTCGGCCCTGATGGCGCTGAGCGACGCCTGCGCCGCCTGTGGAACGCACTATCCCGGCCTCGATGCGCCGGCAACGGCGGAGCGGGTGCTCTTCGCCTGCGGGAGGGCGCGGGGGTGAACCTCAACACGGACGTCCTCCACGCGACGGTCGCGCGTCACGGCGTGGTGTTCCGCGTGGTCGTGGCGGAGGTGCGGGGATCGGCTCCGCGGGAACCGGGCGCGGCGATGATCGTCTGGGCGGACGGACAGAGCGGCACCATCGGCGGGGGACGGCTCGAATGGGAGGCCGCCCGGGCCGCGCGGTCGGGGCGCACCGGCCCCTCCCGGCACGCGCTCGGGCCGGACTTCGGCCAGTGCTGCGGCGGCGCCGTGACGCTATGGACCGAACGCTGGGACCAAGCGGCGCTCGGCGCGCTCGACGGAGCCGTCCACGCGCGAGGACCGGGGGCGCCTCCGCCGCGCATGGGCGATCTTCTCGCCCGCCGCGGCGAGGAGCTGCCCGTCGCCCTGCCGGCGCTGATCGACGGCTGGTTCGTCGAGGCGGTGGCACCCGCCCGGGCGCCGCTGTGGATCTGGGGCGCGGGCCACGTGGGCCGGGCGCTGGCAGCGGTGTTCGCCCCCCTGCCCGACTTCGCGGTCACCTGGGCCGACGACGCGGCGGATCGCTTTCCGACCGCGATACCCGACGGTGTCTCGCCCCTCGTCGCCGCCGATCTGCCCCGCGCGGCGGCCCATGCGCCGGCCGCCGCACGTCATCTCGTCCTGACCTACAGCCACGAGATCGACCTGGCGCTGTGCCATGCGCTCCTGTCACGGGAGGCGGCAGGAATCGGGCTCATCGGGTCGGAAACGAAATGGGCGCGGTTCAGGACCCGGCTGCGGGCACTCGGCCATACTGACGCCCGGATTTCTCGCATCACATGCCCCATCGGCGACCCCGCGCTAGGCAAGCATCCGCAAGCCATTGCGATCGGCGTCGCCGCTCGGCTACTCGGGAACCGCCAGCAGGCGGGGGAAAGGAAGGCCGGGTGACGACACCGCTTCTCGAGATCGACGGCGTCACGAAGGCCTATCCCGGCGTCGTCGCCAACGACGCCGTCTCGCTCGCCGTGGCGGAAGGCGAGGTCCATGCGCTCCTGGGCGAGAACGGCGCGGGCAAGTCCACGCTCGTCAAGATGATCTTCGGCCTCGTCGAGCCAGACAGCGGCACGATGCGCCTCGGCGGGGCCCGCCACGCCCCGGCATCGCCGCAGGCGGCCCGAGCCGCCGGTATCGGCATGGTCTTCCAGCATTTCTCGCTCTTCGAGGCGCTTGACGTAGCCGAGAACGTGGCGCTTGGCATGTCCGATCCGCCCCCCCGGCGCTGGCTCGCCCCGCGCCTCGCCGAGGTCAGCCGCGACTACGGACTGCCGCTCGATCCCGCCAGCATCGTCGGGGACCTCTCCGCCGGCGAGCGGCAGCGGATCGAGATCGTCCGCTGTCTGCTCGGCGCTCCGCGGCTCCTGATCATGGACGAGCCGACCTCCGTGCTGACCCCGCAGGAGGTGGAGATCCTTTTCGCCACCCTGCGGCAGCTTCGGGACGAGGGCACGGCGATCCTCTACATATCGCACAAGCTTGAGGAGATCCGCGTCCTCTGCGACAGCGCCACGATCCTGCGCGGCGGACGGGTCGTTGCCGCCTGCGATCCGCGCGAGGAGAGCGCAGGCCGGCTCGCCGAGCTGATGGTCGGCCGAAGGCTCGAGGCGCCGGCACGCGCCGCCACCCGAAGGGACGATGAGGTTCTGGTCTTGGAGGGGTTGTCGCAGCCGCCGGTCCATGACTTCGGCACGTCGCTAGAGGCCATCTCGCTGCGCCTGAGGCACAGCGAGGTGCTGGGAATTGGCGGTGTCGCCGGAAACGGGCAGGACGAGCTACTGGCCGCCCTGTCGGGCGAGCGGCCCTCGCCGGCGGGCACGATCCGCCTCGGCGGGCGCGACATCTCGCGTCTCGGACCGGCACCGCGGCGTATCCTCGGACTGCTTTCCGCCCCCGAGGAGCGGCTCGGCCACGCCGCCGCGCCCGACATGAGCCTGACCGAGAACGTCCTTGTTTCCGCCGTGGGACGACAACGCCTCGCCCGTCGCGGCTTCATCGACTGGGCTGCGGCGGAGGCCTACACGCAGAAGGTGATTGACGGTTTCGACGTCCGCAGCCAGGGGCCCGGCACCGCGGCGCGAGCCCTTTCCGGCGGCAACCTGCAGAAATTCGTCATCGGGCGGGAGCTCCTGCAGACGCCGGACGCCCTCGTCGTCAACCAGCCGACCTGGGGCGTCGACGCCGCCGCGGCCGGTCAAATCCGGCAGGCCCTCCTCGACCTGGCGGCGGAGGGGGTCGGGATCATCGTGATCAGCCAGGATCTCGACGAACTGATTGAGGTCTCCGACCGCTTCGCGGCGCTGAACGGGGGCCGTCTGACGGACTTCCGAGACGCGGCCGGTCTCGGTATGGAGGAGATCGGACTGATGCTCGGCGGCGCGCACGGCATGGGCCGGGAGTGCTCGCCGTGATCCGGCTGGTGCGCCGTTCGCAGCCGTCGCGGATCTGGGCTTGGGCGACACCGCTTCTTGCGGTCGCGCTGACGGTCCTGGCGGGGGGGCTGATGTTCGCGGCCCTCGGCAAGGATCCGGTGGCGGCGATCCGGGTGATCTTCTACGACCCGCTCTTCAACCCGCAATTCGCGAGTTATTCGCGGTCCCAGTTGCTGGTGAAGGCCGGTCCGCTCATCCTCATCGCCGTGGGCCTCGCGCTAGGGTTCCGCGCGGGGGTATGGAACATCGGCGCGGAGGGGCAATACATCGTCGGCGCGATCTGCGGCGCGGGCGCAGGGCTCGCCCTCTATCCGCTGGAAGCCTGGTTCATCTTCCCGATGATGGTCCTCGCCGGGGCGGTCGGCGGCTGGCTCTGGGCGATGATCCCCGCGATCCTGAAGACGCGATTCAACACAAACGAGATCTTGGTCTCGCTCCTCCTCGTCTACGTGGCCGAGAACCTCCTCGCCTCCATGGCGATGGGCGCGCTGCGCAACCCGGAGGGCGGCGGTTTTCCCGGCTCGCGCAACCTGAGCCAGTGGAACTCCGCGGCAAACCGGGAACTCGTTGCGAACACAGGTCTCCACTGGGGCGTGGTCGCCGCCATCGTGGCAGTGATCTTCGGATATGTCCTCCTGCAAAGACACCTCACGGGCTTCCACATCCGCCTCTCGGGCTCTGCGCCGCGCGCGGCACGTTTCGCGGGCGTCAATCCGAATCGGCTCGTGGTCTTCTGCCTCGGCCTCTCTGGGGCGCTCGCGGGCCTCGCCGGCCTCTTCGAAGTCACCGGCCCCGCCGGCCAGATCACCATCGATTTCAACGTCGGCTACGGATTCACGGCGATCATCGTGGCCTTCCTCGGGCGGCTGCATCCTCTGGGCATCCTGCTCGCCGGTCTACTGATGGCTCTGACCTATATCGGAGGGGAACTCGCTTCCTTCACGCTCGGCATTCCCTCCGCCGCGATCCAAGCCTTCCAGGGGATGCTCCTGTTCTTCCTGCTGGCGGTGGACATCCTGACGAATTATCGCTTCTCCCTCGGACGGGAAACCGTCGCATGAAGGTCGTCGCACACGTTTCGGCGGCCGCGACCGGCGTCGCGCTCGGATGGGTCGCCGCCGCCGAAGCCGCGCCGGTCACGGCGGCGATCCTTCGCGCGATCTCAGAGGGAAACGCAGTCGCGACCGGACTTTGCCTCACCGGCGCGATGCTCGTGCTTTTGGGCATCTGGCGGCGCATTCTTTTCATCACTCTTGCCGCCACGCTGCTCGTCGGCGCGACGGTTGGGGAAGGGCTGTCGCTCGCCATCGATCCCTCCCCGCATTCCAGGGGGCCGAACCGGAACTGAGCCATGGACAGTTCCAGTATCTCCCCCGCGCTCCTCGTCGCCTCCCTGATGGTTGCGTCGACGCCGCTCCTCCTGGCAGCCTTGGGTGAGCTGGTGGTCGAGAAGGCGGGGGTGCTCAATCTCGGCGTCGAGGGGATGATGATCGTCGGCGCCATCTGCGGCTTCGCCACCGCCGTGGAGACCGGATCTCCGGCGCTGGGCTTCGTCGCCGCCGCGCTCGGAGCAGCGCTCCTGTCGATGGTCTTCGCGGTCCTGACGCAGCTCCTGCTGTCGAACCAGGTGGCGACGGGCCTCGCGCTGACGCTCTTCGGCCTTGGCCTCTCCTCGCTCATCGGCCAGAGCTATGTGGGGATCAAGCCGCCGCCGACGCCGCAGCTCGATCTCGGGCCGCTCTCGGACATTCCCTTTCTCGGGCGGGCTGTCCTGTCGCACGATCTCGTGGTCTATCTCAGCCTCGCGCTGACCTTGGCGATATGGTCCTTTCTCCAGCGCAGCCGGGCCGGACTGACGCTCCGCGCCGTGGGCGAGAACCACGACGCCGCCCATGCGCTGGGCCTGAAGGTCGTGGCCGTGCGCATCGCCGCGATCGCCTTCGGCGGCGCGATGGCGGGGCTCGGCGGCGCCTATCTGAGCCTCGTCCGGGTGCCGCAATGGACCGAAGGGATGACTGCCGGAGCGGGCTGGATCGCGCTCGCCATCGTCGTCTTCGCCTCCTGGCGCGCGGGCCGGGTCCTGATCGGAGCCTACCTCTTCGGCGGGGTGACGGTCCTGCAGCTCAACATGCAGGCCGCCGGATCGGCCCTGCCCGTGGAGTACCTGTCGATGTCGCCCTACATCGTCACCATCCTCGTCCTCGTCTTCATATCGGCGCGGCGCTCGCGCGCCAGCGCCGCGCCGGCGAGCCTTGGCCGGCCGTTCCACGCCAGCCACTGACAGGGCTTGCCATCCCGGCGTGGTCCTGCCGATCATCGCGAAACCGGGAGGAGAGCACGATGACGAGACTTGCCCTGATCCTTGCCGCGCTCGCGGCCGCGCCGGTCGCAGCGCAGGAGATCGAAGGCGCCAGCTGCGAGGCGCTCGGCCGCGCCGCACTGCCCTCGGCCGATGTGACGCTCGCGCGGCCGGTGCCGGCGGCGGAGGGCCTGCCGGCCTATTGTCAGGTGCAGGGCACGATCTGGCCCGAGACCCGTTTCGAGCTGCGCCTACCCACCACGTGGAACCGCAAGTTCTACATGGCCGGCTGCGGCGGCTTCTGCGGGCAGGTGCCGGCGGACAGTCCCGACCTCTTCAACGCGATAAACCACGCGGTGGTGCGCGGCTACGCCGCCGCGGCGATGAACGGCGGCCACTGGGGCTCCGGCTCGACGGATGCGCGCTGGGCGCTCGCCGACCCGGTGGCGGAGGCGGACTGGGCCTATCGGGCCGTCGAGGAGACTACCGCCGCCGCCAAGACGCTGACAGAGACCTACTACGCCGAGGCGCCCCGCCTGTCCTACTTCCAGGGCTGCTCCACCGGCGGACGGATGGCGAACATGGCCGCCCTGCGCGAGCCCGAGGCGTTCGACGGCATCATCTCCGGCGCGCCCGCGCTCGACTATCCCGGCCTCGTCGGCACGAGCTTCGCGTGGATCGCACAAGCCAACACGGGGGACAACGGCCGACAGATCCTCGCGCCCGGGGATGCCGGCACGGTCGCCGGGGCGGCGATCGCGGCCTGCGACGGGGCCGATGGGGTCGAGGACGGCATGATCTCCGATCCGCTCTCCTGCGACTTCGATCCAGGCTCGCTCGATCTCTCGCCCGAGAAGATCGAGGTGCTCCGCAAATGGTACGTCGAGCCCGCGGACGGCCGAGGCGAGGTGCTCTATCCCGCCGCCGTGCCCGTGGGCTCCGAGCCCTACTGGCCGCTCTGGCTTACCGACCTGGCCGACGGCGGCGGCGCGCTGGTGCCGAACGCATTCGGGCCAAACTTCCTGTCCTACATGGCCTTTCCCGAGGATCCGGCGCCGGGTTTCGGCCCGCTCGACTTCGACTTCGACTCCGATCCGGCGCGGATGGCGCCTCTGGGGGCGCTCTACAATTCCGACGATCCGGACCTCTCGGCCTTCCGCGACGCCGGCGGCAAGCTGCTGATGTATCACGGCTGGGCCGATGCAATCGTGTTTCCAGGCAAGACTCTCGACTATTTCGGCATGATGACGGACGCCACCGGCGCGGATTTCGCACGGCTCTTCATGATCCCCGGCATGGATCATTGCGGCATCCAGGGGACCGGCCCGGGGATCGATCAGACGGGATTCGATCCGCTCTCCGCGCTCGAGGCCTGGGCCGAGGAGGGCGAGGCACCGGATCGGCTCCCGACCACCAAGCGGATCGAGGGCGAGGAACAATGGTCGCGCCCCGTCTGCGCCTGGCCCGCAAAGGCCGTCTTCGCTGGCGAGGGCGACTGGCGCTCGGCGGAGGGCTGGCGCTGCGAGTGACTGCCGGGCGCCCTGCCTGAAATTTCGGCAAGTGCGCCGGGGCCGAGCCCGCCCGGCCCCGGCCGCATGGGCAAGCCTTTGCCGACCTGCTAGGCAGATCACAATCACGAAGAAATGCAGGGAGTCCTCCATGATCACGCGCAGACATCTTCTGGCGGCAGCCGGGACGCTCGCCCTCGCCCCCGCCGCCCTCGCCCAGGACGGGCCGGTCAAGGTCGGGTTCGTTTTCGTCGGCCCGATCGGTGACGGCGGCTGGACCTACGAGCACAATCGCGCCCGGCTCACAGTCGAGGAGGAGTTTGGCGACCGGGTCGAGACCGTCTATCAGGAGAACGTGCCGGAGGGCGCCGATGCAGAGCGGGTGATGACCCAGATGGCGCTGTCGGGCGCCGACCTGATCTTCACCACCTCCTTCGGTTTCATGGACGCGACCATGAACACCGCCTCGAAGTTTCCGCAGGTGAAGTTCGAGCATGCCACCGGATACAAGACGGCGGAGAACGTCTCGAACTACTCCGCCCGCTTCTACGAGGGGCGCGCCGTGCAGGGATTCCTCGCCGGCAGCATGACGCAGTCGAACAAGATCGGCTACATCGCCTCCTTCCCGATTCCCGAGGTGATCCGTGGGATCAATTCCTCGTTCCTCGCCGCGAAGAAGGTGAACCCCGACGTCCAGTTCAGCATCGTCTGGGCCTATACTTGGTTCGACCCGGCCAAAGAGTCCGACGCCGCCAAGGCGCTGATCGAGCAGGGCGCCGACGTGATCCTGCAGCACACCGACTCGACCGCGCCGCAGGCCGCCGCCGCCGATGCCGGCGGCGTCTACACGTTCGGGCAGGCCTCGGACATGTCGGAATACGCGCCTGCGCCCCGGATCAGCTCGATCATCGACAACTGGGGGCCCTACTACATCGATCGGGTGCAGGCGGTGATAGACGGCAGCTGGGAGAGCCAGTCGGTCTGGAAGGGAATCGGCGACGGTATGGTCGTGATCGGCGACATCACTCCGGCGGTGCCCGATGACGTGAAGGAGCGCGCGCTCCAGATCCGCGACCAGATCGCGTCGGGGGAAATGCACCCGTTCACCGGCCCCATCAACAAGCAGGACGGCAGCCAGTGGCTTGCCGACGGCGATACCGCCAGCGACGAGGTACTTATGGGCATGGATTTCTTCGTTGAGGACCTCAGAGGCGAGATCCCCAACTGACAAGACGGCGACTGGCCATGCCATGCCGGGCCGCGCCGGCCCGGCCCGGCCCGGCCTTCGTTCACTCGGCGTCCGCGAAGGATTGCCGCGGCGTGCCCGTACTCGCCGACACGTCGCGCAGGGATAGCATCGCGATCGGGCGACCGTCCCGCATCACCGTCAGATGGCGAAGATCGTGTTCCCGGAGCATGTCATAGGCGCAGGAGAGCGTCTGGTTCGCGTCGATTGTGCGCGGTTCGCGATGCATGATGTCCCGGACCGGCGTGACGGCGGGCCAGCGGCCCCTCGCTACGACCCCGACGACGATGTCGCGCTCGGAGACGAGTCCCGCGAGTGCTCCGCTGTCCTCGACGACGGCGACCGCTCCGACCTTGCGTTCCGACATCAGACGGCAGACCGCATCCACGCTCGAATCCGGTGCGACGCTGATCAGCCGACGGTGCTGAACATGATCTGCGACGCGAACTCTCGTCGTTTTCATTTGCCCCCCTGACTGGCGCCTCAATCCGGCTTCCGGAAACCGCGGCGCCTGAAACAGACTGTAACCATTTTGCGACAGGCTGGGATGGACGAATCCGACGGAGGGGGAGCGGTCGGCGTTTTTTCGCCGGCCGATTGCAGCGGCAGCGGATGCTCGGAAGCCGGCCGCTCCGCCGCCCCTGGAAGGCGAAGCGGCGGCCCCGCGCGGGTCTCGTTTCGCATCCGGACGGCGAGCTGCCCCGGGCAGGCTCCGATCGATCGGCAGAACCCTGCCGCCGCGCCGTCGGACGAGCCGATCCGGGAACCCGTGGCGGCCCGGTGCCTGATGGGCCGCGCGCGTCTGCCGCGCGCCTTGCCCTAGAGAGGAAGAGGCTCACCTTCCGCCCCATGGCCCGCGTGACATCGCCCGACGGCACCCCGCCCTCAGACCTCTCCTTCGGCTGCATGCAGTTCGGGGGAAAGGCCGACGAACGCCAGAGCCGCGCGCTCTACCGCGCCTGCCGGGAGCGCGGGATTACCATGTTCGACACCGCCCATGTCTATACCGAGGGCAGGGCGGAGAAGATCCTCGGCACCTGCCTGAAGGATGACCGGGACGGCGTAATCGTCGCCAGCAAGGCGAATTTCGCCCGCGGCAATTCCGCGGCGTCGATCCGGGAGAGCTGCGAGGAGAGCCTAGGCCGGCTCGGGATCGCGGCGATCGACCTCTACTATCTGCACCGGTTCGATGCGGAGATTCCGCTGGAGGAGAGCCTGGAGGCGCTGAAGGGTCTTCAGGAGGCGGGCAAGATCCGCTTCATCGGCCTGTCGAACTTCGCTGCCTGGCAGGTGATGAAGGCCGAGGCGGTGGCCGAGGGATTGGGAACCCGGATCGACGCCATCCAGCCCATGCTCAACCTGGTCAAGCGTCAGGTCGAGGTGGAGATACTGCCGATGGCACAAGATCAGAGAATCGACGTCTATCCCTATTCCCCGCTCGGCGGAGGACTTCTGACCGGCAAGTACGGCGCCGGGGAGGAGGGGCGCCTGAAGGAATCCGAGAGATACGCCCAACGATACGGCGAGGAATGGATGCAAGCCACGGCGGCGGATCTGGCCGCGCTCGCCTCCGAGACGGGCACGGATGCCGCGACCCTCGCGGTCGCCTGGGCGATGCGGCGCTCCGGCGTCACCGCGCCGATCATCTCGGCGAGGAGCGTCGATCAGCTCTTGCCCTCCCTTGCCGCGCTGGACTTGGACTATGACGCCGCGCTCGATGCCCGTATAGCCGCCCTGACCCGGCGGCCCGCCCCGGCGACCGACCGGTCCGAACAGCCGTGACGCGCCCCGATGTCCTCATCGTGGGGGGCGGGATAGCCGGCCTCTCGGCGGCGGCGCGTCTCTCGGAGACAGGATCCGTCCTGCTGATCGAGGCCGAGACGGCGCTTGGCTACCATGCGTCTGGACGCTCAGCGGCGATGTTCCTGCCCAGATACGGCAACGGAATCATCCGAGAATTGAATGCCGCCAGCGCGGAGAGCCACCAGCGCAGCGGGGTCCTTGGCGAGCGCCACCTGATGCTCGTGGCGCCCGCAGCGAAGGCCTCGGAATTCGACCGGGACGTGGCGGAACTCGGCCTCGGTGAGATCACGGTGGGCGAGGCCGGGGAGCGCTTTCCGATCCTCGATGCGGGCTGGTGCGCCCGGGCGGCGCTGGCGGAGGGCTGGGACCTCGACACCGACCTCTGCCTGCAGGGCTGTCGTCGCGCCGCGCTCGCCAACGGGACCCGGATCGAGACGGGCGCCCGGGTCACGGAGATCGCGGAAACCGCCGGCGGCTGGCGCGTGAGTTGGGTCGGGGGCGAGGCAGAGTCCCGGATCTTCGTCAACGCGGCGGGCGCCTGGGCCGATCGGGTGGCGACCCTAGCCGGCGTCGCCCCGCTCGGGCTCGTCCCCCGCCGCCGGTCCTTGGCGCAGCTCGCCGCGCCGGAAGGGCGCGACGTCTCAGGCTGGCCCTTCGTGGAAGAGATCGGCGAGGCTTGGTACGCCAAGCCAGATGCCGGCCGCTGGCTCGTCTCGCCCGCGGACGCCGACCCGGTGGAGCCCTTCGATGCCTGGCCCGACGACATGGTCCTGGCGGAAGGCCTCGCCCGATACCAGGAGGCGGTCACGGCGGAAGTCACCCGCCCGCTGACGACCTGGGCCGGGCTCCGGACCTTCGCGCCGGACGGCGCGCCGGTGGTCGGTCCGGACCCCGACCGTCCCGGTTTCTGGTGGTTCGCGGGCCAGGGCGGCTACGGGTTCCAGATCGCCCCGGCGCTGGCCGATCTGATCGCGGAGCGGATGGCGGGGAGATTCCCGGCCCCGGCCGCGGCGCTCGATCCCGGCCGCCTGCGGCATCGAGGTCGCACCGGCTGAGAGGCGGAAGAAACAACTTCCCCGGCGTCATCGCGATTGCTACTTCTGCCTCATCGAGTGGGTTTGCGGATTGGTTTCCATGCGCTTTCTGGCGGGTCTCGCGCTTCTCGTCCTCGCAGCCTGCGGCGGACCCGATCCGATCGAGGTCTCGACCACCGGCCCCCTCAGCTTCGGCGACAGCGACCCCGTGGACTGGGCGGGCGTCGGACCCGCCGCGCATCCGGTTCACGGGGTCGACCTCAGCCGCTACCAGGGCGCGATCGACTGGGAGCGCGTGCGGGATGCGGGCGTCTCCTTCGCCTTCCTGAAGGCGACCGAGGGGAGCGACCGGATCGACCCGGCCTTCGAGGCGAACTGGGCGGCGGCCCGGCGGGCGGGCGTCGCGCGGGGCGCCTATCATTTCTTCTACTGGTGCGGGTCGGCGGAGGACCAGGCGCGCTGGTTCATTGAGAACGTGCCGCGCGATCGGGGCGCCCTGCCCCCTGTCCTCGATCTGGAATGGAATCCGTTCTCGCCCACCTGCACCTACCGGCCGCCGGCCGAAGCGGTCCGACGCGAGGCGCGGACCTTCCTCGACATGGTGGCGCGCCATTACGGCCAGCGCCCGGTGATCTACACCACGCGCGACTTCTGGCACGAGAACGGGATCGAACGGCTGGGGGAGGAAGTCTGGGTGCGCTCCACGGCCAAGCATGTCGACGAGATCTATCCCGGCGCGCGGTGGACGTTCTGGCAATACACCGCCACGGGCCTCGTGCCCGGAATCGCGGGGCCGGTGGACCTCAACGCCTTCAACGGCTCGGCGGGAGACTGGGCGCGCTGGGTCTCGGCCCGGGCGCACTGAACTCAGACGGCGCTCGGAACGTAGGCCTCCGCCGGCACGACGTCGTAGGGCAGTGGCGGGAACGGATCGCGCCGTTCCGCGAGTTGCGGATAGAACCGGAGGAGGCGCCCGCGCAGATCGGTCTCCATCCGATCCAGATGCGCGACCTCCGGCCGGTAACTGGCGATCCACAGCCCGGCCGCGGAAATCAGTTCGTGGCGGTCGAAGGCGAAGGCATAGAACGTTTCCGTATCGAAGGTCCGGTCGCGCCAGACCGCGTCCGAGGTGCCGGCGAGGGCTCGCGCGGCCAAGAGAGCGCCGGGACGCTCGATCCGTGGGCCGATCAGGTAGCCCGGGATCAGGATTTGCTGGTCCGGGGCCAGCACCGCGGTTGTGGAGGGCATCATCGGACCAAGCGCGCGGGGCGCGAGACGGAGCGCCGCGGCCTCCGCGGACCGCCAGGCGGCAGAGGCGAGCGACACCGTCACCACGAGCCGCACCGGCTGCGGCACGCCGTGCCGCGTGACGCAGAGATCGCCGGGCCGGACGTTGTGCGCATGGCGGTATCCGCAGACCGTCCGGATCGGCGTGGTCGCGCCCACCCCCGTCAGGGGCGTGCCGCCCGCCGGTAGGGGAACGATCGCTTTCACCGGGTGTCCTCCGCCTCTGGCGCCATCCGTCTTCGGGCGGACCATCTCACGGCGGAATCGCCATCCGGTTAACGCGGGGCGGGTGCATCGCCCGGGCGGCACCAACGAAGTCCTGCGCCGAGAAGCCGCAGCGTTGCGCGCCGGCCAGTCCTCATCGCGGTATGCGAACGGTAGTGTCCCCAGAGATGGTGTAGGAACTGGCGTCCACCTGCTTCTTCATAGCTGGTGTCGCTCGTTCACTGAGCGGCGATCATGGCCGCATCAGGGTTATCGTCGCACAGGCCTGTCAGTTTTTCCACGGGCATGTAGCGGCGGCTGACGGCCCACTCATCGTTCTGCTCCAGCATGAGCGCGCCGACGAGGCGAACGACGGCCTTGCGGTTGGGGAAGATGCCGACGACGTTGGTGCGCCGCTTGATCTCCTTGTTGACGCGCTCCAGCGGGTTGGTGCTGTGGAGCTTCGAGCGCAGGCTCTCGTCGAAGGCCATGTAGGCGAGGACGTCGTGCTCGGCCGCGTCCATCAGTTCGGCGACGTCGCGGAACCGGTCACGAAGGTTGTCTGCGACCTCGCGCCACCGGGCATGGGCCTGGTCCCGGTCCTTCTCGGCGAAGACGGTCTTCACCACCGCGCTGACCACCGGCTTGTTGGTCTTGCTCACGCGGGCCAGAAGGTTGCGCTGAAAATGCACCCGGCAGCGCTGCCATCCGGCGTCCAGGACCTTGCTTGCAGCGGCCTTGAGGCCCTCGTGCGCATCGCTGATTACCATCTGCACGCCACGCAGGCCGCGGCGGGTCAGCGAACGCAGGAAGTCGGCCCAGAAGGCCTCGGCTTCGGACGGCATGACGGCGATGCCGAGTATCTCACGCCGCCCGTCGGTGTTGACCGCGACGGCCACTATCACCGCCATGGAGACGATCCGTCCGCCTTCGCGCAACTTCACGTAGGTGGCGTCGAGCCACAGGAAGGGCCAATCGCCCTCCAGCGGCCGGTTCAGGAACGCCTGCACCCGCTCGTCGATCTCTTCGCAGAGCCGCGAGACCTGGCTTTTCGAGGTGCCCGTCAGCCCCATGGCGCGCACCAGGTCGTCCACCGCTCGAGTGGAGACACCGTGGATGTAGGCTTCCTGCACCACCGCCATCAGCGCCTTCTCGGCCGTCCGCCGCGGCTCGAGAAAGGTCGGGAAGTAACTCCCCTTCCTCAGCTTGGGAATGCTCAGCCCAATCGTCCCGGCCCGCGTATCCCATCGGCGCGGCCGGTAGCCGTTGCGCTGGTTCTCCCGGTCCGGCGTTCGCTCGCGCAGACCGGCCCCGCACACGGCGCCCACCTCGATCTCCATCAGCCGTTGCGCGGCATCCTGGATCAGCTCACGCAGGAAATCGGTGTCGTCGCTCTTGGCGATCGCCTCCGGAACGTCGATCATAGCCTCGGTCATCGTGCTCTCCTTCGTTGTCTTCGGTCGTCGAACAACCTCAGACTACGAAGACGCGCGGTGGCCGCCAGCCCGGCCACGCGCTGCGCTACGCCAAGGGCTTCGCGCGCGGCCTCCTACACCACGGAGTGGGGCACTACCGTATGCGACCGGGCGTGCTTGCAGTTACCCACAAGTGTCCGGCGGCGCTGCGATGCGAGCTCCTTCGACGAGGTCGGCGAGGCGGGAGAAGCCCCGCCACATGACGGTCGTCCCCGGTGGCGGGTCGGAACCGCGGTCGAGATAGCCTCCGAGCCTTGCGACCGCCCTGACATAGAAATCGAGAGCCCGCGGTGCCTGGCGTTTTCTGTCCTGCGACGCGTGCTCGAGCAGGTAGCGCTCGGCGTCGGTGAAGACCGCAGCAGGGTCCGCGGCCGGCGCCTCGCGGCTGAGCATTGTCAACCAGGACACCCGCCAGGCCACGACGCAGCACAGCGCGATGCAGTTGGCCAGGCGATCGGCCGTGGCGAGGCGCATCTCCTCGATCCGGCAGCCGGTTTTCAGGGTCCGGAAGAATGTCTCGATCTTCCACCGCAGGGCATACCATTCGAGCTTGTTCACGGCCTCCGCGTGGGTCGCCACCGGCAGGTTCGTGATCAGCTTCCAGAAGACGGGCGCCCGGCCTTCCGGCGGGTCGAGCTCCTCGGCATGGATGATCTGGAGCTCCTGATGCCGGTATTTCCCCTGCTTTCCAATCGGCGGGCGGACCGTCATCGTGGCATGCCGAACCGACAGCACGGCGCAATGGTCATTGCCCTGCGCATCGCGGAACCGGACCTCGTGGGTGCCGCTGGACTGCACCTCCGACATCACCTTGGCAATGGTCGTGCCGCCATCCTCCGCAAGGCGATCAACGCAGCTCCGGACGAGAAAGCCGGTCCCGAGTTCTTCGGCCAGGCAGTAGAGCTCGTAGATGTCGCTTTCCCGGTCCCCGACATGCACGCAGCGTTCGGGCGCCCCTGCCAGCTCGCTGGACAGTCGCAGGTTATCGAGCCAGCGCATGCTTTCCTTCTGGTCGATCGGCACCCGGGTCGGATTGATCCGGCGCTTGAGCGCGGCGGTTCCCTTGAACCTGGTGCGCGACCAGAACTTGGCCGCCGTCAGGCCAAGCGGCAGGCCGTCCGGCGTGATCGCCAGGCTCGCATGCATCAGGAGGCCGCAGACAGCATGCTTCTGGTAGCGGCCTTCCTTCAGCTTGCGTCCGGTGGACATCTTCGTGAATCCGACCTTCTCCGGAGCCGAGCGCTTGAAGGAGAACTCCGTGGTATCCTGAAGGATCAGGATGGGACCGTCTGTTGCCCCGATGCGCAGGGCAGAGGCGCCGAAATGGCCCTCCAGGATCTTGTCTTCGCTGACATTCCCGTTGGAAAAGAAGCGGTAGGCTGCCTTGGTGTTCGACCAGTCCTGAAACGCCGTGGGCAGCGATTTCCCCGGCCGTTCCCCAAGAGCCTCGAGCATCGTCCCGAGGCGCCGGTTTAGCCGGCCATCTCCCAGATCACAGCCCGCAGTTTCCGTTTCCACCCAACTCTGCCCCACGCCCGCACCTCAATCATTTGGCGCCACATGACGAATCATGGTCGTGTCTGCGCAGGCAAGGTCAGGTCTGGTGGGTGAATCAATTCGCCACACGACTTGTGGGTAACTGCAAGCCGGGCGTGTCCGCCCGCCCCAGCCGTCGCGCGACGACCACGAGCCCGCCGGCCATCAGCACCGGCAGGACCAGCACCTTTACAATGAACACGGCGAGCAGGCTGATCAGGCTGCCAATCAGTTCGTCGGCGCGGCCGGATATGTTGCCGGCGATCCGGCGGTACTGGTCGAGCGTGTCGAACATCGCCCGCCAGCTTTCCTCCGCCTCCTCCAAAGTCCCGTCCTCGACGCTGGCAGTGATCTCGGCGACGATCCGGCTGTGCTCGGCCCAGGTGCGTTCGGTCAGCGCATTGGCAACGAGCGATGAGAGGAGAAAGGCAAGCGGGATGCCGAACCCGAGAAAGCCGCCATAGACGGCCAATTGGCGCGGTACGCCGCCAAGATCGCGGCCGCTCGCGAGCACCAGCGTCCCGCAGAGGGCCGCGAGGGCCAGAAGCGCGAACCCGACCGCCCCGAGCGGTCCCATGGAGACCGCCAGCACACCGGAGACGAGCATGACGGTGAAGACGACGCCGGCGATGCGCTCGACCGTGTCGTCGATCGGCTCGAGCACCTTCAGGGGTTGGACCGAGCCACCGAAGAGGATGACGTTGCCCTCGACCTCCACCTCCTGCGCCGAGGAGAGGAAGGCATTGAGCGTCCTGAGCGTGACATAGGTCGCCGAGGCGCTGACCGAGATTCTGCCGGGCGTACCGCTCGGCGCGCTCGGTCTGCGGCAGATCGCGGTAATGCGCCGCCGCCCAGAGCGACAGGGCGGCGAGCGCGAGAAGAAGCGCGGCTCCCGCGCGTCTAGCCGTCCTTCCGGATGGTCTCGTTCCGCGGGTCATAGGGGCTGTCCTCGGTCACCTCCGCGTCCCAGAGCTCGCGGAACATCCGCACCTCGAGCCTGGTCCCGGCCTGGGCGAGCTCGGGCCGCACGTAGCCCATGCCGATGGACTTGCCGAAGGCCGACCGAATAGCCGCCCGAGGTCAGCCGCCCGACCCTCCTCGCCGTCGATAGAGCGCCTCGCGGCCCCAGGGATCCGCGTCTCCCGGCCCATCGACCAGCAGCGTCACGCATTTCGAGCGCGGATGCCCGGTCCGCTCCATCGCCTCCTTGCCGTGGAACTCCTTGGTGCAGGTCCACGAACCGGTCGAGCCCGGCCTCCAGCGGCGTCGCGTCCCGGCCGAGCTCGTGGCCGAAGGCGCGATAGGACTTCTCTTGCCGCAGCCAGTTCTGCGCCCGCGCGCCCACCAGCTTCAGCCCGTGCGGCGCGCCCGCCTCCATCAGCCGGTCCCAGAGGTGGGTCTGCATCTCCATCGGGTGGTGCAGCTCCCAGCCGAGCTCGCCCGTGTAGGCGACGCGCAGCGCCATCGACCGGGCACATGCCGAGCTCGATCGTCGCCGCATCGACAGCCACGGGAAACGCTTGTTGGAGAGCACCGTCGCCGGCTCGGCGTCGCGGACCAGCGCGTGCAGCACGTCGCGCGATCTTCGGGCCGGCGATGGCGAAGACGCCCCATTGAGTGGTCACGTCCTGCACCATCGACGAAATCGCCGCCGCCTGCCATGAAGTCCTCGGCGGCCTTGCGCAGATAGTCGCCGTCATAGGCCGCCCAGGCGCCCGCCGAGACAAGGTAGTAGTCGGACTCGCCCCGCCGGACGATCGTGTACTCGGTGCGCACGGTGCCGGCTCCGGTCAGCGCGTAGGTCAGGTTGATCCGCCCGACCTTCGGCAGCCGGTTGCAGGTGAACCGGTCGAGGAAGGCCGTCGCGCCGGGCCCGGTGACGACATGCTTGGCGAAGGCGGTGGCGTCGATCAGCCCGACGCTCTCGCGGATCGCCGTCGCCTCCGCGGCCGCATAGTCCCACCAGCCGCCGCGGCGGAAGCTGCGCGCGTCGTGGTCGAAGCCCTCCGGCGCGTCGGCGGGCCGTAGTAGTTCGGCCGCTCCCAGCCGTTCACGCAGCCGAACTGCGCCCCCGTCGCCTTCTGCCGGTCGTAGGCCGGGCGCGGTCCGGAGCGGCCGCGCGGCCGGGCGTTCCTCGTCGGGGTGGTGCAGGACGTAGACGTGGGCGTAGGCATTCCTCGTTCTTCTGCACCGCGTATTCGGTGGTCATCCAGGGCCCGAAGCGGCTGCGGGTCGAGCGAGGCCATGTCGATCTCGGCCTCGCCCTCGACCATCATCTGCGCCAGGTAGTGCCCGGTGCCGCCGGCGGCGGTGATGCCGAAGGAGAAGCCCTCGGCCAGCCACATGTTGCTCAGGCCCGGCGCCGGGCCGACCAGCGGGTTGCCGTCGGGCGTGTAGCAGATCGGGCCGTTGAAGTCGTCCTTCAGCCCGACCTCTCCGACGACGGAATCCGGTGGATCATCGACATGTACTCTTCCTCGATCCGCTCCAGATCGAGCGGGAACAGGTCGGCGCGGAAGCTGTCGGGCACGCCGTATTCGAACCGCGCCGGCGCGCCGTCTCGTAGGGGCCGAGGATCCAGCCGCCGCGCTCCTCGCGCACGTACCATTTGCGCGTCGGCATCGCGCAGCACCGGGTGCTCGGCCGCTCGCCTTGCGCCAGTCCGACAGCGCCGGGTCGGGCTCGGTGACGATGAACTGGTGCTCGACCGGGATCGCCGGGATCTTGATCCCCAGCAGCCGCGCCGTCCGCTGCGCGTGGTTGCCGGTGGCGGTGACGACGTGCTCGGCCGTGATGACGATCTGCTCCTCGGCGGCGACCAGGTTGCCGCCCTTCTCGGCCATCTTCGTGCAGCGTCACCCGCCACTCCGAGCCGGTCCACTCGTAGGCGTCCGCCTGCCACTTGCGCTCGATCGTCACCCCGCGCTGGCGCGCGCCCTTGGCCATCGCCATGGTCACGTCGGCCGGGTTGATGTAGCCGTCGGTCGGGTGGAAGATCGCGCCGAGCAGGTCCTCGGTCCGCACCAGCGGCTAGCGCTCCTTGATCTGCGCCGGGCTCAGCCACTCGTAAGGGATGCCGACGTTCTCGGCCGTGGCGGCGTAGAGCATGTATTCGTCCATGCGCGCCCGGACTGCGCCATGCGCAGGTTGCCGACGACCGAGAAGCCGGCATTGAGGCCGGTCTCCGCCTCCAGCGTCTTGTAGAACTTCACCGAGTAGTCGTGGATGTGGGTCGTGGCGTAGGACATGTTGAAGTAGCGGCAGCAGCCCGGCCGCGTGCCAGGTCGAGCCGCAGGTCAGCTCGTCGCGCTCCAGCAGCATCATGTCCTGCCAGCCGGCCTTCGCCAGATGATAGGCGATCGAGGTTCCGACGGCGCCGCCGCCGACGACCAGGGCCTTCACGTGGGTCTTCATGGCCCGATGCTCCCGTCCGTTTCGGCTTCTCTAGCGCGCGAGGCGTCGGGGACCGGAACCATGCCGACGGAACGCGCGCCTTTTCCGACATGGGCCGCGGAGCGGGCGAGGCCCTTTTCTTCGTCAAGGCTCTGCCACAACCGGGACATGACGAGCGACGTGCATATCGATCCGGCGCCGCAGCTGGGCGACGAGGTCCGCAAGACCACCTGCTACATGTGCGCCTGCCGCTGCGGGATCGACGTGCATGTGAAGGACGACGAGGTCGCCTATATCGAGGGCAATCGCGACCATCCCGTGAACCGCGGCGTGCTCTGCGCCAAGGGTGCGGCAGGGATCATGCAGCACAATTCGGCCGCGCGGCTGCGCGCGCCGCTGCAGGCGGACCGGACCGCGCGGATCGGGAGAGTTCGAGGAGATCACCTGGGAGGAAGCGCTGGAATCGGAAGTGACGACGCGGCTTGCGCGAATACGCCGCAAGGACCCGAAAAAGCTCGCGTTTTTCACCGGGCGGGACCAGAGCCAGAGCTTCACCGGCTACTGGGCGCAGCAGTTCGGGACGCCGAACTACGCCGCCCATGGCGGCTTCTGCTCCGTCAACATGGCGGCCGCAGGCATCTACACGATGGGCGGCGCGTTCTGGGAGTTCGCGCAGCCCCGACTGGGAGCGAGCGGAGATGTTCCTGCTCTTCGGCACGGCGGAGGACCACGATTCAACCCGATCAAGATGGGTCTGGCGCGGCTCAAGGAACGCGGCGCGAAGGTCGTCGGCGATCAACCCGATCCGGACCGGCTACAACGCCATCGCCGATGAATGGATCGGCATCACGCCGGGCACGGACGGGCTGCTCGTGCTGTCGCTGGTCCACTGCCTGCTGAAGGCCGGCAAGGTCGATCTCGACTACCTGTCGCGCTGGACGAATGCGCCGCTGCCTGCTGAACGAGGATCCGAACACCCGCGATTGCGGCCTGCTGATGCGGGACGGCAAGGGCCGGCCGGTGGTGATGGACCGGGACACCGGCGCCCGCCGCCTTCGACGAGCAGGGCATCCGGCCGGATCTCGCGGGGCGCATCCGCGCGCGGGGGCACGACGCAGCGCACGGTGTTCCAGGCTGCTGGCGGAGCGCTACCTGGCACCGGAATACGCCCCCGAGGCGGTCGCGTCGCGGGTCGGCATCCCGGCGGAGCGGATCCACCGGCTGGCCGCCGAACTCGCGCATGCGGCCTTCGAGCGGAGCTTCGAGGTGGCGCAGGACTGGACCGATTTCCGCGGCGTGCGCCACGGCCACGTGACGGCGCGGCCGGTCGCCATGCACGCGATGCGCGGGATCTCGGCCCATTCCAACGGCTTCCAGACGGCCCGCGCGATCCACCTGCTGCAGATCCTGCTGGGAGCGGTGGAATGCCCGGCGGCATGCGGTTCAAGCCGCCCTACCCCAAACCCGCCGAGGCGCATCCGCGCCCCATGCGGGCGCAGAGCCGGACGCGCCGCTCGACGGGCCGCATCTGGGCTTCCCGCGACGGGCCCGAGGACCTGCTGCCTGGACGAGGACGGCAGGCCGCAGCGGCTCGACAAGGCGTTCTCCTGGGAGAACCCGCTGTCGGTGCACGGGCTGATGCACATGGTGATCTCGAACGCCTATGCGGGCGATCCCTACCGAGATCGACACGCTGTTCCTCTACATGGCGAACATGGCCTGGAACTCGTCGATGAACACGGGCCAGACCATGGGGATGCTGGCCGACGCGGACGAGGACGGCAATTACCGCATCCCCTACATCGTCTATTCCGACGCCTACTCATCCGAGATGGTGGCCTACGCGGACTCTGGTGCTGCCGGACACGACCTATCTGGAGCGTCACGACTGTATCTCGCTCCTCGACCGGCCGATCTCGGAGCCCGACCACGCCGCGGACGCGATCCGCTGGCCGGTGGTGGTGCCGGAGCGGGACGTGCGGCCGTTCCAGTCGGTGCTGGTGGATCTGGGCGCACGGCTGGGGCTGCCGGGCTTCGTGGACGAGGACGGGCGCACCGCTCTACGAAGATTACGCCCATTACATGATGTCGCACGAGCGGCGGCCGGGCGTCGGGCCCCTGGCCGGCTGGCGGCTGGGGGAGAACGGGCTCACCGACGGGCGCGGCGTGCCGAACCTGGCGCAGATCGACAGCTACCGGGCGCATGGCGGCATCGCCACCTTCGAGGTGCCCGAACCGCGCTTTCATGCGGCCCTGGAACCGGGAATACTGGGAGTGGGCGGTCTCCATGGGCTTCGTCGAGACGCCGCGGCCCTATCTCTTTCCCTTTGGTGCGAACCGCTTGCGCGGTTCAAGCGGGCCGCGGAGGGGCATGGTGAGCACCAGCCGCCGGAGCGGCTGCGGGCGCGGATGAAGGTCACCCACGACCCGCTGCCCTGCTGGTATCCGCCGCTCGAGGAGGGCTATCGGACCCGCTGGAATACCCCCGACGGTGCTGACCCAGCGGCCGGCGGCGATGTACCATTCCTGGGGCGGGCAGAATCCCTGGCTGCGCCAGATCCACGGCCAGAACCCGCTCTACCTGCCGACCGCGCTCTGGGAGCGCGGCGGCTTCGCCGAGGGCGACTGGGCGCGGGTCACCTCGGTCCACGGCGAGATCACGGTGCCGGTGGCGCAGATGGCGGCGCTGAACCCCAACACCGTCTGGACCTGGAACGCGATCGGCAAGCGGCGCGGCGCCTGGGCGCTGGACCCGGCCGCGCCGGAGGCCAGAAGGGCTTTCTCGTCAACCACCTGATCCATGAGCTCCTGCCGCCCAAGGGGGACGGGCTGCGCTGGTCGAACTCCGACCCGGTGACCGGACAGGCGGCCTGGTTCGATTGCCGGGTGAAGGTGGAGCGGATCGCGCCGGCGAAGATCTCCCACCCGGCGATCCGGCGGCAGGCGAGCCCGGTGGGGGTCGGCCCCTCTCTCGTGGCGCGGAAGGCCGGGCGGCGGGGGATCGAGACGGCGCCCGGCCCGCTCGAGGCGGTCTCGGGTCTCTGGCGCTGGATGGCGGGACGGGAGGACCAGTCGTGACCCGGGCGCGCGGTGGGACCTTTACCGGCATCGGGGGCCGATTCGGCCGGAAAGCTGCTGTCGGAATCCTGTCGGAGTCCCGTCGGATTCCCGTCGGAGTCGAAAACGGAGGCCGGGCATGACCGATCTGCCGGAGCGGACCGAGAAGGCTCTCGAACTCGTGATCGACCTCGACACCTGCGTCGGCTGCCATGCCTGCGTGATCGCCTGCAAGGCGTGGAACACCGAAGGCTACGGCGCGCCCCTCGCCGACGCCGACGCGCACGGGGCGGAGCCTTCGGGCTCGTTCCTGAACCGGGTCCATTCCTACGAGGTGCAGCCGGAGGGCGGCGGCGCGGCGCGGATCGTGCATTTCCCCAAATCGTGCCTGCATTGCGCCGACGCGCCCTGCGTCACCGTCTGCCCGACGGGCGCGAGCCTGAAGCGGGAGGAGGACGGCATCGTGCTCGTCAACGAGGACGAGTGCATCGGCTGCGGGCTCTGCGCCTGGGCCTGCCCCTACGGCGCGCGGGAGCAGGACCCGGCGGCGAAGGTGATGAAGAAATGCACCCTCTGCGTGGACCGGATCGACAACCCGAACCTGCCCGAGGTGGACCGGGAGCCGGCCTGCGTGCGCACCTGCCCCTCCCATGCGCGGCATTTCGGCGATCTCTCGGACCCGGACTCGGAGGTCTCGCGGCTCGTCGCCGGGCGCGGCGGCATGGATCTCATGCCCGAGCAGGGGACGCGGCCGGTGAACAAGTACCTGCCGCCGCGCGGCCGCGACGAGGCGGTGGACGTGCTGGCGCCGCTCCTCGAACCGGTGGCGGAGACGCCGCAGGGATTTCTCGGCTGGCTCGACCGGGCGCTGGAGCGGATGGGATGAGCGGAGGCGGCGGCTGATGCGGCCGGCGGCGTCGCTTCTGGTCTTCACCGTGCTCTCCGGCGCGGGGCTCGGTCTCCTGGCGCTGGCCGGGCTGTCGCTGGCGCCCGTCAGGGGCTGGACCGGGCTTCTGGTCTTCCTCGTCGGGTTCGGATTTGCCGGGACCGGGCTCGCCGCGTCGAGCTTCCATCTCGGCCGGCCCGACCGGGCGGTGAAGGCGTTCCGGGAATGGCGCTCGAGCTGGCTCTCCCGCGAGGCCTGGCTCGCCGCGGCGACGATGGCGGTGATGGCGCTCTACGCCGCGGCGCAGTTCGTCGGGCGGGAGGCGGCGCCGCTCGGGTGGCTCGGGGCGGCGCTCGCGGCGGTGACGGTGACCGCCACGGCGATGATCTACGCCTCGCTCCGCACCGTGCCGCGCTGGCATCACTGGTCGGTGCCGGTCCTGTTCCTGGGCTACGCGGCGACGGCCGGCACCCTGCTCGCCGGCTGGGAGGGGCCGGGCGCGGTGCTGCTGGCGCTGACGGGCATCGGGCAGGCGCTGGCGTGGCGGGCCGGCGACGCGCGGGTGGCCGCGGCGCCCGAGGACACCGGCAGCGCCACGGGTCTCGCGCCGATGGGCCGGGTCAGGCCCTTCGAGGCGCCGCATACCGGCGAGAGCTATCTCACGCGGGAGATGGTCTTCGTGGTGGGGCGCAAGCACGCCACGAAGCTCAGGCTCCTGTCGCTGGCGGCCGGGTTCGCGCTGCCGCTCCTCCTGTGCCTCCTGCCGCTGGCGCCGCTCGCCGGGATCGTCCACGTGGCAGGGACCTTCGGCAGCCGCTGGCTGTTCTTCGCCGAGGCCGAGCACGTGCTCCGGCACTATTACCGGTGAGCCCCTGGCGGGCGGAGGTGAACGCAATCTGCGGCGCGCTTCCCGGCGCGGAGGTGAGCGACCCCTGGGGCGGCGGGCACGACGCCTGGAAGGTCGGCGGCAAGATGTTCGCCCTGCAGGGGGTGCAGCCGGGCCTGTCGATCAAGTGCGCCGATGTCGAGACGGCGGCGATGCTGATCGAGGCGGGGGTGGCGGAGCGGGCGCCCTATTTCCACCGCTCCTGGGTCAGGCTGCCCGACGGCACGCCGTTGGACGAGGTGCGCCACCGGGTGGCGGTGTCCTACGACCTGGTGCGCGCCGGGCTGCCGAAGAGGCTGCGGGCGGGTCTGGCGGAGCGCCAGTGACGACGCGCCGCCGGACGGGCCCTCACCCCTGGCTCGGGACGCCGCCCACCACCGGCTCGATCGGCGTCGGGCTGAGCCGGGCATAGAGCGCGCCGCCCATCGCCCCGCCGAGGATCGGCGCCAGCCAGAACATCCAGAGCTGGCCGATCGCCCAGCCGCCGGCGAAAAGCGCCGGCCCGGTGCTGCGCGCCGGGTTGACCGAGGTGTTGGTGACCGGGATGCCGACCAGGTGGATCAGCGTCAGCCCGAGGCCGATGGCGACGGGCGCGAAACCGACCGGCGCGCGGCCGTGGGTCGCGCCCATGATGATGAACAGGAACATCATCGTCAGCACGGTCTCGGCGAGGAAGGCGGCCTGCATCGAGTAGCCGCCGGGAGAGTGCGCACCGTAGCCGTTGGCGGCGAAGCCGGCATTCGGGTCGAAGTCCGGGCTCCCGCTGGCGATGCCGTAGAGGACCAGCGCGCCGACGATCGCGCCGGCGACCTGCGCCGCGACATAGGGCGCGATCTGCCCCACGGGAAACCGCCCGCCGACGGCCAGCCCGATCGTCACGGCGGGGTTCAGGTGGCACCCGGAGATATGCCCGATCGCATAGGCCATGGTGAGCACGGTGAGTCCGAAGGCCAGCGAGACCCCGAGCAGGCCGATGCCCACCTCCGGGAAGGCGGCAGCGAGGACCGCCGCGCCGCATCCGCCGAAGGTCAACCAGAACGTGCCGATCAGCTCGGCCGCGTATTTCCGGACGTCATCCATTCCCCTCTCCATGCGATTGAAGGCCGACCCCGTTCGGCGTGACGCAGCATTGCATGAAAGACGGATTCCGCGGAGCGGTTTCTCGGCCGCCGCCGGTCCGATCACGGGGTGGCACCCGCCCGGCGCCTGTGGTCTTCTGCCGCAGGCGAGGCGGGGAGGCCCATCGGACATGACACCGGACTGGATCGCGCTCGACTGGGGGACGACGGCCCTGCGCGCCTGGGCGATGGAGGGCGCGAGCGGCGTGCTGGCGGAGCTGACCTCCGACCGCGGGATGGGGACGCTCGCGCCGCGCGAGTTCGAGCCGGTGCTGGAGGCGCTGCTGTCGGAATGGGAGCTGGCCCCGGGCATGCCGGTCCTCGCCTGCGGCATGGTCGGCGCGCGGCAGGGCTGGGTCGAGGCGCCCTACCGCGCGGTGCCCTGCGCGCCGCTCGGCGGGCCCTTCGCGACGGCGGGGTCGGCGCTGCGGGTGGGGATCGTGCCGGGGCTCCGCCAGGACCGCCCGGCGGACGTGATGCGCGGCGAGGAGACGCAGATCGCGGGGTTCCTGGCGCTCAATCCCGGCTTCGACGGCACGCTCTGCCTGCCCGGCAGCCACACCAAGTGGGTGCAGGTCTCGGCCGGCGAGGTGGTGTCGTTCCAGACCGCGATGACCGGCGAGCTCTTCGCCGCGATCCGCGGCCACACGGTGCTGCGCCATTCCCTCGGCGAAGGCTGGGACGAGGAGGCCTTCGCGGAGGCGGTCTCGGACGGGTTGAGCAGGCCCGAGGCGCTGGCGCAGCGGCTCTTCGGGCTCCGGGCGGAGGGTCTCCTGCACGGCGCGGGCGAGCCCTGGGCGACGGCGCGGGCCTCGGGGCTGCTGATCGGGGCGGAGCTGGCCCATGCGAGGCCCTACTGGCTCGGGATGCCGGTGGGGGTGATCGGCGCGGCGGGGTTGGCGGCGCGCTACGCCGCAGCGCTCCGGGCGCAAGGCGCGGGACCTGCGGTGACGAGGGGCGAGGCCTGCACGCTGGCGGGGCTCGCGCGGGCGCGGACGCTCTGGAAGGAGACGACATGAGAGATATCATCGCCATTCTGCGCGGCATCGACCCGGAGGAAGCGGTGCCGGTGACGGCGGCGCTGGTGAAGGCCGGGATCACGCGGATCGAGGTGCCGCTGAACTCCCCCTCGCCCTTCGCCTCGATCGAGGCGATGGCGGCGGCGCACGGGGAGGCGGCCACGATCGGCGCCGGCACGGTGCTGTCGGCCGAGGACGTCGGCCGGGTCCGGGACGCGGGCGGCCGCATGGTCGTCTCCCCGAACTGCGACGCGGAGGTGATCGCGGCGACCCTCGCGGCGGGGCTCGAATCCTATCCCGGCTGCCTGACGCCCAGCGAGTGCTTCGCGGGGCTGAAGGCGGGGGCGACGGCGGTGAAGATCTTCCCCGCCTTCCAGATGGGGATCGAGGGGCTGAAGGCGCTGCGCGCGGTGCTGCCCGTCGAGGCGCGGCTCTACATGGTGGGCGGCGTCGGCGCGGGAGATTTCCGCGCCTGGCTCGGCGCCGGCGCGGCCGGGTTCGGGATCGGCACCAGCCTCTACCGCCCCGGCGACGCGGCCGGGGAGGTGGGCCAGCGGGCGGCGGCGCTGGCGGCCGCCTGGGACGAGGCGGCGCGATGAGGGTCACGGTCCATGACACGACGCGCTGCCTTCTGGGCGAGGGGCCGCTCTGGCATCCCGAGCGGGAGCAGTTCTTCTGGTGCGACATCCTCGCGCGGCGGGTGCTGAGCCGGGTCGGGGAGCGGCTGCTGGACTGGAGCTTCGACCGCTTCGTCTCCTGCCTCGGCTGGGTGGACGAGGGACGGATGGTCGTCGCCACAGAGACCGACCTGACGCTCCTGACCCTCGACACCGGCGCCACCGAGCGGCTCTGCGGGATCGAGGCGGACCGGCCCGACAACCGCTCCAACGACGGACGGGCCGACCCCCGCGGCGGGTTCTGGGTGAGCACGATGGGGATCGGCAAGGAGAAGGGCGCGGGCGCGATCTACCGCTACTACCGCGGCGAGCTGACCGAGATCCGCGGCAGGCTGTCGATCCCGAACGCGATCTGCTTCACCCCGGACGGGCGCTACGCGCATTTCGCTGACACCCCGACCCAGGTGGTGATGCGCTGGGAACTCGACGACGAGGGCTGGCCGCTGGGCGCGCCCGAGCCCTTCGTGGACGAGACCGCGGGCGGGCACCGGCCGGACGGGGCGGTGGTGGATGCGGCCGGCCGGCTCTGGGTCTCGCATTGGGGCTCGAGCCGGGTCGCGGTCTACGATTCCGCCGGCCTGTTCGAGCGCGAGGTGGCGCTGCCGGCAACGCAGATCACCTGCCCGGCCTTCGGCGGCGCGGATTTCTCGACGCTCTACTGCACCTCGGCCGCGGTCGGTCTGAAGGAGGACGACCTGACCTACGAGCCGGCGCACGGGCTGACCTTCGCCGTGCACGGGGCCGGAAAGGGGCAGAGGGAGCACCGGGTGGTGCTGTGAGGGCGGCGAGGCCGGGGCCGGAGCGCGAGCGGCAATTCACCGCATAGCACGGCAAGGTCCGGGGCGCGGGACCGACCTGCGCGAAGCGGACCGGGGCCGGAACCGCCGCAGGCCGCGGCAGCGACTTCCGGTTCCCCCGGATTTCAAGCCGTGGCGGTGGGTTGTCGCGCGTTGATGGTCGCGGCCATCTCCCGCAAGATGGCTCGAGGCGGATAGGCTCACCGGCCGCCGCGATCGGCGACAGGTGAAGGCCAGTGCAGAACACGCTCATCCTTGCGGCCGCCGTCATCGTCGCGGCCGCGCTCATGCACCCGAGACTCTCCGGCGCGCCGCTCTGGCTGGCGACCGTCACGCCGCTCGCCTCGATCATCGGCAGCGGGTTCCTCGTGCTGGGTCCGATCCTCAAGGACAGCTATGGCCTCTACGCGCCCGGCATCATGCTGGCACTCTGCGCGGCCGCCTATCTCTTCGGCGGCGCCATCCGCTTCAACATGGCCACGATGGCCCGCGAGACCGGACGGAGGCCGACGGTCGAGGCGCGGCTCGAAATGCTGTCCTCCTGGACGCTGGCCTTCGCCTACGTCATCTCGGTCGCCTACTATCTCAACCTGTTCGGCGCCTTCGGCGTCAGCCTCACTCCGGTGGACGATATGGTCCACGCGCGCCTCCTCTGCAGCGCCGTCTTCGCCCTGATCCTGCTGACCGGCTGGATGCGCGGCTTCTCGGCGATGGAACGGTTGGAACAGGTGTCGGTCGGCCTGAAGCTCTCGATCATCGCGGGATTGCTGACCGGTCTCGTCCTCTACTTCGCGCGGCAGGCGGCGGCGGGCGCGTGGTCCTTCAGCGACCCCGCCGTGACCCCGTGGAGCGGCCTGACGCTGGCCTTCGGGCTGATCGTCACCGTCCAGGGGTTCGAGACGTCCCGCTACCTCGGCGAGACCTACGACGTGCGCACGCGCCTGCGGTCGATGCGGATCGCCCAGGCGATCTCGACGGCGATCTACATGGTCTATATCGGCCTTCTCACGTATTCGCTGCCGCAAGGGGCGATGGCGCTGGACGAGACCGCGATCATCGGCGCGATGGAGATGGTGGCCCCCATCCTGCCGCTTCTTCTGGTCGCCGCGGCCCTGAGCGCCCAGCTGAGCGCGGCCGTGGCCGATACCGCCGGATCGGGAGGATTGATCGCGGAACTCACCGCCGGACGGATAACGTCGCGACAGGGCTATGCCGTCCTCGTGACCGTCGGGCTCCTGCTGACCTGGACGACGAACGTGTTCCAGATCATCAGCTACGCGTCCCGGGCCTTCGCGCTCTACTACGCGCTCCAGGCCGCCATCGCGACGGTCGGCGCCTGGCGAGACCGCGACGCGGCGCGCATCGCCCTGTTCGGAGCCGCCACCGTCCTGGCGGCAGCGATCGTCGTCTTCGGTCGGTCGGTCGAATGAAGGGCATGCCGCGTCGTGAAGCGCCTCCGCTTCGGGCGCCCTCCGGCCCTCGGGCCGTCCGCGGAGGTCCGCCGCCGGGTGCCGGGCAAGCTCTCGCGATCTCTCCGGGGCCGGACCACACCGGCCGGCACGGAACGGGCCGCACCGGGCCGCCGTTGGCGCTCGGAGACGGAGGAGGATCCCATGTCCGAGACGATCCGCGAGGCGGGCCGGTTGCCCGACGGGCGCGCGGTGCGCGCGCTGGTGCTGGAGAGCGAGGGGCTCTGCGCCACGCTCTGGGATCACGGGGCGCGGCTGCAGGACCTGCGGGTGGCGGGGGACGACCTGCCGCGGGTGCTCGGCGCGGCCTATCCGGCGCAATACGGCGGCGCGCTGAAGATGTTCGGCTCGGTCATGGGGCCGGTGGCGAACCGCATCCGCGGCGCCGTGTTCGAGATCGACGGCGCGCGGTTCGAGGTGGAGGCCAACCAGGACGGGCGGCACGCGCTGCATTCGGGATCGGCGGGGCTGCACGACCGGATCTGGGAGATCGCTTCGTGCGACGACCGCTCCGTGACCTTCGCCCTCGACCTGCCCGACGGCGAGGGCGGCTATCCGGGCAATCGCCGCGTGCGGGTGCGCTGGGCGGTGGAGGGGCATGTGCTGCGGCTGGAGATGGAGGGGGAGAGCGACCGGCCGACGCCGCTGTCGCTCGCGCATCATCCGTTCTGGACGATGCAGCCGCCCCGGAGCTGGGCCGGCCAGCGGCTCTGGATCGACGCGGCGCGCTACCTGCCGGTGGACGGCGACACGATCCCGACGGGGGAGATCGCAGCCGTTGCGGGCACCGGGTTCGACTTCCGCGCGCCGGTGCGCCTCGATCCCGCGGCGCTCCCGGCGATCGACCACAATTTCTGCCTGTCGGGGGAGCCGGGCGATCTCCGGCCGGTCTGCCGGCTGGAGGATGCGGAGGGTCGCCGGACGCTCGAGGTCGCGACCACGGCGCCGGGATTGCAGGTCTTCGACATGCGCCCGCTCGCCGTGGGGGAGGCGCCGACGCTGCACGGAGCCCCCTACCCCGCCCTGGCGGCGCTGGCCCTCGAGCCGCAGACGTGGCCCGACGCGCTCGGCCAGCCCGACTGGCCGGACATCGTGGTGCGGCCCGGCGAACGGTTCCGGCAGGTGACGGAATACAGGCTGGAATAGGGGCGCGACGACCCCCGGGAGGAGGAGGGGGCCGCCGCGCGAACCAGCGCTCGGGAGGAGGAGTGAGCCCTGGCGCCACCCG
Source organism: uncultured Alphaproteobacteria bacterium (assembly GCA_963776705.1). Lineage (GTDB taxonomy): Bacteria > Pseudomonadota > Alphaproteobacteria > Rhodobacterales > Rhodobacteraceae > Palleronia. The sequence continues at coordinate 48,764 of CAVZOA010000052.1, forward strand.
TTTCCGGGCGGCTTGATCCCAATCTAGGAACTCTGCGGTGCAGCGCAATATTCTGCGGATGAAAATGGTTCGAATTTTCTCATTCTCCGCGAGTTGCGTGTTTATTGTGCAACCGTTCCGGCCGGCGGCGCGTCGATCGGCGGAGCGGGGACGAGATCCCGTCCGGAGCGCGTCAGGCCGCCGGGGCCGGGCCGCCCGGCGCGCCGTCGAGATCCTTGCGCATCGTCGCCATGCCGTTCGAGCGGCCGAGCTCCTCGAAGCCGGCGCCTTGGTAGGCGGCGAGGGCCGGAGCGTTGTCGAGCTCGACCTTCAGCGTCACCGAGAGCGCGCCGAGACCGCGGGCGGCGCGCTCCACGAGTGCGGCCACCTGCGCGCCGGCGCCGCCGCGCGCCGCCTCGACGACGAAGACGTAGACGAGGTGGCGCACCTCCGGGCCGATACCGACGCGGAGCGCGAAGAAGCCCACCTCCCGGCCCGCCCCGTCCACGAGGTAGAAGGAGGCGTCGTCGGGCTCGGCGAGCCATTTCTCCTGCCATTCGAGCGGGTCGAAGGGCGCCTTGGCGTTGGGATTGACGCGTGCGAGGTCGCCTTCGTCGGTGAGGAGCCGGGCGAGCGGCTCGAGGTCGAAGGCCCTGTTGCGGCGGAGCGAGAGATCGGTCATCGGCGGCTCGTCGATGGGGTCGGGACGGAGCGCGGGGTGCACCGGGCGCGGCCGGCCTGTCAACCGGCTCAGCGCAGCCCCGCGGCGACCCGGCGCACGACCGCGATCCGGTCGGCGTTCGGCGGGTGGGTGCCGAGGAACTGGTTGCCGGGATCGGGCGTGTCCTCGAAGAACTGCACGCCGCGCAGGGGATCGTACCCGGCGCGGGCGGCGAGCACCGCGCCCAGCGCGTCGGCCTCGAGCTCGAAGCCCTTCGCGTAGCGACGCTGACCGTAGAAGGCGCCGAATTCCTGCGCCTGCCGGATCGCCACCTGGTCGCCGCCGCCGAGCGCCACGAGGGCACCGGCGAGGACGGCGTTCGCCTGCGCGGAGGAGCGGCCGCGGGCGATGTGGCCCTCGATGTGGTGGGCGGCCTCGTGGCTGAGGATGAAGGCCAGCTCGTCGGGGTTCCGCGCCAGCAGGATCAGCGGCACGGTGAAGCCGACCACCGGCTGGCCGTCGGGCGCGAGGGTCTGGAAGGCGTTGGGCTCCGCGCCGCGGCTGTCGTCGATCACCACGGCGTAGTCGCAGCGCACCCCCCGCGTCCGCTCCCGGCAGGCGGCGCGGGCCACCGGCATCACCCGGCCCACCACCTCGACGAAGTTCCTTGCCGCGACCGATGGCGCGGGGCGGGGTGCGCGCTCGGGCGTGGCGGCGGGGGCGCGGCGGGGGCCGGGTTCGGTGGTGACGATGACGGGGGTCGCGCAGGCCGCGAGGAGCGACAGGAGCAGGCCGGCGAGGAGGAGGCGCATGGAGGGTCCGCGGGATCGGGTCGGTCGCGCGGGAATGTAGAGACGCCGCGCGGCGCCGCCAACGATTGCGCCCGCGACCGGGGCGCATAGGTTCGGGGACGGCACCAGAGCGGAGAGCAGCCCCGAATGTTCACCATCGAGCACGATTTCGACGCCACGATCGTCACCCTCATCGACGACGCCGCGCGCTACCGGCAGGAGGACGTGACCGTGCACGCCTTCGAGGATTGCGTGACCGTGGAGCAGCTCGACACCCGCACCGACCGGCTGATGAAGGTCACGCTCTCGCCGGCGCAGGTGAAGGACCTCGCCGCGGCGCTCGACCTGCCCGAAGGGGCCTACAAGCTCCGCCAGGACGGCGGGGGCGCGTGATGCGGGCGCTCGTCCAGCGGGTCGAGAAGGCCGCCGTGCGGATCGGCGGCGAGACCGTGGGCGCGACCGGTCCGGGGCTGCTGGTGCTCGTCTGCGCGATGGCCGGCGACGCGGAGGCGAACGCCGAGGCGCTGGCGCGGCGGATCGCGAAGCTGCGGATCTTCCGCGACGGGGCGGGGCGGATGAATTGCTCGCTTCTCGACGCGGGCGGCGGGGCGCTGGTCGTCAGCCAGTTCACGCTGGCCGCGGACACGTCGCGCGGCAACCGGCCGGGCTTTTCCGCGGCCGCCCCGGCCGACGAGGGGGAGCGGCTCTACGCGCGGTTCGCCGCGGCACTCGGGCGCGAGGGAGTTGCCGTGGAGACGGGGCGGTTCGGGGCCGACATGAAGGTCTCGCTGGTCAACGACGGGCCGGTGACGATCTGGATCGAGGCGTGAGGGCGGCTTGCACCGCGCCGGCCGGCGCGGTAAGGACAGGACCGCGCGGGCGTTGTGTAATGGTAAGACCTCAGCCTTCCAAGCTGATGATACGGGTTCGATTCCCGTCGCCCGCTCCATTCTCCACGCCTGTTCGAACCGATCCGGAGGACGCGCCGTGAGGATCACCGCGCTCAGGACCTTCCTCGTGCCGCCGCGCTGGTGCTTCCTGAAGATCGAGACCGACGAGGGGCTCTCGGGCTGGGGCGAGCCGGTGGTCGAGGGCCGCGCGGAGAGCGTGGCGGCGCTCGTCGGCGAGATGGCGGATTACCTGATCGGCACCGATCCGCGGCGGATCGAGGATCACTGGACGGTGCTCCATCGCGGCGGCTTCTACCGCGGCGGGCCTTTGCACATGAGCGCGCTGGCGGGGATCGACCAGGCGCTCTGGGACATAACCGGGAAGGCGCTCGGCCAGCCGGTTCATGCGCTCCTCGGCGGGCGGGTGCGGGACCGCATCGCGGTCTATTCCTGGGTCGGCGGCGACCGGCCGGGAGACGTGGTGGCGGCGGCGACGGAGAGCGCCGAGCGGGGCTTCCGGGCGATCAAGATGAACGCCACCGCCGAGATGGGCATGCTCGACAGCCACGCCAAGATCGACGCGTCGGCGGAGCGCGTGGCGGCGATCCGCGACGCGCTCGGATCCCATTTCGGCATCGCGGTGGATTTCCACGGCCGCGTGCACCGGGGCATGGCGAAGGCGCTGGTCGCCGCGCTCGACCCGTTCCGCTGCATGTTCTACGAGGAGCCGGTGCTGTCGGAGCATGCCGAGGCGCTGTCCGAGATCGCCCGGCACACGGTGACGCCGATCGCGCTCGGCGAGCGGCTCTATTCGCGCTGGGACGTGAAGCCGATCCTGGCGGCCGGCCACGTCGACATCCTGCAGCCCGACATCAGCCATGCCGGCGGGATCACCGAGACGCGCAAGATCGCGACCCTCGCCGAGGCGCATGACGTAGCGATCGCGCTGCATTGCCCGCTCGGGCCGATCGCGCTCGCCGCGAGCCTGCAGGTGGACGCGGTCAGCGGCAATGCCGCGATCCAGGAGCAGTCGCTCGGCATCCACTACAACGAAGGCTCCGATCTGCTCGACTACCTCGCCGACCCCTCGGTCTTCGCCTATGCCGACGGACATGTGGCGATCCCGGACGGGCCCGGGCTCGGCATCGCCATCGACGAGGAGAAGGTGGTGGCGGCGGCGCGCGAGGGGCACCGCTGGCGCAACCCGGTCTGGCGGCACGGGGACGGCAGCTTCGCGGAGTGGTGAGCGGCCGGGCTCGCGGAACCGGGACCGTTTGCCGGGTTGCATCCCGCGTCCGAGCGGCGGACAAAGCGGACCGAAGTCAAGGCAGCCCGGAGCGTATGCGTGCGCCATCCCAGCGAATCCGACGATCGCGCCAGATCGAAGCGCATCGGCGCCCTCGCGGCGCTCTGGCCGTATCTGCGGCGCTACCGGGGCATGCTCGCCGCCGCGCTCGCCGCCCTGGTTCTGACCGCGGCGGTGGCGCTGATCCTGCCGATCGCGGTGCGGCGGGTGGTGGACGGGTTCGAGACCTCGGCCGAGCAGCTCCTCGACCAGTACTTCCTCGCCGCGCTCGGGATCGCGGCGCTGATGGCGGTGGGCACGGGGCTCCGCTACTACCTCGTCACCCGGCTCGGGGAGCGGGTGGTGGCCGACATCCGCAAGGCGGTCTTCGACCGGGTGATCGGCATGTCGCCCGGCCTTCTACGAGCGGATCATGACCGGCGAGGTGCTGAGCCGGATCACCACCGACACGACGCTGATCCTGTCGGTGATCGGCTCCTCGGTCTCGGTGGCGCTGCGCAACGTGCTCTTGCTCGTGGGCGGGCTCGGGCTGATGCTCTATACCTCGCGGCAAGCTGACGCTGCTGGTGCTGCTGCTGGTGCCGGTGGTGATCGTGCCGATCATCCTGCTCGGGCGCCGGCTGCGGACGCTCGGGCGCGAGAACCAGGACTGGATCGCCGCCTCCTCCGGCAATGCCTCGGAGGCGCTGCGGCGCGGTGCAGACGGTGCAGGCCTTCACCCACGAGAGCCGCTCGCAGGCGCGGGTTCGGCGAGGTGACGGAGCAGGCGTTCCGCTCGGCGCGGACGCGGATCGGGGTCCGGGCGCTGATGACCGTGATCGTCATCTCGCTGGTCTTCACCGGCATCGTCGGCGTGCTGTGGATCGGCGCGCGCGACGTGCGCGCGGGCACGATGAGCGTCGGCGAGCTGGTGCAGTTCGTGATCTACGCGGTGATGGTGGCGGGCGTCGGTGGCCGCGCTTTCGGAGATCTGGGGCGAGCTGCAGCGCGCGGCGGGCGCGACCGAGCGGCTGGTGGAGCTGCTGACCGCCGCCGACAGCGTCTCCGACCCGGAGCCCCCCGTGGCGCGCCGGCGAGGCGGCGGGCCGGATCGAGTTCGACGGGTGAGCTTCGCCTATCCCTCGCGGCCCGGGGCGCCGGCGCTGGACGGCGTGAGCTTCGCCGTGGCGCCGGGCGAGACGGTGGCGCTGGTCGGCCCCTCGGGGGCGGGCAAGACGACGGTGATCCAGCTTCTCCTGCGCTTCTACGACCCGCAGGAGGGCGCGATCCGGCTCGACGGGCAGGACCTGCGCGACGATGCCGCCGCGCGGAGTTCCGCCGCGACATCGCGCTGGTGCCGCAGGACCCGGTGATCTTCGCCGCCACCGCGCGCGAGAACATCCGCTTCGGCCGCCCGGGCGCCACCGACGCCGAGGTCGAGGCGGCGGCGCGGGCGGCGGCCGCGCACGACTTCCTGACCGCCCTGCCCGATGGCTACGACACCTTCGTGGGCGAGCGCGGCGTGATGCTCTCGGGCGGCCAGAAGCAGCGCATCGCGATCGCGCGGGCGATCCTGCGCGACGCGCCGGTGCTGCTGCTGGACGAGGCGACCTCGGCGCTCGACGCGGAATCCGAGCGTGCTGGTGCAGCGGGCGGTGGACCGGCTGGCGCGGGGGCGCACGACGCTGGTCGTGGCGCACCGGCTGGCGACGGTGAAGAAGGCCGACCGCATCCTCGTCTTCGAGGAGGGCCGGATCGTGGCGCAGGGCAGCCACGAGGAGCTGGTCGCCGAGGGCGGGCTCTACGCGCGGCTGGCGCGGCTGCAGTTCACCGCCGGTCTCGCGGCGGAGTGAGCGGCGCGGCGCGGGCGGAGACCGGCGCCGCGATCCGCCCGGGCCCGAGGCCGGCCGCCGGAAACCGCGATCCGTTCTTTCCCGTTGCACCTCCGCGCCGCGGCGTCAGACTTGCGGCGGAGAGCCCCCGCGCCAGAAGGGGCGGCGGATGCAGACCGGGAGGACAGATGGGATACGCGTCGCCTCGAGGACCGCCGCCGGATCGAGGCCGAGGGGCCCTGGGCGGAGCGCGAACGTGCCGAAGACCCTCTGGCAGCAGATCGAGCGCACGGCGGACCGGGTGCCGGACCGGCCGGCGATCACCTACCAGATGTTCTCCGGGCCCGCGGGACCGCGCCGAGACGCTGACCTGGCGCGAGCTCAAGGCCGAGGTGGCGCAGGCGGCGAACCTGTTCCGGTCGCTGGGCGTCGGGCCGGAGCGACATGGTCGCCTTCCTCCTGCCGAACTGCACCGAGGCGGTCGTGACCTATCTCGGCCGGCAGGTCGCGGGCATCGTCGACGCCGATCAATCCGCTGCTGGAGTCCGAGCCAGATCGCCGCGATCCTGCGCGAGACCGGGGCCAAGGTGCTGGTGACGCTGCGCGCCTTCCCGAAGACCGACGTGGCGCAGAAGGCCGCCGAGGCGGTGGCGCTGGCGCCGGACGTCGAGACACGTGCTGGAGGTCGATCTGCTGCGCTACCTCACCGGCCTGAAGAAGCTGATCGTGCCGCTTCCTGCGCCCAAAGGTGGAGGCCGCGCACGGCGCGACGGTGCTGGACTTCCCAAGGCGCGTGGCGGCAGCAGTCCGACCGGCTCGACTTCGACGACACGCGACGGCGACCGCATCTGCAGCCTACTTCCACACCGGCGGCACCACCGGCATGCCCAAGGTCGCCCAGCACGCTACTCCGGCATCATCTACAACGGCTGGCTCGGGGACAACGCTGCTGTTCACCGAGGAGGACGCGCTGATCTGCCCGCTGCCGATGTTCCACGTCTTCGCCGCCGTGGTCGTGATGGGCGCTCGCTCGCGTCGGGCGCGCATGTGGTCTTCCCGACGCCGCAGGGCTATCGGGGCGAGGGCGTGTTCGACAATTTCTGGAAGCTGCTGCGAGCGCTGGAGGCATCACCTTCATGATCACCGTGCCGACGGCGATGTCGGCGCTGATGCAGCGCAAGGTGGATGCCGACATCTCGAGCGCTGAAGATGGCGTTCTGCGGCTCCGCGCCGCTGCCGGTGCGAGCTCTACAACCGGTTCGAGGAGGCGGCCGGCGTGACGATCTGCGGGGCTACGGGCTGACCGAGGCGACCTGCCTCGTCTCGATCAACCCGCCCGACGGCGAGAAGAAGATCGGCTCCGTCGGCATGCCGTTCCCCTACACCGACGTGAAGATCTTCCGCGACGAGCCGGACGGCGCGGTGAGGAATGCGGCACCGACGAGGTCGGCGAGATCTGCGTCTCCAACCCCGGCGTGTGCGCCCGGCGGCACCTATACCGAGCCGGACAAGAACCGCGACCTCTATCGCCACGAGCGGCTACCTGCGCACCGGCGATCTGGGCCGGATCGACGCCGACGGCTACATCTGGATCACCGGGCGCGCCAAGGACCTGATCATCCGCGGCGGCCACAACATCGACCCCGCCGAGATCGAGGAGGCGCTGGCCGGGCATCACGGCCGTCGCCTTCGCCGGCGCCATCGGCCAGCCCGACGCGCCATGCCGGCGAACTGCCCGTGCGCCTACGTCGAACTGGTGCGACGGGCGCGAGGTCGACCGAGGACGAGCTGCTCGAGCATCGCCAGGTCGCACGATCAGCGAGCGCGCCGCCTGGCCGAAGCACATCGAGATCCTGGACGAGCTGCCGAAGACCGCCGTCGGCAAGGTGTTCAAGCCCGACCTGCGCGCCGGGCCATCACCCGTGTCTACAACGACGCGCTGGAGGAGGCGGGGCTCGCGGCGCGCGTCACCGAGGTGGTGGAGGACAAGAAGCGCGGGCTCGTCGCCCGCGTGGACCCGAGGGGCGAGAGCGACCGCGAAGCGGTGGCGACGCTTCTGGGGAACTTCACCCGGCCCTGGGACTGGACCGACGCGGGCTGACGCGCGCGCGGCATCCCGGGCGGGCGGCGCCCCCCCGGGGGTCGGCTCGCCGAACGGCCGCGCGGCGGCGGGCGGGCTCAGGCCAGTTCGCGCCAGTAGAGCGGCAGCAGCATCACGTAGACGGTGAACATCTCCAGACGCCCGGCATACATGCCGAAGGCGAGGAGCATCTTCGCGCCCTCGGGAAGGGTCGCGAAGGTGCCGGCCGGGCCGATGATCTCGCCGAGACCCGGCCCGACATTGGCCACCGCGGTCAGGGACCCGCTGAGCGCGGTGGTCATGTCGATCCCGAAGAGCGCGAGCGCCACGGCAAGCCCCAGGATCGTCGCGCCATAGAACACGAAGAAGGTCATCACGCCGCTCAGCACGTCCGGGGCCAGCGGGTTGCCCTCGTAATGGAGGGGGAAGACGCCGTGGGGGGAGCGGATGCGCCGGATCTGGACGTTGGTGCTGCGCAGGAACACGATCCAGCGCATCATCTTCGCGCCGCCCGCCGTCGAGCCGGTGCATCCCCCGACGCCGGTCAGGCAGACGAAGATCGCGGCCGCGAAGGGGCCCCATGTGGTGTAGTCCGTGGTGGCGTAGCCCGTGGTGGTCACGATGGAGACGGTGTTGAAGGCGACCTCGCGCAGGGCCTCGAAGAGTGGCGCGCCGCCGGTCTGCATCCGCCACAGCGTGAGGCCGAGGATGACGACCGCGAGCATGCCGACGAGCCCCTGCACCTGCTCGCTGTAGAGCCGCCGGCGCCTCATGAGGCGGATATACCAGACGAAGGGCAGCGCGCCGGCGAGCATGAAGAGGGTCGCCATCCATTGCAGATAGGCGCTCTCGAACAGGCCGAAGGACGAATCGGAGGTCGAGTATCCGCCGGTCGAGACGGTGGTCAGGGCGTGGGCGAGCGCGTCGAACCGCCCCATCCCGCCCGACATGTAGACCAGCGCGCAGAGCGCCGTCAGCCCGCCATAGACCCAGATTGTGGCGACGGCGAAGCGGGCCGAGCTGGACAGCTCCTTGTCGCCCTTCTCGGAGCTCTCGGTCTGGAAGAGCTGCATGCCGCCGACGCGCATGATAGGCAGCAGCGCGATGCCGGCGACGATGAAGCCGACCCCGCCGATCCATTGCAGCAGCGCCCGCCAGAGAAGGATGCCCTGCGCGGTGTGATCGAGCCCGGTCAGCACCGTCGAGCCGGTGGTGGTGATGCCCGACATCGCCTCGAAGAAGGCGTCGACGGGCGACATGCCCCAGGCCCAGAGCGGCAGCGCCCCGGCGGCCGCGGCGGTCACCCATGCGGTGCCGGTCAGGAAGAAGGAATGCAGCCGGTCGAGGGGCTCGCGCCGGTTCAGCGTCGCCAGACAGAGGCATCCGCCGACGGTCATCGCCAGGGTCGCGGATTCGGCGAAGAGGGCGCGGGTCGAGGCGAAGAGCAGCGCGTCGACCAGCATCAGCGCGCCCATGCCCAGGATCAGCAGGCCGTTGATGAAGACGACGAAGGTCATGCGTGTGCGGCCCCCGGGATGGACTTTGCCTTCCGGCCTCGGCGGGTCATGCCCGGTTGCGGCCGATCGCCGGTCGGTAACGTTCGGACCGGGGCCGCGGTCCCCGGGGTGGGTCATGTGCGGGAAGCGACCGATCGCCGCGGCCGGCGGGAGGGCCGGCTCCGACCGGGCGGGGCGGGTCCCGGCCCCGTCTTCCGGTCCGGTGTCTGGCAGGGGCAGAGGGACTCGAACCCACGACCCTCGGTTTTGGAGACCGATGCTCTACCAACTGAGCTATACCCCTAGGCCGGATGTCCGGGTAGTGCAGGCCGCGCGTCCGGTCAAGCCCGGATCGGGCATGGAACAAGGCGTGAGCGGCGACGTTCCGGTGCCGATTGAACAGAAGATTCGGAGGCACGAGCCATGGCGATGAACGACCTCAAGGACGTCTATCTCGACCAGATCCAAGACATCTACAGCGCCTGCAAGCAGTCCATCGACGCGACGACGAAGATGGGCCAGGTGGCGAAGGACGACGAACTCGGCAAGGGCCTCGCCGCGGGCAGCAAGGGCATCGCCGAGGGGATGGAGAAGATCGAGCGCATCTGCTCGGACCACGGCATCGACCCGAACGGCGAGTTCTGCAAGGGCATGGAGGGGCTCGTGAAGGAGGCCCGTGCCCATGCGCTCGACGAGGAGTTCGGCTCCGACGAGGCGCGCGATGCGATGATCATCAGCCAGTACCAGCGCATGACCCATTACGCGATCGCCGGCTACGGCTGCTGCGTCGCCTTCGCCAACCGGCTCGGCCTCGATGGCGACGCGGCGCTCCTGAAGGAGTGCCTCGACGAGACTCGCCAGGGCGACGAGCACATGTCGGAGATCGCCAAGCGGGACGTGAACCCGGCCGCCGCCTGAGCGCCGCCCCGGTTTCCGGGCATCAGACGGGGCCTCGTCCGGCGGACGGGGCCCTTCTTGCATCCGGAGATCAGAGGATGTTGAAGAGGCGCAGCAGGCCGAGCACGGCGGCGGCGGCGGCGATCAGCCCGAGGGTGAAGATCCAGAAGGACGGCGCCCAGTCCGCTCCGGGCATGCCGGCGAGGTTGATTCCCATGAGGCCCGTGAGGAAGCCGAGCGGCAGGAAGACGGCGGAGATCACGCTCAGCACGTAGAGATTGCGGTTCAGCCGGTCCGCCCGCGCCCCCTCGATCTCGTCGCGGATGGTCTGGAGCTGCTCCCGCGCGGCCTCCAGCGTCTCGGTGACGCGGATGACCTGATCGAGCTGTTCGCCCAGCTTGCGCGCGTCGGGCTCCTCGATCCAGGCGAGGCCGCAGCGGGCGATGTCGCGCACGGCGTCGCGCTGCGGCACGAGGAAGCGGCGCAGATCGGTCAGCTCCAGCCGCTGATCGGCGATCTCGGCGCGCAGTTCCGCCCTGGGCTCGGCGATGGTCCGCGCTTCCAGGTCGTCGGACCGGGTCTCCAGATCGGCGACATGGGTCTCGATCACGTCGGTGATCCGCTCGACCAGCAGCGCGAGGAAGGCCCCCGCCCGCTCCGGGCCGGTGCCGCCGCGGATCTCGTCGGCGAGAGTCTCGAGGGCGCGGAGGCGCCGGCGCGAAAGGGTGACGATGCGCGCGGGATCGATGTAGAGCCGGAGCGAGACCATGTCCTCGGGATCGGCGCCGGCATTGAGGTTGATGCCGCGCAGGATCACCAGGAGCCCCTGGCCGAGCCGGAGCGTGCGCGGCCGCGTCGCGACCTCGGTCAGCGCGTCGCGTACCGAGGGGTCGAGATAGTCGAGATGGCGGTCGATCCAGGCGTCGGCATCGGGATGGTCGGCCTGCAGGTGGAGCCAGGCGGGCGCGTCGTCGCGCAGCGCGGCGGCGATCCCGGAATCGGTCGCGAGACGCTCGCCGCGCTCGGCGCCGGAAAGGGCGTAGGCGAAGGCGACGGGGTCGTGCGAGATCTCGGTCATCGGTTCTGTCCTGCGCTGCGGGCCTCGACCTAGACCGGTTCTCGGAAAAGGGAAAAAGGGACTTTAACCCGCGCCCCGCCTCGGCGAGCCTGCCCCGATGACGAGGGTGAGCGACCGCTGGAAGAACAGCGCCTGGCGCAAGCGGGTGGCGGACGATCCGCGGCTCGTCTCGGCCGTGGCGGGGCTGATCTCGGTCTGGGTCCGGTTCGTCCACCGCACCTCGCGGGTCGATGCGCAGGGCTGGGACGCGGTGGCGCGGCTGGTGGAGGCGCACGGCGCGGTGATCGTGGTGATCTGGCACCAGCGGCTGCTCATGGGCCATTACGGCTTCGACCTGGCGGCCGGTCCGATCTGCACCCTGACCGCAGATGCCCGCGCCGGGCGGCTCGCGGGCGAGATGATGGGCAAGTCGGGCTTCGCCACGATGCCGATGCCGCGCAGGAAGGGCGGCGCGGCGGCGATGCGGGCGGTGCTGAAGAGCCTGCGGGACGGGCAGTCCATCGGCATCGCGCCGGACGGGCCGAAGGGTCCCGCGCGTCTCTCCAAGGCGACGCCGATCCAGTGGGCGCGGGCGACCGGCAAGCCGGTCGTCGGCTTCGCCTTCTCGGCGCGGAGCTACGTCTCGCTGCCGCTCTGGGACCGGGCGATGCTGCCCCTTCCCTTCACCCGGATCGCGCTCCGCTGGGCGGTCTGGGACCGGGAGATCGCCGCACGGCTCGCCCCCGACGAGGCCGAGGCGGCGGCGCGCGACCTCGACGGGTTCCTGAACGCGCTGACCGACGGCTGCGACAGGGCCGCGGGCCATTCCCGGCCGCAGCGCTGAAATGGCAGAAGGGCCGCCCCGCCGGACGGCCCTTCCCTCGTCTCAACGCCGCGCGGGGACCGCGCCCCTTCCGGCCCGGCTCAATCGAGGATCTTCGACACCACGCCGGCGCCGACGGTGCGGCCGCCCTCGCGGATGGCGAAGCGCAGCTTCTCCTCCATGGCGATCGGCGCGATCAGCTCGACGCCGAAGGAGACGTTGTCGCCCGGCATCACCATCTCGGTGCCCTCGGCGAGCTGCACCGTGCCGGTCACGTCGGTGGTGCGGAAGTAGAATTGCGGCCGGTAATTGGCGAAGAACGGCGTGTGGCGGCCGCCCTCCTCCTTGGTCAGGATGTAGGCCTCGGCCTCGAACTTGGTGTGCGGCGTGATCGATTTCGGCTTGCAGAGCACCTGGCCCCGCTGCACCCCGTCGCGGTCGATGCCGCGCAGAAGCGCGCCGATATTGTCGCCCGCCTCGCCCCGGTCGAGCAGCTTGCGGAACATCTCGACGCCGGTGCAGATCGTCTTCCTGGTGTCCTTCAGGCCGACGATCTCGATCTCGTCGCCGACATTGATGACGCCGCGCTCGACGCGACCCGTGACCACCGTGCCGCGGCCGGAGATCGAGAACACGTCCTCGACCGGCATCAGGAACGGCTGGTCGATCGCCCGCTCGGGGGTGGGGATGTAGTCGTCCACCGCCTGCATCAGCTCGCGGATCGAGTTCTCGCCGATCTCGGGGTTGTTGCCCTCCATCGCGGCCAGCGCCGAGCCCTTGACGATCGGGATGTCGTCGCCCGGATACTCGTAGGAGGACAGCAGCTCGCGCACCTCCATCTCGACGAGCTCGAGCAGCTCCTCGTCGTCCACCTGGTCGACCTTGTTCATGTAGACGACGAGCGCCGGGATGCCGACCTGGCGGCCGAGCAGGATGTGCTCGCGGGTCTGCGGCATCGGCCCGTCGGCGGCGTTGACCACGAGGATCGCGCCGTCCATCTGCGCCGCGCCGGTGATCATGTTCTTCACGTAATCGGCGTGGCCCGGGCAGTCGACATGGGCGTAGTGCCGCGCGTCGGTCTCGTACTCGACATGCGCCGTCGAGATCGTGATCCCCCGCGCCTTCTCCTCCGGCGCCCCGTCGATCTGGTCATAGGCCCGGAAATCGCCGAAATACTTCGTGATCGCCGCCGTCAGCGTCGTCTTGCCGTGGTCCACGTGGCCGATCGTCCCGATGTTCACGTGCGGCTTGTTACGTTCGAATTTCGCCTTCGCCATGGCGTTGGAGCCTCGTTCGTCTGGGGGGCGGGCAGGCCCGGTTCAACAACGCGCGCTCTCTAGCGGCGGCCCGCCCGAAAGGCAAGCATCTCGCTGTCAGGGTGTCGCGCCGGCGGCCAGCGCGGCCTTCGCGCGCGCCCGGGCCGCGCGGCGGTCGAAGGCGACGCGCGGCGTGGCCGGGTCGGGGTCGAACCACGCCCGGTTCGATACCAGCCAGCGCTCGACGAGGCGCGCGCCCTCGGCCGCGAGATTGGCGAGTTGCTTGTCCTTGCCACGGGCGAGTCCGGAGCCGATGATGGGGGTGACGTTCTCGATCCCCTCGAAGGCGGTGACGCGGTAGGGCTCGGCGTTGAGGCGGGTCCGGGTGGCGTTGTCGTAGAGGTTGACCTCGAAGATCAGCACCGAGTCCGGGGTGTAGATCACCGGCAATCCGGGCAATGCGAGAACGTAGGCGCCGATGGCGATGCCCAGGTGGTAGAGCCCGTCGCCGTCGTAACGGCCGAGGCGGGCCTCGACCGCGCTCTCGAGGGCGGAGGTCAGTTCGGCCTCGCTCGCCTGACGCGAGAACGGGCCCTGCTGCACGTCGTTGGCCTGCACGATGTTGTAGCCGAGGCGGAAATCGCCGAGGTCCTGCGGTGCGTCCGCGCCCGGCCCTAGGCCGCAGGCGGCGAGCGCGAGGAGGCCGGCGAGGGCGGCGCGGCGCGGGATCATCGGCTGGCTCCTTCGGTCACGGATCGGGGCCGGGATAGCCGCAGGGCGGACGGGAGGCCACGACCGGGGGGCGCCCCGGCCGCCGGCGTTGCCGAAAAGTCAGGGGAAGCGGTTGTCGCGGGGAAAGCCGCGCGGCGCCATGCGGCCGGCCGTGGCGCGCTTCGCGACCCATTCGGCGAGCTCGGCGGCGCCGACGGAGCGGATGCGGCCCGCCGGGTCCGGCCAGGACAGACCGTCCGCGAGGCGGAAGGCGCGCGCGTCCGAAAGGCCGCCGTCCTTGAACTTCTGCAGCCGGACGCCCTTGCCCCGCGCCATCTCCGGCAGGTCGGAGAGCGGGAAGACCAGGAGCTTGCGGTTCTCCCCCACCACGGCGACGTGGTCGTCTCCCTCGCCGACGGGCCGGGCGAGGCGTGCCGCCGCCGGGGCCTTCACGTTCAGGACCTGCTTGCCGGTGCGGGTCTGGGCCACCGCCTCGTCCTCGTGCAGCAGGAACCCGTCGCCCGCGTCCGAGGCGACGAGCAGCCGCGCGCCGGGACGGTGGATGCGCAGCGTCACGATCCCGGCATCGTTCGGCAGGTCGGCCATCAGGCGCACGGGTTCGCCCATGCCCCGCCCGCCGGGGAGGCTGGCGACGGCGAGGGTGTAGAAGCGGCCCGTGGAACCCATCAGCAGGAGCCGGTCGGTGGTCTCGGCGTGGAAGGTGAAGGCCGGGCCGTCGCCGTCCTTGAACTTCAGCTCGGAGGCCAAGTCGATATGGCCCTTCATGGCGCGGATCCAGCCCATCCGCGAGCAGACGACGGTGACCGGCTCGCGGTCGATCATCGCCTCCACGGGGACCTCCGGGGTCTCCCCGGCCTCGGCGAAGCGGGTGCGGCGGGCGCCGCCGGGATGGTCGCGGCCGAAGCGGCGCCTGGTCTCCTTCAGCTCGTCGGCGATGGCGGACCATTGCAGGGAGTTGTCGGCCAGGAGCGCCTCGATCCCGGCGCGTTCCTCCCGCAGCGCATCGCGCTCGCGGCGGAGCTCCATCTCCTCGAGCCGCCGCAGCGCGCGGAGGCGCATGTTGAGGATCGCCTCGGCCTGCACGTCGGAGAGCTCGCCTTCGCCCTCGGGCGGGGAGACATAGCCGGCCTCGTCCTCGGCGCGGGGCGGGACCTCCGTCCAGTCCTGGCGCATGAGGGCGGGCTTCGGGCCCTCGTCGTAGCGGATGATCTCGATCACCCGGTCGAGGTTCAGGAAGGCGAGGATGAAGCCCTCGAGCACCTCGAGCCGGTGGTCGATGCGGCCGAGCCGGTGGCGCTTGCGTCGCAGGAGCACCTGCTGGCGATGGTCGAGGAAGGCGCGGAGCACTTCCTTCAGGGAGCAGACCTTCGGCGTCCGGCCGTCGATCAGCACGTTCATGTTGAGCGCGAAGCGGGTCTCCAGGTCGGATTGCCTGAAGAGCGTGCCCATCAGGAGGTCGGGATCCACGGTGCGGGAGCGCGGCTCGAGGACGAGGCGCACGTCGTCGGCGCTCTCGTCGCGCACGTCGGCGAGGATCGGCAGCTTCTTCGACTGGACCAGCTCGGCGATGCGCTCGACGAGCTTCGACTTCTGCACCTGGTAGGGGATCTCGGTGACGACGATCTGCCACTGGCCGCGGCCGAGATCCTCGGGATGCCAGCGGGCGCGGGTGCGGAAGCCGCCGCGTCCCGTGCGGTAGGCCTCGGCCATGCTTTCGGGGCTCTCGACGATGACGCCGCCGGTTGGGAAGTCGGGGCCCTTCACGTAGTTCAGGAGCGTGTCGTCGCGGGCG
>CAVZOA010000053.1:0-29513 GCA_963776705.1 uncultured Alphaproteobacteria bacterium
CTGCCCCAGCAGGTTCAGGTTGGGTCCGTTCAGGACGAATACTGTTGGCATCGCTGCTCCTCGGGCCTGTCTGCCGCACCTTGGCAGGACTTTCGGCCGGAACTCCATCCTTTCCGCAATGAAGCTCAGAGCGCGACCGCCTCTCCGGTCTCCGCCGAGCGTTGCGCCGCGAGCCCCAGGGCGACCGCCCGCGCCCCGTCCTCGAGCGACACCTCGACCGGCGCGCCGCAGCGGACGACTTCGAGGAACTTCAGATGCTGGTAGAACGTCGGATCCGTTGTGATCGCCCACCGCCAGCAGCCCCGGATCGACCGGCACGTCGAGTACCGTCTCGCCGGGCGGCTCGCGCGGGCTCAGCACTAGCCGCGGCACCGGCGCCTCGCCGAGCGCGCCGGGCCAGAACCGTGTGGGACCGGGCACCAGCGCCTCGATCTTGCCCCGGGGTCCGAGTGCGGTCAGGTGCTCCTGGTAGCGCGAGCCCTCGGCGAACATGCACAGTTCCAGCATCGCCCGCGCCCCGCTGTCGAAATCGACGATCGCGTAGGCGCTGTCCCAGACATCAGGCGTGCGGCCGTCATGGCGCTCGTCGCGGAAGTTCACGAGCTGGCTCCCCGAGGCCATGACGCGTACCGCCTCGGCGCCCGTCGCGACCCGCATCAGGTCGAAGAAATGGCAGCATTTCTCCACGAGCGTGCCCCCGGACGTGGCGTTGAACCGGTTCCAGCAGCCGACCTTAGACAGGAACGGGTAGCGGTGCTCCCGGAGCGTCAGCATGCCGATGCCGCCGGTTTCGGCGACGGCCCGGTCGAGGAAGGCGGCGATCGGCGGCATGTAGCGGTATTCCATCGCCACCCAGATCGGCGCCGGATAGGCGCGCCCGAGCCAGGCCACGCGCTCCGCCTCCGCCGCGTTCGTGCAGAGCGGCTTCTCCACCAGGAGCGGCAGCGGCCGGACCGCCGCGATCTCCTCCATCTGCTCCACGTGGCAATGATTCGGGCTCGCGATCACCAGGCAGTCGAGCCCGGGGCGACGCAGCATCTCCGGTATCGTCGCCACCGTCGCGGCCTCCGGGGCGAGCGCCGTGGCGCGGTCCCGCATCTCCGGATCGGGCTCGAGGATCGCGTCGACGCGTGCGTCGCCCAGGAGCCGGATGTTCCGGATATGCTCCTGGCCCATCATTCCGGCGCCGATGATACCGTAACCGATCATGGCCTCGGGCCTCCTCCCACCGAATTGAACCGCGCGACGTAGCGGAGGCGCCGGCTGTCGAACCAGGTCCGCGAATACTCCACCGCGGCACCGTCGGCCGTCCATCCGATCCGCTCGACGAAGCAGGCCGTCTCGCCCG
This sequence comes from uncultured Alphaproteobacteria bacterium, assembly GCA_963776705.1. GTDB lineage: Bacteria > Pseudomonadota > Alphaproteobacteria > Rhodobacterales > Rhodobacteraceae > Palleronia. Next base: position 1,349 of record CAVZOA010000053.1, read on the forward strand.
GCGCCAGCGTCGAACTCGCCGCCGGCCCAGCCGGGGGCGTCGCGAAGGCCGACCCGGTCCTCGGCCCGGACGATCACCAGGCCGAGTGCGTCGCGATAATAGTGGTAGAGCGATTCCGACAGGGCCTCGGGATCGATCCTCGCAACCGTCCCGCCGTCGAGCCAGATTTCCTCGAGCGCCGCCGGGATGCCGCCGACGCGCCTCAGCCTGCGGATCCGATGCGCCTCCCGCGCGGCGCCGAAGGCGGGCATCCCGGGCTCCTTAACCCGGCGCTCGACCGAGATCACCGTCGCCGTCGGCAAGCCACCACCCGCGAGGAGTTCCAGCCGGAAGAAGGCGTAGACTCCCCGGGATTCCGATGGTTGCCGGACGTAGTTCCCCGAGCCGTGGATCCGCTCGAGCAGCTCCATCCCCTCGAGCCGCGCGAGCGCCTTGCGCAGCGTGCCGACGGAAACGTCGTGGACGCGCGCCATCTCCCGCTCCGGCGGCAAGCGGCTGCCGTCCTCGATCCGTCCCGCCGCGATGTCCCTGATCAGCGCCTCGGAGACCTGCATGTATCTGGGAAGGGGCGGGTCGGGCATGACTTTGGTAGCGCTGCGAATTGTTACAGTATTGATATACATGACCTGTCATGCTACGCAAGGCGAAACCCGCCCGGTCCCGCCCCGAGGAAGCAACCCCCGGCCGCCCCGCCCGTCCCGAACGGAGAATCCGCCCCGATGCCCCACCCGGAGACCGGCCCTGCCCGCTACCCCGGCCTCGCCGGCCGCACGATCCTCGTCACCGGCGGCGCCTCCGGCATCGGCGCGGGCCTGGTCCACGCCTTCGCCGGCCAGGGGTCGCGGGTGGTCTTCCTCGACATCGACAAGTCGGCCGGCGTCGACCTCGGCCGAAAGACCGGCGCGGAGTTCCTGTCCTGCGACCTGACCGACATCGCCGCCCTCCGCGCCGCGATCGCGCGGATCGAGCGCGAGGCGGGCGGTATCGACGTCCTCGTCAACAATGCCGGCAGGGACGACCGGCAGGAGATGGAAACCGTGGAGCCCGAGGACTGGCGGCGCCTTCTGTCCCTGAACCTCGACCACCAGTTCTTCGCCACGCAGGCGGTCGCACCCGGCATGGCCGAACGCGGCGGCGGCGCCGTGGTGATGACCGGCTCGGTCTCCTGGATGCGGGGAATGCCGGGCATGGTCGGCTACACCACCGCCAAGGCGGCGATCAACGGCCTGACGCGGACGCTCGCGCGTGAACTCGGGCCCCAGGGCATCCGCGTCAACTGCATCGTTCCGGGCGCGATCCTGACCGACCGGCAGCGGGCGCTCTGGCTGACGCCGAAGAAGGACCGCGAGTTCCTCGACCTGCAGGCGCTGAAGATCCGCCTCGTGCCGGATCATGTCGCGCGCGTCGCGCTGTTTCTCGCCTCCGAGGAGAGCGCCGGCTGCACGGGCGCGAATTTTGTCTGCGATGCCGGACTGACCCGGAACTGACGCCGCCGCTTGCTTCGATCTTTCGTCGAAGGATCGGCCCCGCCCCGTCAAGACGGGACCGGGGACCGGATCTCACTCCATCTCGGCCTTCAGCTTTGCGTCGATGTTCTTCTCCGCCTTAGAGACGCTGTCCCGGAGCGCCTGCAGCACCTCCCGGCCGCCTTCCACGTTCTCGTCGAACCAGCCGTAGACCGGGTCCACCGCCTCGCGGAACGCCGCCATCTCCTCCTGCGAGGGATTGTAGATCTCGCCGCCCGCATCCTCGAAGGCGCCGTAGGCGTCGATCTGCTTGCGCTTCGGCGAGGCGAAGGTCGCCTGTTGCAGGTTGTAGAAGCCGTTCGTCACCACCCGCTTGAGGTCGTCTGGCAGCGACTGGAAGGCGTCGTTGTTCATCACCCAGATCGCCGCCATGTAGGCGTGCCCGTCGAGGGTGAGGTATTTCAGCCCCGCATCGGTGAACTTCATGCTCATGATGTCGGTGACGCCGTTCTTCGTGCCGTCCACGACCCCGGTCTGCAGCGAGGTGAAAAGCTCGGGCCAGGGGATCGGCGTCGGCGAGGCGCCGAGCGTGCGCACGACCTCCTGCGGCAGATCCGCGACCACGGTGCGGATCTTCATGCCCTGCACGTCCTCGGGCGTGGCGATCCGCTTCTGCGTATTGGCGAAGTTGCGCCAGCCGCCGGTATTGCCGATGGTCATGATGCGGATCATGCCCCCCGAATCCTCCAGCGCCTTGTCGCGCAGGAGCTTGGTGAAGCTGTCGTCGGTGAGCACCGCCTCGGCGACGCGGTCGGAGCGCATGAGATACGGCAGGTCGAAGACCTGGACGTAGGGGAAGATGCCCGCCGCGCCCCCGGAGGTGGTCACGAAGATGTCGATGGAGCCGTCAGCCACGCCCTGCAGACATTCCGCCCCGTCGGCGCAGAGCTGGGTGCCGATGAAGAGCTCAACCGCGATGCGTCCGTTCGAGGCCGTCTCCACGTAGTCCTTGAAGACCACGAGCCCGTCGTAATCCTCGTCCGACTCGTTCGAGTTCGCGGTGGCGCGGAGCGTGACCTCCTGAGCCGCGGCCCAGCCGGCGGACAGGGTCAGCGCCGCCGCCGCGGCGAGCGCCGCCAGTTTCGATTTCGGCATCGGTTTCCTCCTTCTTGTTGGTCCGGTCTCAGTTCATCATGCCTGCGAGGCGCGGAACCGTCAGCGACAGAGCGGGGACGTAGGTGACGAGCAGGATCACCACGACCTCCACCGCGAGGAACGGCAGGATCGCCTTGGAGATCGTCTCCACCCGTTCGCCGGAGACCGACGAGGCGACGAAGAGGACGAGCCCCATCGGCGGCGTGGCGAGCCCGACGGTCAGGTTGACGCTCATGATGATGGCGAAATGGATCGGATCGACGCCGAGCGACGTGAAGATCGGGCCGAGGATCGGGCCGAGGATGATGATCGCCGGGCCGGCATCGAGGAACATCCCCACGATGAAGAGCAGGATGTTGATGAGGAACAGGAGCGTCAGCGGGTTCTCGGACAGCGACAGGATGAAGTCCGCGAGGACCTCCGGCGCGTGGCTGAGGCTGACCACCGTCTTGAACGATACCGCCGCGCCGACGAGCAGCAGGACGGTCGCCGAGGCCACCGCCGACCGCGCCAGCACCTCGCCCAGATCCGCGAGGGTCATCATTCCCAGAACCCCGTAGGAGACGACGAGCGCGTAGAGAACCGCGATCGCCGCCGCCTCCGTCGGCGTGAACACCCCGAGCAGGATGCCGCCGAGGATGATGATCGGCGTCTGTAGCGGCGCCACCGCCTTCTTGCAGACGATGCGGAAGTCCCGGCTCACGCGCCGCCGGTAGGCCAGGAGCAGAAAATGCGCCGGCACCAGCATCCCCAGATAGACCGCCAGCCCGCCCGGAACGAAGGGCAGAAGCCCGGCGAGCAGGTAGAGCACGCCGCCGAGGTTCAGGCGCAACAGGACGAGGCTCACCCAGTATTCCACCCTCCCGATCTGGGCGTCCGTCTCCACGATCCGCTCGGCGCGCGGCAGGCCGTAGCGGTCGGCGAGAAGCCAGACCATGATCATCAGCCCGAGCCCCATGAGGAGCCCCGGCACAATCCCGGCCATGAAGAGCGCCGCCACCGACTGGCCCATCACGTAGGCGTAGATGATCATGATTCCCGAGGGCGGGATGATCGGCCCGATCACCGAGGAGGCCGCGGTGATCGCGGCGGCGAAGCGGCGGGTGTAGCCCTGCTTCTCCATCGCCGGGATCAGCGTCGATCCGAGCGCCGAGGTGTCCGCCACCGCCGAGCCCGAGAGCCCCGCGAAGAGGATCGAGGAAAGCACGTTCACATGCGCGAGCCCGCCCCGAAGATGCCCGATGAAGGCTTGGGAGAACTGCACCAGCCGCACCGTGATCCCGCCCCGGTTCATCACCTCGCCCGCGAGCAGGAAGAACGGCAGCGCCATCAGCGGGAAGCTGTCCATCCCGTTGTAGAGGTTGCGGTAGAGCAGCGCGAGGTCCCGCTCCTGCCCGTTCAGCCACAGCAGGAAGCCCGGCGCGAAGAGCAGCGCAAAGAAGACCGGCAGGCCGATCAGCAGCAGGACGAGAAAGAGCGGCAGGAACCACAGCAGCATCACTCGGCCTCCGGCAGGTCGGACCGGTCGAGCGGCGTGAGCGCGTCCCCCTGACCGCCGAGCCTCAGGATGGCCCTGAGGATCAGCTCCACAGTCACCGCGGTCATCAGCACCATGCCGACGAAGACCGACATGTACATCCAGGCGAGCTTGAGCTTCACCGTCGTGCCGCCGACGAGGCCGAGCGGCAGCGCCAGCGACGAGGACGCGAAGAGCCAGCCCGAGCGCACATGGTCCCAGCCGAGGGAGATGCCCATGACCAGCACGGTGAGCGCGATGGCGAGGAAGCCGAGCTTCAGCACATCGGCCACCCGGTCGGGCAGCGCCGAGGTCACCAGTTCGATGGCGACGAATCCATAGTGCCGGAGCCCCCAGGGCGCCGCCAGCCCGGTCATCCAGAGCATCAGGAACCGCGCCGCCTCGTCCGGCCAGGGCAGCGCGTTGCCGAGCACGTAGCGGAACCAGACCTGCGCCAGGACGACCGCGACCATCGCCCCGAGCGCGACCACCGCCAGCGCCATGCCGAGGCGCAGCACCAGCCCGTTCAGGGCCTCGAGCGGCGCCAGCGCGGCCTTCAGGACGGACATCGCGATTCCTCCCCCTCGCGGGCCGGATCCTCGCCCGTCGGGGCGGCCCGGTGCAGCGGATTCGGCGGGCGCGACGCGACTTCGCGTCCCACCGTGGCGCCGGCGCCAGAGGCCGCGGGACGAACCCGCGCGACGGAGGCCTGTGCCTCCTGCGCCGTCTCCATCGGCCGGCCCTCCCCTCCCGGTCGCGTTGACACGCGTCAATCGTAGCGCTACGACTAACCTTCCCGACCCGGGGGACGCAAGATGTCTGAGGCCGCACCGCGCAAGGCCCTCGCGGATCTCCGCTCCCAGCGCTGGTTCGCCTCCGACGACATCCGCGGCTTCGCCCATCGCCAGCGCACCCAGCAGATGGGGATGCGGCGCGAGGAGTTCATGGGCCGCCCGGTCATCGGCGTCCTCAACACCTGGAGCGACATCAGCCCCTGCCACGCGCATCTGCGCGACCGCGCCGAGGCGGTGAAGCGCGGCGTCTGGCAGGCCGGTGGTTACCCGGTCGAGCTGCCCGCCCTGTCGGTGGGGGAAGTCATGGTGAAGCCCACGACCATGCTCTACCGCAACTTCCTAGCCATGGAGGCCGAGGAATTGCTGCGCTCCCACCCGGTGGATGGCTGCGTGCTGCTCGGCGGCTGCGACAAGTCCACGCCGGGGCTCCTCATGGGCGCCTTCTCCATGGACCTGCCGACGATCTTCTGCCCCGCCGGGCCGATGCTCAACGGCCGCTGGCGCGGCCGGACCACCGGCGCGGGCACGCATACCAAGAAATATTGGGACAAGCTGCAGACGGGGGAGATCTCCGCCGCCGACTGGGTCGATCTGGAAAGCGCGATGACCCGGTCGAACGGCACCTGCAACACGATGGGCACGGCTTCGACCATGACCTCCATCGTCGACGCGATGGGGCTGACCCGCACCGGCGCCTCCTCCATTCCGGCCGCCGATTCGGGCCATCCGCGGCTGGCCTCCTGGTGCGGCGCCCGCGCGGTGAAGATGGTCTGGGAGGACCTCAAGCCCTCCGACATCCTGACCGGGGACAGCCTGTCGAACGCGCTCACGGTCTACATGGCGCTCGGCGGCTCCACCAATGCCGCCGTCCACCTGCCCGCGATGGCCGGGCGGCTCGGCCTCACGCTCACTCTCGACGACATGGCCGCCCGCGCCGCCGAGGTGCCCGTCCTCGCCAACCTCTTCCCCTCCGGTGACCGGCTGATGGAGGATTTCTACTTCGCCGGCGGCCTCCGCGCCCTGATGCGGAAGCTCGGCGACCGCATCGTCCCCGATGCCCGCACGGTCGAGGGACGCACGCTGGGCGAGGCCGTCGCCGACGCCGAATGCTGGGACGACGACGTCATCCGCGGCCTCGACGACCCCGTGGTGCCGCTCTCGCGTGGACGGACGCTCGCGCTCCTGCGCGGCAACCTCGCCCCGGACGGCGCGGTGATGAAGACCTCCGCCGCCGATCCCGACAGGCTCTCCCATCGCGGCCCCGCCCTAGTCTTCGACGGGCCGGCGGACATGTTCGCACGGATCAACGACGATGGGCTCGATGTCACCCCCGACACCGTCCTCGTCCTGCGCGGCGCCGGTCCCGTGGGCGGGCCGGGCATGCCCGAATGGGGCAATCTGCCGATCCCCCGCAAGCTCCTGAAACGGGGCGTGCGCGACATGGTCCGGATCTGCGACGGAAGGATGAGCGGCACCCATTGCGGCACCTGCGTCCTGCACGTCTCGCCCGAGGCCGCGATCGGCGGCCCCCTGGCCCTTCTCCGCACCGGCGACACCGTGATCCTCGACGCCGAGACCGGGCGCCTCGACATGGAGGTCTCCGAGGACGAGCTCGCCGCCCGCCGCGCCGCCTGGTCCCCTGCCCCATCGCCCTACACCCGCAGCTTCACCGCGCTGTTCCAGGCTCATGTCAGCCAGGCGCATCTGGGATGCGACTTCGACTTCCTCGGCGGCACGGACCCCGTGCCCGAACCGCCGATCTACTGAAGGACGACCCGCATGGACATCAGCAACGACCTCAAGCGCCGCATCCGGTCGCGCGAGGATGTGCCGGTCGGAACATGGCTCATGTCCGGCGCCCCCTCCACCGCCGAGGCGATGGGCCATTGCGGCTTCGACTTCCTCGTCGTGGACATGGAGCACGTCCCCGTCGACACACCCCAGCTCGCCGACATCCTGCGCGCCATCGTGACCACTCCGGCACGGGCCATCGTCCGCCTTCCCTGGAACGACCGCGTGATGATCAAGCGCGCCCTCGACGCCGGCGCGATGACCATCATGCTGCCTTTCGTCGAGACCGCGGAGGAGGCGGAGGCCGCCGTCGCCGCGGCCAAGTACCCGCCCCGGGGCATTCGCGGCGTCGCCGCCGTGCATCGCGGCTCCGCCTACGGCGCGGCAACCGACTACCTCGCCCGCGCCAACGAGGAGACCTGCGTGATCGTCCAGCTCGAGACGCCGGAGGCCCTCGACCGGATGGCGGAGATCGCCGCCACCCCCGGTCTCGACGCGGTCTTCGTCGGTCCCGGCGACATGGCCGCCGCCCTCGGCCGGATCGGCCAGGTCGGTGCCCCGGAGGTGCAGGAGACCCTCGCCCGCGCCGCCGCCACCGCCCGCGAGCTAAACCTGCCCGCCGGCATCGTCGGTCCCACGCCGGAGATGGTGCGCGCCTTCCTCGCGATGGGCTACAGCTACGCCGCCATCGGCTCCGACATCGCGCTGATGACCGGCCGCGCCCGTGCCGCGCTCGAAGAGGTCAGGTGTGGCGCGGCGCCGCAGGCGGCGCCGACCGCCACCCGTTGACGCGATGGCGGTGATCGTCCGTCTCGAGGCGGTCGCCGCCCGCGCCCCGGTCGAGCGCCCCGTGGCGACCTCCTTCGGGGTCATGCGCGACCGGCCGGCCGTCTTCCTGAAGGCGGAGGACGCGGATGGCGCCTTCGGCTGGGGCGAGATCTTCGCCAACTGGCCGGCCGCCGGCGCCGAGCACCGCGTCAATCTCCTGGCCGACGACCTCGCGCCGCTGATCCTCGGCGCCCCCGTGGAGGATCCCCCCGCCCTCTTCGCCGAACTCACCGCCCGCACCCATGTCCGGGCCCTGCAATGCGGCGAGTTCGGACCGTTCCGCCAGTGCCTGGCCGGGCTCGACCAGGCGCTCTGGGACCTCGCCGCGCGCCGGGCCGGCCGACCTCTACGGCAGCGTCTCGACCCCGGCGCGGCGGACGCCGTCGCGGCCTATGCCAGCGGCATTCACGTGGACGCGGCCGAGAGCGTCATCCCGGCCGCCCGCGCGGCGGGGTTCTCCGCCTTCAAGGTCAAGATCGGCTTCGACCCGGTGCGCGACGCCGCCCGCATCCGCGAGATCGCCGGGGGGCTCGGTCACGGCGAGCGGCTCTTCCTCGACGCCAATCAGGGCTGGACCGAGCCCGAGGCCCGCGCCTTCCTCGGCGCCGTCGCGGACCTGCCCCTCGGCTGGCTCGAGGAGCCCGTCGCCGCCGACCGGCCGGCCGCCGAATGGCGCCGGCTCGCGGGTCGCCTGCCGCTCGCGGGCGGCGAGAACCTCGCCGGACGCCGGGCCTTCGCCGCGGCGCCGCTCGACATCGTGCAGCCCGATCTCGCCAAGTGGGGCGGGGTCAGCGGCTGCCTGCAGGTGGCGCTCGACGCGCTGGCGGCGGGCCGGACCTACTGCCCGCATTTCCTCGGCGGCGGCATCGGCCTCGCCGCCTCCGCCGAGCTCCTGGCCGCCGCCGGCGGTCCCGGGCTGCTCGAGGTCGACGTCAACCCCAACCCCCTCCGCGACCTCCTCTGCGATCCCGCCGACCACGTCTCGAAGGGCACCTGGCGGCTCGATGCGGGCGGTCCCTTCTCCGCCACCGCCCTGCCCGCCGAGACGGACGCCTTCGTCACCCACCGCCGCATGGCGGTCCCCGGATGACCGGCGCGGCGGAGGACGGCCCGAAGCGCCGCCGGCGCGGGATGCAGCGGGTGACGATGGGCGACGTCGCGAGCCGGGCGCAGGTCTCCCCCTCCACGGTCTCGCTCTTCCTCCGCAAGCCGGCCGCCGTCTCCGCGCGCGTCGGCGCCCGCGTCCGCGCGGCGATCGAGGCGCTGGGCTACGTGCCGAACTTCGTCGCCGGCGGCCTCGCCGCCGCCGGATCCCGCGTCGTCAGCGTCACCGTCCCCTCGCTCCGCAACGCCTTCTTCTCCGAGACCGTGACCGAGCTCGAGCGCCTCCTCTCCGCGCACGGGCTGCACACCCTCGTCGGCCACACAGAATATTCCCTCGAGCGCGAGGAGGAACTCGTCCGCTCCGCGCTCTCCTGGGCCCCCGCCGGCGTGGTGCTCACCGGCCGCGCCCATACCGACGCGACCCGCGACCTGCTGCTGAAATCGGGGACGAGGGTGGTCGAGATGTGGGATTTAGGCGACGATCCGATCGGCTGGATGGTCGGCTTCTCCCACGAGACGGTGGGGCGGCTCGTTGCCCGGCACTTCCTCGGCCGCGGCTACGACAGCGCCGCCTTCGCCGGCGCGCGCCTCGCCGAGGACACGCGCGCCGCGCAGCGTGCCGGGGGTTTCCTCGACGAGATGGCGGCCGCCGGCCGCCCCGCGCGCCTCGTCGAGACCGACGGCCCGGCCAGCACCGCCGCGGGCGCGACGCTCCTCTCCCGCCTCCTCGCGGACCCCGTCCGCGCCGTCGCCTGCTCCAATGATACGATGGCCCTTGGCGTGCTCTTCGAGGCGCGGCGCCAAGGCCTCTCCGTTCCCGGCGATCTCGCCGTCGCCGGCTTCGGCGACCTGGAATTCGCCGCGACCGCCGTGCCCTCCCTGACCACGATCCGTCCCCCCGCTCAGCGGATCGCCGCCGCGGTCGCCGGGATCGTGCTGGGCGAGGCCGATCCCGGAACGCGCATCGTCGATACGGGCTATATCTTCATCGCCCGCGACAGCGCCTGAGCGGAACGCGGCTCAGAACAGCGTGCCCGAGGGCAGCGGCACGTTCAGGAGATCCCGGAACGCCAGCGTCACGGCGAAGATCACCGCGGCGACGCCCGCGAGGCTTGCGGCGAGCCCCGCCCGCCCTTCCAGCGCGTGGTAGGACGCGGCCATCAGCACAAGCGCCATTGCGATCCCGCCGAGGGCGAAGCCGAGTATCGGGATCGCCGCGACCGCCCCGAGCATCGCCACCGGCACCAAAGCGACGCGGCCGAGCCCCTTCGCCGGGGCGGGCTCGGCGGCCCGCCGCAGCAGCAGGAGCCGGACCGCCGCCAGCGCCACGAAGCCCAGCATCGCCCAGGCCACCGTGCCGGGAAAGACCGCCGCCTCGGGGTTCAGCGCCGCGCATTGCACGATCACCGTGATCGCCACCGCGGCGAAGACCGCGAGCGCCACCGCGTCGAAGACCCGCGGCCGCGGCGAGGAGGGCTCCGGCCGAAGCGCCGGCGCGCGCCCCTCCCCGCGCGTCCGCTTCATATGCCGGCGCATCCACGGGAAGGCCGGGTAGGCCGCGCTCAGGATCGCCAGCACGATGATGACCTGGCTCAGCGGCCGGCCGAAGAACTGCCCCGGAACGTTCCCCATCGCGTCGCCGATGGTCCAGCCCTGCACGAACCCCTTCTCCGCGATCGAGCCCAGGATAAGCCCCAGCACGATCGGCGAGACGTCGAAACCCCGACGCTGCACCACCCAGCCGATCACGCCGAGAACGATCATGATGCCCACATCCGACAGCGAGTTGCGGATCGCGAAGGAGCCGATCACCGTCATGAAGGCGACCACCGGCACCAGCGCGATCTTCGGCGCCTGCACGATCGCGCCGTAGGCGAAGCGGCCGATGAGGAGCCCCACCGGCAGCATCAGGAGCGTCGCCAGGAACAGCCCGAAGACGAAGGTGTAGACGATGTTCGACCCTTCGGAGAAGAGCGCCGGTCCGGTCCGCACGCCCTGCACGAGAAGCGCGCCGAGGATCACCGCATCGGGCGGCGTGCCGGGGATGCCGAGCACCAGCGTCGGGATGAATCCGCCGCCGACGGTGGCGTTGTTCGCCGATTCGGTGGCGATCACGCCGCCCGGATTGCCCTCGCCGTATTTCTCCGCCCCCTTTCCCGCGCGCCGCGCCTCGGAATAGGCGACGAGCCCCGAGATCGAGCCGCCCGCCCCCGGTAGCGCGCCGACGAGGGTGCCGATGATCGAGGAGCGGATGATGTTCACCTTGTTGCGCATCAGCGCGGCGATGGCCTCGGCGAAGCGGATGCCGCGGGTCTCCTCCGGCGGGTCCAGATGGCGGTCGGAGGTGGCGACGAGGTCCATGAGCACCGGCACGCAGTAGAGCCCGATCAGCGCGGAGACGATCTCGATGCCGCCGAGCAGCGTGGAGGAGCCGAAGGTGAAGCGCACCTCGGCGCTGGTCTCCGAGATGCCGATGCAGGCGAGCAGGAGCCCGAAGCAGGCGCCGACGAGCCCCTTGACCACGTTGCCCGTGGACAGCGCCGAGATCAGCGACAGCCCGAAGATCGCCAGCCAGAAATACTCCACCGGCCCGAAGGCGAGCGCCGCGCGGGCGAGCGGCGGCGCCAGCAGCAGGAGCGCCGCGGCGCCGACAAGCCCGCCGATCAGCGAGGAGAGGCAGGCGATGGAGACCGCGAGGTCGCCGTCGCCGCGCTTGGCCATCGGGTAGCCGTCGAAGGTCGTCGCGATGGCCGAGGGCGTGCCGGGCGTGTTGAGCAGGATCGCCGCGTACGCGCCGCCATAGATCGCGCCCGTGTAGATCGCGCCGAGCAGGATCAGCGCGCTCGCCGGGTCCATTGAGAAGGTGATCGGCACCAGCACCGCCACCGCCATGGTCGCCGTCAGGCCGGGGATCGAGCCGATGATCGTGCCGGCCGCGACGCCGCCGAGCGCGAAGAGGATGTTGAGCGGGCTGAAGGCGAGCGCGAGATACTCGAACATCGGCGGCTACTCCACGGAACGGGAAGACGGCCGGCGCGGGCGCGCCGGCCGGAGGGTCCGCGGACCTACTCGATCACGCCGCCCGTCCGGGCCGCCTCGAGATAGGTGTCGGCCTGCTCCTGCATGAAGCTGTCCATCTCCTCGCCGTAGCCGATATCGACGAGCGCGAAGCCGTTATCGAGCATCTTCTGGCGGAAGCCCTCCTGGTCGTTGATCTCCTGGATCGCGTCGGAGACCTGCTGGCGCAGCTCCTCGGAGGCGTCCTTCGGCACCGCCACGCCGCGATAGGCGCCGGAGACCAGGTCGTAGCCGAGCTCCTTGAAGGTCGGCACGTCGGGGAAGAGCGGATGGCGCTCGTCCATCGCCACCGCGAGCATCCTGACCTCGTCGCCCTGGGTGGCGCCCACCGTGGTGTAGCCCCATTGCGCCGCGACCTGCCCGCCGAGATTGGCGGTGGTGGAGGAGCCGGTGCCGTCGAAGGCGACATAGGTCGTGTCGATCCCGGCCATCTCGTCGAAGCGGACCTGGGCGAGGTGGTTCGCCGTGCCCTTGCCGGATCCCGAGAAGGTCACCTGCCGCGGGTTCTCCTTGGCCGCCGCGATCAGGTCGTCGAGGAACTCGTACTCGCTGTCGGCGCGCACCACGATGGCGTCGGGCGTGTAGTGGAACATGTGCACCGGCACGATATCCTCGGTCTGGAAGCCCACATTGCCCTGCTTCGGCTTGACGATGATGTGGGGGAGGTTGATCCCCATGATCGTCGAGCCGTCGGCCGGCATGGAGTTGAGCTGCGACCAGCCCACGGCGCCGCCGCCGCCGGGCTTGTAGGTGATCACCAGGTCCTCGCCGAAGAGCTCCTGGAAATAGGGCTGCTGGAACCGCGCGGTGATGTCCGATTCCCCGCCCGGACCGAACGGGATGATGTAGTTGACCGATTGCGACGGAAACTCCTGCGCGGCGGCGGGAAGCGCCGCGAGGCCGAAGGCGATCGCGGCGAGCGTGCGTCTGAACATGGGTGTCCTCCCAGACTGGTCTTCCGGGCCGTTCCGCGTCCCGGGGTCGCCCTGGCCCGGACCGGGCGCCCCCTTCCTCAGCCGGCGTCGGCCAGCGTCCTGATTTCGTCGTGGATATGGGCCGGCACTGCAAGTCCTTCCGTCGCCGCCCGCTCCCGCGCGGCGCGGCGGCGGCTGCCCGGCAGGCGCACGCCCGGATCGGCCTCCATCGCCGTCACCAGCGCCTCGATCCCGGCCCCGAAGCCCGGCGCCGGCGTGCGGCCGGGGTCGAAGGCGAGGAGGAGCTGGCCGACCCCGGGGGGCCTCCCCTCCGCCTCGAAGAAGGAGCTGGCCTCGCGCGAGGGCGTGGCGCCGGTCAGCGTCGCAGCCAGTACCTCGACAATCAGCGCCAGGGCCGCGCCCTTGGCCTCCCCCGCGGGCACCATCGTGCCGGCGAGCGCCGCGTCGGGATCCGTGGTGGGCTGGCCCTCCGCGTCGAGCGCGATCCCCTCCGGGATCGGTGCGTTCGCCTTCTTCGCGGCCATGACCTTGCCGCGGGCCACCTTCGACAGCGACAGGTCGATGACCAGCGGCGCCTTCCCTTCCCTCGGCGCGGCGAAGGCGATGGGATTGGTGCCGAAGAGCGCCGCGCGTCCTCCCCAGGCCGCCATCGCCTTCGGTGTGTTGGCGACCATCAGCGCCACCAGTCCCGCCTCCGCGAGCGCCTCGACCTGCGCGCCGAGCTGGCCGCAATGATGCGAGCGCCGGATCGCCGCGCCCGCCAGGCCCTGCTCCCGCACCACCGGCACCAGCGCTTCCCGCGCCACCCCGAGCGCGGGATAGGCGAAGCCGTGCCCGGCATCGACGGCCAGCCAGCCCGGCGCCGCGCGCGTCACCTCAGGCACCGCGTCGCCCGCGACCTTGCCGGTCCGCGCCTGGCCCGCATAGGAGGCGACGCGGGAGAGCCCGTGGCCCGCCTGCCCGTCGATCTCGGCGGCCAGCAGCGCGCGGGCCACGCTCTCGGCGTTGCCCCGCGCGACGCCACTCGCCTCGAAGGCGCTTGTCACGAGATCCGTGAGCGCATCGATCTGCATCCGCACCGGCTCAGCCATCGCTCTCCTCCAATGCCCGGCGCACGTTGGCGACCGTCACCTCCGACACGCGCACGTTGCCCTCCCGGGTCACGCCCGCGACGTGGGGGGTCAGGATCAGGTTCCCGACCCCCTCGAAGACCCGCCCCCCCTCCGCATCGAGCGGCTCGGTCGCGAAGACGTCGAGCGCCGCGCCGCCGAGCCGGCCCGCCCGCAGCGCCTGCCCGAGCGCCCGCTCGTCGACGATCCCGCCGCGTGAGGTGTTGATCACCACCGCGCCCTTCGGCAGCCGCTCGATCGCCGCCGCGTCCACGAGGTTCCGGGTCTCCTCCGTCAGCGGCACGTGCAGCGACAGCACGTCGGAGAGGCCGAAGAGCTCCTCTGCCGTCGCGCAGCGCCGCACCCCCTTCCAGGCCGGATCGTCGGCGTCGGGACGCGGATCATGGGCGGCGACCGCAATGCCGAGCGCCCGCGCCTTGCCGGCGACCATCCGCGCGATCCCGCCGAAGCCCAGAAGCCCCAGCGTCCGTCCCGCCGCCTCGCCGCCGATCAGCGCGTTCCGCGGCCAGTCTCCCTCCCGGACGGAGGCGGTCGCCAGATAGGCGCCGCGCAGGAGCACCAGCGTCGTCGCGATCACGTACTCCGCCACAGACAGTGCGTTCGCCCCGGTCGCCGGCAAGACCGCCACGCCGCGCGCCTCGCAGGCCGCCATGTCGATATTGTCGAGCCCGACGCCCAGCCGTCCGACCGCGCGCAGCCGCGGCGCCGCCTCGAGGAGCGCCGAATCCACCTGCGTGCGGTTGCGCACGATCACCGCGTCCGCCGCCGCGACGGCCTCCGCGAGCCGGTCGCGATCCTCCACCAGACCCGGCTCGTAGACCACCTCCCAGTCGGAAGCGAAGCCGCCGAGGGCGGCTTCGTCCATGAACTCCGTGACCACGACCCGCATCAGGCCGAGCGGTAGAGCTTCGTCAGCGTGAACTCGCGGTGCCCAAGCGCTTCCGCCGCGGTGTAGCGGCCGTTGGCGGTCCGCGTGATGCTCTTGATGAGCGCCTCGCCCGCATCCTCGATTGTCTGCTCGCGGGTGAGGATGCCGGTCACGTCCACGTCGATATGCTCCGACATGGTGCGCATGGTGCGCGGATTGCCGGTGATCTTGATCACCGGCACGATCGGGTTGCCGACGACGTTGCCCTGCCCGGTCGGGAAGGTGTGGATGACGTATCCCGCCGCGGCCATCAGGGTCACGCATTCCGCCGCCGCCGAGGAGGTGTCCATGAAGTAGAGCCCCGGCCCCTTCGTCGGCGCCACCGCCGGCCCCATCGCGTCGATGTAGGACGAGCTCTTGCCGATCTTCTCCAGGTTGCCGAGCGCCTTCTCCTCGATCGTCGTCAGGCCGCCCTCGATATTGCCCTTCGTCGGCTGACTGTCCGAGAGATCCGACGTCTTGTGCGCCTCGATCACATCGTCCTGGTAAGCCTGGAAGATCGACATGAACGCCTCCGCCGCCTCGGGCGTCGCAGCCCGCTCGCGGCACAGATGCTCCGCCCCGGTGATCTCGGAGGTCTCGCCGAAGCAGCCGTAGATGCCGTGCGGCAGGAGCTTGTCGTACATGTTGCCCACCGTCGGGCAGCTCGCCAGACCGGTCGTCGTGTCGCTCTCGCCGCATTTCGTCGAGATCCACAGATCGGTGATCGGGCACTCCACCTTCCGCAGCTCGCTCGCCCGCTGGACGTATTCCTTCGCCTTCCAGCTCGCCTGCCGGATGGTCTCGAAATCGCCCTTCTGCTCGATCGAGATGCCGTAGACGGGCTTGCCGGTCTCCGCGATGCCGTCGACGATCTGCTGGGTCCATTGCGGCTCGATGCCGATCACCACGCAGGCGGCGACGTTGGGATTCGCGCCGGTGCCGATCATGGTGCGGAAATGCAGGTCCAGATCCTCGCCGAACTGCAGCCGCCCGTAGGCATGCGGTATCGCCATCGTGCCCTTGACGTTGTTGGCCACCGCCTCGCAGGCGGCGTTGGAGATGTCGTCCACGGGCAGGATGACGACGTGGTTGCGGACGCCGACGCGGCCGTTCTCGCGGCGCCACGCCTGCACGGTCTCGGTGCTGAAATCTAGGGCCATGTCGTTACCACCGCTTGGTTTTGCAATTGTGGGTATGGACGTGTCCGCCCTTCTCGGCGGGACCGACCATCTTGCCGATATCCTCGCCGTACTTCATCACCGTGTCGCCCTCGGCGAGGTCGGTCAGCGCCACCTTGTGGCCGATCGGGATGTCCGCCTTGGCGGTCAGCTTGAAATCCGAATTGTCGGCGGTGACGACGCAGAGCATCTCCGTCCCCGCCGTGAGATCCTCGACCACGACGACGCCGACATTGTCCTCGGGGTCGTGGACCAAAAGCTGTGGCTTGCCCACGGGCATCCTCCTTTTCGCTTCGCTCACTCCGTCCATTCGAGTCGCAGGGTAACGGCACGCCGAAAATTATACAAGTATTGATGTATAAGACTTGTCCGGAAAGCGGGGTCCGGCCTACACTCTCGGGAATTGCCAGAGGTCCCGCCATGCCCGCGCCGCTCTACCAGGTCGTCATCGATACCGTGGTCGACCGCATCGCCACCGGCGCCTGGCCTCCGGGGGCCATGCTGCCCTCCGAGGCGCAGCTCGGCGCCGAGCTCGGCGTCAGCCAGGGCACCGCGCGCAAGGCACTGATGGCGCTCGAGGCGCGGGGGCTCGTGCAGCGCGCGCAGGGGCGCGGCACCATCGTCACCGTCCGCACGCCGGAAAGCGCGCTGTTCCAGTTCTTCCGCCTGCGCCGCCCCGACGGAAGCCAGGCCCGCCCCGAACTCGTGCGCGAAGAGGTCCGCCGGCGACGCGCCCGGCGGGAGGAGCGCGACCGGCTCCACGGCGCCCCCGCCGCGGTCTTCGAGGTCGAGCGCGTGCGCGCCCTCGACGGCCGGCCGAGCCTCGTGGAAAGCTCGGTCGTCCCGGCCGATCTCTTTCCGGGTCTCGACAGCCACGCGCCGCTGCCGAACCCGCTCTACGTCCATTACCAGCAATCCTACCGCATCATAATCGTCCGCGCCGACGAATCGCTCCGGGCCACCGCCGCCGACGCCGCGGCGGCCGAGGCGCTGGGCGTCGCGCCGGGCACGCCGCTTCTCGCCGTGGACCGGCACGCGATCGACGTCCGCAACCGCATGGTGGAATGGCGCCGCTCGCTCTGCCTGACCTCCGAGATGACCTACCAGATCGCCCTCCAGTGAGGCCCGCCCTCACCCCGCCGGGTCGAGCATCACCTTCGGCGGCACCACCCGGCCCGCCCGGATGTCGGCGAAGGCCGCCGCGCCCTCGGAGAGCGGCCGCCACTCGATCCAGTCGAGCCCGCCGAGCCGGCCCTCCACCATCGCCGCCACCGTGGCGCGGAAATCGGCCTTGGTGTAGGTATAGCTGCCGAGCAGCGTGAGTTCCTGCAGCGTCAGCCGGCGCACGTCGAGTCCCGCGCCGCCGTCGCCGAGGCCGATATGCGCGATCACCCCGCCCGGCATCGCGCGAGTCGAGGCGAGCCTGCGCGTCGCCCCGACCCCCACCCCGTCGATGACGACCGGGAACGCGTGGTCCGGCAGCTCGCTCTCCTCCATCGCATCGAGCCCGATCGCGTGGCGGACATAGCGCCGGCGATCGCCATGGGGCTCCACGAGCGCGACCTGCTCGGCCCCCTGCGCCCAGGCCGACAGCGCCGCGCCGACACCGATCGCGCCGCCGCCGATGACCAGCACCGGGACCGTCGCTCCGGCGGCCGCGAAGGCCAGCCGCACCGCGTGCCAGCCGCAGGCGACGGGCTCGGCGAGCGCCGCCCGCTCGAAGGGCAGGCCCTCGGGAAGCGCGACGAGGTTCTCCTCCGGGATCGCCACCGCCTCGGCGAAGGCCCCGTCCCGGGGCGGCATGGAGATGATTTGCCGGTCGGGGCAGAGATTGTCCCGCCCCGCAAGGCAGGCCGGGCAGGTCCCGCAGGTGACGAGCGGGTTGATCGTCACCCGCTCCCCGTCCCGCTTCCCGCCCATCACGCGCCCCGCCGCCTCGTGGCCGAGGATCAGGGGGGCGGGCCGCCGCTCGTCATGGCCGAGATAGGCGTGCATGTCGGAGCCGCAGATGCCCGACGCGGCGATCCGCACCAGAACCTCGCCCTCCCGCGGCGCCGGATCGGGCACCTCGCGCAGTTCCATGCGCTCGGGATCGGTATAGACCAGCGCCCTCATGTCGCCGTGAATCCCCCGTCCACCATCAGGACTTGCCCGGTGACGTAGGCCGAGGCGTCCGAGCACAGGAACAGGAGCGGCCCGTCGAGATCCTCCGGCGCGCCGTTCCGTCCGATGCAGGTGGCGGCGGCGTTGCGCGCCGCCAGATCCTCGTCGCCGAAGACCGCCGCCGTCAGCTCGGTCGGGAAGAAACCGGGTCCGAGCGCGTTCGCCGTGATGCCGTCGGCCGACCATGCCTGCGCCATCGCCCGCGTGAGCTGCGCCACGCCGCCCTTCGAGGCGCCGTAGGCCAGCCCGCCCGGAAAGGCGCGGAAGCTCTGCAGCGAGGCGAAGGCGACGATCCGTCCCCGCCCCTTCCGCCGCATCCCGGGCACGAGAGCCCGGCTCAGGAAGAACGGCGCGCGCAGGTTCAGGTCCAGCGTCCGGTCCCAGCCCTCCGCGGTCACCCCGTCCGCCACCTCCCGAGTGTTCACCCCGGCGGCGTGGACCACGATCTCCGGAGCGCCGAATGGCCCGGACACCTTCTCCGCCAGCGCCGCCAGCCCGTCGCGGTCGCCCATGTCGTGCACGACCGCCGCCGTCTCGCCCCCGGCCTCCTCCCGCCATTCCTCGAGCGCTCCGCCGCGCCGCGCCACGCCCACCACGCGCGCGCCGGCCCGCGCGAGCGCCAGCGCCGCGCGCCGGCCGAGACCCGAACTCGCGCCGGTCACGCAGGCGACCCGGTCCGAGACGTCGAAGAGCCCCTCAGACGGCATCCGCGGAGAGCTCGAACTCGGAATCGGGGAAGTACTTCCTCAGCCGGATGTCGGCGGTGCGAGCATGGCCCTCCATGCCCTCCGCGCGGGAGAGCCGCGCCGTCGCCTCCGCCACCGGCCGCGCGCCCTCGCGCGTCGCCCGCTGCCAGGTCACCACCTTCATGTATTTGTGCACCGACAGCCCGCCGGTGTAGCGCGCCGCTCCGCTCGTCGGCAGCACGTGGTTGGGGCCCGCCGCCTTGTCGCCGAAGGCCACCGTCGTCTCCTCGCCGAGGAACAGCGAGCCGTAGCAGGTCAGCCGCTCCTTCCACCAGTCGAGATCGCCCGCCTGCACCGTCAGGTGCTCGGGCGCGTAGGCGTCCGAACAGTCCGCCATCTCCTCCCGGTCGCCGCAGAGGATCACCTCGGCGTAATCCGCCCAGGCCTTCTCGGCATTGCCGCGATTGGGCTCGGGCAGGTCCGCGATCAGTTCCGGCACGCGCGCCAGAACCGTCTCCGCCAGCGGCCGGTGATCGGTCACCAGCCAGACCGGCGAGTTGTAGCCGTGCTCGGCCTGGCCCACGAGGTCGGCGGCGACGATCTCCGCGTCCGCGCTCGCGTCGCCGAGGATCAGGCTGTCCGTTGGCCCCGCCACCATGTCGATGCCCACCCGCCCGAAGAGGATGCGCTTCGCCTCGGCCACGAACTGGTTGCCGGGCCCGACGAGGATGTTCGCCGGCTCCAGCCCGAACAGGCCGAAGGTCATCGCCGCGACTCCCTGCACGCCGCCGAGGGCGAGGATCCTGTCGGCGCCGCACAGGTTCGCGGCATAGACGATCGCCGGCGCGACGCCCTCGCCCGGCTTCGGCGGCGAGCAGGCGACGATCTGCCGGCAGCCCGCGACCTTCGCCGTGGTCACGGTCATGATCGCGCTGGCGATGTGGCTGTAGCGCCCGCCGGGCACGTAGCAGCCCGCGGCCTGGCACGGGATCGCCTTCTGCCCGGCGACGAGGCCCGGAAGGATCTCCATCTCCACATCCGTCGCCGTGCCCTTCTGCGCCTCGGCGAAGCGGCGCACGTTGTCGTGGGCGAAGGCGATGTCGCGCTTCACCTGCTCGGGCACCCTGTCGGCCGCGGCGGCGATCTCGTCCTCGGTCATCACCACGTTGCCCTCGTACCTGTCGAACTTGGCGGCGTATTCCATCGCCGCCTCCTCGCCGCGCGCCTCGATGTCGTCGAGGATGCCCTGCACGATCTGGCTCACCTCGCCGCTGTCGCTCGTCGAGGTGCGGCCGGCCTTCTTCAGATAGTCTCTGGACATGGTCTCCTCCGGGTCTTGCGTGTCAGGGAAGCAGGCTCGTCGAGAGCGGCGGCCAGTATCCGATGCCGAGCGTGACGATCAGCATGAAGAAGACGAAGGGCACGGCCCGCCAGGCGATCCTCAGGATCGACTCGCCGGTCAGGCCGGAGACGACGAACAGGTTGAGGCCGAGCGGCGGGGTGATGAAGCCGACCCCCAGCGAGGTGATCATCATCACGCAGAACTGGATCTCGTTCATGCCGATATTGTCCGCGAGCGGCTTCAGGATCGGCGCCAGGATGACGATGTTGGGCGTCGTCTCCATGACGCAGCCGGCGGCGATGAGGATGCCGATCATCATCAGGATCAGCAGCGCCGGCTCGGTCGTCAGCGAGGTCACCGCGCCGACGAAGCCCTGCGGCACGCCGAGGATCGCCAGCGCCTGGGCGAGGGGCAGCGAGAAGGCGATGATCGGCAGGATCACGCCGTTCACCTTGGCCGAGCTGACGAGCATGGCGGGGAAGTCCGACAGCCTGAGCGTGCCGAGAATGAAGCCCAGGATGATCGTCACCACCACCGCCGTGGCGCCGGCCTCGGTGGGCGTCAGCCGCCCGGAGAAGATGCCCCAGAAGATGATCGCCGGCACGATGAAGGCGTACCAGCCCCGCTTCAGCGCGCCGCCGAGATTGGCCGCCCATTCGCCGAAGGAGATGCCGCCGCCGCCCTCCCAGCGGTAGAGCACGTTCATCACGACGTTCGTCGTCAGGATCGAGACGAGGATCGCGAGGCCGGGGATCAGCGCCGCCAGGAACAGCGTCGAGGCGGAGATGCCGAGCACCAGGCCGATGATGATGTAGGCGATCGAGGGCGGGATCAGGATGCCGGTGCAGGCGCCCGCGGCGACGAGCGCGCAGGCATAGGGCCGCGGATAGCCCGATTCGACCAGCCGGTCGATGGTCATGCGCCCGACCGCCGCCGCGCCGGCCGCGTCGGAGCCGGAGATCGCCGAGAACATGCCGCAGACCAGCACCGTCGCCGAGCCGAAGCCGCCCTTGGCGAAGCAGGTCAGCGCTTCGGCCACGTCGAGGAACTTGCGGCTGAGCCCGGTCCTCACCAGCACGTCGCCGGTCAGGATGAAGAGCGGCACCGCGGTCAGCGCGAAGGCGTCGATGCCGTCGAACAGGCTCTCGCCGACGAGCGCCAGCGGCAGCGCGCCGGACATCACCAGCATGGTGATCGCCGAGACGCCGATCACCGCCCAGACCGGCACGGCGAGCGCGCAGAGCACGACGAAGAGGATGAGGGGACCGTAGAAGTCCGCGCCGAGAATGACGGACTGGTCGTTCATCTGTTGCCACATCATGGCCGGCTCCCCCTCAGTCGAAGAGACGGTCGCCTTCGTAGACGGGCGTGCCGTCCCGAAGGTCGCGGATGTCGCGCAGCAGCGACTGGCATCAGGCGGAAGAGCATCAGCCCGAAGCCGATCGGCACGGCGGCCAGGAACCACACCATCGACACCCGCAGCCCGTGGCTGACGGAGCCGAACTTCGGCCGATCAGCAGCGTCTCGAAGACCAGTAGAAGCGCGAAGATGGCGACGGCGGCCATCACCAGGTCGCCGAAGATGTAGAGCAGCGCCTTGACCCGCGATCGCCGAGGTATTCCAAGATCACGTCGATGCGGATGTGCGCCGCGCTCGCGCACCGCCGCGGCGGCCCCGATCCAGGCGAGGTAGATGAAGGAGTAGCGCACGATCTCCTCGCCCCAGATCGAGGAGTAGGAGAAGACCTCCCGCCGCAGCACCTCGACCGCCATGGTCACCACGAGCATGACGTAGAACACCAGCAGCGCCCAGCGCTCCAGGTTGGCGTCGACAGTAGGACATGGCGCATGCTGTTTCTCCCCCGCCATGCGCCGGCCGGGCGTCACGGCGGTCCTGAAGTCCCCTCCCCCGCCGCGCGCCCCGCATGGGTCGCGTCGGCCTCACATCGCGGGCCGGGCCGGGCCCGTCAGGCGTCGTGGACGTACCATCGCCCTTGCGTGCCGGCGGCCTCCTCGAGCTTGTCGAACATCTCCATCGAGCCCGCCAGCTCGGTCTTGAAGTCGTCCCATTCCGGGCGCTGGTAGCCGCCGGCCTCCTTCCACACGGCGAGCTGGTCATCGGTCAGCATGTGGAACTCGACCCCCGCCGCCTCAGCTCGGCCATCGCGTAGGCGCGCGCCGAGGGCACCTTGGCGAGGTTCTGGTGGAAGGTCATCTCCGAGGCCCAGGCGACGCCGTCCTGGACGTCCGTCGGCAGCGACTTGAACCACTCCAGGTTGCACGAGTAGACTTGGCTGTCCGGCACGGCCTGGGTGAAGGTGACGTGGCTCAGGATGTCCTTGAAGCCGAAGACGTAGAGCGCGCCGACCGACGGGTCGAGCGCGTCGGCCACGCCCTGCTTGATCGCCGACGGCGTCTCGCCCCAGGCCACCGGCGTCGGATTGGCGCCGACCATCCGGTAGTACTGCTGCAGCATCTTCGAGCCCGGAACGCGGAATTTCACGCCCTTGAGGTCCGTCGGGCATCAGCACCGGCCCCGTGCCCGCCCTTGCGGATGGCGACGACGCGCGGGTCGATCACGACGTAGAAGAGCGCCTTGAATCCGCTCTCCTCGACCTTCGGATTGACTTCGGTCTTCCAGGCGTCCGAGGTCACGAGGTTGACGAAGCGCTGGTTCGCGCCGCAGAAGTAGGGCAGGTTGATCAGGTCGACCACGCGGCGCGAACGGCGCGAAGTTCGACAGCGAGTGCTGGGCCGCCTGGATGGTGCCGTCCTGCACCTTCTGCACCAGCGCGCCGCCCGCGCCGAGCTGGCCGGCCGGCGCGAGCTTGACGTAGATCTTGCCGCCCGGTCGCGTTCTGGATGTTCTCCTTCAGGTCGAGCTGCATGATCGGATAGCTGCGCGAGGCGCCGAGCACGTAGGCGGTCGCGATCGTCATCGTGTACTCGGCCTCGTCCTCGCGCTTGCGCTCCTCGGCGGCGGTCTGCGCCGCCGCCTCGGCCGACCACAGCGTCCCCGCCGCGCCGGCGACCATCGCCGCCGTGAACGCGCCCATGCCCGTCAGTTTCAGGAAGTTCCGCCGCTCGAGCAACTCGAGCGTCTCCTCCGCCTTGTCCATGTCTCTCCTCCCAGAGTTCAGTCGGTATTTCTCGTCCGCTCCTTCTCCCGCGCCTCGCGCCGCAGAACGGCGACGACGAAGGCCGCCGAGGCGGCGAACAGCGTCAGCATCTGCCAGATGTCGCTGAGAAACGCGCCCGCGCCCCAGGCCCCCATGACGACGGATGTGGCGAAGATCGCGAACAGGATCGCGGAAACGAGCAGCGCCATCGTGCTTCCTCCCTCACGATGCGGTCACGCCCTCTTGTAAGCGCTTACATGACGTGATGCAAGCGCTTGCACGCATGTTCGTGCTAAGTGATCCCGCGGGCGGCGAAACCCTGCCGGGCCCGCCGCGGAACAGAAAGGGAAATGCCGGTGCCGGACACGCCAGACCGCCTGCCGACCCTCGCCGACGTGGCCGATCGGGCCGGGGTCTCCACGGCGACCGTCTCGCGCTGCCTGAACGCGCCGGGCCGGGTCTCGCCCGCCACCCGCGAGGCGGTGATGGCGGCGGTGGCCGAGCTCGGCTACGCGCCGAACTACGCCGCCCAGGCCCTGGCCGCGAACCGCTCCTACACCGTCGGCGTCGTCATCCCGACGATGGAGAACGCCGTCTTCGCCCGCGGCGTGCAGGCCTTCCAGGAGGAGCTCGGCGCCGCCGGGATCACTCTCCTAGTCGCCAGTTCCGCCTATTCGCCCGACCTCGAGGCCGACCAGATCCGCACCCTCGTCGCGCGCGGGGCGGACGCGCTCATGCTGATCGGCTTCGAGCGCGACACCCGGCTCTACGAGTTCCTGCGCCGCCGCGGCGTGCCGATCGTCGTCGCCTGGGCGTGGCAGCCGGATCCGGCGCTGCCCTGCGTCGGCTTCGACAACCGGCGCGCCATGCGCGGCCTGGTCGAGACCGTGCTCGCGGCTGGCCACAGGCGGCTGGCGATGATCTCCGCCGAGACCGCCCGCAACGACCGCGCCGCCGACCGGGTGGCGGGGTTCCGCGAGGCCCTCGCCGGCGCCGGCCTCGACGCGGCCGCGATGCCGGTGCTGGAGACGAACTATTCCATCGCCAGCGGCCGCGCCGCCGCCGCCGCCCTTCTCGCGGGTCCGGACCGTCCGACGGCGATCTGCTGCGGCAACGACGTGCTCGCCACGGGCGTCACCCTGGAGGCGCGCGCCCGCGGCCTCCGCGTCCCCGAAGACCTCTCCGTCACCGGTTTCGACGATATCGAGCTCGCCGAGGTCGCCGTGCCGCCGCTCACCACCGTCCACGTCCCCCATCGCGAGATGGGCCGGCGCGCCGCCGCGCTCCTCATCGCCGCGATGCGCCGGGACGCGCCGCCGGTGAGCGTCGAGCTGGAGACGACGCTCCGCCTGCGCGACTCCCTCGGCCCGCCGCCTGCCGGGTCCTGACCCGAGAGCCGGCGCGAGCCACGTAGTCCAACCCGCGGTGGCGCGGCACCGGGGACCTCTGGCCGCCCGGTCACGTCTGCCCGTCGCGACGGGTCAGAACCGGTCGAGATCGATTCCCTTCGGCAGACCCTCGTCGTCGTAAAGATCGCCGAGCCCGAATTTCTCCAGGATGAGCAGGCCCTTGTCGATCGTCCCGGCAGGGAGCTGGTCCTTCCAGGAATTGATCCGGGATTCCTGCCGGGAGACATTGCCGTTCGCCACGCGACTGGGTTTCGAGATGATCTCTCCGGGCAGCGGACCGAGGTCCTTGCCGATGAAGGAAGACAATCCGGCAATCTCCTCCCGGGGATGTCTGACGGTGTCCTCGTAGAAGACGACCCGCATCCGGTCCGACCCGAATTGCTTGAAGGGGACGTGGTGGATGATGGACCAGATCAGCACCTGGTTCAGGATGAAGTCGTTCTCCGCGCTGGTCTTCGCGATGAGCTCTTCGAACTCGCCGAGATAGTCCTCCCGCAACGGCGCCTGGTTCCACAGGCTCATCGGATCCGTCACCCAGATCCACTCGCTCTTCTTCAGCTTCGACAGAGCCACCGAAAAGGGATTCCTGACGAGGAGGACCACCTTGACCCGCGGATGGTTCCGACTCACCCATCCGGCAAACAGGTTCGCGAAGATATCCTTAACCAGCAATCCGTCGAATATCCCCACCCGGTTGTCCTGATCGATGCGGGTATGCTCATCAAGATCAGGAACGTCGCCAACCCGTAGACCAGACCCTGTCGCCGGGTGCGATGAAAGCCATATTGTCCTCGCATGATGCCTTCCTCGAAGTTCTTAGAGTTGCCGCATGGTTGGGTCAAGCGCGTCCCGCAACCAGTCGCCAAAGAAATTAAACGCGAGTACCGTGACCAGAATGGCCAGACCTGGAACAGTATCCACCAGGCGCTAGCAATGTAATCCCTACCCTCGGCGATCATCGAGCCCCATGTCGGAGTCGGCGGCACCCCGGCCCCAGAAAGCTCAGAGACGCCTCGACAATGATCACCCAGCCGACTTGCAGAGAGCAATACGACCAGCGTATTCAATATATTGGAAAGATATGCACCATTATAATACGTCTCGACGGGCACCCGGCGATGCGCGCCGAGCGACAAAATGACGCTCTCGAAGACTGAGCACCTCGCCGCGAATGACCCGTGCATAACGGGCCCACAGCACCAGGGCAATGGCTAGCACCACGGTGAACAAGCTGGCTCCGATGATGACCACAAGAAGGATGGCAAAGAGGATAATGGGGAAAGGCTAGCGTGGTATCCACAACGCGCATCAGGAAGGCATCCACACGCCCTCCCGCGTAGCCGGCGATCATGCCGAGGGCAGCGCCAACACCACCGCCAACGAGCAAGCCCAGACACCCCACGATCAGCGACACCCGCGCCCCATAGATCATCCGGGTGAGCAAGTCGCGCCCCATCGGATCGGTGCCAAGCGGGTGGGCCAGGCTACCGCCCTTCTCCCGAAAGGCGGCCGGAGACGTTCAGAAAGCGAAATATCAGTGGCTGAGTAAGGCGTTAACACGTTGGCAAAAATCGCTGTCAACACAATACAGGTGATGATTGCCAGAGGAATAATCGGCGCCCGTCTGAATGCTGCCCAACGACACCGCCGCGCTGGTTGTACGACGGACTCGGCCTGTTCTATTTTCTCCACAGCCATGGGTTGTCCTCAACGCGAATACGGGGATCGATATACGCGTATGCGATGTCCACGAACAGGTTCACCGCGATGACAATGCCAGCGGTGAGCAACACCACGGCTTGGATGACGGGGAAAATCACGAAACACGATACCCTGATAGATGAGCTGGCCAACGCCTGGCCAGGCAAAGACCGTTTCCACCAAAATGGCGCCAGTAATTAAACCCGCCAGATAGATGGCGCCAAACGTCAGGACGGGAATAAGCGCATTGCGCAAGGCATGCTTCCAGATCACCGTCCGTGATGGCATGCCTTTGATGCGAGCCAACTTGACGAACTCGCTTCCCATGATATCGAGCATGCTTGAGCGCAACAGCCGCATCAGACCCGCGACAACGAACCAGCCCAGGGTAAAAGCGGGCATGATGTAATGGGCGAACTGACCCGGCAACGGGGAGCCAGTGCAGTCGCACCGCAAAGATCTGAATCAATACGATCCCCACCCAGAACTGCGGCAACGACTGACCTAACACCGCCACCATATTGGCCATGGTATCGAGTGCGCTACCCTTGTTGACTGCAGCGATCACACCCAGAGGAAAGGCCAGGAGTATCGCCGTAGAAAACGCCACTACCGCCAGCTTGATCGAGTTGAGTAACCGCTCTTTGATCATATCAATGACCGGCATCCGGGCCCTGATGGAGCGGCCGAAATCCCCTTGCACCGCATTGCGCAGAAACACCCAGTATTGCACGGGGAGGGGCCGATCGAGTCCCAGAGCAGCCCGCAGCCGCTCGATATCCTCGTAGGTGGCGTCATCTGGCAGCATGAGTGGGGTTGGGTCCCCGGTCAAACGGCTCATGAGGAAAATGAGTAGAGAGAGGACCAGCAATGCCACAAGCGATTGGGACAAAGCGTCGGATAATATACTTTTGCATAGCGTCTCCGCCTCATCACGCGAACGCTCGGAGAGGCCGTCTGCGGCACTTAGAATCTCTTCTGATGAGGTCACGGTCATTGTGGTCGGCACGTGCGCCCCAGGTTCCTCATAGCTTCTACCATACATGTGTCTTCTCTCTAACACGTTCTGTGAAGGATGTTACACCACAAGCCCTGTGACGCTCGGCAGTATCAAATAAAGGTCTCATGGTGTCAATATCTATTATCACTCCGAATACAGATGACAGGCGACCCGTTGCTCGTTGTTCAGGAGCTGCAACATCGGCTCAACTTCCGAGCACACGGACATTGCCAGTGGACAGCGGGGATGGAAGCGGCAGCCAGCGGGAGGGTTCAGAGGGCTGGGAATTTCGCCAGTCAGAATCAGTTCCTCGCGTTGCTCGTCCGGATGCGTCGGCAAGGCGGCGGAAAAGAGGGCCTGGGCGACGGATGAGAGGTTTGGTGCGCAAGGTGGCGCTCGAGGCGGGTTCGACGACTTCGCCCAGATACATCACGATGATGATGGTACTCAGATGTAAAACGGCAGCGAGGTCGTGGGCAATTAACAGATAACTGACGCCAAATTGTTGTGCACCGGAGGAGATTCATAATTTGCGCCCGAATAGAGACATCCAACGCCGAGACTGGTTCATCGAGGATAATGAGCTGCGGCTGTAAGGCCAGGGCGCGAGCAATGGCAATACGTTGCCGTTGCCCCCCGCTAAATTCATGCGGGAAAAGCCCCATGGACCTTGGGCTCAGTCCTACAAAATGGAGCAACTCATGCACCCGTTCTTTGACCTGGGCTTTGGAGTAGGGCTTCATTCACCACCAGTGGCTCGGCGATCGTATCTCCCACCCGCAGGCGTGGGTTTAGCGAACTGTACGGGTCCTGAAAGACGGCCTGCACGCCGCGACGATATGTTCCAACTCAGTACTCGCC